>JAFTRI010000020.1 GCA_017462345.1 Muribaculaceae bacterium
ATGCAGTACATCTTTCCTTTTTCAAATTCATAGGAAATATCCTGCAGCACAGGAGTTCTGTCATAGGAAAAGCATATATTTTTCAGGGATAAAATAGACATACCGTTTCTCTCCTTTCCTTAGTCTCTGTTTGCCAAAATCTTTAACGGATCATAACGCATGATAAACAGCACGGATGCAAGGCTTGCCACCAGCGTCAACAAAAGTCCCACACCAAGCATTTGGAACACCACCGTCAGATTCATGGCCGAGTTCACCTCGGTGATGTAGTTGGTTGCGCCTCCGATCATATTTTCAAACGGGTTCTTCTTGCCGGATACATCATCAGGGATCTCCGGAGCTTCGCCGCCCATATTTGCACCGGGCATCTGCTGCATTCCGCCACCCTGACCTCGGCCACCACCCATATTGCCGGGACGACCGAAATTATTATCCATTTGAGTCTGTTGATTGTTTTGGCTTTCCTCCTGACCTGCAAGCAAGGCGTTGGTTACGGGAACCGAGCTGACTGCACCGATACCGGCACCGACAATTACGGCAATCATGGTTACAACAAGGATCTCACAAATGAATTGTGTAGCAACCTTCCACTTTTTCATACCCATTGCTGTCAGAACACCGACCTCATATTTACGCTCTCTCACGTTGAAAATGTTGAGGACAACGAGGATAACACCACCGATAATGAGAATAACAAGCAGGAACCAACCTGCCATAGTACTGAGGGTATTCAAAGGAGTCAGGCTGTTTTCAAAGGAGGTAATGTCCGTAGAAGAAACGGTGTAGTCTTCACTTAAACCAAGAGTGCGTACCTCATCTTCAAAAGCATAATAATCGTCCGGTGTTGCAAAGGTATACGTCGCAGCGAGAGAACCGGTAACCGCACTCTCCGTCTCACGACCGGTATTTTCATCGGTCACAGTCGTCGAGGATGCTTCAGACGCATCAAGAATAGACCGGAGTGCATTTGCGCTCATATATATCTGATTAGCGGGATCCTGGCCTGCGCCAAACATCGACATCGTAAAATCGTTTGTTGCAGTGCTCGTATAGAGACCGACGATAGTCAGCGTATAGGTTTCTGTTTCAAGCGATGGATTTGTCAACACAATCGCATCGCCGACAGCAAGATCATTAAATATAGCAAGTTCTTCGGCAATGACACAATTATAGTCACTTGTCCCTTCCTCGAACATTGTTCCACCGTCGAGAATAGAGGCATTGCCGTTCACAAAGGCAGTCATGGAGTTGTCGCTACTGTAACCGACGATCGTAAAATCACCGGAATTGAACATTCCCATCATTCCGCCTTTATCGCCGCGTCCGCCGGGCATATTCATCCCGCCCTGGCTTGCACCGTCAAGACTGTCGAAATCAGAACTGCTATCGGAGTCATCAGTCTCGTCACTGACAGGCTCGAAATTTTCCGAACCCTTAAAATACGCAGTAAGTGTATAATAAAAATCCTGCACAGACTCAGCATCTGCATATTTCTGATATTCTTCAAGCGTAAGCGCGGATGCGCTACCCATCATATCCTTAAACTGATCTCGGTCAAAACCGCCTCCGCCTTGA
>JAFTRI010000021.1 GCA_017462345.1 Muribaculaceae bacterium
CGTACTGCTTCCTTGTCAAGATCAGGGTCTTTACTACGTATAACTTTAACTTCACCGATTGCACCGGTCTTGGTAACGACGAACTGCACCACTACACGACCCTGGATATTGTTTTCCATTGCCATTGTAGGATATTTGATGTTCTTTGAGATATACTTCATAAGTTCTGCATCACCACCAGGGAACTGAGGCATCTGTTCTACAGCCTTGAAGACTACTTCTTCTTTCTTTTCTTCGACAACGATTTCATCCTTGTGCTCACGAACCACGTTACGGTCATCAGTACCCTTGTCAAAGTCAGTCTGACCGAATGCAGTTGTCACTTGCTGGAGTTCCTCGGTTGTCTTGATTTCATCTTCCTTAGTCACCTGATCGTCATCAACGATGGCAAGCTCGGTAACCTTAACTGTATTAAGCACTTCCTCAGGAAGCACCTCAGGTTTTTCCTCTTCGTAACGTTCCAATTCTTCTTCCGGTTCCTCCTCAGGTTCTTCGGTCTGAGTTGAAATATCGACCAATACCTGTTCGGTTTCAGCCAACAATTCTTCCTCTGATTTCTGGAACACTGTATTGATAAGAGCCGACAACAAGAATGCAACGATGATAACGACTACAACTGCAAGCATTGACCAGTTGTGACGTCCATCTGATTTCTGGCGGAGCTCATAAGCACCGAATTCTTTGTTTTTACCGTCAAAGATTATCTCGCGCCACTCTTTTGATGAAAGATCTACATCTTTTGCCATTTTCTTCTGATTTTACAAATTAATAATATAGTCATTCATCACTCATTACTCAACAGGGATATTATTAAGCGTCTTGTAAGAGAGGATAAGGGCAGAGTCAGTTCCATTGATGTTATCAATCTGATAACGTGAAATCTGGTTAATCTGCATCTCATCGAGTGCGCTGATCAAACTTTCGTAAGAAGCATTGGGACCGGCCTTTATAATTACTACCGGACGAGTCAGAGTTGAGTCATTACGTACTTTCTTGGCTTCTTCCTGGAACTGGTCTTCAGTTATTTTCTTTGCCTTCCAGTCCTGTTTAAGCACTGCGACTTTCTCCAATACTTTCTCGTTGCGTTCGTGAAGGATTTTACGTATACCCTGAGTCTCACCGGCAACATTACCACGGAAGTATTCAACCTTGATATTAGGGTTATCGATGATTCCATCTTTGTTCTCATCGGCAACCTCCGGTTTTCCTTCATAGTAATATACGATGTGCTTGGGATATACCTTATCTCCTACCATTTCTGTCACCACATTACCTTTCTCGTCACGTTCGGTGTCAAGTATAAGGGTAATGGCTTCCGACTGCTTTGTCTTGTTCTTCTGTTCCTGCTCCACCTTTTCGTTAGAGGGGAGTGCAATGGAAAGAGTCTGCGACTTAATCATCGTGGTACAAAGCATGAAGAACGTGATCAGAAGCATGTTCATATCCACCATCGGCGTAAAGTCAACGTGGATAGGCATCTTTTTCTGGGCGCCTTTTTTCTTTTTGCCCCCTTTATCGGATTGTTCTATCTGTGCCATAATGATTATTCATCTTCAGTTGTTAATGCAGTCATCAAGCTAAACTTATTGAATTTCAGAGTCTGGAGGTTGTCAAGTACGTGGTGGATTGTCGAATAAGGGGTATCCTTATCGGCTTTCACCGCGATACCTTCTCCTGAACGCTGGAGAGCATCGAAGAAAGTCTGACTTCCTTGTCCGTCCATGTCACGGGCTACATTATAGATAGCACGCATCCATATCTGGAATTCATTTGGTGAAGCAAGGTCTCGATTGTCGTTGATGGGTATCCCCACTTTCGGATCATTAAGATGTTTCATAATTTCATCCTGATCCGACGCTTCAAGAGAAAGGAAAGCAGGAAGTTCCGACAACTTCAATCCAAACATATTAATCTTTGAGAACGCTGCGACTTGCGAGGGTGTGATCTGGATTTTGTTCTTATGAGTCTCGTTGTAGCTCCTTACAGCCTCCTGAAGCACCTGTGCGCGAACATTCTCGCTTGAGAAAGTAGAGTCAACGTCTCCGGCAATGGAGATGAAAACTTTTCCTTCCACATCGGTCTTTCGTGCACCGTCCTTATCGATTTCAGCACCCGAAACCAGGATTGTCACCAAGTTGGATGTGGGCACCTTCTTTTCCGATACTGACGACGGTGTGATTACCGTTGCAGGTTCTTTCTGGAGGAAAGTTGAAGTTAACATGAAGAAAGTAAGCAAAAGAACAGTCACGTCACTCATCGCGGTCATATCGATGAGCGTACTCTTTCTTTTAATTTTTACTTTTCCCATATTACGTTATGATTATTGAGTTTTAAAATCTGATTGTAATATTAGGATTAGTGAGTAGCGGCAAATGTCTGCACGATTGAGAATCCAATCTCATCGATAGCGTAAGTAAGGTTATCGATCTTGTTAGTGTAGAAGTTATAAGAAATAACAGCGAATGCACCGGTTGCGATACCGAAAGCTGTATTTACAAGTGCTTCAGAGATACCGGTAGAAAGAGCGGTTGAGTCAGGAGCACCTGATGCAGAAAGAGCCTGGAATGACTTGATCATACCGATTACAGTACCAAGAAGTCCGACGAGAGTACCGAGGGTGGTCATGGTTGCAACGATAGGAAGGTTCTGCTGGAGTGCAGGCATTTCAAGAGCAGTAGCTTCTTCAAGTTCCTTCTGGATAGTTGTGATTTTCTGTTCTTTTGAAAGAGCGTTGTTTTCATCCATTTCCTTGTAGCGGACGAGAGTTGCAGCAACTACGGCAGCAACACTACCCTTCTGCTTCTTGCAGAGTTCCTGTGCAGCAGCGATATCGTTCTTTGCAAGACAAGATTTTACGTTAGCGACAAATTTGGTGATGCTACCGGTACCCTTTGCACTGCGGAGAGCGATGTAACGTTCTACAGAGAGCACGATAACGGTGAGGAACAAAGTCTGGAGAACAGGCACGATGATACCACCCATGAAGATAGTTCCGATAATGTTGATGGGGTGAGCTTCACCTTCGAAGAACCACATTGAAGCAGGAGCTGCAGCGAGCTGTGCCTCGTCCAAGTCAAAGTTAGTAGGACTTCCGAAGAAGAACAGGAACAAACATACTGCTACAATGAAACATGCAACAATAACTAAGAAAGCGTTCTTGATACCGCGAACATTGCTTTCGGTCTTAGGCTGTGCCTTCGGGCGAGCAGCCTGCTGAGTGGGCTTTTGAGCTTCCATAAATTTTGATTTTTACTAAAAATTTAAATTATTAATAATGATTAGTTTTGGTTTTCTCATCAATACTTCAAAAAACATCCGGAATTGGACATCGGCTATGTTTCATGGCAGACACTTTGCACGTTTCACACTTTAAAATCCAATCATTCCGGCATTCCGATTAACTACAGGATGCACACCATTACGGTACACACCTAAGAAACGTTCATGCAAAAGTAATATTGTATTTTCAATTATCAAAATCTCAGTGTTCCAAATTTCACGGTGAAACATCCCCTTCTTGAAAGCATTTAACCTTATTACCGCTTTTTACACAATATTTATACTTCCTTGTTCTTCCGCCAAACCGCCACGGATGTTTTTTTTCACATTTCAGGAGACAATGTTACAAAATTATGTCATAACTTTGCAGTCGTTAAAATCAAAAAAATGCCATGAGTATTAAGATAACACTAAAAAGGGGTCTTGATATAAATCTCAAGGGGGAAGCGTCAAAAACACTTTCGGAGGTTATCAAAACTCAAAGATATGCCATCATCCCCGACGATTATCCGGGATTCACTCCAAAGTCCGATGTAAAAGAAGGCGACACCGTGTTATCGGGGAGTCCCGTCATGCATGACAAGACTCATGAAGACATGAAATTAGTGTCACCGGTTGCCGGCACAGTCGAATCAGTCATCAGAGGGGAACGCCGCAAGATAGAACGTATTGTCATTTCCGCCGACAATTCGGGAAAAGCGCTGACACACAAGCCTGGCATCCCGCAATCGAGAGAAAATGCGGTGCAACTGCTGCTGGCATCGGGACTGTGGGCAATGATGCGCCAGCGGCCATACGACATAGTACCGTCACCCGGCAAGGTTCCGCGTGATATTTTTATCACGGCATTTGACTCAGCCCCGCTTGCTCCTGACTACGAATTCATTCTGGCAGGAAAGAGAACAGAACTGGAAGCCGGAGTGAAAGTACTTTCATTGCTCACCGACGGCAGAGTGTACATAGGCACTCGACCCGGGTCACAATTTTCAGGCATCAGCGGTGCTGAAACAGCCGAGTTCAACGGCCCGCACCCGGCAGGCAACGCCGGGATACAAGCGGCAAACATCGCCCCGGTCAACAAGGGAGACACCGTATGGACTCTCGATGCCATTACCCTTGCCCGCATAGGGACGCTCGCGTTGACAGGAGAAGTCCCTATGGAAACCACCGTCGCAATAACCGGCTCTGAAGTAAAAAAACGGCATTATCTGCGTACTTTCATAGGAGCAGAAATAGCACCGATGATAAACGGCAATATCACCGAAAGCGGATGCCACAGACGCATCATCTCAGGAAATGTCCTGACCGGGACAAAGCTCGACACCGACGGGTTTCTCCGCTATCCTTATCGGCATATTACAATTATCCCGGAAGGGGATGACATTGCCGAATTTATGGGCTGGGCATCACCGGGCATCAACAAGATGAGCGTCAGCCGCTCATTTATCGGGCATTTCCTCCGGCACAAGAAATTCGCCCCCGATGCACGCATACTCGGCAGCAGAAGAGCCATGATCATGTCAGGGGAATACGACAAAGTACTGCCCATGGACATAATGGCAGAATATCTGCTGAAAGCGATAATCTCCCGCGACATCGACAAGATGGAAAGCCTCGGCATATATGAAATAGCACCGGAGGACATGGCATTGTGCGAATACGTGGATACATCCAAACTTGAAATACAGAAAATTGTGCGGGATGGTCTCGACTTTCTACGCAAAGAATTAGAATAACCTGAAAATCATTACAGTCTTGAAATCTTTAAGAAAATACCTTGACCGCATCAAGCCCAATTTTGAGTCCGGAGGGAAGCTGCACGCATTCCGTTCGGTATTTGACGGGTTTGAGACATTCCTGTTCACCCCGCGTTCGACATCGGCTTCGGGAGTGCACATACATGACAGTATCGACTCCAAGCGCACGATGATAATCGTGGTTCTGGCACTGTTGCCGTGCTTTTTCTTCGGAATGTACAATACCGGATACCAGCATTGGCTCGCTGCCGGAGAGACACAATTCCCGTTCTGGGAACTGGTGCTGTACGGCTTTCTTGCCGTATTGCCCAAACTCGTTGTTGCCTACGCTGTGGGACTCGGTATCGAATTCATTGTAGCACAATGGCGCAACGAGGAGATACAGGAGGGATTCCTTGTTTCCGGAATACTGATTCCCCTTATCTGCCCCATCGAGACACCGGTGTGGATGATAGCCATAGCGACAGCGTTTTCGGTCATCTTCGCTAAAGAAGTATTCGGAGGTACAGGATTCAACATATTCAATCCCGCACTTATAACCAGGGCATTCCTGTTCTTTGCCTACCCCGCCCAGATGAGTGGCGATAACGTGTTTGTAGCAACCGGTCCCGTCCTTGGCGTAGGGCATCAGGTCGCCGACGGATTCACCGGCGCGACGCCTCTCGGACAGGTAGCCACATGCACAGGCGGGGATCTTAGCGTCACAGGAATCACCGGCAACCCCATTTCCACATGGGATGCTTTCATCGGACTGATCCCCGGTTCATTCGGAGAGACCTCCACCCTTTGCATCCTCATAGGAGCTGCAATACTGCTGGTTTCAGGAATCGCAAGCTGGCGCGTAATGTTGTCGGTCTTTGCCGGAGGGGCACTGATGGCCTGGCTCGCCAATACCTGCCAGACTCCGGTTTACCCCGCATCGATGCTGTCTCCAATCGACCAACTGATGCTTGGAGGATTTGCCTTTGCCGCAGTTTTCATGGCAACCGACCCGGTTACCGGAGCGCGCACCAATACGGGAAAATACATCTACGGATTCATGATAGGAGTAATGGCAATACTCATCCGCACCTATAACACGGGCTATCCGGAAGGAGCAATGCTCGCAATCCTTCTCATGAACGCATTTGCCCCACTCATCGATTATTGTGTAGTACAGTCCAACATACGCCGCCGTATGCGCAGGGCTAAAGTTAAAGCATAAACAGCCATGAACAAACAAAGCAACACATACACGGTGATATACATCATAATAATGGTCATAGTCGTGGGTGCAGCCCTCGCAATCACCTCGTTATCACTGCAAGACAAGCAACAGGCCAACAGCGATGCCGACAAAATGAAACAGATACTGGCATCAGTCCATATAACTCCCGCCACCGGTGAGATAAAAGCGGACTTTGACCGGTACATCACCCGACAGATGGTAATAGACTCATCGGGCAATGAAGTGCAAGGCGACGCTTTTTCCATAGATGTTGCCACCGAAAGCAAGAAAGAGGCAAGCCTGCGACGGCTACCCGTCTACTTGTGCCAAAAGGATGGTTCGACACTGTATATACTGCCTGTGTATGGAGCGGGGCTATGGGGACCGATATGGGGATATGTCTCCATAAACTCCAATGGCAGTTCCATATATGGAGCATACTTTGCCCACCAAGGCGAAACCCCGGGGCTCGGTGCGGAAATAGACAAAACGCCATTCAGCGACCAGTTCATAAACAAATCATTGTTCAAAGACAATACATTCAAGCCCGTGGCAGTAGTGAAAGCCGGACAAAAACCGCTTAACGGAGAAGACTATGTCGACGGGATTTCCGGAGGGACAATAACAAGCAAGGGCGTCAGCGACATGCTTGCCAACTGCCTCACCCCGTACAAGGCATTTCTTGAAAAACTCAAAAACGAATAACCATGGCACAAAATAACAGAACTCTTGGCGTACTTTTCAATCCGTTGTCAAAAGACAATCCGGTAATAGTACAAATATTGGGTATATGCTCGGCACTTGCCGTGACAGCCAAACTCGAGCCTGCAATCGTGATGGGAATATCGGTCATTGCCGTTGTTGCCTTTGCCAACGTCATAATATCGCTCATCCGGAACACGATACCCACAAGCATACGCATCATCGTGCAGCTTGTAGTGGTTGCCGGGCTGGTAGTTATTGTGGACCAGCTGCTGAAAGCCTACGCATACGATGTCAGCAAGCAACTGTCGGTATTCATCGGGCTTATCATAACCAACTGCATCCTGATGGGACGCCTCGAGGCGTTTGCCATGAGCAACAAGCCTTGGCCCGCGTTTCTCGACGGGA
This sequence comes from Muribaculaceae bacterium, assembly GCA_017462345.1. Lineage (GTDB taxonomy): Bacteria > Bacteroidota > Bacteroidia > Bacteroidales > Muribaculaceae > RGIG4079. Next base: position 7,354 of record JAFTRI010000021.1, read on the forward strand.
TAGGCAACGGTGCCGGCTATGCCATCATCCTGATAATCGTGGCATTCTTCCGCGAGCTGCTTGGAAGCGGCACGCTCCTCGGATATCAGGTAATCCCCGACAGTTTCTACGAGGCAGGATATGTCAACAACGGACTGATGATACTTCCGCCAATGGCACTGATTACCGTAGCATGTATAATATGGGTACACCGTTCCCGCAACAAAGATCTACAGGACGAATAACCCCCAAAAACAATTTCATTGAATCATGGAAGATTTTAACCTGTTCATACGTTCGATATTTATCGACAACATGATATTCGCCTATTTTTTGGGCATGTGTTCATTTCTTGCTGTTTCCAAGAATGTAAAGACTGCACTGGGTCTCGGTGTCGCCGTCACCTTCATGCTGGTGATAACGCTTCCCATCAATTACCTGCTTGAGACATACGTGCTGAAAGCCGGAGCCCTTGCATGGTTCGGGGAGGAATTTTCCGAAGTGGATCTAAGTTTCCTTTCCCTCATCATGTTCATTGCCGTTATCGCATCCATGACCCAACTCGTGGAAATGGCAGTGGAAAAATACAGTCCTGCACTCTACTCCCAACTCGGCATATTCCTGCCGCTCATCGCCGTAAACTGCGCGATTCTCGGCGGTTCGCTGTTCATGCAACAGCGTGATTTCGGCAGCGTGTGGACAGCCACCTGCGCAGGAGCCGGATGGGGTCTCGGATGGCTGCTCGCCATTGTTGCCATTGCTGCGATACGCGAGCGCCTCGCCTCCTATTCCAATATCCCCAAACCGCTACGCGGTATCGGTATCACATTCATTATCACCGCACTGATGGGAATAGCATTCATGAGTTTCCTCGGCATTAAAATATAATTCGACTATGGCACTTTCGATGATACTACTTTCAAGCGAGACCTCGACACTGACCCTGCTGTCGGGAGTGGGAATATTCCTCCTTATCACACTTGTCCTTGTGGCAATTCTGCTAATCGCAAAGAAATATCTCGTACACTCGGGAAAAGTCCGCATCACAATCAACAAAGACACCGATGTCGAGACCGACTCAGGCAAATCATTACTGTCGACACTGTCCGACAGCAACATATACCTGTCATCGGCATGTGGTGGAAAAGGAAGCTGTGCCCAGTGCAAGGTACAGGTAGTCGAGGGGGGGGGTGACGTGCTTCCTACCGAAAAAGTGCATTTCTCCCGCAAGGAACTGCAAGACAACTGGCGATTAGGGTGTCAGGTAAAGGTCAAGGAAGACATGAAAATCACCGTACCGGCATCGGTTCTTGACGTAAAAGAATGGGAATGCGAGGTAATATCCAACCGCAATGTCGCCACATTCATCAAGGAATTTATCGTTGCGCTCCCTCCCGGCGAGCACATGGACTTTATCCCCGGCTCATACGCCCAGATCAAGATCCCCGAATTTGAAATGGACTACGACAAGGATATCGACAAGTCACTGATTGGCGACGAATACCTGCCGGCATGGGATAAATTCGGTCTGTTCTCGCTGAAATGCAAGAATACCGAACCCACAATACGTGCCTACTCCATGGCCAATTATCCCGCCGAAGGAGACCGCATAATGCTCACCGTGCGCATTGCCACACCTCCATTCAAACCGAAACCCCAAACGGGCTTCTTGGATGTGATGCCCGGAATTGCATCAAGCTACATCTTCACCCTAAAACCGGGAGACAAGGTTATCATGAGCGGACCTTACGGCGACTTCCACCCCATTTTTGACTCCAAGGCCGAAATGATGTGGATAGGCGGAGGAGCCGGAATGGCACCGTTACGCGCCCAAATCATGCACATGACAAAGACCCTGCACACCACCGACCGAGTCATGAACTACTTCTACGGAGCACGCGCACTCAACGAAGTGTTCTACCTTGACGACTTCCTGCAGCTTGAAATGGATTTCCCCAACTTCAGGTTCCATCTCGCCCTCGACCGTCCCGATCCGGCAGCTGATGCCGCAGGCGTAAAATACACACCGGGATTCGTCCACCAGGTCATCCTCGACACCTACCTCAAGAACCACGAATCACCTGAGGATATCGAATACTACATGTGCGGGCCAGGACCGATGAGTAAAGCTGTAGAAGGAATGCTCGACAGCCTCGGAGTCGACCCCGCCTCCATCCACTATGACAACTTCGGCTGATAAGCCAAGGCTATTTTAAACAAACATTAAGCGACAGTCCGCATATAATTGCAGATTGTCGTTTTTTCATGCCACCACACAGCATCCCATTCACAAAAGCGCGACCTATATATTCTTCTTTACCGTGCAATATATTTCGGTTAAATATATTTAATCCATATAAATTTACTTGATTTTCATGTATCGATTGACTATATTTGACATCGATAGTTAATTTCTTGTTTCACCTTAAAACCAATCACAATGAAAACGTCATTCCCAACTATTGTGCTATGCGCTTTCTTGATGGTTATCTCA
>JAFTRI010000022.1 GCA_017462345.1 Muribaculaceae bacterium
GAAATTGGTACACTCCAACGAAGCCCAAAGGACAACCAACGCATCGGGATATTGACGGCGGCAGCTTTCGAGGTGTGCCACAAGTGGCGACAGTTCGAGTGTGCGGATGTCCTCTGTGAAATGGAGAGCATCGGGATGATTGGCGGCGTGTGAAGCAATGGCATTCTTGTCGTGATTAACACAAGCAATGACAGTAGCACATTGTTCATCATCGAGTCGTGCGGAGTTTACGCCGGAAGATGTTCCCCCGGCTCCGCAAAACAGGTCTATGTATAGCAGTTTCATTTTGTTCCTCGTAATAGGTTTAATAATTCCTCGGCTCTGCTCCGTCTGTCAAAGCCTTTGATGTTCTCCCATTTGTACCCAAAGAATGTTTCTTTGCGCTTCTGCACCCAATAGACGGTTATTGGTATGCAACCGTTATAGGCAGTGCCTGGCATTATCCTGTACATATCAATATCTGAAATCTGTGAAATGAATTATACCTCCCTTGAAAACTTTGTCCTCCTTTGGGTCTTTGCCGAAAAACCACTCCTTGAAATCCTGCACGGAAAGTCCGTCATTCTTGGCAAGGGTGTAGCAGTCTGCATCGAGCCATTCACGACCGTCTATTTTGGCAGTTATGGTGTCGTTGTCGGCGTGGTAGTAGAGTTCGATAGGCTGAACACCGATTGGGTTGTGTCGCTGTGCAATCTCCACCTGTGGCGAATTGTAAGGCTTGCCCGACCATTGGCGTATGGAGAGGTAGAATTTGCCACGTTCCATTTTCTCTGTATTTACTTTCCACAGGTCGTAGTTCTTGCGGATAGTATGCTTCTTTGCTCCCGATGAAAGTTTGCCTGCAAACTCTGTCAGCTCACCTCTACGACTATGGGTTGCTGGGAATACCATCGAAAGGGTTATGATGATTTTTTTCATAATCAGTCTTTAAGATTGTCCTTATCTCCAAGTTCTTTCAATGCCATATCACACTCTTTGAGTGTCTTTAATGCATAATCTCGGCGCACATTGATTAAGTCCCTATCTGTATAATCCGTGAAAAACTGTTTGTACACTTCGGATTTATAAAACCGCTCTGCTCTTTTGCAAAAGTTCATACAGAATACATATTCGGGATTATGCGGATGTATCATTAGAAACTCATAATAATGGACTTCGCCGTTTAATACTCTGATGAGTTCCTGACCTTGTACTAATTTCGTAATGTCTGTTACAGGTATCATATTTCTTCAATATAAAATTGTTCTACTGAATAATCACTCTCGCTATCCTCATCAAAGAATGGATTATTACCACTGCATTGACCGTTGTAATGCAACTCGAATTGCAGAAATTCTTCCGTTGCATCGCCTGTTACCTCTATTTCAAGTTCTACCTTTACTCTCATACCTCACCTCCTTTCATAAAGCAAATCCAATGAGTGTTGGCACGTTTTCCGGAGATATGCCCGAAGATTGGTTTGGCAGGTGTGAGTTTGAGAATTTCCGTTACCTTGATGTCGGTCTCGTTCCACTTGA
>JAFTRI010000023.1 GCA_017462345.1 Muribaculaceae bacterium
AAAATATTTAATTTTCAAGGACTTGTGGCTCGGAATAATCCGTTTGCCCATATCTTTGTACAAAAATCTTCAAAAATAACAGCAATGGATTACAGACGCATATACTTCACGTTGTTGCTGTCAATGTCAGTGGCAACTGTGGCATTTGCCGATGAAAGCGAAGCCGTAATGTCAGATACCCTCGACAATGTCGTAGTAACCGCAGAAAAACCACAAATCAAGGGTGCCGAGGGCACAATCGCTGTCGACTTGCCATCCATAGTCAAGGACAAGCCGGTCACAAATATACTTGAAGCTCTCGGCTACCTCCCCGGAGCTGTTTCCAATAATGGCTACATAGGGCTTTCCGGGGCATCGAGTGTCACTATCCTCATCAACGGGGAGCTGACTAACATGCCGACAAACAACCTGTACCAACTTTTATATTCATTACCGGTGAGCAAGCTGAAAAATGTGGAGATAATGTACAGTGCGCCTGCCAAGTATCATGTGTCGGGAGCGGTCATAAACGTGAACCTGAAGACGCCCAATGCCCTCGACGGCTTACTGGGGCAGGCCAAGATCGGATATATCGACAAGCATTATTCCTCGTGGGGCGGGGCATTGTCAAGCATGTATTCGATAAGGAAATGGTCCTTTGACCTCAATTATTCGTTCAGTGATACGGAAGCGTGGAATCATACCGGAATATTTTCCAATCACGCCCTCAACGGACGGAAATGGCCGGTTACCGAAGATGACCGCACGAAGGGGAGCAATTTCAGGAATTCATTATATGCATCGGCCGGATATAAGTTCAGTGCCAAGAGTGACATCAAGCTGACCTATAATATGCAATACCTTTCGGATGTCAAGAGTGCCACAACCGCAACCGGCACATTCGGCAGCACGGTCAACAACAGCGTATTCAACGAACCGCAGGCCTACCATAACATAGGGATAGTCTACCGCAGCCCGTTTGCCCTGAAAGTGAGTGCGGGCTATACCTCTTTTTTTGAGGACAGAACCCGCACCCTGAGTTCATCGGATAACGGCACGGCATTATCCGTGTCGGATTCGGAGCAGAAAATAGACAAGCTGTATCTGTATCTCGATCAGAGCCATAAGGTCAAAGAGTGGGGCATCAATTATGGAGCAGGCTATATTTACACCAAGGACAACAGTGTACAGAACTACCGCCTCCCTTCCTTAGAGGTGTTTGACAGCCGTCTTGAAGAACATACGGCCAACGCGTATATCGGGACAAACCGCAGCTTCAAGTGGGGGCTGTCGTTTAACGCGTCGCTCAAGGGTGAATACTACAGGATTGCCGACGCCGACAACTGGAAATTCGTGCCACAACTCGGTGTGACATATTACAAGACACCGGCGAGCATATTCCAGCTGAACTTCACAAGCAAGAAGATATACCCCTCTTACTGGGAGATGCACAACAGTATCAATTACCTGAATGACTACACCACAATAAAGGGGAATCCCGGTCTCCGCCCGTACACTGACTACTCCGCACAGCTCTCATATATCTTCAAGCAGAAATACGTGGCCACACTATACTGCAACTATACCGATGACTACGCGGTACAGTTGCCCTACCAGTCACCCGACGAGCTGAAGCTCATCTACCAGACAAGCAATTTCAATTATAACCGCATTCTCGGGTTGAATATCCACATCCCTGTCACGGTCAAGGATATATTCAACTCCACGTTGAGCCTCAACGGCTATATCAACACCGTAAAGGCCGACAGATTCCATGACATTTCTTTTTTTAGGGAGAAAGGCGTATTCTATTCATCGCTGAAGAATACATTGAAATTCTCCAAAAACAGCCCTGTATCGTTATCGGTTGACGCAAGCTATATATCATCCTCATTACAGGGAATTGCCGACATGTCGGAACTGTGGAGAGTGGATGCCGGCATCAAATGGACATTCTGCAAGAAAAATGCAGAGCTTGTCCTCCGCGCCGACGACATATTCAACAATTGGTCACCGACAATGCGCATAGACCGCGGCAATCAGGATTTCCGCATGAAAGTGTATGACATGTCACGCAGTTTCTCCGTCACGTTCACTTACCGCTTCAACGGGTTCAAGCCAAAGGAAAACTCCGGTATCGACACCTCGCGTTTCGGGACGGATTCCAAGCATTGACGAGTCCCTGTATTATCCGGCAATTCCGATAATCGTGGAAAATACGTAACTTTGGCAAAGTATTTACCTGTTTGACGGAATGGATGCAAGAGAATTCGCAGTGAGAATAATGGACAATCTGCCATACGAGCCCAACGGGCAGCAGATTCAATTGATCGCTGCGCTTGCGCGGTTCTGTTCCCCGTCATCGCCAAGCGATTCCTTGTTTCTCCTTAACGGTTATGCCGGAACGGGAAAGACATCGCTGACCGGAGCACTGGTCAAGGCACTTGCCGATGCCGGAGTCACGGCAGTGCTGCTTGCGCCCACCGGCCGGGCAGCAAAGGTGTTCGCATCGTTTGCGCACCATACGGCCTACACTATACACCGCAAGATTTACCGTGCTTCCGCTGCGGGTGACAGCGGAAACCCCTCCATTGCCCAGATAAACGAGAACAAGCACCGCAATGCGGTATTTATCGTCGACGAGGCTTCTATGATAGGCTCGGGCGGTGAATCAGGAAGTAACCTGCTTGAGGATCTTATCCACTATGTTTACACCGGTGAGAACTGCCGGATGATATTGCTGGGAGATACAGCCCAGCTCCCACCCGTGGGATGCGCAGAAAGTCCGGCAATGAGCGTCAACACGTTGCGGTCTTACGGCCTGCGTGTGACACGTGCCGTCCTGACCGAGACGGTGCGTCAGAGGAGAAGCTCGGGGATATTATTTAATGCGACATGGCTGCGGAGAGCCATGCGCACAGAGCCATTGCCTGAGCCGGAATTACATGTGTCGCGTTTTGACGATGTGGAGTCGCTATCAGGAGAGCTGCTTGCCGATTCCCTGAGTGACGACTACAGCACTGACGGGATTCATGAGACGATAATGATAACCCGCTCCAACAAGCGTGCCACGCAGTTCAATCTTGCCATCCGCGCCAACATCCTGTACAGGGAGGAGGAACTGTGCCGGGACGAGCTGTTGCTCATTGCCAAAAACAATTACCATTGGAGCTCAAAAATCAGAGGCCTTGATTTTATCGCCAACGGAGATACCGCTGTGGTAACCCACATATATGGCACTGAGGAGAAATACGGTTTCAGATTTGCCGATGTGACGCTGTCACTTCCTGACAGGGATATCGAACTTGACTGTAAAATCCTGCTCGACACACTCACATCGGAAACTCCGGGGCTCGATGCCGGACGCTTTGAGGAACTGTACAGGCAGTGCCTGTATGATCCCGACCTCTACGCGCCCGACGCCGCAGTCACGACCCGTCTTAAAGGTGTAAAAAGCAGCCCTTATTTCAATGCCCTCCAGGTGAAATATGCCTATGCCGTCACCTGTCATAAGGCTCAAGGCGGACAATGGCGTAATGTGTATGTGGATATGGGCTATATCCCCCCGGAAGCTCAGGGCATGGAATTTTACCGATGGCTTTACACTGCCACATCGCGAGCCACGCACAGGCTGTACTATGTCAACCCCTCTGTTATTGAGAAATAATGGCCGCACGTTGTATGGCTACAGAATTTTACATACTTTTGTAAATTGTCAACAATCATTTCAGGAAATGAGAATAGCCGTCTACTGTTCATCCAGAGAAAACATCCCGCAATCCTATAGGGATGATGCCGCAATCATCGGCAATTATATCGGCAGCCACCGGCATACGCTTATATATGGAGGGATAGGATCAGGGCTCATGGAAACGGTATCGGTTGCCGCACACGCGACCGGAGCACGTGTCGTAGGAATTGTCCCTGTCACAAAGAAGCACTTGTGCCACGGAGTGAATGACGAGAATATCCTTGCCTGTAACCTCAGCGACCGTAAAGCGAAGATGATACAGCTGGGGGAACAGTTTATCGTTTTACCCGGAGGCTATGGGACACTCGACGAAATGGTTTCGACGTTCTCGTCGCTAACATTTACCGGTGATGAGGAAAAACACATCATCATGCTTGACAAGGACGGGCTATTCGAGCCCATATTGTCCCAGCTGCAGCTCATGACCGGGAAGGGGCTGATGTCGGGGGACAGCCTGTCACGTATCATGGTTGCCGATTCGGCTCACGAATGCTGCAAAATGATAGAGGACATCTGCCGGTTACAAAATGACAAAAATCCATCGTTATGAAGAAAAGTATTATATACACTTGCACCGGTGATGCCGGAACCACCTCTCTGGTCGGAGGGAAACGGGTAAAAAAGAATAATATACGCCTTGAGGCATACGGAACTGTCGACGAGCTGAACTCCTACGTCGGACTGCTTGCATCGGCACAGGATATTCCGGATGATACCGCATCATTGTTTGGATTCATCCAGAATAAGCTGTTCAACATCGGAGCATACCTTGCGACCGACAACCCCGATGGCGATGCCGAGCTGAAAGGCTTGACGCAGGCTGACACAAGACGGCTTGAAACCGCGATAGACACCATCGATGAACAGTTGCCTCAGCTTAATAACTTTGTGCTTCCCGGAGGCTCACGCGAATCGGCTCTTGCTCACGTGTGCCGGACGGTATGCCGGCGGTGTGAACGCTGCATCATCAACCTTTCCGAGACTGTAACGGTTGACACTGAAGTGATGAGATTTGTAAACCGGTTATCAGACTTTTTCTTCGTTTTCGCACGTTATAACAATATAAGAAACAACATTGAAGAAATATTTTGGAATAAAGATTGTCAGTTATAGGAAATTGACTACTTTTGCGGACGTTTTCTAATATAACAACAAATAACATTCTAAATACCTGATAGCTATGTATTGGACACTTGAATTGGCATCAAAGCTCGAGGATGCTCCATGGCCCGCAACCAAAGAAGAACTTATTGACTATGCAATGCGTTCCGGAGCGCCTCTCGAAGTAATAGAGAATCTTCAGGAAATGGAAGATGAAGGAGACACCTACGAATGTATCGAAGACATCTGGCCTGACTATCCCAGCAAGGAGGACTTCTTCTTCAATGAGGATGAGTATTGATATGGAGTCCATCCGACCTTAAGACCGAAACAACTATCACACAAGCGATTGGCAAATAGATAAATAACCTTGCCAATCGCTTTTTGTATTCTTTTATCGCAAAATAAACTTGTCTATTTTTATTAAATTGCACCATAATCTGATATTGGCGAGTATCAAAAAGAGCAAATATAAGGCAACCCCAAAATGCTCAATCTGAAAGGGAGAGTGAAAACCTCTTTTTTCGCCTGCTTATTAGTATCAAATTATGGTTCAATAGTTATCATCTTATCGGTCTGCTCCTCTCCCGGCATATATTCACTGAACGCTTTCCGATAAGCTGCTCCGGCTACCTATATCCCAACCGGGCAGATTTCACCAACGCCATTAACCACCCACCAAACTATCAATATTCATCGACAAATTACACAGTTAAAGATAATCAGTATCGCAATTGTTAAATATTCATTGTCAAATCCCCAATTTATAGTTACATTTGCATCATACATCACAATATCACAAAATATAACATCAGAATACACTTTTACCCATTGATCATTATTAAGCCCATACTTTAATATGGAAAAACTTCAAATTGAGCCTATAGATCTAAAAGAGTTAGAACAAATCAAAGGCGGAATCTCAATAAAAGGCTGCCTAATTGCAAACGGGAAATGCACCGAAGGTGGCTGTGGCATTGCCAACGGGAAATGTTACCTTAAACCCACAGAACCTGTTCCAGATCCGGTTGATCCTGTAGACCCTATTGAACCGGTAGAGCCAGTCGAGCCAGTCGAGCCAGTCGAGCCAGTCGAGCCTATCGAACCCATTAAACCTTAGCTGTAGATATTTATAAACATATCTATAGATATGTTTATAACAATCGTATTAGCATGACAAATATTGTACTTTTGAATAGAGGCAGACAATACTGTATTTTTAATACGGAGGACTTTTCTCTTTTTAAAATAAATGAATTTTCATATAAACTCTTAAATCACTTTATTAAGTATCAAAATATAGCACAAACTGCATCTAAATTCAATATCTCTGAAAACGAGCTCATCACAACTCTTTCCGTTATAGGATTTAACGCACATATCCACTCACAACGCGACAACAACATTATTAAGCATAATAGAAAAATTGAACGTATAACTCTGCACATCTCCAATGATTGCAACTTACGGTGCAAATATTGTTATGCCAATGGAGGTTCATACGGTAAAGTACGCAACATGATGACACCCTCAACAGCCTTACAATTCGTTGACTATTGCTGCAAAAATTTTGATACTATAGAAAATATCGTATTCTTTGGAGGAGAACCGTTCCTAAATTGCTCCGTTATTGAATTGGTTTGTAAAAGTTTTCAGGAGAAGTATAATCACGGATTGCTAAAGTACATGCCAAAATTCGGAGCCATAACAAACGGGACTATTATATCAGACAATGTATTCAATGTTATCCAAAAATATTTCTCGTTTATAACCATTAGTGCAGATGGACCAAAAGAGATAAATGACCTCAACCGAGTCTCGCAAAACGGCAAAGGCAGTTTTGATACTATTGACCGTTTTATTCGACAAATTTCGAGATTCAATAATCTTCACATTGGAATCGAATCCACTTTCACCTATCAGCACATAAAATTGGGATATTCACGAGAAATGATTCGGAATTTCTTTATAGACAGATATGGCATATCCGCTGATATAATCGATGAAATAAGTTTAGATGAGGAAAACATGGGTACAGACAACATGCAAAAACCAGAGGATTCAATATGGTTCAACAGCATATTATCTACCATTGTTAACAAAAAAAGCGAATCCAAATGTCAAATATTACACTCTACTTTTGCCATATCAACAGACGGTCAAATATATCCATGCCACATGAATATTGGCGATGGGATAAAGCCTGTTGCCTCTATTTGGGGTTCAATAAACGACATTGACAAAAATCTGGAGAATAATACGACCTATAGTCTAAAAAACAATCCTACATGCCTAAACTGTTGGGCAAAAAATCTGTGTGGAGGATGCTCCAGAATTTGGTTTTTCGATAAAATAAAAAATACATATAGCGATATACCCAACAAAAACAAATGCACTGAATTCAAAAGAATCGCGGAACAAGCATTATTGAAAATCTGTGAAATCAGGACTACTCCAACAAAATGGCAAAAGTTACTCTACTCAATAAATCCACAACGTAATTTTTTAATCACACCATGAAACAATCCTTGATTATTGGAATCATTTTGCTTATCTCATTCGCGGCAAGCATAAACGGACAGAATGCGATTCATACGGATTCCACTAATCTACACATAAGCCTTAATGATGTAATAGTTAAAGGCTCACTCCGAGTCACAAAAGGGGACACGTTATGCGTTACACCTTCTAAACAACAAAAAAAAATGACGCAAAACGGATTTGAGCTGCTACGAAGCATTATGCTCCCCGGTCTACAGGTAAACGCAATTAAAGGTGAAATCTCAACTATTGACGGTCAAAGGGCAATAATCATGATTAACGGTCGTCCAGTAGAAAAAATCGATCTTCTGACGATGCGCCCACAAGAAGTTACACATATTGAATACCTACAAAACCCAAGTGCGGAATTCAGCTATGACCCCTCAGTTGGAGTTGTAATAAACATCGCAATGAAAATCCGCAATGACGGATACGTTGTCGGAATCGCCGCACAAAACGCCGTAACGACAGCAAACGGAGAAAATCTTGCATACGGGAAATATTCTGTATCTAATTCAGAATGGGGAATATCCATAAATTCTGATTATGCATCCCTGACAAAACGTAGGATAACGGATTACGATCATTACCTAATTGGCAATAATTGGCATGAAATCACACGCCAAGGGCACAACACCAAGTTAAGATATAACGAAACAATATTTCAAGTCAACTATAATCACCTGTTACCAAATAAACAAATTTTTGACATCACAATAAAAGGCCTGTATTATTACAGTCCTCAAAGGGCACACAAGCAATCAGTTTATGAGACGGATAAGCAACCTTATTTCCAACTGACAAGACCATACGAAAAATACATTTCTCCCAGCATCAACATATATTACAAAAAATTCTTTTCGAAACATTCTGCCATAACATCAAATCTTGTCAGCGTTTACCGTAACACCGACTATAAATATGACATGACGGAATCCTTAACAGAAGATTTTGCAACTCCTTTCTTCCATGATGGATACACATCTTCCGGACATCGCCAGACTTATATTGGAGAGGTGAAATATTTTAACCGGTTCTCAAGAAAAATAGGGATAAGTACCGGAGCAAGGATTTCGCACTCCTACACTGACAACGAATATATGGGAAAACAAGCATACACTGACAAACTTCACGATACAAACATCTACACATTTGCCGGCATCTACGGATACTTTGGAAAACTGTATTACTACGCCGGAACCGGATTCAGCGGCCATCTGCTAAAACAAAACGGGAAGAGCTTCAAAAATTGGCTGTTCAGACCGCAAGTGCTATTAAATTATCGCACGGATTCATGGTTGCTGCAATTTAGCGGACTATTAAGTCAAAAATCGCCCTCTCTTTCACGAATGTCCGATACACAGCTGACACTAAACAGATTTGAGACATTAAAAGGAGAACCTAATCTTAAAGACTGGTGGAACTACAGCACTCAACTCAAAGCAAACTATGCCATAGGCACATTAACGATTCAGAACACCTTGACATATAATAACGCTTACAAACCCGTAATGAATAAAGTAGAGCGCATAGTAGAAAACGAATCCACTACGTTTCAATCATCATTCGCCAACCAAAGGAGACAGACGATGTTCATGGAGGACATCACCGCATACTTGACTCTTACACAAAGTCTGAACATATCCGTAGGGATGAGATACAAATCATACCAATCAAACGGAATTGATTACTCGCACAATCTTGACTCTTGGAATTATAATATCGCAGTCGACTGGACAACAGACAAATGGAATGCAGGAATAATATGGAAAGGCAAAGACAAATCCTTATCAGGAGAAACATACAGCACAACCGGAGTCTACAACAATGCCTACTTATACTATTCGGTCAATCAATGGAGATTTGGAATTATTGGACAATATCTTTTCAGTCAAACAGGATTCCATACAAAAGACAAAAAAACAACCAATTACATGATAAAGGAGCAAGATCTGGTTGTTCCTGCCCAAAAAAATATGATCATGTTGTCAATCGTATGGAATATATCCGGTGGAAAGAAACGGAAAGAGGCAAAAATAGATCTAACCAATGATGACACAGACTCCGGAATATTCAAATATTAAAAATAAGATCACTTTAGTACGCCAGCGGGACACTATGCAGTGTGGTGTTGCATGTCTGTCAATGATATGCCATTACTATGGGCATCCCATGTCAATCGATTATCTATCCCAATACTGCACATCTACGGTTGAGGGCGTTTCCATGAAAGCATTAGTAGATGCGGCCAGCATGATTGGACTTCGTAGTTTTCCGGTAAAGGCCACTGAATGTTCCTTAATTGCAAAACGCACGCCATGCATACTGCATTGGAATCAAAATCACTTTGTCGTATTATATAAAGTTGATCCTCAAAAACGTATTTTTTGGATTGCCGACCCCGGAAAGGGTAAATACCGATTATCGTCAGATAGATTTAGAAAACATTGGATTTCGGCACAATCGGATGACACCGAAAGAGGGATTGCCTTGTTTTTTGAACCGACAGACAGGTTCGGGAAAATAACCGACAATTTCGAAAAGAGAAATCTCAGATCATTTCATTTTTTGTTCAGGAATCTTAAACAATACCGCAAATATTTTATCCATATCACACTTGGACTATTATTGGGATGTGTGTTGCAAATATCCCTACCATTCATGACACAGTCAATTGTCGATATAGGTATTGCAAATAACGATATCGGTTTTATATGGCTTATTCTATTAGGACAACTGATGATTATTGTAGGGCGGACGGCAATCGATTTCATACGCCGATGGATACTACTTCATATTTCATTGCGAACCAACATTTCCCTTATCAGTGATTTTTTCATAAAATTATTACAGCTTCCGATGTCATTTTTTGACACAAAACTGATTGGAGATCTGCTTCTGCGAATAGGAGACCACAGCCGCATACAGACTTTTCTCACAAGACAAATACTGAACCTAATTTTTTCATTTTTCAGTTTTGGAGTATTAGGTACGGTATTACTGATCTATGACAAATTCATATTCTTTATATTCCTTATTGGGAGTATCTTATACGGATTGTGGATTACAACATTTCTCCAGCGTCGAAAAACGCTGGATTACGAGCTATTCGAGCAGAAAGCATTAAACCAAAACAAAACCTATCAATTCTTAACTTCAATTCAGGAAATCAAGCTACAAGCCTGCGAACGCCGTCGTCGATGGGATTGGGAAAATACTCAGGCAGACCTTTTCGAAACCCAAATGAGATCACTAAAACTTCAACAGACGCAAGAAGCCGGCAGCATTTTTTTAAATGAAATAAAAAACATACTGATAACCGTATTATCAGCTACAGCAGTAATCAATGGACAAATTACCCTAGGAATGATGCTTGCTATCCAATACATTGTCGGGCAACTCAATTCTCCGGTAGAACAATTAATGTCTTTCATATATTCACTCCAATATGTAAAAATCTCATTGGAACGCATCAATGAAATTCATACATCACGCAATGAAGAGGACAAAACATGTAACACCACAGAATTTCCTTCTGACATCCATTCAATCAATTTCCGAAATGTCGACTTTAAATACGACCCACATTGCATTAAAAACACCCTATCCAACATAAACTTTGACATCCCTTCAGGGAAAATAACTGCAATTGTGGGACCTTCAGGTAGCGGCAAAACAACGCTTATTAAACTAATACTTGGCTATTACCCTACAAATGAAGGGACAATCAGTATTTCCGGGCGCAAAATTGACGAATACAATTTAAAATGGTGGAGGCAACAATGTGGAATAGTAATGCAAGATGGAGTTATCTTCTCCGAATCAATAGCAAGAAATATCGCTATTGATGATGGAGAGATTGACATGAGGCGACTTGAACATGCTGCACGTATAGCATGCATTCACAATTTCGTCATGTCTCTTCCTTTAAAATACGATACTAAAATAGGACAAGATGGTGTTGGAATCAGCCAAGGACAACGGCAACGGATACTTATTGCTAGGGCAGTTTACAAACAACCCGACTTCATTTTTCTCGATGAAGCAACAAACTCCCTTGACACTGCCAATGAACGTACTATAGTCGATAATCTCAACAAATTCTATCAGGGTCGTACCGTTGTCATTGTCGCTCACCGTCTTTCCACAGTTAAAAATGCTGACCAAATTATCGTTATTGAAAACGGACATGTCGCAGAAACCGGAACACACTCATCGCTCATCTCCGCCAAGGGTGCGTATTATAATTTGGTAAAGAATCAATTAGACCTTGAAAATTAGAATTAACAACCTGTACCACGCATGAACAATCCAACAGACAAAACAGAACTCCACAGTGAAAAAATCCGCAATCTCTTAGGAGAAATCCCGTCTTCTCTTATATTTTGGAGTACAATAATACTGGCAATAACTTTTATACTCATCGTTATCATCTTATCGGTCTGCTCCTCTCCCGGCATATATTCACTGAACGCTTTCCGATAAGCTGCTCCGGCTACCTATATCCCGACCGGGACCCAGACTGTCAGAATCTGTAGCCGAAGCCGACAAGTCCTGTGAACCCCTGTGCCGGCACATCGCGGAAAATCATACACTTGTTATCAAGCAGATTCTCCAGTCGGGCAAATACACTCAGTTTTTCATTGACACGGTAAAGAGCCCCGACATCAAGGCTTTCCATATTCCCGAGACTCAACCAATTGTCAATGCCGGATAAGATTTTCCGTTTTGCCCTCAGTTCATATCCCACGGTAACATCCACCCTGTTAACGGGATGTACGGACACTGATACACCGGCTACATACCTGGCACGGTCACGCCACAGGTAATACCCTTTATCATACTCCTGCGGGGCTGTCTCGTAACTCACCTTCAGCTCAGCCAAGTCGCGATACACGTAACTCACGGCAGCACCTATGCGCCACCCCTTGTAGTCAACCGGAGTAAATGCGCAGCATTCATACTGGTTATCAAACGGCATCAGCCAATCATTGGCCACAGCATAACTTCCAAACAGCTCGACCGACAATCCTTTCCATGCACCGAGATCCAATCCTGCATCGATGGTAACAGGGATGTTGGAGTTCCCGAATATTCCCGCCCTTGTATAATCGGCATAGCGTGTAAAGCCGAACAATGAACCAAGAGTATTCTGGTGTTCCCCACCCCCCAAACGGCAATACACGGCAAACACAGGTGATGTAACCCAATCGACACTCACAACGGGAGCAATATGGAATGATTCGTCATTATTGCCTGTGAATTCCACTTTAGCTCCTACACGTGCTGTCAGGCTCTCTTTCCTATACAGGTATGACGGTGTCAGGGACACAAGCGACGTATTATAATCGCTGTCGCTATAGCCAAGACCTGAAATATCCAAGGCAAGGCAGGCATAGGAAGATGCACCGACGGGCATAGACGCATCGCCCGACAAGGCAAAACGGTTCTCACGGGCGGGCTTCAGCATATCCGACTGCCGGACATCCGGTTTCCCATAACCGAAATACCCGTACTTGAGCCCCAATGTGTAGTCCAATCCTCTTACCACGGATGACCATGAGGCAGCTGCATCAATACGGTTTGCACTCACATTGCAATAATCGTGTTCACCGGCAACAGGCCGGTTAAACCGGCTGTATGAATATCCGAGCCCTGCCGTTATGGATGACCGGTCCCCGACCATATATTTCAATCCTGCTCCAACAGCCACGTCATGGCTACGCATTGTGACCTCCCGGTCGCTACTGTCATCGCCGTCATAAACCGCTCCGTCATATTGTGTCCATAGGTTCAGGCATGTTCTTACGTTGTCCACAAGCCTGTATCCTGCCGATAACCCGGCATTGAACAGCGGGAAATAGCCCAAGTCGACATATCCCCGATATTTTTCCGCGGGCAGCGAGTCCCTGCAGGCAGCAGGTTCAAGCACCGCTATCGACGGCGGCACCTGCACCGTAACACCATGCTCGCTGTATGACAGCCGCTTGGCGGTAACTGCCGGCAACACCACCTTAGGAGAGACGTTCAGACGTGTTGCAGCACGTTGTTCAGGCACTATTTCCTTTTCGACGGTTATCTCCTTGGACAAGTCATCCCCGACGTTGTTTGCCGTGGCAAAAAATGCTGTCAGGAAGCATGGGAGAATAATATATTGCAATTTCATTTTATCGGTTATTTTAGACGTTGGTCGATCATCCGGAAAATATCGTTTTCAGTTCCGGGATAGTTGCTGCGCAGGCTCTTGAGATACTCGTCGGCCTCAAATGTGTTACCCTCCTTGCGCTCGATGTCGGACAGCAGGATAAAACCGCGGGCGAGCCAATACCGGTGCGGAGGATTGGAATTGATGAATGCGTCCACCGTCTCCCGAGCCTGAGCCGTATTACCCGTGTCAAAATAATGTTGTGCAAGATAGTATGCGCTTTTTGAGCCATATAGCTCATCGGTGTTGCCGGCAAGTGAAGCCCATTCCTTCTCGGCCTCGTCATGCCGTCCAAGTTCATTGAGCGAATATGCACGGGTAAACTTAACCTCATTGGCATCCGAAGCCCCTACAGTGGTCGACGACAGAAGCCTGTCGGCGGCATTGACCACGCTCTCATGTCGGCCGAGGTCTCGTGACACCCGCATAATGCCAAGCCTTGCGGCATTGATGTTACGCGATGCCGATGCACGCTGTTCCAGCCGGCTGTAGGTCTCCAGCGCCTGTTCGGCATCCCCGTTACGGTACTCGACATCGGCCTTGATTGCAAGCGCATCCTCAACGGCTTCGGCATCGGGATGTTCTTCCACAAGCCGTCGGGCATAAGCGAGCGCATCAGCGTATGCACCGGTTGAATGGGCTGACGAGGCAAGATAATACAATGCCTGGGACTCATATTCCCCATCGGGGTACTGTTCGATGTATTTTTTCAATTTCAGGCTGTTTCCTGTGTCGGTAAACGCCTTTTCGGCAGAACGGAATGTCAGGGCATCCATTTCCGACACATCAAGACGCGGGGCATCGGGTACGGTGCTTATGAACGCGGCATATTCCTGTAGACGTCCTTCATCGGCATAGATGCGTTTAAGGTCATCAGATGCCACACGTGCCTCCTCACTCGTGGGATAGCCGGCAATCACCGTCTTGTAGGTCTCTGTTGCCTTTTTGCCGTCGCCCGTGTTCATGTAGGTTATAGCCAGTTGAAGATACCCGTTGCGTCCCTGTGACGTCGACGGATATTTTTCAACAAGCTCCTTATAAGTATCGATTGCCTTCTCATGCCTCTCTATGGCGATATAGCTCTCGGCCTTGGCAAGCAGCGCCGACGGTATAAGGCCCGATGAGGGGAATCGGGTAATAACCTCGTCAAGAGTGCTTATCTTCCCCTTGTGATCCTTGGCAAGACCTTTCATTATCGCTTTCTGGTACAGGGCATAGTCACCCGATGACCGGTTCAGTTCGTAAGCCTTCCCGTAAGCCTTCTCGGCACGGTCAAACCGTGTCCCGTAATAATGGCAGTCCCCTACACGGTTATAGGCATCGGCAAGCATTTCCTTGTCGCCTCCGGCCGAAGCCTTGATGACGCGGTTAAAGTCGGTCAACGCGTCCTCATAGCGTTTCTCCCCGAAACGGCTGTAGCCGAGATTATAGTAAGCGAGAACACGGTTACCGCCCGGAACCTGAGAACTGTTCAGGAACGCCAGGTAGGATGATGAAGCCTGAGGGTATCTGCCCTGACGGTAATAGCAGTCCCCTATCCACAGGTTACAGTCGCGGGCAATGGCGGCATCATAGTCCGACAGTTTCTTTGCCTCTATAAAACGTTCCAGCGCCACAGCGGTTTTTCCGGTGGCATAGTCACGTGTCCCGAGTGTAAACAGCACCCGCTGACGGGCTGCCATAACCTCAGCCGTAGGATTCTTTATCTTTTCGATACACCTTAGTGCGCTTTCGTAATTGTTTTCGGTCATATACCCGCTTATCACATACGCCTGCACCTGCGGGGCATATTGCGAATCGGGGTAACGGGACAGGAATGCCTCAAAGGCAGAGATGGAACTGCCGAACGGCACTTTGCCGCCCTGTGACTGTGCCACAGCACGGTTATACATGGCCGTTTCAGTAACATCACTGTCGAAGGCCATGTGGCAAGCCTTTTCAAATGCTGCCACAGCGGCACTGCTATTCCCCAGTTTCATCTGCGCCTGGCCTATCATGAGACACGCACTCTGAGCCATTGCGTTATCCTCACAGGCGGCTTTTTCCAGCGACTGCACCGCACGGGAATACTCCCCTGCCCGGTATTCGCTCACTCCGAGTATATACAGCGATGACGGCATCGGTGACTCCGTAGAGCCGGCATACCGGTTGAGGTATGGTATCGCCTGCTCCTCCTGCCCGAGATTGAACAGCGATTCTCCGGCAATACGGTTGGCCTCGGAAATGAAATGCGGTTCCGCACCGGTTTCGATCAACCTCCGGCTCATCGACAGTGCCGTCGCGTAATCCCCCTCCTTGAATCGTATCTGGCACAGATAATAGTCTGCCATATTTCCGGGAGAGACCGTCCGGTCGACACCCGAAAACAGTTCCCCGGCACGGGCATAATCATTGTTGCAGTAGGCGATATACCCCTCATAAAAGCGCGCTGCATTACCATATTTCCGTGTCCCTGACAGGGCTTTGAACCCGGTCTCGGCCTCCTCATAGTCGGCAAGCAGCAGACGGCAATAAGCGACACGGTACACATAGTCCTCGGCACGCGCCCCGTCCAGACAATTGCTGTCCACCTTGCGGTACTGCTGCAATGCTGCGGCATAGTCGTCTGCCATGAACGCCACATCCCCTATCGTCATCATGATGTCGGCACGGCGTGTCGATGCCGGATAACGGTCAAGGAATGCCTGCAAAAGGGCTGCGGCATCATTGCGGCCGTCCGATGCAGCCGCCTTGGCCATGAAATAGTCCGTCTCCTCGGCTTGTTGAGGAGTAAGCGCATTCTTGTCGACACGCGACAGCCGGTCGATGCACCCTGCATAGTTGGCGTCACGGTACATCAGTACACCCGGGACCAGACAGTTCAGGGACTGTCCGTTGCCTGACTGTGCTGTCGCACCCGATACTGCAGCCACGGCAATCGCCGTAATTATAAGTTTCCTTTTCATGAAACGGAGAAAAATTTTCAGTGTATGTCTACAAAGATACCGATAATAATCCACAACACATAATGCCGTGCTTTCACCTGACCTGACCGTTCCCCGTAACGAGATACTTGTAGGTCGTTATTTCAGGCAACGCCATCGGGCCACGGGCATGGAGTTTCTGGGTGGAAATACCTATCTCCGCTCCGAATCCGAATTGTCCGCCATCGGTAAATGCCGTCGATACATTGGCATAGACACATGCCGCATCCACCTCGCGGAGGAACAGGTCGACGGCAGCGGGATCCTCGGCTACAATCGATTCACTGTGACGGGAGGTGTTTGCCTCTATAAATTCAAGGGCATCGGCAATTCCGTCGACAGTCCTGACCGACATTTTATAGTCAAGCCATTCCCTGCCGAAATCATCGTTCCCGGCATGTTCAAGATAGGGATATACCCCCTCAAGTGCCTTATAGGAACGCTCGTCGGCATATATGGTCACCTCATGGTCGGCAAGAGGCCCGCACACCTGCTGCAGGTCACCGAGGCGTGAGGCATCCACCACGAGCGTATCAAGGGCATTGCACACACTCACGCGCCGGGTCTTGGCATTGTTGACGATTGCGCGGGCATAGTCGGCTCGTCCCGATGAGTGCAGATAAGTGTGGCACACTCCCGCACCGGTCTCGATTACAGGCACACGCGAATTGTCACGCACATAGTCGATAAGCCCCTTACTCCCGCGGGGAATGATGAGATCGACCATTCCCACGGCATTGAGCATCTCGGCTGTGGCATCATGGGAAACGGGCAGCAGTGTCACCGTATCGGGATTCCAGCCTCCGGAAGCGAGCACACGGCGTATCAGCCCGACGGCACAGCCGTTGGTTTCCCGGGCGTCGCTCCCCCCTTTGAGCAGACATGCACTCCCCGATTTTGTACACAATGAGAACACGTCAAATGTCACATTGGGGCGTGCCTCGTATATTATACCGATCACACCGAACGGCACCGACACTTTCCGTATCGTCATTCCGTTAGGACGCACTGTCTCGCTCAATGTCCGTCCTAAAGGTGAAGGCAGAGCGGCGACCTGACGCATGTCGGATGCAATGTCACGCAACCTGCCGTCGGTAAGTTTCAGACGGTCATATTTGGGGTTCGACTCGTCCATCCGTGCCAGATCCCGGCTATTGGCATCAAGGATGTCAGGGATAGACTGTTCCACGGCATCGGCAAGTCTCAGCAACAACTCATTCACCTCCGCCTCACTGCGGCGGTTAAGTTCCCGGGCGGCACGGCGTGACGCTTCAAACGTAGGGCGTAACATCATTTCCATACTCTGTATATTCTTTTATTATCCGCGAATTTACGAATAACATGCCTAACGGCAAAGCCAAAACACATATCATCCGTCATTACATGACAATGGCTGTATCAGCGGTCCTGACACAGCCATTGGTTATATACGGTTTCTATTGCCTTTACTTGACAAACTTAACGGTCGTGACACCGGAGGCGTTCTTGACCCTGATGACGTATGTGCCTGACGCAAGGCTTTCAAGGCTGTAATCACCTGTAGCCTTGACCGAAGCGACAAGCTGTCCGGTAATGGAATATACCGAAATCTCTGCCATATCTGTACCAAGCACAAGCACATCATCGACAGTCACATAAATACTTTCCCCGTTATCGGCACCGATCTTCTCGACTCCAGCCTGTGCACTGTAGACAAATGACATTACCTCGGTATAGTCGGTCTTCTTCGATGTGCTTGACGAGCAGGAATACTGTCCGTAGGCACGTACATAGTAGGTTGTACCGTCAACGAGTGCAGCCTTGGGAGAACCCACGGTCACTACCTCATTTCCCAGTTCCACCGTTGTACACTCAAAGTCCACAAGGTCGGCAAGATAGCTGGAGCGTGACGCAAAGCTGGTCGATGATTTTGACAGCTCGACACGCACCTTGTTGTAACCCACCCACGGCTTGACCTCGATCTTGTCGTCGCAATGGAGGGTTTCACCGTTTGTTGACGGTTTCACGAACTCCGGAGCAGGGACACTCGTCGGATCAAGGGTCTTGATCGCCACGCTTTCGCTCTTGACCGACTGGGAATCCTTGGTCGCGGTGACACGCACATAGTAAGAGGTATAGTATGCCAACGGACGTGTTACAATGTGGGATGTCGAAGTGGTCTCTGCCGAATAGGCGATTGTCGCAAAGTCAATATCCTTGCTGATTTCCAACAGATAATTGGCTCCGCTCTCGGCTGCTGTCCAGGTAACTGACGGAGTAAGCGACAACTCTGTCGCACCGGTTGCCGGTGATGTGATGCCGAAATTGGCGGCATACTTGAATGTAGCGGTAGCGGAGACTGCCCCAAGGGTGTTGGGAGCGTCAGAAGTGACACGCCAATAGTAGGTCTGTCCTTCGACAAGTCCTTTCAGGGTTGCCGATGAGGCCTCGGTTGTGAACGATTCGATCGTGCCGACAACATTGGCAAACGCAGCATCCTCGGCCACCTCCACGGTAAAGTGGGAACCCTCACCTGTCCAACGGAACTTGAACAGGGCAAGCGGAGCCTCGCCGTTTATGGGCGCTACCGGTGTGGCAGCCGTGAGCGACGTTGACTGCTGAGCCCCGGCAAAAAGCGGTGAATATTCATTCCCGTAACGGTCATACACCGATACCGCCCAACGGTAACCCGTCAACTTGCTGCGTGGAATCGTATAGGAATTGGTATAGGTGACCGTTTCAAGATACTCGCGCTGGCAATAGAATTCGGCATCGGTGATATTTTCGGGAACGGCATATACCGTGTAACGCATTCCTGCCACTTCGTCCCATGTAAGGGTTGAGCCGTCGGCCTTGACATTTGAAGTCATTACCGGATTACGCTTATTGTCCCATGACTGGAGCGGGACAAGAGCCTTGTACTGGTACACGGCATCCTTCATTATGTCGCCGAACGTCTGACTGCCTGCACCACTGTAATTTTCATAGTAGTTGACCCAGTTGCGGAGGTCGAAGAACACCATACCGGCCTCATTCTCCTTTGACAGGTCCCGCACCCACAGCGTCTGCTGGATGAACTCCTCCATGCCGCCGTAACCGAAGCTGGAGGCGATATTGTTGATGTCGGTACTTACATACATGTGCCGGCCGTACTTTTCGGCTGCATTCCTCCACCACTCGCTCAGCGACTTATAGTTGGCCGTGGTCGACCAGTAGATCTGTGGCGACATATAGTCGATATACTGGTTTTTGAGCCAGTTCAACGGATCACTGAATATACTGCCGTACTGCCAGTCACTGCCGGGAGCGGCAGGCAGTCCGTATTCGCTTGTCACGTTGGGTGGGGAAGCCACTCCGGCAGGAGCCATACCGAAACGTACCCACGGCTTGGTCTCCTTGATTGCCTCTCCCACACGGCGCACCATCTGGTTCACATTGTCACGGCGCCAGTCGGCCTGTGACAATGTCCCTCCCGAAGCCTTGTAGGCAGCATACTGGTCACCGTCACCGTCACTGCCAGTGGGAGTTCCGCTCGCATAGAAATAGTCGTCGAATACCACACCGTCGACATCATACTTGGTTACAATATCCTTGCACACGTCGACAACACGCTGCTGTACAGCCTCTATACCCGGGTTGATACGTATCTCCGAACTTCCATAGAGCAACCATTCGGGATGACTGTTCTCATAGTTGAGTTCACCCTCGCCATACAGGCTGTGGGAAGTGTTATAGCGATAAGGATTCACCCATGCATATACCTCGATACCACGGATGTGGGCCTGCTCCACAAGGTAGGCAAACGGGTCGAATGCCGGAGCAACGCCACGCGTTCCCGACACCTGTGCCGACCACGGCTCGTAGGCCGACTCATACATCGCATCACATGCCGAACGCACATGATAGTACAGGATGTTGATGTTCTGGTCGCGCAACTTGTCGAGACGGTTATTCAATATGGACTTCTGCGAAGTCGCACTGTTTTCTGTCAATGCGGCACTCGGCCAGCTGCCAAGGTAGGTCGACATCCATATCGCACGGTGTTCACGCGAGACCTCGGACGATGCCGTCAGTGAACATCCTACCACAGCCAGCGCGGCAAGTGCG
The DNA here is from genome assembly GCA_017462345.1 of Muribaculaceae bacterium. Taxonomy (GTDB): domain Bacteria; phylum Bacteroidota; class Bacteroidia; order Bacteroidales; family Muribaculaceae; genus RGIG4079. The sequence continues at coordinate 20,627 of JAFTRI010000023.1, forward strand.
GTTTTAATTCTTCTCGAAATTATCATCTTTTACAAAGGATTTATTTCCGTTTAAAATATCTGTAATAAAATCAAAGGTTACCACCAATGTTAGTGGCAGTAACCTTTGTTTTTGGAGTTTATATGCTGTTTCCGGGCGTTACACCTTAGAAAAGCTGGGTCGGAGTAGGATTGATCACGAGACCGATTCCGGCTTCACCCTCCGTCTCACCGTAAACGTTCAGCTTACCGGGATCGTTGGGATTGTAATAATAGATACCCGATTTATAAGTGGGTTCGTCAGAAGCCGCACGGAATGCGAAGAATACATTGCCTGTCGTCTTGTCGACTGCCATCTGGGTCGTATATACGCCTTCGCTTGCAGTAGTGTTAATCGGGTCGGCATTCATTTCAAACACCTCTACATACCCCTTTTGTGCGTCAAAGGTCGATCCATCGGTTGTTTTCGGCAGGTCATACACAAAGAACCCTTTCTTCTGCAACATGCTCCAGGCATAGAACTTACCGTTATCCTCATCGATAGTGAACGACTTGAAGTATGAACCCGAGAGGAATATGGGATAAGGTACCGCTGCAGGGTTTATTTTCCCGTCGGTATGGACATCCGAATCCTTGAAACGGTACACACCGGGACCGTTGAAATGGCATGCGAGCCACCATATTCCGCTTGAATCGCAAAGGAATCCACCCGGGATGGCACCGTAAGATATCCCTGCTCCATAGAAGTTGATCCACTGCAGTTTCATGAAATAGTTCTCACCCTCGGCAATACCTTCGGCGGTTTCCACCTGATTACGGTCCTTAACCGACATCTTTCTGATACCGGTATTACGGTCAGAGTAATAGAGGGTTTCTCCCTTGACAAATCCGAAATACGGGTCATTATAGGCATGGAGACCCACGTTGGAGATTACGGTATTAACACCTGTTCCGTCGGTTCTCATAGCGGTTATCTTACCGTCACCGAGACCGGTACCGTCATTCACGTAGTAGTACTGCTTGCCGGCATCGAGGATATAGATGAACTCCTGCTTTTCAGTAAGCCCTTCGTCATTGGTCACATCATAAGAGGCGTAGCACAAGTTGAAAGGACTGTCACCTGAAATAACACCCATATCGTAGGGATAAACCGTGTACTTGGTCGGATCGACGAGTTTTAGAGCCTTGATATTACCGTTTCTTTCAGCATAATAAAGAGTGGGGGCAGGTACGTCACATGCCACCTGCACGTTGAAATAGCCCTGTTCGAGCAGACGCGGTTCTGTTCCTTCGAAATCGAACATGGCATCCACAGTCACCTTTCGCGAACCGATTTCAGCGAATTTCACACTCGGGATAACACGGGTATCCTTAACACTTCCGTCAGCTTCCACCTCACGTTCAAAGACAAACGGGTTCTCAACCTCTGCACCGCTCTCGGCATCGGTAGTCCCGTCGGGGAATGTGATCGTGTACTGTATCTTCTTTCCCTCAGGGTTAGGAGTGTCGACAGCAAATGAAACTGCAGTCTGTCCTATCACCACCATGTCAGCCACTGTTGTCGTCAACTTGGGCTGGATGTCGGAAATAAGGATGGGATAGGTGCGTGTTCCCACACCTTCCACGGTAAGCGAGACATTGTAACGTCCTGCTTTCTTGAATTGCACTACAGGGTTATTGCTGCTTGCATTTGTTTCATGGCGATACTCTACCTCGGCTCCACCGAAATTCCAGCGGAGATTCCCGGCCTTTGCCGAAGTGTTGTTGAAGCGTATCTCTGATACTACATAATAATCCACCTGGTACTGATCATCAGCGACCTCGTAAGTAAAGTCCACATCAGCCGACGGGAAATCCTGAATATCGGGATCCTGGTCGACACAAGCGGTCATCGCCAATGCCATAACAGCCCAAGCACCTATTTTATTTAGAAATTTCATAATCTTCTGTTATTTGTTAGTTAAGAGTAATTTCGTATGGTGTAGTGTACATACCCACATTACCTTCGGTATCGACAACCTTGAATACGGTCGACAACTTGTGGGTACGCTTGAATGACGCTACATAACCTTCGGCAGCCGTTCCCTTTATCCATTCGGGGAAATGGATCAAGGCAACCAGCGCGTCAAACGCGTCGGTATAGCTGTCGAGCACGGTAGTCACGATAGAACCCGAGTCATTGTCATAACGGCAATACAGCCATGCGGCGGCGTCATAAACCGGATAGCAGAACACCTTTTTCTCTCCGTTCATGGCATACTCGTTACCAAGCTCGTCTACGAGAATATCGGCTTTCTTGACCCTGACATCCACACCGGCATCATCGCGGTAATAGTACGCGATAATGGCAGCCTCTTTTTCAACGTCGGTATTGCTGTCAGACACCCTATACCACAATTCCTTCTTGCTCTTTATGTCTTTAGTGTTCTCGTCGTCATCGAACACGGTAGGGATTGCCGTGTTATAGATGCCATTAATGGAATCGATACGCTCGGCAGTGAAACCGCTGTAGGTACAGAACACATCACGCAGGATTGTCTCGCTTGCCATCACCTTGGTCTTGACATCGGCAAGGAACGTTTCCTCGAAACCTTCAGGATAGTACAGGTTAAACTTGTCCCATGTCGTTTCGGTCCAGGAATTGCCCGGTGACCACATCACAGGGATGAGAGTGCTCGACGTGGGGCAGCTGTTGCTTAATACAAACTCATGTCCGCTCCATGTAGCCAGGCTATGGGCGTATGACTTGATATGCTGCATTGTACGTATTGTGTCGGTTATCGTTGACTGCTGGGTAAATGCAAGGCTGGATACGAGCTTGGCCTGTGCACTGACAACATCTTCACGGATAACTGAATACCACACTTCGCTATGGGAGGGCTGATGTCCGTCCTCGGTATAATACCGTCCCTCGAACGAGAAATCCTCTCCGGCTTTGCAGGCGGTAGATGCCACAGTCCAGTAGACGGTGGGGACACGCTCGCCTATCGCCATGTTATCGGCAACGAGGTCGTGCTTTTCGCATGAAGAGAATGCCAAAAGCCCCATAGCCATAAGTCCTAATTTATATTGTATTTTCATAATTGATAGTTCTTTTTAAATTATTGCATTATTCGGCAGTAAGAGATGTACGTACACCCGGATCGTTTGCCCAGATCATGGGTTTCTGCAACCAACGGTGATCCTTGTAAGCTCCGAGACGCACAACTTCATCCTTATTATAAATATCCTCGGTCTGCGGGTCATAGTTCAGACGCTGTATCCACAGATTCTCTTTCTGAGCCTCGGTATATCCGTCAACCCAATAAGCCGAATAGAGGTTATAGGGGCGTTTAAGGTCGGGATAGACGATCTCGCCGTTAACCATGTATCCGTTCTTGGTGTTGCTGTAGTGGTAACGGCGCAGGTCATTCCATTGCTCAGGCTGCATATACATTGCGATATACTTCTGGGTCATCAGCTTCTCAAGAGTATACTCATTGGCATCCGTGGGGAAGAAGAACTGCTTGTTGCCTATCTCAGTCACCGGAAGCGTGTTTCCGCGCTTGGTTCCCAACCACGTGCCTTGGGTATTTTCGGTATCGCCGTTATCCAAGTTGTAAAGGAATGCACGCACCATTCTTTCCCAACGTTTCTGGTCATTTGCAATATCCCTTTCTTTTTCTGACGCCTTATTTCCGATACCCGGATATACAGTCACCGCCTTACCGTCAATAGTAACGGCATTATCAGCCTGGAAACGTGCCAAATGGCGCTTGATGTTATACTCTGTCGCTTCACGTGCAAGCTCCATTGCCTTAGCCTTATTTCCCATCCAATAGTAAGCCTCAGCCTGGATGAAGTACAGTTCCTCCATCATGAAGAGCGGGTTGTATCCGTCATTCTTGGCGAACGCTCCGGCATAAAGGTCGGGATAGTGAGCCTGCTTAACCTTTGCACTTGAACCGATATTATTCTCAAGATAACGGATTGCAAGATGCTCCACATTTGAGTCGTCAGCAGGAGAAATCGGACCTTTATTAGGGATCAGAAGCAGAGCAAGACGCGGGTCGGAACCATAGCCGTTATAGTTCTGATAAACACCCGCTCCACCGCCGTCATTTAACGTCGTGGCGGCAACACCGGGATTGATTCCTCCGAGACAGTCCTCGATAAAGAATTTGGAGGGGACAGCCGATGTCAACAGGTTGTCACGTGATTCCCATGAATTGATTTTGGGCTGTGCGGGTCCCCAGGGGCAGTTCTGTTCACCTGTACCGCCGTCAAACTTGAAACGGGGTTCGCAACCGAACCAGGGATCTTCATACAATGCCTCTGATTTCCAGATATTGATTGCCTGCTGTGCAGTTGAAATAATCTCCTGGCATTTTCCGGTATTCACATTGGGAATGTTGCGGAGCAGCAGACGTGCCTTCACTGCATACACAAGACCTACCCATTTATCGATGTCACCGGCATAGATACGGTCCTGCTCCACACCTATAGGTAATGCGAAGTCGGTACGTCCCTTGTTGGCATTATAGAGGTCTATGATGCGGTCGGCCTCGGCAAGCATCCATGCATAGATTGTAGGCTGGGTCATATACTTGGGTGTCTTTGACTCGTATGCGTCACCACCTGCGACACCGGGGATATCCCAACCCTCTCCGGGCATAGGCATTTCACCGAATGCGTCGGTACACAACTGGGTCGACATCAAGTAAATGGCACGGGCGATAATCTCATAGTTAGTTGAGTTGCTCTCCTTTGCGTTTTTCACAAGGTCACTCACATTCACACCTATGTCATAGAAGTGGCGGCGCCACTGCGGATGACGGTTGATGTTCAGGAATTCCCATCCCTGCTTGTAGGGGTAAGAACCTGTCTGGCTCTTACCGGTCGTGGTAAGACACTGTGAAAGGTACACATTGTATTCGGCATTGTCATATACTGCCTGCTGTGCATAGAATACAACTACCGGAAGTCCGAGTTCTGCCGAGTTGATGTGTGCGGCATCCGGATTGACATTTTCAAAGAGGGTATCCTCACAACCGGCAAGCGACATTCCAAGCAGAACGGATGACAATATTACTTTTATCTTGTTCATAGCTTATTTTTAGAATGTTACGTTAACATTGAAATTAAAACTGCGCAGAGAGGGGATACCGTTGTTGTCGATACCCATTGTACCTGCACCACCTGTTGCACTCGGCATAACCTGAGGATCAGAACCGGTGTACTTGGTCAACAGGAAGAGGTTACGTCCGGTAACCGATGCACGGAGACCCTTGATGGGGTTCTTCGAGCCGAGTTTCTTCATCAGCTTACCGAAATCGTATGCGAGAGTCACATAGCTCAGACGGATATATGAACCGTCTTCAATGAAGTTGGAAGGAACATTATAGAAATAAGTACCGGCATTGTAGCTGTCCAGGATTATAGGAGTGGTATTGGGACGATATGTTCCGTCGCCATTGGCAACCACGCCGTTGAACACCACCTCGCGGTTACGGTACTTCTCAAGGAATTCGCTCTGACCATTGCTGAAGAGGCTACGGGCAGTGTAGTTATACACATCACCTCCGCAACGACCGTCAACGAGGAATGAGAGTGAAAGGTCTTTCCATGTGAAAGTCGAGCCGAAGCCGAGCAGGAAGTCGGGTTCACGGTCGCCCAAAGGCACGTTCTTGTCCGAAGAGATCAACGGATAGCCGTTTTCATCACAGATTACCTGTCCGTCAGGAGTACGTTCGTAGTCCTTACCGACCATTGCAGTGGTAGAACCTCCTACGTTGGAAGAACAGTAGAAGTCATTGCTGATCTGAGTACCGAGGTATTCAGTCTGTCCGTCGGGAAGTTCACGGAGACGTCCGCGGTTGAAAGAGAAGTTCACATTTGCAGTCCACTGGAAGTCTTTCAATTGAAGGATATCCTGAGATGCGGTTAATTCCACACCGTAGTTCTCGATACTACCGCTGTTGAATGTCTGTAAGATCTTACCTGTTGTAGGAGACACACGCATCGAGATAATCTGGTTGTCTACCGTAGTAGAGTAGTAAGCGACATCAAGACGGGTACGGGAGTTGAAGAAACGCAAGTCAGCACCGATTTCCCAAGAGTTGGTCATTTCAGGTTCAATCCATGATGCGCTTGAAATAGTCGGGTTCTGGCTGTAACCTCCGTCGGGGAATGTGGGCCACTGCTTGTAGTTGGTCGAGAACAGGTAGCTGGGAGAGTCCTTACCCACCTTAGCCCAGTTACCACGGAGCTTACCGTAAGAGAACCAGTCATTCTGAAGTTTGAACAATTCCGAGAAGATGACACCGGCAGTAACTGACGGATAGAAATAAATCGGGTCACACTGCACAAGTGCTGAAGAGCCGTCGACACGTCCGGTAACTGACAACTGTGCCATACCCTTATAGTCGAAACGGAGTTCACCGAAGTAGCCGAACTTGTTCTTATCGGTGTGGTTCAGGTACACATTGTATGAACCTGTACCGTAGTTGAGATACTCGTTGTTCAGGTTGTTCATGGAGAAGAAGTCCCCGCCGAGAACGAAATCATATCCACCCATGTTGCCGCTGTAGCTTCTCGTTTCAGAGTATTCGGCACCGAGGAAGAAGTTGAAATTGAAATTATCGTTCAGTTTCCAGAAGTAGTTACCGTTCAACTGGGCAGTGAAACGTTCGCTGCGTGAAGGAGTGAACTTGTAAGTACCGTTACTGAGCGCGATATCGTTTGCAAGCGCTACCTTGTCCTCTTCAGAGATCTCATTGAGGATAGTATTGGAGAAACGCGGATGAGTATAGGACTCGGTTGTAGTATAGCCCTTGTCATATCCGATCTTACCGGTAAACACAAGATTCTTGATCGGCTCGTAAGAAACAGAACCGTTGATCATAACACGTGTCGACTGAGCTTCAGCCTCGTCCATATACAGGCTGTAGTAAGGAGATTCCCCTGCACCTATCTTCTGTGCAGCTGTAAGCTCATCCCAAGCATCATAACGTGCAGCATAGTTGGGATAACCGTCGGCAGTCACATAGTCAGCCATATTCTTGTTACGTGCCCATGCATATACGCTTGACATAGAATTACCGAATGAACGGGACTTGGTGTCGATATAGTTGGTAGAAAGCATGATCTTTATCTGCTCCGACGGCTTGTATTCGCCTTTCAAGTAGACACCGAGACGCTTGCGGTAATCGTTGTGAACCACACCCTCGTTGTCCATATAGTTGGCTGAAGCGTATGCCGAGAACTTCTCGTTACCGCCTGAAATAGACACGTCATATTTCTGCATGAAACCTGTTCCGAGGAACTCGTCCACATTGTCGTAGATCTGATCTCCGGGCTGAGCTACAGGTCCCCAACCGCCGCTTGCGTTGGTAGTGTAGATACCGCTACCACCACCGATATACTTGGACTGGAGCTTGGGCAGACGTGCAACCTCAGAGATTTCCCAGCCACCGCTTGCTGTCACGGTAACCGAACCTTCCTTACCGCTCTTGGTGGTAATGAGGATTACACCGTTGGCACCTTCCTGACCGTAAAGAGCCGATGCGGCAGCTCCTTTCAACACCGACATTGTCTCGATGTCGTTGGGGTTGATGTCGGCAGCCGATGATGCACCACCACGGACAGGCATACCGTCGATTACGAACAACGGCTCATTGCTCTGGCTTGCGTTGATTGATGAAATGGCACGGATCACGATCTGTGATGCGGCGTTGGCAGAACCTCCGGCATTCGATACCTGTACACCGGCAACCTTACCTTGCAATGAGTTGACGAAGTTGGCCGACTGACCGGCATTAACCTCATCGGAGTTAAGCGCCTGCACCGCAAAGTTCAGTTTCTTCTTTTCCTGAACCTGACCCATTGCAGTAACCACAACCTCTTCAAGGACAGTGGAGTTCTCAGTCATCTGGACATCCACCACATTACGGCTTCCCACAGTGACACTGAGAGGATTCATACCCACATAACTAAAATTCAGAACGGCCTTGTCGTCTGAAACTTCGATAGCGTAATTTCCGTCTATATCGGTAGATGTCGCAGTACTTGTACCCTTAACCGCAACAGTAACACCGATAAGCGGCTCACCATCACTGGCTTGAGTAACCGTACCCGTCACAGAGCGGGCATAACCCACTACCGCAAAGAGGGAAAATAACAGAAGCAATAGCTGTTTTTTCATAATTACTTTAATTTGTTTATATTCAAGGTTAGTTATTCACTTGCACGTCAATAAGTTGGCATCAGACCGGTTATTTATAAGCCGGTGTCATGGACACCATTAAATAGCTTTAGCTCAATTACTTATTCCTAACATTATACAATGCCGATACCGCGAACCGTCAATACAGTCCTTGCAGTATTTCATACAAATCTAACACAATATTTTAGAATACCGCAATATTGCTAACATTAATTCACATTATTTTACCCTCACAGACATTTTTTCACACTCCGGTTTAATTCTACCCTTTTCGTCATCATACTCCCCGCCCCATACACATTATTATATAGGCGACGGCTGCGCCCTCACCGGATACAGCCGTCATCGCTATCACTAATCACAAATCAACCTTGTATACTTTATCTTCCCCTCCCGGTCAACCACGTTCCTGTTGCCCTGGCTCGGAGGGATTGTTCATCATCGACACCATACGCCGCACATTACTGCTTGTCGCGTCGCGATACAATCCCAATTGCTGTCCCGGGACTCCTGCCTGCGTGTTCTTCAACGGGTTTTTCGGATGAAGCGACTCCACATGAGCCTTCCTCCTCTGATATGCTTTTTCATTCATCATTGTCTTCTGTATTTATTCAGTATTATAACGCCACAGACACCACACAGGTTCACCATCCTTTCATATTCGCCACAGTTTAGTTAACTTTGCTCCCGGAATAACCCCTAATCACAGACATGCTATGCGCATCGACATCCTTACCGTACTCCCCGAAATGATCGACTCTCCGCTGAACTGCTCCATACTGAAGCGCGCCCAGGACAAAGGCCTGGCACAGATTGTGGTACACAATCTGCGTGACTACACCACCAACAAGCACCGCAAGGTCGATGACTACCCGTTTGGCGGCGAAGCCGGAATGGTAATGCAGATAGAACCGGTCGACCGTGCAATATCGGCACTCAAGAGCGAGCGCAATTATGACGAAGTGATTTTCACATCCCCCGACGGAGAACAGTTCAACCAGCCGATAGCCAACAGCATGTCACTGCTCGACAACATAATAATCCTATGCGGGCACTACAAGGGCGTGGACTACCGCATACGCGAGCACCTCATTACCCGCGAAATCTCAGTGGGCGACTATGTACTGACAGGCGGGGAAATTCCTGCCGTGATAATTGCCGATGCAATCGTACGGCTCATTCCTGGAGCAATTGGCGACGAACAGAGTGCTCTCAGCGACTCGTTTCAGGATAATCTGCTTGCTCCGCCGGTTTATACCCGTCCGGCAGAATACAACGGCTGGAGAGTACCCGACATCCTGCTTTCAGGCCATCAGGCACGCATCGACCAGTGGCGGCACGAGCAGGCGCTTGAACGCACCCGAAAACTCCGCCCCGATCTTCTCGGTTAGGCCGGCGACTATCCCTGTTTCCTGCGCGGACGGCATACACGTTTTTTCTTTGTCTGGCGCAGCACCAGCGCAGAGCGGGCCGGGAGGTACAGCCTCAGCCATTCCACGCCGTGAGGCTTGTACAGTTCATCGACAAACGTCGAATGCCTTACCGTCTCGTCGACATTACCATACCCGCCAAAATCAGGATTATCAGTCGACATCACCATTTCATACTCCCCGCCGGGAGCAAGTATGCCGTAGTCGGTAAATGACTTGAACGGGTTGAAGTTGAATACGAAAACGAGACTGCCTCGCTTGAACGCAAGCACCTGATCATCATCCTTTTCCCACAACTTCTCCACCGGAAGCGACTGGAAGTTCCTCACACCCTTTACAAGCGCGACCATCGCATTGTCGAAGTCATTGAGGTAATGGTATTTCAGTTCCTTGCGGTCAACAAGATCCCACTGGCGACGGGCATACTTGTGAGACCATCCGTTGCCCTCGCGCGGGAAGTCGATCCACTCGGGGTGACCGAACTCGTTACCCATAAAGTTCAGATAGCCTCCGTTTATCGTTGCCAGAGTCACCAGACGTATCATCTTGTGCAGCGCAATACCGCGTGAGACGGTCATGTCGTCGTCACCTTTGGTCATGTGCCAATACATCTTGTCATCGATCAGCCGGAAAATCACGGTCTTGTCCCCGACTAAAGCCTGATCGTGGCTCTCCACGTAGCTGACGGTCTTCTCATCAGCCCGCCGGTTGGTAAGTTCCCAGAAAATGGATGTCGGATGCCAGTCCTCATCCTTCTTCTCCTTGAGCATCTTAATCCAGTAGTCGGGAATACCCATAGCCATGCGGTAGTCAAACCCCATGCCACCATCCTCAAATTTCGTGGCAAGCCCGGGCATCCCGCTCATCTCTTCTGCAATAGTGATTGCATGGGGGTTCACCTCGTGAATCAGCTTATTGGCAAGCGTGAGATAAGTTATGGCATTGGTGTCCTGACCGCCATTATAATAGTCGCCATACGAACCGAATGCCTGTCCCAGCCCGTGATTATAGTAAAGCATCGAAGTCACACCGTCAAAGCGGAAACCGTCAAACCTGAACTCATCGAGCCAATATTTACAGTTAGACAACAGGAAATGCAGCACCTCGTTCTTCCCGTAATCGAAACACAGGGAATCCCATGCAGGATGCTCCCTGCGCTCATCTCCGTAGAAGTACTGGTTATAGCTGCCGTCAAGACGCCCTAACCCCTCGTTCTCGTTCTTCACCGCATGGGAATGCACTATATCCATTATCACGGCAATCCCTGCCTCATGCGCGGCATCGATAAGCGACTTCAGTTCCTCTGGCGTACCGAACCGGCTCGACGGTGCAAAGAAGTTGGACACATGGTAGCCGAACGATCCGTAATAAGGATGTTCCTGTATGGCCATTATCTGTATTGCATTATATCCGTCGGCAATGATACGCGGCAATATCAGGTCGCGGAACTCGGTGTAGCTCCCCACCCCTTCGCGCTCCTGTGCCATACCTATATGGCACTCATATATGAGCAACGGGGAAACCGACGGACGGAATTTCCTCACTTTCCATTTATATTCTTTCTCCGGCGACCACACCTGAGCCGAGAACACCTTGGTCTCATCATCCTGGACAACACGGTTGGCATACGCCGGGATACGCTCCCCGCATCCGCCATCCCATCGCACAATCATCTTGTAGAGATCGCCATGCTTAATGGCATCGGACTTAAGCCGCAACTCCCACACCCCGTTATCCTTACGCGTCAACCGGTACTTTATCTGCTCGTTCCACCCGGAAAAGTCCCCCACGAGGACTATTTCGGTCGCATTGGGAGCCCATTCCCGGAACACCCACCCGTCAGCCGTTCGGTGCAGTCCGAAATAACTGTGGGCATTGGCAAACGCCTCCAACGAACCGTCGTTACGCACAAGCTCGCGTTCCTTGTTAATAGCATCATTATGCCGTCCTTCAATTGCCGGAGCATACGGCTCCAGCCACGGGTCATTCTTGATAATCGGGAGTGATTCCATGAGTTAAGGTATTGTTTAGTCTGTTTGCTACAAACTTAGCAAAATTTCCGCAACCGCAACACATTCCCGTCACAATATTTTCACTGCCGCAACATAAGTCCGGCAAAATCACGGCAAAATCATCCCCAAACTGTTGCACGTAACAAAAACTTTGATTACCTTTGCCCCCGCTAAGCCCAGATGGCGGAATCGGTAGACGCGCTGGTCTCAAACACCAGTGGGGCGACCCATCCCGGTTCGATCCCGGGTCTGGGTACTGAATCGGAGAAGGAACAACCCCCTCTCCGATTCTTATTTTACAGTTATTAAATCTCATGAGAAACGATACAGCCCAATCGACAACGGCACTGATCGCCGAAAACAGGACATTCCTGATGGGAATCTCCATGATTATCATCATGATTTTCCATCAATACTTCGTTCACGGCAACATTCTACTGAATGCCATAAGCATCTACGGCAACTACGGCGTGGACATTTTTCTATTCGCCTCAGGTTTCGGACTTGCCTATTCCTTGCAGAAAAACGACACGCTGACTTTTTATAAGCGAAGGTTGACACGGATCATCCCCGCATGTATATTGATAGGCTCAATCAAAGCCCTTATCACCGGTTTTGCCCCACCGTCAATAGCATTCCTGGCCGTGGACGCCTACACCAACCTGCACTATACATGGAAAACATTCTTAGGGCTCGACCTGTGGTTTATCCGCGCTATCCTGCTCCTGTACCTGCTCGCGCCACTTATAAACTCGGCATTCAACCGATTCAACAAGCTGTCTGTGCTCATTTCAGGATTCATTCTCGGAACCCTCCTCACATATTTTTATCCGTTCCACGACGGCACCATCGACTGGATTGCTCCCCGCATCCCGTCATTCATTTTCGGAATGTACATCGCAAAAGCCGATTTCCGGCAGACAAAATCCTCACTGATAACTGGCGGCATTGCACTCATCTTAGCCGTCACGCTTAAAGCCCTCGTGTTCAAAGGGATTCTTAATTGCCCGACATTTGTCAGGTGTGACATGACATACATCCTTTTCGCCATTTCACTTCCCATGATATGCACATTCCTGATATGGCTAAAGAAATACCTGTCAGCCATAAAACTGACATCTTCATGCAACTATATCGGAAGTATCACCCTGGAAATATACCTTTGCCACGAATTCCTCTACAAATGCATATATAACTTCCTATGCAACAATAATTTACCCCAAAATTGGGGGGGACTTGCAACAGCTATGGGAATATCCATCCTGTGTGCAGCCGCGGCCAACTGCACCATAAACGCATTTTTCCGCCGTTCAAGCCGGAAATCCTGACAGCAGCATTACTCTCCGGGGACAATCTTGGCAAGTACCCACTTGCCGCCGATACGTTTGAACTCAAACGTATGGGTATAGTATGACTCGACCCATCCGCAATCGAGATACACTGTGTTACGCTGCATTTCACCCCACTGCTGATAATACAAGCCGTCACCCGGATTCGGTTCGTATGGCAGTTTTGCCACAAAATTTGAAGGCGCAAGCACCGACTTGTATTCGGCACGCTGGGCTGCAGTCAGCTTGATACGCGAATTACAGAACTCCTCATCAGTAGAGAATTTCTCGATGAATTGGCTGAATGGCTCAGCTCCCTGATTCCATACTTCAGCACCGTTCTTCATGTTTTCGACACTCTCCTTTACATCTTTGGAGTACAATTCAGCCAGCTCGGCATTCGACAGCTGCGCATAGCAGCATACAGCAAAGAAAATCCCGGAAACAAACGTCAATAATCTCATTTTAAGCCTATTAATTATTTATTCCACAAAATTAGCCATAAATTTCATTAAGCACGTCAATAATTTTCACTTTTTTCGTAAGTTTGCACATCAACGTCATTTACCCGCGATGGAGAAACTGATGCAATACGTGTGGCAACACCGTCTATGGTTACAGCAGGATATGCGCACTGTGGACGGGCGCATAGTGCAGGTAATAGACCCCGGACAGCTCAACACCGGTGCCGGTCCCGATTTCTTCAACGCCAAGGTGAAAATCAACGGGGAAATATGGGTAGGCAACATCGAGATCCATGTCCGCGCAAGCGACTGGATGCGACACGGCCACGACAAAGATCCGGCATACGATTCAGTGATTCTGCACGTGGTCGGCAAGGATGACATAGCCGTGAGACGCAGCAACGGGGAGACGATTCCGCAACTGCGCATGCCATGTTCTCCCGACTTCAGTTCCCGATACAGTGAACTCGTGGGGCAGGCTGCGACAGAGCTGCCGTGCAGTACCATCATTTCCCTATTGCCGGAGATATATCTCACCGACTGGATTGCGACACTTGCCCATGAACGCCTTTACAACAAAGTAGACAGGATAAACAACCTGCTACAGCGGAATGCCGGAGATTGGGAAGAGACATGCTACATAACACTGGCACGATGCCTGGGATTCGGAACAAACAGCGATTCTTTTGAGCGGCTTGCATTGAGCCTGCCGTTACGCTTCATGGGGAAACACAGTGACTCGCTGCTAAGCATCGAAGCCTTGCTGTTCGGACAATCGGGTCTACTCGACAACGCGCCTTCCGACGCCCCTTACGTCACCCGGCTCATCACAGAATACCGTTTCCTTGCCGGCAAGTTCTCGCTCCGCCGTCCGGAAAACCTCGGTTGGCGTATGGCCCGGATGCGTCCGCCCAACTTCCCCCATCGGCGCATAGCCATGCTTGCTACACTCATTCATGGCGGATTCCGCCTCATGTCCGACATCATCTCAGCCACGGATGAAACCTCGGCCAGCAATCTGTTTCGCCGGAAACTCACAGGCTATTGGGCCACACATTACAATTTCGGTCCCACAAGAGCGAGACAGCCGCTTGCGTTAAGCGAAAGCTCCCTTAGCATCATTCTGATAAACACAGTAATCCCGCTCACGTATGCCTATGGGGTTTCACGTGGCGACAACACTATATGCGACCGCGCCACAACAATGCTCCAGTCACTAAAGCCGGAGAGAAATTCAATAATAACCCTGTTTGACCGTGCCGGTATAAAATGTCCTGACGCCTTTACCTCCCAGGCTCTAATCCAGCTACGGCGCGAATACTGCGAACCCCGCAAATGCCTGTACTGCCGCATAGGTCACCGTATGCTCGCAGCAAAAGTCAAGCCATAAAAAACGGATGCCGTCCAGACACCCGATTTACCGGTGGAGTATAGCGGACTCGAACCGCTCACCTCGACACTGCCAGTGTCGCGCTCTAGCCAGATGAGCTAATACCCCTTTTTTCTTTGCAAAGATAACACTTTATTTCACAAGGTAAAAATTTTCAGTCATGTTTTTATTGCCGGCTGCGCCGGCACAACAATTGACGAGACTATAACCATTAATGACAGAAAGATGTATCTCATAATATTTCCATTATTATTTCTTGTTAAATACATTTTCGATATTCTGAATCTGGAAATCATAGAAATTGCGTGTCATCACGTCCGATGTCAACGCACGTTTTGATTTATAGAGGCTCAGCACTTTGCGCAACTGGGCTGTCATCAGCGGCTGCAGCTCTATGGATGACAATACCGGTTGACCCATAAGCAGACGGTAAAACGACCTGTCGCCATCAACCCCATCCTCGTG
The DNA here is from genome assembly GCA_017462345.1 of Muribaculaceae bacterium. Taxonomy (GTDB): domain Bacteria; phylum Bacteroidota; class Bacteroidia; order Bacteroidales; family Muribaculaceae; genus RGIG4079. The sequence continues at coordinate 35,897 of JAFTRI010000023.1, forward strand.
TATGTGATGACACACGCTGCACGGCACCGCAGGTTCTATACCTTCAGCCATCATCATTTCATACTCCTCGGTCGCAGTCAATGTCTTTTTTGTTGTTGACTTTGCCGGTGCAGGCTGTAGTCCCGAATACTTTATCATCGCCGTAATGGCCGAAGCCTGAAGATTTCGCTCGACAGCATCCAGTTTCTTTCCCGAATAGGTCGCAGAGAATATTCCACGCATGGCATCATTCATGTAGGATGTCAACGTATAATTGTTCACAGGGTCAGCCTCCCCACCTTCAAGGATACGCTGCAGATTTCCTGATGACAACAGGCAACCTACCACATTCCGTTGGAACTTAGCCTGCCACTGGTAAGGTTCTTCCCATTTCGCAATCAGAGCCTTCGGAGCAAGCCAACCGCAGGAACGCACCTGCTTGAGCAACCAGTCCATCGCACGCTTCTGCTCCGCACGTGATATATAGCTCTTGGCAGCACCGTCATCGTGCCCCTGCCTTATCTCTTTGAACACCACTCCTCCGATATAGGGATAAACATGTCCCACATGGCGTAAATACTGTTGTACCACAGCCCGGTAAGTATCCATCAGAGGCTTGTAGTTCTCTCCCGGTTCACCGGCCCACTCCTCAAGATTCTCCATTATTATCTTTAGGTTTGAAATAGACATCTCACCGGCTTTTATATGGTCATTCCCCAAATCCTCAGTCTGGTCGGTAGGGTCGATAAGTCCCATAAACTGCTGAGCACCGAATTCATACATCTTGTCGCCGTCATGACTTCGTATCCAACTGTCAAGTACAGGTTTCTCGTCTTCCATCGTTTCAGCTCCCGGTATTATACGATAACCCCAATTTATGGCATGAATGTCATATACCCCGATGGGAGGAGGGGTCAGACGCACTCCCCTCTCATAGTCACCGGGCTGAGCCACAAAATTGTTTCGGGCATAGTCCATGATGCTCGGAGTTGTCCCGTATTTCTGCGTGAACCCGGGATCGCGCAGGTTTTCAACAGTAAATGAATAGGATGCGCCCATATTATGCATCAATCCCAGACAGTGGCCTATCTCATGTGCAGCAACGTATGTCAGCGACTCGTACATCACCGAATCGGCAAACACCTTGGTTCGCACTCGGGGATCAACTGCCGCCGTCTGCGTAAATCGCCAGTTATGCACAAGCGACAATATGTTATGATACCATATAACATCAGCTCCAAGTATTTCTCCGGTACGGGGATCGACGTATGACGGGCCCATCGCATTGGCTGTAGTTGTAACACAGTATCTCACACAGAAATAGCGCATGTCATCAGGATCAAAGTCCGGGTCATTCTTCGGATAGTCCCGAGCTTCGATGGCATTCTTGAACCCGGCAGCCTCAAATGCCACGTTCCAGTACTCTATACCCTCTTTGACCGCACCGCGCCACTTTTCGGGGAATGCCGAGTCAACATAGAACACTATCTTTTTTTTAGGTTCGACAAGTTTTCCTGCAAAATAGTCCTCCATCTCCTCGTCCCGCGGTTCAAGGCGATGACGATGTATTATCGTGTAGGGAGTCACTCGGTCAAGCGAAGAGGAATAAAGCATTTTATCTGTACAAAAATAGCCTACACGATTGTCCTGCATACGCGATTTCATCACATCATCAGGAAGTTTTACAATAGAGCGTGACATCACCACCGTATAAGGACGTGTCGCAGTCGGGGTCGTATATGCCAGCCGGCTTTCTATTTCAAGATTCTCGGGAAATGACTTTACCGCCGTGACAGCCGAACCGTCGGCATAGTAAGTTCCCTTTATCCCGTCACGTGCGCCCAACTGCTTGGCCACCGGGCCGTTGTCCTTAATTGGCGTTATCGATTTCTCATTCCCGCTGAAAAATGATGTCACATCTATAAGCACGTTGCCTTTCCACTGTTTCTCAATCTTGAAACCCTTTAATACAGGATTGATGAAATTACGTTCAAAAGACGCCTTTATGGGATCGTCCGCGGCAACGACATTGGCATGTTGCACAAGTGTCAGATACACCTTAGTGTCATCTTTGGTAAAATTAATCAGCATCGGGGACGAACACATCTGACCGGCAACATAATCGCTTGTCCTGGAAACATTCTTAATGCGATTTACCAGCATATAGTCATGAGCGAACGCACTGTCGGGAATTTCAAGCAACAGCTTTCCTTTCTTGTCGAGATACGCATTAAACATACCCTTATATACCTTGGAATCGGCAATGGCTTTCTTGAAATCGGCACTGTCCTTGGCTGCGCCCGTAAGTTCCACCTTAGGCTTTGCCTCTTCTGCTTTCTTTTTCTTTGCCGGCATTTCAAATACAGAAATTGACAGAGCAAACACGACGGCACATAGCCTGATAATGTTGGTTCTAATCGACATAGTCAGTTTATTAATATTTATTCATTTCCAAGAAAAAGGCATTTTATTCCAAAACAGCGTGTCCACAATGAGTGTAGGCTTTTATCTGCCCATATCACATTTGCATAAAAATGCCTATATTCCTAATAAAATCCAAAAATAGAGAGATTGCACGATGCACCAAACACAATACCCCAACTTTAACATCAATTAAGGAGTTTATATAATGACAAAAGGATACCCCACGCCTCATGAGATACCCTTTCAGCCGATAATTTGTCCCGATGTCATATCGACAGTCGGCGCAACGTATTCAACAAGTCACGATTTATGGGCTTGTCATTCTTTATCGCTTTTGTGAACGGGACATACACAATCTCGTCATTGGAAATACCTATCATCACATTGCGCTGATCCTCAAGAAGTGCATCTATCGCCGCTGCTCCCATGCGCGATGCAAGAATACGGTCGCTTGCGGTAGGCGAACCACCCCGCTGTAAATGTCCGAGTATCGACACACGCACGTCATATCCCGGATATTCGTTCTTGACACGTTCGGCAAGAGCCATTGCCCCTCCTGTGACAGGGCTTTCGGCCACGAGCACTATCGACGAGTTCTTACTCTTGCGGAAACCGTTCTGTATCAGTTCGGCAAGCTGGTCGACCTCAGTCGATATCTCAGGAATAATAGCAGCTTCTGCTCCCGACGCGATAGCTCCGTTAAGAGCAAGGAATCCGGCATCGCGTCCCATAACCTCAATGAAGAAGAGACGCTCATGGGATGTCGCCGTATCACGTATCTTGTCAACGCATTGCATGATAGTATTCAAAGCGGTGTCATATCCTATGGTACGGTCTGTCCCGTAAAGATCGTTGTCTATCGTCCCGGGAAGACCGATAATCGGGAGATTGAACTCGTTGGCAAAGACTCGGGCTCCGGTCAATGAGCCGTCACCACCGATAACGACCAATGCGTCAATCTCATGCCGTTTCATCACATCGTATGCAAGCTGGCGGCCTTCAGGTGTCTGAAATTCCTTACACCGCGCGGTTTTCAGTATCGTACCGCCCATCTGGATTATATTTGAGACATTCTGGGTCTTGAATTCGACTATCTCATCGGTTATGAGACCACGGTACCCGCGATATATACCCTTAACTTTAAATCCGCTGAATATTGCTGAACGTGTCACGGCACGGATTGCAGCATTCATTCCCGGGGCATCACCTCCTGAGGTAAGAATCCCCACACATTTAATCTCTGCCATCTTTATTCAGGTTTTATATATAAACAAACAATCTTGTAGAATTTCCTTGCAAAGATAGCGAATGCCACCGATAATCAAAACAAAAACGTCAGCATCACGGCATATCTTTTCCGCTTTCCGGACAGCATTGCAACCGTTTGGCACAACCCATATCCACAACAGAAAATGGCCGCATCATTTTTTGACACAGCCATTTGATATATCATCGTATAAACACACGCAGCTACTTCACGGCATCCACCTCAAGATCCCCTCCATGAACCTCATGCCAGGGAAGTCCCTGCTTGTTCAGCTGCTCCATGAAAGGATCGGGATCGAATTCCTCTACGTTATGTACTCCGGGCTTGTTCCACTTTCCGGTAAGGAACATCATTGCCCCTATCATCGCGGGGACACCGGTAGTATAGCTCACGGCTTGCATACCGGTCTCCTTGAATGCCTCTTCGTGGCTGCAATTGTTGTAGATATAGTACGTTGCCTGCTTGCCCGACTTATCCTTTCCGGAAATACGGCATCCGATCGATGTCTCACCGTGATAATTCTCCCCGAGATCCTGCGGATTGGGCAAGACGGCCTTGAGGAACTGCAACGGGACAATCTTGACTCCGTTATATTCCACTTCGTCGATACGGGCCATCCCTATATTCTGGATCACACGCAGGTGAGTCAGATATTCCTGCCCGAATGTCATCCAGAAACGTGCACGCTTGATTGTCGGGAAGTTGATTACAAGTGATTCAAGTTCCTCATGATACAGGAGATAAGAATCACGCGGACCGATATTGGGATAAGTGAGCGGTGCATGTATCTCAAGAGGTTTGGTGGTAACCCACTCGCCATCCTGATAATAACGTCCGTTCTGGGTTATCTCACGTATATTGATTTCGGGATTGAAATTGGTCGCAAATGCCTTGCCATGATCCCCTGCGTTGCAGTCGACAATATCGAGGTATTCCATCTCGGAGAAATGATGCTTTGCAGCGTATGCCGTGAACACACCCGACACACCCGGATCAAATCCGCAACCGAGTATAGCTGTCAGTCCGGCTTTTTCAAAACGTTCGCGATAAGCCCACTGCCATGAATACTCGAAGTGAGCGACATCCTTCGGCTCATAATTTGCAGTGTCAAGATAATTCACTCCACACTCCAGACATGCATCCATTATCGTCAAGTCCTGATAAGGGAGAGCCACGTTTATCACAAGATCGGGCTTGTGACGATTAAACAGTTCGACAAGTTGCGTCACACTGTCGGCATCAACCGAGTCGGTTGTGATATTGGATGCACCTATTGCCTTGGCTACGGCATCACACTTGCTGCGAGTGCGTGAAGCGAGAACGATTTCGGTGAACACATCAGGGTTCTGAGCACATTTGTGGGCAACCACGGTTCCTACACCGCCGGCACCTATTATTATGACTTTTGCCATTGTTGGATTTAATTACGCGTAATAAAAAGGTTAACAATATTTCCCGCTAAATTACATCATTTCCCGCCACCGTCAAAATAACAACCGAAAAAATTCCCTTTCCTGGATTTTCAGCCATTACGGCGCTATGATCGCTGGAACTCGGTGGGAGACATTCCGGTGAGGTGCTTGAAATACTTACCGAACGATGACTGGTTGGAAAAATTCAGTTCGTATGCTATCTGCTGCACATTTTTTCCCGAGAACCGCAGGAGATTTTTCGCTTCGAGGATGACGTACTCATCAATCCACTCGGCAGCAGAACGGCCTGTCGATTCTTTTATGATAAGAGACAGGTATTTAGGCGAAATAAACAATTTATCGGCATAAAACCCCACCGAACGTTCCTGTTTGTGGAACTTGTGTACAAGATGCATGAAATCATAGACATAATTCACCCGTCGCGACCGCGGACGTTCTGTATCCTCAGTATCTTCTGCACGCGTTGAAGCAAACTGCATCATCTGGTACAATATCGATGCGATAAGATTTCTGGAAATACTCCTCACATAAATGCTCTCAGTATTTTTTGCAGTATTAAGGTGCAACAGTTCCCAATACCGTTGCAACAGGCTTGACTCATCGGGTGTCAGTGCCACTATCGGAGTACGGCGATTCAGCGAGAACCGTTTGGGATTCACCGTATTGAAATCTATGTTTATGTCCCTCATGAATTTTGAGGAAATAAACAGTGTGTAAGCCTCAATATTCCCCAAATCTGACGCATTGATCCTCATTATGTCATTTGCCCCCATTATAACAAGGGAATTGGCTGCTATCTCGTATGACGACAAATTGATATCCATAGGTATATTCCCTGAGAGACACAGAATCATGGTCAGACCGTCAAATCTGTTGGCAGCAGATATATCCGACGGCATTCCGTTTCCGGGTGTAATATGTGCAAACACATAATCCTCTCCAAACCGGCTATACTCGGACGAAAAACTCTTAATGTTCTTAATTTGTGATATTTCTATTGTCTGTTCCATCGCTCTATTGGTAATTTTTTCGCAAAATTAGAGCTTTTCATTTAATGCAATACCTTAATTGTATTTAAATACGACTTATCGACCAATATATTATCCCCAAAGAACATTTCGTGGCAATTGACTGTCTGAAGCGTTGTAGACATTCGGAATAATTATCTATATTTGCAACACAAATAACACGTACCGTGAGCCGACAACAATTGACAAAACTGGCACGAAACTCCTTTAAATACATCATCCCGCTGGTCATCAGCATCGGGTTGTGCTATCTGCTGTTTACTGACATCGATTTCAACGAGATGATCGCGAAGATAAAGGATGAGAACAATTGCCTGTGGTGGATAGGCCTGGCTCTGTTTCTCAGTATATTTTCTCATATCATCAGGGCAATGCGTTGGCGCATCCAACTGCGCACGCTTAATATCAACTCGCCACTGAATGCATTGGTCAACAGCATTTTCGGGACATACGCCGTAAACCTTGTATTTCCACGTCTTGGTGAATTATGGCGCACAGGATACATATCCCAGCGGCAAGGAGCTTCGTTCCCGAATGTTTTCGGTTCAATGGTTGCCGAACGTTTCGCTGACACAATCACAGTACTCACCCTCACCGTCATCACATTCCTGTTGGCAGGCAATGACATCATGGCATTCATTCAGGAATCGCACGAAACATACGATAAACTGGCCAGCCTGTTCTCCTCTCCATACTTATGGCTGGCACTGGCAGCCGTTTCAGCATTTCTGTGGTGGTTCTTCACACACAAGTCCGACAATTCCGTTATCCGCAAGACAAAAGAAGCCATAAAAGGTCTGTGGCAAGGATTTGCTGCCATCACACGAATGAAAAACAAAGGCAGATGGCTGATACTCACCCTGATGCTGTGGGGATGCTACTTCCTGCAACTGTACGTTGCATTCTATGCATTCCCCGAGACCGCTGAAGCCCTTGAGAAACACGGCACAATAATCGCACTTGTGTGCTTCGTCCTGTCAAGCATCTCAATGGGAGTTCCATCCAACGGGGGCATCGGGCCATGGCAGTTTGCCGTAATATTCGCATTACACAACCTTTATGGGATAGACAAGATGACATCGGTTGCATTCGCCAACCTCGTGCTCGGGGCACAGACATGCCTGCTTATCCTGTTAGGGCTATACACATTTGCATCCATTGCCATTGAGAATCGGCGCAAACGGCAAATCGCGCAGTAGTCAGGCAATAGCATTATTTCCGAGGAAGACGTTCCATTATAAATAATTATGCGTCCTAAACAATATTTAAAGGGAACTTTGTGGAATTTCAGCTATCTTTACACCGTCAATTATCAAAAAGAGCAATGGTCAAAAAATTCATTACATTTCTCTGTCACTTCTTTCTCGGTATAATATGCCTGCAGGCACAAGACATCACAGTCGGTGCTGCTTTCCCCGACAAATATGTACCGCTACTGTCCGGCAAGAAAGTCGCACTATTCTCCAACCACACCGGAATGGTGGGCAATCGCCACACCCTTGACATCATGCTTGACAACGGGGTGAATGTGACAACGATATTCTCCCCCGAGCACGGATTCCGCGGAGATGCCGATGCCGGTGAACATGTAGGCAGTTCTGTCGACACCAAGACCGGAATACCCATCGCATCCCTATATGACGGTAAAGAACGTATGCCATCAAAGGACGTGATGGGAAATATCGACATTATAGTCGTGGATATACAGGATGTGGGATTACGCTATTACACCTACTATTGTACAATGACCGACCTGATGAATGCAGCCATAACCTACGGTAAGGAATTTATGGTTCTTGACCGTCCCAATCCCAACGGGATGTATGTCGACGGCCCGATTCTTGACATGAAATACCAATCAGGAGTAGGACGGCTGCCAATTCCTGTTGTACACGGGCTGACAATGGGCGAGATTGCAACCATGGCCAACGGCGAGGGCTGGCTTAAAGACGGGGAAAAAGTGCCATTGACCGTAATCAGGTGTGAGGGCTACACCCATAATTCACGATATGAACTGCCCATCGCGCCTTCGCCCAATCTGCGCACAATGAAATCAATATATCTTTATCCGTCGACATGCTACTTCGAAGCAACCCCTGTGAGCCTCGGCCGCGGGACCGATTCCCCGTTTGAAATATACGGGCATCCCGACATGACCGGATACGAATACTCTTTCACTCCGCGCAGCGTCCCGGGAGCGAAGAATCCTCCACAACTTGACAAGACCTGTAAAGGACGCGACCTACGCAACCTCGACAACGAGGAGATCATCGCCAAAGGCATCAACCTCGAATATCTCCTTGATGCTTACCACAATCTGCACATTCCCGCCGATAAGTTCTTCACAGGATTTTTCGAAAAACTTATCGGAGACGGTAATATCCGTAAAATGATAGAAGACGGCGCCAGTGCCGACGAGATAAAGTCGACATGGAGAGATGACGTGGAAAAATTCAAAAAACAGCGAAAGCCCTATCTGCTTTATAGCGAATAAATAATCCCTTAAACACTTTGGAACCATGACACCAAGCATAGTAATATTCACAATCATAGGCTATTTCTGCCTTTTATTCCTCATTTCATTCTTCGCCTCACGCAAATCAGACAACTCCACTTTCTTCACCGGAAACCGCAAGACCCCGTGGATGCTTGTGTCGATTGCCATGATAGGCGCAGCAATTTCGGGCGTGACATTCATTTCAGTCCCAGGGATGGTAGTCAACAGCGGGTATTCCTATCTGCAAATGGTTCTCGGTTTCATTGTCGGCTATCTGCTTATCGCATTCGTACTTGTCCCCATGTTCTACAAACGCAACCTTGTATCCATATACGGCTACTTGGGTGAGCGTTTTGGAGTCGCCACCTACCGTTCAGGCGCATGGTTTTTCTTCATTTCAAAGATGCTCGGGGCCTCGGTGAGGTTTCTCGTCGTATGTGTCGTGCTGCAAAAACTTGTATGTGACCCATGGGGCATTCCGTTTTATATCAACGTTACCGCAACAATTGCATTGATATGGCTTTACACGATGCAAGGAGGCGTAAAGACGCTTATCTGGACCGACACGCTCAAAAGCTTCTGTCTCATCATGTCGGTTGTCCTATGCATCCTCTTCATCGCCAAAAACCTCGGATTCTCATTCGGGGAAATGATCGGGGCAATAGGGGCTGATGAGACTTCACGCATGTTCTTCTTCGACAACCCCAAGGAGGGGACATACTTCTGGAAACAGTTCCTTGCCGGAGTATTCATGGTGATAGCGACTACCGGACTCGATCAGGACATGATGCAGCGCAACCTTGCCTGCAAGGACTCCAAAGAGTCCCAAAAGAACATGATTGTGAGCGGCATCATGCAATTCTTTGTCATTGCACTGTTCCTCATTCTCGGCACACTATTGGTAATGTATCTCAACAAGACCGGTATTGAACTGCCCCAAAAGACCGATGAAATATTCGGACTTGTCGCCTCTAATCCCGCAATGCCACTGATTGTAGGCATACTGTTCGTTCTGGGATTGATTTCCGCAGCCTATTCGGCAGCCGGCTCGGCATTGACATCACTCACCACCTCATTCACTGTCGACATCCTTGACGGGCAGAAACGCTATGATGACAACAGGCTGACAAAGGTCCGCAAACTCGTCCACATAGGAATGTCCGTAATGATGGGTATCGTCATAATCGTATTCTACTACCTGAGCAACCAGGATGCCATAAGCGCAGTATATACACTCGCCTCATATACCTACGGGCCCATTCTCGGACTGTTTGTCTATGGAATGTTTTGGCGCAAACCGGTACACGACAAGTGGGTACCTGTTGTGTGTATCGCCGCACCGGCAATCTCATGGGCAATACAATATGCTCTCAGGCAGCACTTCGGATATGAAACGAGTTTTGAATTACTCATAATCAACGCCTTGATCACCGTAGCAGGATTAAGGATACTGTCATTGGGAAAAGGCAAATAGAATTCATGTACCAAAAAATTTATCCACTCTATGTCAAAAGACCTGTTCAGCCGCTATATATGGCTGATTGACACAATTAAACGTTATGGTTCCATAACACGGGAAGAACTGAACATGAGATGGAAACGGACTCAGTTCTCCAACGGTGAGGCTCTGCCAAGGCGTACGTTCTACAACTACCGCATGGCAATCGAGGAATTATTCAAAATCAATATCGAGTGTAACCCGTCGACATTCGAGTATTACATCAACGACGGTGACGACCATAATGAAAGCGTCACAAACTGGCTGCTAAACTCGGCGGCAATGAGCAATGTCCTGAGTGGCTCACGCGAAATATCCAACCGTATATTCCTGGAAAACATCCCATCGGCGCGGGAACACCTTTCTACCGTCATCGACGCATTGAAAGAGTATCACCCCATCAAGTTCACCTATCAGCCGTTTACACGCATCAACGCAACCCCCGATATTGTTATCGAACCCTATTTTCTCAAAATATTCAAGCAGCGGTGGTATGTAACCGGCCTGAACACCAAGGAACAGGTAATAAAGACATACGCGCTTGACCGCATGCGCGACGTGATGCTTAAATCCGAGACATTCGAGATACCCGAGGACTTTGATGCCGAAGCTTATTTCCGTGACAGTTTCGGTATCGTGTTTACCCAAGGCGAAGTCAAACACATATCCATAAAAACCGACTCCCGCCAAGCAAAATATTTCCGTGCGCTACCGCTACACCAATCCCAGCAGGAGGTAATACACGACGCCTATTCTATCTTCTACTACCGGTTGCGCATAACCCCTGATTTTGTCCAGGAACTGCTGTCATACGGACCGAAACTGACAGTATTGGAACCACCGGAGCTACGGGCTATGATGGTTACCAGCCTACAGGAAACTCTTGCCAACTACGGCAACAAGCAGGAAAATAAACCCAAATCCCCATTGAAAGATGTTCTCCTATAACAGGGAGAACATTAATTTTAATGGGCCTCAAGCCAATTGGAACCGGTTCCGGATGAAACGACAAGCGGGACACGCCCATGATAAGCATTTTCCATGTTACGTGAGACAATCTCCTTCACGGCATCAAGTTCCGACGGCAGGACATTGAACACCAGTTCGTCATGAACCTGCATTATCATGCTCGACTGAATCCCTTTTGCCTCAAACTCCCTGAAAATATCAATCATTGCAATTTTGATGATGTCGGCTGCACTACCCTGTACAGGTGCATTTATGGCATTACGTTCGGCATATCCACGCACCACTGCGTTGCGCGAATTGATGTCAGGCAACATACGCTTGCGTCCCTTTATCGTCATCACATAGCCTTTGTCCCGAGCGTCCTCTATACACCGGTCCATGTATTCGCGAACCTGCGGATAACTCTCAAAATATCCCTCAATAAGCATCTTGGACTCGGCTCGCTGGATGCCGAGACGCTCCGACAGCCCGAATGCCGAGATACCGTATATGATACCGAAATTGGCGGTCTTTGCCTTTCGGCGCTGGTCGGCAGTTACTTTCTCAAGCGGTTCGTTATAGATCCTTGCAGCTGTAGCCTGATGAATATCCGCACCCGAAAGAAAAGCCTCGATCATATTCCTGTCACCACTCAGATCGGCAATAACGCGCAACTCTATCTGTGAATAATCGGCCGACAACAACACACATCCGGGATCGGCAATAAATGCACGGCGTATCTCGCGCCCGTCATCAGTACGTATGGGGATATTCTGCAGATTGGGGTTAGAGGACGACAACCTTCCGGTTGCCGTGACCGTCTGGTTATATGACGTGTGGATCTTTCCGGTCTTGACATTGACAAGCTCAGGAAGAGCATTGACATAAGTAGTAAGCAACTTCCTCAATCCACGTATCTCCAATATGAGCCCGACAATGGGATGAGCATTACGGTATTTCTCCAAAACCTCTTCAGTCGTGGAATACGAACCCTTGGCGGTACGTCTGGCCTTTGGATCAATCTTCATACGTCCGAACAACACCTCTCCTACCTGCATCGGTGACGCGACATTAAACTCCCCGCCGGCAAGGGCATAAACCTCCCGTTCCATTTCATGAAGGCGAGTAGTGAATCCACGTGATAACCCCGACAACTCACCGGCATCGATTCTGACTCCAGTCAGCTCCATCTCGGCAAGCACCCGGATAAACGGCAATTCGATATCGGTCATCAACGATGACAACCCGTTATCCTCAAGCTGTTTCACAAGGACCGGATACAGACGCAGGGAAACATCGGCTGCCTCACAGGCATGCAACAACGCATCCCTGCCGTAATATTCCACTGTACGGTTTACAGATTTGGCTCCGGCGGCATAATCAAGAGTACGGTAATGCAGGAATGTGAATGCCACGCCCGGAAGCCCATGGCGCATCTCAGGCTGCAGCAGATAATGCGCCACAGATGTGTCATAGTAAGGCGCGGAGAGGACAATCCCCTCATTCTTCAGCACTATGTAGTCACGCTTGACATCATGACTGACAATTGTTGCTCCCTGACAAGAAAACAACTTTCTGAAAACAGCTATGAACCTTTCCCGTTCCGTCAAATCTGCGGGCAACGGGAAATAATACGCCTTGCCGGCCGACAATGCTAGCGCAAGACCCGAAAGCCGTGCGGTCATCGCATCATTTCCGACAGCATACACGCTGACACCGACCGCAGGCACTGCGACAGCTTCAGAAACAATTTCCTCGATACGTGCAACATCCGACACCTCCGTATACAGCTGCGACGATTCTGAAAAAGATGCCTCCTCAGCGACCGTTGGCACTACCTCCTCCGGCATATCAAACAGCGACGGCATCGTATCTCCTGTTACAGATGACACTCCCGACTGCATATCCGCATTCCCCGGCTGCTCCAACTTACTTAAGAAAGACTTGAATTCAAGTTCGGTGTATATCTTCGCCAACTGCCCGACATTATCCTCCCTCCTCACAAGAGAGTCAATCGTACAATCAACCGGGACATCAGTCTTGATTGTAACAAGGAATTTCGAAAAAGTGATTTTTTCGGCATTTTCAACGATTTTCTTCTGTAACGCACCCTTGAGCGACGAGGTATTGGCAAGCAGATTCTCGACACTGCCCCATTCCGCTATGAGTTTTACAGCAGTCTTTTCCCCCACACCCGGGCATCCGGGAATGTTATCGCTGACATCACCCTCCAAAGCGAGCATATCTATCACCTGCGACGGGCGGGAAAGCCCATAACGTTCACACACCTGCGCAACACCTCTCACCTCAAATCCCCCACCCTTGACCGACGGGCGGCACATGAACGTGTTGTCAGTAACAAGCTGGGCATAATCCTTATCAGGTGTCATCATGAATGTCGTATAGCCCTCAGCAGCGGCACGACGGGCAAGAGTCCCGATCACATCATCCGCTTCATAGCCTGGAACCTCGACAATCGGTATATTGTGGGCACTTATTATATCCTTGATATACGGAATCGAGCGCGTGATATCCTCAGGCTGCGCCTCACGCTGCGCCTTATACTCGGGATAGGCCTCATGACGGAATGTGTGCCCCCCCTCCGGGTCGAAACACACCGCAATGTGCGTTGGCCTCTCCTTCCGTAATATCTCATCGAGAGAATTGCAGAAACCGAATATCGCCGAAGTATTAAAGCCCTTGGAGTTAATGCGGGGAGCTCGTATCAACGCATAATAGGCCCGATATATAAACGCGTACGCGTCAATCAGAAAAAGTCTCTTTTCTTCCATCCTGATCAGTGATTTATTTATTACGGGATAAAATTTTGCCTAAAAGTAGTAATAAATCAGGATGTTTTTCTTTCCATCTCGCATAAAAAACGCTTAAATAACCCTTTTTGGGAAATTTTAGTGACGTCTTTAGGCAAGTTTTACTAATTTTGCACATCAATTATAAAGATGGCAGCGTTAGAGATCATTCAACAGACAATTTCCGAAGAGCTCAAAATGCTTAACAACCGCATTTCCGAGACTCTTGCCTCATCAAATGTCCTGATGAATGAAATCGTGGAGAATTATCTCAAGACCAAGGGCAAACAGATACGCCCCATCATGGTACTTCTAAGCGCAAAACTTTTCGGGGGAATAAATCCCAATGCCATATCGGCGGCAGCGGCAGTGGAACTGCTGCACAACGCATCACTGATACATGACGATGTCGTGGACGAAACCAGGCTGCGACGCAACGAGCCGACAATCAACAGCCGCTGGGACAACCACATAGCCGTGCTTGTAGGCGACTTTTTTGTTTCGGAAGCACTGCATCAGGCTGCCAACACTGGAGATCTGCGCATAATAGCCTCCCTGTCAAGCCTCGGACGCATGCTCTCCCTCGGCGAGATAGACCAGATATACAATGCCCGGATGCACAGACTCGACGAAGCATCCTACTTCAATGTCATCGGCAGCAAGACAGCATCATTATTCATTTCATGCGTCGAGATGGGAGGATATGCTGCAAACGCCAGCGAGCAGGAACTGAAACGCATACGCCGGTTTGCAGAGTTGTTAGGTCTCTGTTTCCAGATAAAGGATGATATTTTCGATTACTTTGAAGACCCGAATATTGGAAAACCTACCGGAAATGACTTGCGCGAAGGGAAAATAACGCTTCCGTTGCTACATGTGCTTCTACAGGACAATATTCCCGGCCATGACAGAATGCTGCAACTTTCCCGGAAAGAACTGCTTGAGCCTGAAGACATCAACGTGCTCATCAACTATGCCAAAGACAACGGGGGCATAGAATACGCCTACGAAACCATGAACCGGTTGCGCGAAGAGGCCCGGGAAATTATCGCCGGATTCCCCGAGAACGATGTCACCCGTTCTCTCATGTCAATTTTCGACTATATCATCACCCGAGACAAATAAACACCACCCCTCCGCATCTCCGGATGGCAAATTGCAACAGTTTATTGCATTATTCAAGAAATTTGCATAACTTTGCGCCATTATCATATTTACAAGTACACAATCATGGCACTTATAATACCAAAAAAATACAAACGCAAATTACTTCCGGAAACGACAGAAGTCGCCATCAAGGACATCAAAGAGACCTTTCAGGAAAAGCTCGCGGCAGCACTTAACCTGCGCCGCGTGACTGCACCTCTGTTTGTCCTGTCGGGAACCGGACTGAACGATGACCTGAACGGAGTGGAAAACGCCGTTTCATTCAACATCAAGTGCATGGACAACCGCCCGGCAGAAGTCGTACACTCGCTCGCCAAGTGGAAACGCACCAAGCTCGGAGCATACGACATCGCGCCCGGATACGGCCTATACACCGACATGAATGCAATACGTACTTGCGAAGACCTTGACAACCTGCACTCCCTATATGTCGACCAATGGGACTGGGAACAGACCATCACACCACAAGACCGCAATCTTGATTATCTGAAAAATACCGTCGAGAAAATATATGATGCCGTAAGAGAAACCGAACTGATGATATACCACCACTTCCCCCATATCACGCCGGTACTCCCCAAGAAGATAACATTCGTACATGCCGAAGAACTGCTACAGCAATATCCCGGACTCACCCCCAAAGAACGCGAGGCTGAAATTGCAAAAAAACACGGCGCAGTATTCATTATCGGTATCGGCAGCCAACTCTCCAACGGCGAGCCGCACGACGGCCGCGCTCCGGACTACGACGACTGGATCACCCCGAACTCCGATGGATACACCGGACTGAATGGCGACATGATATTCTGGAACACTATCCTCGAATGCCCGTTTGAACTTTCATCGATGGGAATACGCGTTGAACCGGAGTCCCTGATACAACAACTGAAAATACGTGGCTGCGAAGAACGTGCCAATTTCCGTTTCCACTCATCATTACTGCGTGGAGAACTCCCGTCATCAATCGGAGGAGGTATTGGCCAAAGCCGTCTTTGCATGTTTCTTCTACAGAAAGCTCACGTCGGGGAAGTCCAGGCAAGCATCTGGCCAGACGAACAGATTGCAAAATGCGCCGCAGCAGGAATCGAACTGATCTGAGACATCCTCACAAAAAATAAAAAAATCGCATTTTCTGCGATTTTTTTCGCAAAACACTTGCGGAAATAAAAAACACGTATTATCTTTGCACTCGCAAATCGGTAATAACCATTGCGCCTCAACAAAAATGGTGTGGTAGTTCAGCTGGTTAGAATACCTGCCTGTCACGCAGGGGGTCGCGGGTTCGAGTCCCGTCCATACCGCAGAGGAGAGAGGATTCCGAGTAACAGCAAATCTTTTATAGGTTCTGTTACTCGGAATTTTTTGTAGGCATCCGTTCCACATTTCACCGGATTATTGCACGGCAATAAAAAATTTAAGTTATCTTTGTAGGCTACAATACAGAGAGCGAGATTCCAATGAAAGTAAAGTTACATCGCGAAGGCGTCAACATCTTGATTATACTGCTACTCGGACTGCTTGCAATCAACATTCCCGTATGGCTTTATCTGCGACCGGCCTCGATTCCGGTAATGGCAGTATCAGTTGTATTCTACCTTCTTGTCATGAATTTTTTCCGCTCTCCCCGCCGTCATTTTAACGGCAACAGGGAAAACGTGGTTGTAGCATCGGTCGACGGAAAAGTCGTTGCCCTGGAAGAGACCTTTGAGGATGAATACCTGCACCGCCGTGCAATACAACTTTCTGTATTCATGACTGTTTTTAATGTACACGCCAACTGGTTTCCAGTCGACGGGGAAGTATTATACGTCAAGCACCATTCCGGACGATTCATGGCCGCATACCTGCCCAAATCAAGCACCGAGAACGAGCGTTCCACCGTCGTGATCAAGGCGCGCAACGGACAAGAGATACTCATGCGGCAGGTGGCAGGGGCAATGGCAAAACGTATTGTCACATACGCCGAACCTGGAGACGAGGCCGACATTGAATACCACATGGGATTCATCAAATTCGGTTCACGCGTGGACATATATCTGCCGCTTGATGCCGAAGTATTAGTCAAAATAGGCGATAAGACCACCGGAGGGATCACCGAAGTGGCCCGCCTCAAGCCAAATGAAAATGTTTAAAGCAATCAAAGCCAACATACCGAACACTATCACCTGCCTTAACCTGATTTCAGGATGCCTGGCATGTATATTCGCATTCAGAGGGGAAGAGACCACGGGATGCCTCACCGGCTACGAATCAGCATTTGTGTTCATAGGTCTTGCTGCAGTATTCGACTTCTGCGACGGAGCCATGGCACGTCTGCTTCATGCCTATTCACTTCTGGGAAAAGAACTTGACTCATTGTCCGACCTCATCAGCTTCGGTCTTGCTCCGGCATTGCTGATGTTCAATACAATGAACGGCTACAACGGATGCGATCCGGCTTCATACGCTGCACTGGCAATAGCCGTGTGCGGAGCTTTACGGCTGGCAAAGTTCAACATCGACGACCGGCAGACATCATCATTCATAGGTCTCCCCATCCCTGCCAATGCAATATTCTGGGTAGGAACTTGCGCATGGATTCACGCCAACAGTTATCCCGGTGACACCATAATGGTCATACTCCTCATCGCCATATCATTGATGATGGTCAGCCGGCTACGTATGTTCTCATTGAAATTCAAGAATTTCCGTATAAAAGAGAACCTGAGACGATACATCATCATAGCTGTAGCCATCATATTAGTGACCGTTTACGGAATACCGGGACTGGCATGGACAATATTGGCCTATATCCTCATCTCGGCACTTAGTCGCGGAAACGACAAATAATTTCTGAACAAATGGAGATTCTGCTTATAATCTTTCTGGTATTTGTCGTCTGGCCTTTACTCAAATTCTACATGGCATTGAGAAAAGCACAGCGACAGGCCCGAGACGCATTCTCCCAATTCTCAGGAAACCGGAATACAGCCAATGATGCAGGACACCGCAAGGCAGGCTGGTCAAGCGGACGGAAGCAACGCAAAAAAGTAATAGACAGCAGTGTGGGCGAATACGTCGACTTTGAGGAAATACCCGCTTTCCTAAATCAGCAAAGCCACACAAAGAAGCCAAACACATCCTACCACGCCGAACAACAGGTTGAGGATGCCGAATGGGAAGATATAAAGTAAGCGACTGCGGCTATGAACACAGAAGAAGTATATGCCTTTTGCGAGAGCCTGCCCCATGCTGAAGCAGCATTTCCCTTTGACCAGATAAACCTTGTATTCCTGATTGGAGGCAGGATATTTGCTCACATCCCTCTTGACAAGCCTGAAATAATCATAGTTAAGTGCGACCCCGAACGCGCCATCGAGTTACGGGAAAGGTATGCAGGAATAAATCCCGCATGGCACTTCAACAAGAAACACTGGAATCAGATGGAACTCACAGGCTCAGTCCCGACAAGCCTTATTAAAGAACTGATAATACACTCATACGAATCAGTCATAAGCAAACTGCCCAAAAAGATACGCACGCAGCTAAACCTGTAGAATCCTGACACGCCTATGTCCGCAACTTATTATACCATACGATTATTTGAATTTCTGAGAAAAGTAGCACGCAACAACAATCGCGATTGGTTTCACGCACACAAAAACGAATATGACGAACTACGGGCATTGTGGATGGAGGATCTTGACCGCCTGCTGGCATTGATGACCGCATGGGAACCACGGCTCACATCACAGTCAGCCAAGTCATGCGCCTACCGTTTCTACCGGGACACACGTTTCTCCCAGGACAAATCCCCATACAAGACATTCTTTTCGGCAGCGATAAGCCCATGGGGCAAGAAAATACCACGTGCCGGATATTATCTGCACATGGGTATCGACGAAGAAAATCTGTGGGGAGGCTCCGGGCTATACGGAGGCTTATGGTGTCCCGATGCCGCAATGTTGCGAAAGATACGTAATGCCATCGTCGACAACATCGAGGAATTTGAAGGGATTATAAACAACCGGGAACTCCTGCGGTTCTACCCCGACTGGATAGGTGACAAACTCAAGAAAGTACCCGCAGGATGGGATCGTGACCACCCGCAAGCCGAGCTGCTGAAACTCAAGGAATACGGCCGTCTGCACTCCTGCAAAGAGAAATTTTTCACCGACCCCTCCTGGGTTGAAATCGCCGCTGCACGATTCTGCCTGCTGAAACCGCTTATAGATTTCATCAACTACTCTATCGACGAGGAAATTTAGCGACAAAATCACTTTATTAGCCAATCATACAGATATGCCGGAAAACCTTGACGCCTCCGGCATACCAATTGTTTTCATGTAACAAAAATACCTGTATCATTATGACCATTGGCTATGTAAGGGTTAGCACAAGCAAACAACATCCGGCTAACCAACTGGAGGAAATCCAACGATTTGCCGACACCAGGAGTTTCGTAATCGACCGCTTCGTCATCGAAATCGTCAGCGGCAGGACCGCCGAAAAAGACCGTAAACTCGGGGCACTGCTGAGACGCATGAAAAAGGGTGATACCCTCATCGTAACCGAAATATCACGATTGAGCCGTACCATGACCGAAATCATGTCAATAATGGGACGCTGTCTTGAACGTGGGATAAACCTCTACACAACCAAGGAAGGCTATACATTCGACAATTCCATCAACAGTAAAGTACTGTGCTTTGCCTTCGGGCTTGTGGCAGAGATAGAGCGTAATCTCATATCGATGCGTACCAAGGAAGCCCTCATGCTACGCCGGGCTGAAGGTGTCACACTCGGACGACGGCACGGCAGCTATACCAAGACATCAATCCTCATCGACAATAAGCCCCACGTCATGGAAATGCTGGACTCAGGATGCACCATAGGGGAAATATGCCGGTATTACCGGCTGTCAAGAGAGACATTCAACCGCCTGCGACGCACCGACAACGATATTACCACCGCCCTGCTAACCCGCAAGAAACATAAATGCCGGAACTAATATCCACACAATAAAGTGAACCCCGAAAGTTAATATCCGGCTTTCGGGGTCCACTTCTCTTTATTATCGGGTCTCTATTTTATTTTTTCTTTTTCAGACGCAACAACATTCCGGGGTATAAATCAGCCTTTGACTTGAATTTGAATTTGGTTTCTCCAAGATTCACGGCATCCGAATCAAATTCCACTTTCTTGCCTTCTGCAGCTTCGGCTTCCACCTCGGCAAGCTCGTCGGCAGCGCCATAACGGTTATCCCAGATACTACCCTTTTCTACGACAGCAGTACCCACTTCGTTATAGGTTGTTTTCCCGTTTTCGTCCTCAACGGCTTCAAGTATCGTATATTCATCCTTTTCTTCAAGACCTTCCTTCATTCCTATCTGTGCATAAAGGAATTTACCACTTTCATCGATACGGGTTACAGGAGCCTTGGTACGGAACACCTCATGGGTCCTCTGCAATTTGCATATGGCTTCATCAATCGCACGGGCAACGGCGCGCTTAACCAATTCCGATTCTGACTTCTTGGAAAATATACTCTGTGAGACACTTGCACGCGATCTGTCCTTTCCGATAAATTTGAGTTTGCACATACCCGATGCGACAAGTTCCTCGATAGGCTTGTCCCAATATTTTCCCTCGAATGTACGCAATATATCTTCATTCCACTCCAACTGGTACAGATAGGTCACAGCCTGAACCGAAAAGCCTTCGCCAGCGATTGCACTTGCCGATGCCCCGGCAACCTTTGACACGAGAGCACCTATACCGCCAAACTGCCCGCCAACCGCATCGGCCATTTTCTGGGCTTCAGCGATAACCGCCTTGTTGCTGCGATAGCGCAGATTAACCCCAATAACGAAAGTATTGCCTATCAGCTCCACTCCGGCATCCCTTACCGCAGCAAGTCCACGCTCACTGGCAAGGGCTTCGGCCTTGGCCTGTTCCGAAGCGTCCTGCATTCCTCTCTCAAAAATCAGTTCCATATTATATTTGCTGCTGTCGGTATAGTTATACCACTTTCCCACAAGCATGGGGGCGGTTTTCTGTTCTTCGAAGAATTTCAACAACACAGCAGCCAATTTATTTTCAACCGTGTCGGTCTGGATAATTGCAGAGTTGCTTCCCAATGCCGCGCTACCGAGACCTTTGGCAAATTTTCCGAATCCCTTCTTTTTCTTTGTTCCCTGCGATTCATTTGCCGTTTTTACCTCCTCATCTGTAACAGAATAGTTATCAAAGTCAAGGACACGCACACTAAGGTTATGGTCATTGAACTGTGTCGGTATCTCCACTTCAAGGAACGACTTCTGTGCAATTTTAGCCTTTGACATTCCGGCAGTTGCGGTCGTGTCCTGATCTTTCTTTACCATTGAACTTGCAAGAGCAGTAAATTCATTGGTGTTCTCAACTTCCTGTTCCAGCTTGGCATCCTGTGCATCGGAACGCACAAGGAATGTGTACAAAGAACTACGGCGATAATTCGGGACCGAGTCCAGATTCTCAGCTGCGCCCATCGGGAGTACACACAGACAGGCCAGTGCTAAAATCAACTGTTTTTTCATCATCTTAAAATTTACGTTTTTATTTATTTTTCATTTAGTATCTTACTTTACCCAATTGTAATTGTATTGCGGGGCTTTCTGATTCTGTCCCCATGCAACACCCACCTCCTTAGCGGCAGCTATGCGTTGCCGTTCGGTTTTGATGTTTTCTTTCTCCAACTCCAGCAGATCCTCATATTTCTTATGATTTTCATACTCCCAGTCGGCCTTTACCTTTGACGAGATTTCTTTGGCAAGAGCCTCGCCCTCCTTGTAATACTTGGATTCCGGATCGATTTCCGCAATATAACCGAGAGCCGTCTCTGCTCCGTAAGAATCAGGATCAGTACCCCAAGCAGCCTTCGCCTTCCCTATAAGCACAGAGCCCTCATAATCAATATGCTGCCGGTATATTGCCAATGTAAGTTCCGAGGCTTCGGAATACCCTTTGCAACAGGCAGGTATCGAGGTTGAATAATACAGGGCCTCCCTATAGTCCCTCATCGTCATTGCCTCTTTTGCCTTATTCAGGATACTGGTATAATTCCGGTCATAGTACTCTATGATCTTGTCCACACCGTCAGATATGAAAGAGGCGAAAGCACGGTTTCTCTTATTCAACGAACTCATTGCATTTATATAGGCACGTTCTTCGGTTGTACCGACACCGTTCACATCAAAGGATGTCGAGGCAACGACTTTCTTATCGAAATTATCACCGATGTAAACCGTAAGATTAGACTTTACCGCAGTCTTAATCGGCGGACCGGGGATAACATCGTACAATGCGTTGTCAAATCTTGCACCGATGAAAAACCTGTCGTAACCGTCGATTGCTGTCACTCCGGAAGCATTGGCAGCCTGCATCAACCGTGTTTTAACTTTTTCTTTTATGCTTTCAGGCACTTTATCCCCCTGATTCAATGCCACAGCCGACAATGTGATGTCACAGTCTCCGGCATGGACACTGACTGCACACAGGCTTAATATCAATAACAGAACCTTTTTCATAACCATTTGTTTATTTTTCACCTAAAACAAGAATACCGAAACCGAGACCACGTGAACTGTCCTTAGATACAATCTTGTACGGTTCCGCTCTCAGATATTTTCTCAGCCCCGAGACGAATCTCTTTGCATCCATTGCCCTTCCGCGTTCATCATACAACGGTATCCTGACCTGATTGAAATCAATACGGTTGGATGTTGTCGTTTTCGTTGAGAATCGGTGGTTGACAGTATTCTCATGCATCCAGTTCTCTATGATTTCCGACAGCTCATAACCGTCATACTCTTCCTCAAGACTTAGCCCCGAACCGTTGTCAAACACACGTACCGACACACTCACTTCACGTCCATTGGCAAGCAGGTCATCAAAGTGCATCTGCAATTGTGACACAAACTGATCCATGTGTTCAAGTACCGCCTCCTCAAGCAATACCGCCTCTTCGGCTGCGTATGATGCCGCACCTGTGCCGCTTGCATTAGCCACCTGCTTGCCGGTATAGGCATCCCTGCCGGTCAAGGTATATGTCACCGAACGCCTTGGTCCCACCGTATTGATATTCCAGTCAACATATATGCGTATGTCTGACTTGACAGTATTGAGCAATTTATCATAAGTATTTTCCGCAAGAGAAGCTCCGGACTCATTTGACACAAGGAATTCGTCCTCAAGAGCCGTCTGCTCCAGCTGCCGCAAAGTCTCTGCTACCGATTCAAGGTTCATTCCCCGTTCGGTCATCATCTCACCGATCTTTGCCACCACATTGTTCACTGCACGATCATTCTGGAATGCCTTTTCATAATCAGGTATCTGCCGTGTACGGCCCTGGGTCTCCACAGCCTGGACATATCCGTGCTGATTCATCCACACATCGGCAGGGAACACCATCAGGGTGGGCTTCTTTGCCTGTGCCTCCACATATTCGGGCAAGAACATCAATAGGGGAATTAGCAAGATTATCTTTTTCATTTTTTCAGATTTTATGGTTTTATAATATTATCATCGATAAGACGCTGCCTCAATTCATCGCATTTCACTGTAACGACAATGCCTATACTCTGCCGGTCGGCACCTTTTGCCTCACTGTAATGAGACCGGTTATTGTCATCGTAGACCACATACCTGCTATATTCCCCGCCTTTCGAGAAAAACGGGTTGAAATAGTAACTGTATTTTTCTTTGGCATTGACCTCATAGATGAGCGGCCGTCTTGAACATTCGGAATTTCCGGCATTTACCCCGGTAAATATCACATCATTAAGAGCTTTTTTCTTTGCCGCCTCAATAGCCTCGGCCTTATTGGCGCCCTTTCCCCATACGCGCAGGGTCTGTGTGCCGTCATAGCCGATGCCAAGACATTGCGTATCAAATGTAACGTAAGAAGCAGTTTCATTTATCGTTGTCTTTTTGCTTCCGCATGATGTTACGGTCAATAATACCGCAACAACCACAACTGTAACCAAATTCCTTTTCATTGCTTTCCGTTATTTAGAATTAGAATTCATATCCTATACGCAAGGTTATAAATGAGATTCCCTTACGGTCTTCCATAATCCTGTCATCTATTATTTCATGGCATTTCATGGACTGCAACATATAGGACACACCCACAAAAAATGCCCGGCGCGGATGTCCGATCCTTATTCCGACTGTAGGGCGGAACATGAAGCCGTCACGAATAGCTCCACCAAGCTCCATGGAATAATACGGGACGACAGTACGATACAACGACGGTATGAAATTACCCCTCACATTGGCATATATGGGGAATGACCATTCTATGCTTGAACTCCTCACATCCTCATTGTCCAAATAATAGCGCGAGCCGAGTCCGACACCTATTTTGACATACTCATTGAACCGGTACCCGAGCGTGACATCAAGTTCGCCAAATCCCACATTATCCTTATTGAACCGCAAGGAATACCCGCCCTGCAATTCGGTGGCAATCCAGAATCCGGATTCCTTCGTTTCATGATCCACATACGCAGCGGTACTGTTGGCCTTCGGCAATTTGGGGGATTTTCCTTTCACCACCTTCCTCACCTCTATCGCGTTATAGACGTACAGCTCGCCGTTTACCGAACGAATCGAAACACTCTTGTTGTCCGTTTCACTCTCGATAACACCCTTAACTACATTTCCGTTATTTAGAAACACGTAGTCAAAGCCGTCATCGGACTGGGCACCGGCACATATATTTACTGCCAGGACAAATAATGCAACCAAAAATTTTTTCATCAGAAACCGTCGTTAATGTTTTTCAATATTCCTGCCGCTTCCAGATCCTTACGCAGCTGCTCTTTCAACACAGTCACGGTAGCCCCTACCTTATATTGTTTTTTTTCAAGTTTAACTACTTTCCGCGTATTGCTTATCACCTGCACATAATTGGAGAATGCGCCATCATCCTTGAAAAACTCGTTAAAGAAATCAGCGTGCTGCTGTTCAACATTCGCGCTTCCTGCCAACGGTTTTCTCTGCTGACGGAATTCTTTACTTGAAAAGCCTTTAAAAAGAATACCTTTCACTGCACACCGTCCAATCTGCACATCCGTGATATTTGGTTTTTTGCACATCACCCACACCTGAACAAGATCCGTTCCCTGGCTTCCGGTGCCGACACCCTCTATCTGGTAATCAAATGTCACCTCGGTATTATCTTTAGCGACTGATGGCAACACGACAAGTATTGCACACAAAATAGAGACAAAAAATTTCATATATATCTGTTTTAAGGGTTTTGCTTGAAATGTGTATCTCAAAAAACGTTGGTTTAAAACAGAAAAACATCGTTCACGATATATCAGTCATCTAATTTACAAGCACATATACACGAGGAAAAACCGCCAATCCAATGGATGACAGTCCCTTGTAATTACAGATAAAGAAAAGACGTTTTTTGCCAAATTTTGATTTTTGGCATGAAGATATGGCTATTAATTAATTTTAATTACTATTTTTGTGGCATAATTAATTGCTTTTTAAACCAACGTTTTTAGCCGAATTTCTTCACCGGTTTTCTCAATACCGTTGGTCACATCCCCCTAAACGACGCCATTCATTCCTTTGGTTATCAGTGCTAAAGCAGATCAATTGCGGCAAACAGCGATTGTATTTCCACACACCCCTCCGGTACAGGTTGCCGACACATCCCGTCACGGTTGAAATAGACAGCATGCCATCCCGCACCAAGCCCACCGGCAATATCAGTATCGGGATTGTCTCCGATAATCAGTGATCGGCCGGCACTTCCCGACACCTTGTTCACGGCATAATCAAATATACGGCGATCGGGCTTGTTCACTCCTATATCGTCACTCAACACCACAGCATCCATCATCCCCCCGATACCCGATGAACTCATCTTGCGATGCTGAACCTCGTAAAAACCGTTACTGATAACCCCTATGTTATAGCCGTTACGACGCAGGTGGCGTAACAGTTCCAAAGCTCCCGGCACAAGCCGTTTCAGCCTGCCGAGACGATCAAGATATTCACGGTCAAGCACTGCCGACATGGCAACGGCTCTCTCCTCAGCGCATCCGGCTTCCACGAGAACACGCCGGAAACGTTCGGTCATCAGAAACTCCTTGGTTATCTTACCCACATTGTACAGCGGCCACAGACTGTGGTTACACTCAAGATACCGTTCACGCCACTCATCCACTGTAGGAAAAAACTCCACCAAATGCTCCGACTCGTACACCTGACCCAGTGCATCCAAGGAATTTGCACTGAAATCCCATATCGTATCATCAAGGTCAACCCACACCCAGTCGATTTTGCCGGTAGAAAACATTTTTCCCATAACTGATTTTCCGTAAACGTGACATCTGATTAACGCTTTTGTCTCCGCTTTTATTTCATTTTCCGGTTTTCCTCCATCCATTTACTTGCCGTCGCCAGGATGAAGTAGGCTATCGCAAGAAACCAAAGAGCGAGATAAGGCTGCACTGACTGCCTGAGAGCCGCGCCATTGGAATTGATACGTACAAAACCTTCAATACCCCAAGTCGACGGAATGGCATCGCCCACCCATAGCCACAGGGGACTCATGGCATACCGCGGCCATGTAAGTCC
Source organism: Muribaculaceae bacterium (assembly GCA_017462345.1). Taxonomy (GTDB): domain Bacteria; phylum Bacteroidota; class Bacteroidia; order Bacteroidales; family Muribaculaceae; genus RGIG4079. The sequence continues at coordinate 62,570 of JAFTRI010000023.1, forward strand.
CGAGAGGAACAGAAATATCACCGACGTGAACACAAACATTATCATCGACGATTCCCGCTCCCTGACAAACCGCTGCAATGCCATCCCCATAAATATCGACGCAAAAACCAGCGGCACAATAAACAGCAGCACATCAGTCACACTACCGTAATGAGGCAGGGAGAACATCCGCGGAATGAATACAAGGATATAGATTATCAGCGGAATATACAAAGTAAAGTAGCACAAGGATTTACCCATGACGGTTATCGCAGCGGGAGCTTTTACCGCCAGAGGATCCCTGCCGCCATAGAGACGACGGCGTTCGGCAACGCCTCCACCGAGCATGGTGATACCGAGAATGAGGCTCTGTTGCAGGATGAGTACCAGAATACCGGGAATGACAAACGATGCAAATCCCTGTGTGGGATCGCCAAGGAAGATGGCAGCATTACCCACAGGTGAAACCGACGGCAGGCCTTCAAGTTGCCTTATCTGCACACCTGCGGCAATCGACAGATCAGTCAGTGCAGTAAGGAATGCCCTATATCGCAACAACAGGCTCATCTCGACATAGAACGGAATAACCGCCTGTTCCCCGCGACCGATTTTCCGGGAATATTCCTCGGGGATAACCATTATGCCGTAACAAGCCTTTTCGTTCATCCACCGGCGGGCTTCATTCAGGTCGGCTGCATACCCTGTGATAGAGATGGCCTCGGCTGCATCGGCCATGCGAACAAACTCACGGCTTCCGGCAGTACGGCAGTTGTCTACGACGGCAACCGGAATGTCACGGGCAACTTCGGGATTATAGATAAGGGTATAGACAACAGGGTACAGCACGGGCAAGCCGAAAAAGAACACCATTACCCCTACATCGCCCAACACAATGCGGAACTCTCTGCGCCACACGGCATACAGTTCTACAAATCGCTGTTTTATGCTATCACACGGTTTCATTGGCAGACAATATTACGGGACATATACGGAACGGATACACGCCCGTTTAAGATTCCATAGCAGCGACATGGCTACAACGGGAAACGTGAGTAATGCCGCGAAATACCATCGCGAGTAATATAGCGGGATTCCGTTGAGTGCCTGATCGACATATATCAGGAAATAATAGCGCAACGGAATGATATAGCTGAAAATTCCCACGGCTCCGTACATATTCTGTACCGGAAAAGAGAATCCGGTTATCGAAAACGAAAGGATACCAAGGAGAGACACAATACTCAGGGACAACCGCAGATTAGGGATGATACAGCAGAATATCAGCGCAAACGCCTGTGACGCAACAACCAACAGCACCATGGCTGTAACGACAAGCAACGGGCTGCCATTCAGAGGAAAGTGCATATAGCCGTAAAGCAATGACTGGCAAAATATCCCGATTACAGAAAAGACAACCGCCTGTGGAAACAATTTCCCCGCCACAGCCACTGCAATCGAGCCACGGGCCGTCTCAAGCCATTGCCGTGACGAACCGCACTTGATCTCATCACCTATCGAGTAGGCGGCAACAAGCATTGTCATAAGCGCGACAACTCCGGGAATGAACGAATTGCCGAGATATATGGCATAATTGCTCCACGGATTCCCGATCAGATGCTCCTGTATCACTACCGGCTGCAACACGGCATCGGCTCCGGACTCATCCATCCCGGTACTGACCAGCACGGTCTCTACCATCTTTCCCGAAGTGGAGACGGCAACGGTCTTGAACCCCTTGAACGACAGCGTGCCCGGAATATATCCGGCCATATTGCAATAATAGGAAATAGTGGGCTTGCGTCCCGACACCGCCTCCTTTCCGAAATCATCGGGAATCATAAAGAACCCGAATATCTCCCCCCGACGCGTCAGGTCGTAAGCCTCGGTATAACTGGCGGCTTCCACGCCTATATCCACGACATCCATCGCATCAAGGGAACGGATGACGTCACGTGACATCGGCGAATCATCAAGATCGACAACAGCCACCGGGACTCCCAGCGGCAGCCCCTCATCGAGCAGATCGAGAAAGAACAATGCCGACCCGACCGGCACAATAACCATCGCTACAACATAGATGCGACGGCAGGCCAATTGCCTGATGCCGCGTTTCACCGTATTCCAGAATCCTACAGTTCCCATTTCAAACCATTTCAACGGGTCGGCTGATGATACAATACAGTCATCCCCGGGCGCAACCCGGCAATAGAATCCACAGGTCGCGCCTTTACCTTGAATGTACGGCTGTCCCACTCGCCGGTCGCCTTGGTGGCACGCCACACGGCATAATTACCCATGTCACGGATGTAGTATATCCTGGCATCCGTTTCCACTCCTCCAAGTGCCGGTACCGTTACCCTGATGTCTTTGCCCATAGAGAAATCCTTGAGTAACTCCTCCCGTACATTGAACGTTATCCACTTGTCTTCAAGCCGCAACAGGTTCATTATCGGCGTACCCATGGCAACCAGTTCCCCCTCTTGCGGATATATAACATCTATTTCACCGTCACACGGGGCGGTCAGATAGCTGTCATCAAGAACCGACTGCACCTCCAATACTCCTCCACGGGCAGCCGTTGCCATTGCCTCCGCACTCGTCCGATCCTCTTTCTGTGCCCCTTCACGAGCCAACTGATATTGGCTGTGGGCAGCCTTTTCCGAGGCATCGGCAGCCTGGAACGCAGCTAAAGCCTCATCCCGTTTCTGTGCCGACACTACACTTTGGGCAAACAATGACTCCATACGGTCGTAGGTTTTGCGGGCAATCTCCTTTGCCGCAATCGCCTGCTGCCACAGTTCATAGGCACTCTGTATCACCTGCACTCTCGTCCCGGCATCGACCTTACGGTTCTGGGCATCGGCGGCCGTCTGCATTGCCTCGGCCTGCAGCAACTTAGCCTCAACAATGGATGAATGGATATGCACAAGCGTGTCACCGGTCTTTACGCGGTCGCCCTCCCTTACATAAAATCTTTCGACCCGACCGGGCAGCTTGCCTGAGATCCTGACCGATGTGGCATCGGCTTCACCCTCGATTATCTCATCAGGCGGGGACAGGAACAGGAAACCTGCCACAGCAAGTATAGCCGTCAGCACTACCACTGCCCCTAACGCCATGAGCAGAGTGCGTTCCTCCTTTTTTACAACGTTGTTGTGAGATTCACCAGTCATGATATAAAAATTTTAACGTGTTGTCCGATAGTTGAGAGTGCCGAGCGACTTTTGCAGATATACGCTGCACAGCCGCATGTCAATTTCGGCATCAATTTTCTCGGAACCGGCTTTGAGCCATGCCGTCTGAGCCTCCATCACATTATCGGTTGTCAATGTCCCCTCTCTGAACCCCAATTGGGCCGTACGCAGATTCTCGACAGCCTTGTCAAGATTCACAAGCGACGTGTGATAGGCGAGCATCGCTTCCCGAGTCCTGAATGCCGCCTGATTCACCTGAAGTTCAATCTTTTCCTTGGCATCATCAAGTTCAAGCCTCCGGATAACGGTCTCAGTCTTGGCCGCACGGTATTTGTTATAGTTTCCGCCCCAGTGCCAGAGGGGAACCGTAATCACTGCACCTACCGAAAATGCCCCGTCAAAACGCCTGCTGAACCCGTCATACATGTTCGGATTACTGAATGCGTAGCTTCCGGTAAGCGCAATATTGGGCAACATCGATGACATTGCCACCCGCTGTTCCTGCTGATATATCTTCACCTGCAATTCAAGAGCCCTGACATCCTGCCGACGGGAATACACACTTTCCATGTCAGGGATTGAGACAGTCGGAGTAAGACAATAGGCGGTTTCTCCGGTCCGTTCCTCGTCGTCCGTCACCAGAACCGTATCCACCGGAAGCCCGCACACCCGGGCAAGCTCCATCCGTGATAGCGTGAGTCCGTTATCAACCTTTGTCTTGTCGACCTGTGCCTGATTCAGCCTCACCTCCACACTGAGCAGGTCACTGTGTGTCGCCACACCGGCAGCTACCATTGCCCTGACATTGCGACAGAGCGAATCGAGCAGAGCCACATAACCTCCGGCGAGCCGTTGACGGGCTTTCAGGGAAACGACTTGCCAATATGCCCCGTCGACTGCATATATGACCTCCCCGACCTCACTGTCATGAAGAGCCCGGGCAAGCTGCCCGGCATACCGGGCGATACGGTTCATCGCCATTATCCTGCCTCCCGTGTAGACGGGCTGTGTGAGTGTCACCGCACCGAAAAACACATTATGCACATCATAGGTCATAGCTTCCTTGGGTATAAGCGCCACGGTTTCGGGAATGTATTGCCCGTCACCGGTCCTGACCGGCTCTCCAGTCTCAGGATTCCTGACAAGGTTGTACACATATTCCCCCGTTCCGGCATTGAACGTCTTGGTAGGCAGTAGCCGGTCACTGTCGAAAACCGATATATTCTTCTGGTTGTACGTATATCCACCGGCAAAGTCAATCGCCGGCAGATAGGCGGCAGCCGCTTCCTTGTGCCGGTAACCGGCAGCCTTGATGCGTTCTTTTCCTATGAGCAGCCGTCGATTGGCATCGAGGGCCATTGCACGACAGGAGTCAAGCGTCACCGTCCGGGCCGACAGCGCGGTTGCCATTGTCAGAATCAGAGCCGTTAAAACATACCTTGGTCGCATAAGTTTTTCAGATTACATTAAAAAACCGATTATGGTAACATCTTGGGAATATAACCACCCTGCATGACGAAAAGTTGGCGTCACCACGTAATTTTTGGCGGAAGTATGATTTTTTAGTAATTTTACGGCATCGATTGCAAATAATTGTGGGATTGAGAGGTTTCATACTGGCTGTCAGTGTTGCCGTGGCATTGTTGCCTGCCGTGGCAGCGTCCCCGTCGTGGGAGGAGCACCGCACGGCATCAGTGCAACAAGACGGCTCATCCAAGGAGCGCACCGATAGCGAGACCATCGAGATCACAACCCGCGACGGATACGTGTATATCTCCACACCGCAGCCTGTCAATGTAAAGATTTTCTCTATCTTAGGGCAACTTGTATCGCAAGAGAACATACCCGCCGGCAGCTACCGGCTGCGTCTTGCCAACCGTGGCATATATATCCTGAAAGCCGGCTCCATTACCCGCAGGATCACCATCTGACAATACCGGGAGAGGATAAACGGCTGAACCGCCTGACAAGAAAAAACGTTAAACAATTGCGTATTTACGGACTATATTTTCAGAATAACGGCCGTGAATATTTTGTAATTTTGTCCCACCAAATGTTAATTGTACCGATATGAGGAGATTTTTCGTGTCATGCATCGTGCCATTACTGTCATTGGCAGAAATATCGGCGGAAACGGTTGAAGCCATAAAATACGGAGACTTTGAACAATGGGTCACCCGCAACATAAAGGAATCCCGCATATTGGGAGGCAACACCAAGCAGGTGTATGAGATTGCCCCCAACGAGACGATAAACGGCAGTGAGCCTTATCGCAAACGGGGCGGCTCACCGTGGGAAACCTCCAACGTGATGGCCAACGTGATGGGGATAATCAAGACAAGCAATGCAGTATTCCCCGATGAACGCTCGGCAGGAAACCGCTGCTGCAAGCTGTCGACCATACTGGAGAAATGCAAGGCTTTAGGGATGGTGAACATTGAGGTGCTGGTTACCGGCACGGTATTTCTCGGCGAGATGCTCGAACCCATCAGGAGCACAAGCAACCCATACAGCAAGATGGAGATGGGAGTCCCGTTTTCGCGACGCCCCAAGGCTTTGCGGCTGGACTACAGATTAGTCATTCCCGACTCCGACGAACGCCTTTACAGTAGCGGATTCGGGAGCAAAAAGACCTATAAGGGCCATGATACCGCCGAAGTGTTTATCCTGCTGCAACGCCGATGGGAAGACGAGGACGGGAACCTGTATGCCAAACGTGTGGGTACCGGTCGCGAGCGGTTCGGCACATCTACCGGTGGCTGGGTCAACAACCATGACATAACCGTAATGTACGGGAATATCACCAAAAACCCCGGATACAAACCTTTTATGGGGCTGATTCCCGAGGAGAAAAACTATTATGCCCGCAACAGCAAGGGCAAGATGGTGCCGGTAAAAGAGGTAGGATGGGATGACGCCGACGCCACCCCGACCCATCTGCTGGTCATGGCCTCATCGGGTAGCGGCACGGCATATATCGGCACGCTCGGGCTTACTTTCTGGATTGACAACATGAAACTCGTCTATGAGTAAGTCGGGAGGTCGAGAGACTCGACACGCAACCCTGCAGAAAGGGAGCAATTGTCGGGAAACTCGATACCTAATAATAACCCCCTCAGTCGCCAAAGGCGACAGCTCCCCCTCGCAGGAGGAGCAGTTTCCCCAGTTCGACGCCCGGTTAACGCGGGCGGGGCATCCCGGGGTGGAGAGTAGGTACAGCCGGGGCTACAGTTCCAATCAAGAAAAATGGACATGCCTACACCAACAGAACATTATAACGGATTAATTTGCCTGATCCAAAAATTATCCATAATTTTGTAAATATCATTTTACGGAATATTACAAACTAATATCAGGCATAATTATCACCATTATGATACTAACAGACAAATCAATGGCAACAGCCGATGTAATACGTAATCTTGGATTACGATTCCGTGACTACCGCATGCGTTTGCGGATGACCCGCAAAGATATTTCTGAAACCGCGTCGATAGGCATGACCACGCTATACAAATTCGAATCGGGAAATATGACCGACATCTCATTCAGCACATTGCTAAGACTGCTGAGAGCGATAGGACTGGAGAAAAATTGGGACACCCTGTTGCCTGAACTTCCGGAATCACCTTATCTGTACGACAGCAATGAGAAGAAAGCACAACGTGTAAGACATTCCACGAAATGAAATATCTGAGAGTTAATCTGTGGGGCAAGGAAATAGGCCGTCTCGTATGGGAATCAGATACAAGGCGCGCATATTTCATGTACAATCCCGAGACAATCAGCACAATCCCTGACATTTCCCCATTGCTGTCGCCGGCAGCAAACCGCAACAGTCTGTTTCCCATATATAGCGACGACAGACCTATCTACCAGAACCTCCCCCCATTTATCGCCGACTCTCTTCCCGACTCATGGGGAAACACACTTTTCGACAAATGGATCAAAAACAACAAAATACCCCGTAACAAGGTCACCCCTCTCTATAAACTAATGTTTATCGGCACAAGAGGCATGGGCGCATTGGAATACGAGCCATGCGCATCAGACCTTACCCATATACGGAAAATAGACATAAAATCGCTCTACGACATATCCCTTAAAATACTGGAAGACAGGGGAAATATCACACTAAACACCAATGAAGAACTGACACTGCAAGCACTACTCGCAGTAGGCACATCGGCAGGAGGACGCCAGATGAAAGCCATCATTGCCATCAACAGTGAGACAGGAGAAATACGTTCAGGACAGACCGACAGACTAAAAGGCTTCGAATACTATATCCTGAAATTCGGTAACAGTTCCATTCCTATCGCCGAAATCGAAACCGCATTCCACAACATGGCAAAGCACGCCGGCATTGAAATGGAAGAATGCCGCTTATTTCCGGTTGAAGGGATCAACCATTTCCTCACGAAACGATTCGACAGAAGGATGGGGGAGAAAATCCACATGCAGACACTTGCTGCTATCAACCCTGAGGCACGGAGCTATGAAGACCTTGTGGCAACATGCCGGGAATTATCTATTCCCGAATCGGGAATAGAACAGATTTTTTGCCGTATGGTCTTTAATGTCATGGCCAACAATACCGATGACCATACCAAGAACTTTGCGTTTCTGCTTGAAAAAAAAGGCAGATGGCGCCTGTCTCCGGCATACGACATGACATTCACGTTCAACACAAACGCCACCGGACCTAATGCCGAACGCAGACTGAGCATCTGCGGCAAGACGTCCGGAATCTCCAAGTCGGATCTACTGGACTTTGCCCGGCAGAACGACATAAGAAATGCCAATGCAACAATCAATAAAGTCGCCGATGCAATAAAACATTTCGACCGGCACGCTGACGAGTGCTCTATCAACCAACCCTGGCGGAGCATAATCCAAACACACCTAAACGACACCCTTGCCAATTTCGGCTATTCATGCGAGCAAAGGACACCGGATGAACAATTCTCCGACAAGTACGGAAGAACATTCAGCGACATCAGCATTTCCGTAAATTCCAAAGGGCACTACGAAGTATCCGCCATAATTGACGGCAACCGCCGGAGACGATTTATACGACCGAATATGACCCTTTATGCAGAACTTAGCCGACAAAAAAGCCTCGACCTTCATAACCTGAACATGCCCTACATTATCGGGCAGCTTTTCCCGCCGGATTGAGGTACAGCCGGGGCGGGTTCATCGGTTAATCAGGGATTTTTGGAGGGATTACTTGGGGGAGTGACAGGATCGCAGGCGAATGATGCAAAAATTTTTGTATCTTTGCAAAGTTTTTTGAAAATTAGGCTTTAACCGGCCTTTCAAACCCTTTGCAATAATCGCGATTACAAAATAATATCATGTTCAAAAAGACCTTAACATTACTTGCTGTGGCATGTATGGCAACAGCAACCAATCTCAATGCGGCAGTCGTGCAGAAATCTCCGCAAGACGTAAAAATCTACATCAATCCGGGGCACGGCGGATTCAACTCCAACTGCCGCCCCATGGGAACCGTAAAACGCGGAGCTAACGTTACCACCTCCACCACGGCAGAGGACACAACCGCTTTCTTCGAGTCAAACACCAACCTGTGGAAGTGTCTGGCGATGTACCACAAGCTGCTCGATTACGGTGTGCCTGCCAACGAGGGAAACGCCTTGTATGATTCAAGCAAGGACCAGCACATCGTAATGTCACGTATCACAAACGGAAGCGCAACCGACCGCGGTCTCAGCACTGACATTGCAGTCGAGGTGGAGAAATTCTCACCCGACATATTCATCTCGGTACACTCAAACGCGTCAGCCGACGGCTCTATAGGTGGCAACGAGAACTATCCGCTTGTGATTTACCGAGGAGAGGACTACCGTTCCACGGCATTCACCGACACCTCATACGGCAAGAACTGGGACTATGCCGGGACAGGGCTTAACGGAGCAGGCAGCAGCTACGAGTTCGGGAAACTGGTCTACTCCCATCTGGCGACCATAGAACATGAGCCATATACCAACGAGTGGGAAAACCAATATGTCTCCGGATATACACCGTTAAAGACCGGGCACAACGTGCGTGGAGACGTTAATCTGCGTGCCTACTTTGACCAACTGAATAATGTGAGCGGTAGTACCCTGACCTCCAACAGAGGTAATGGAGTTGTAAATACCCACAGCAACATCAGATACTATGGTTATTACGGAGTTTTGAAACATGGAGCGGTGGGAGTATTGTCGGAAGGATACATGCACACCTACTATCCGTCGGTGAACCGCCACATGAACAAGGACGTGTGCGCCATCGAAGGTATTGCCTACGCCCACGCCATCGCCGACTATTTCGGCTGGGAGAAAGAGAAGACCGGCTATATCTACGGCATAGTCCGCGACCGCAACCAGACATTCACCCACACCTACTACATTCCCAACCAAAACTCAGATGACGTCTACAGGCCGCTGAACAACTGTACTGTAAAACTTTACAAAGACGGCGTGCTTATCGACACATACGTCACCGATGACGAATACAACGGAGCATACGTGTTCTACGACCTCGAGCCGGGGGAATACACTCTCGACTATGAGTGTGACGGCTACCAGGCGGCAAGCGAGAGCCTTAAATCGACTGTCGTAACCGTCAAGGCCAACGAGATCTCCTACCCCAAGGCATTCCTCAACGCTGAAGGCTATACAATGAATTCAGGTGTATCCATGTCTACGACTCCGGTCGCCACACACTCAACAGCCAACTGGTATGGAGGTTCTTCCACAAATAAGATATACCCCCGACAGATTGCAGTATCCAACGATGTCGTCTATCTGATCATGGTGGGAGGCAAGAGAATAAGTTACTGGAATGCAGCCGATAACACCGAAGGCTCTTTCCAATACGGAGCAGCGGGAGGCAACGGTCTCGGAATATGTACCGATGACCACGGAAACGTCATTTTCGCCAGCAGTGCCAAAACTGCTTCCAATACCGACTATAACGCCCGTCTACAACAAGTTACCGTACTTGCAAAAAGCTCAGGTCCCGGAGAAGTTGTTTCAATCGACAACGCCAAGGACATCGACTTGTCCAGCGTTTATACAAAAGTCTTATCCGGCAGCAATTCCAGCGGTACGACAACGACAAACAGTTCAGGCATCACAAGGGTTATTCGCGCATCAGGCAACTGTTATACCGGAGAGGGGGCGCTATGGCTGACCAATGGACGTGATGTTGTCAAAATAACTATCAAAGATGGGGTGGCAACTCAACAGGATACATACACCACACCATTATCCGACAGTGACTTCAGCGGAAGTTTCGGGGGCTCTCATAACGAGGATATGGCAAAGGAAAGCAGTTTCTTCCCCTATACCGACGGCAAATACATGATGATAGGCCGTAACGGGACATTCCTGTGTACGTTGAACGGAAGCGCAGTTGACGGGTTCGAATATGTGGAAAACACATGGTATGCATGGAACTCTGCAGATATTGAATACATAGGCGGACATGAAATAATTGTACATCAGGCAACTGCCAATTCCGGTCTAAACCAAAACGGGAAAATCACTATCATAGACCGTACCACAGGGACAACCCTTGCAAGCGGCATAGATGCATACGGTTCCACAGCGACACCCGTCACATCCGATTATCTTTCGACATCCTATCTCAGTGTGAACGCATGGTGCGAATTTGATGTAATAGACCCGAACACTCTCGCCCTATACACCTACGTACCCAATAACGGACTTGCAAAATACCTGATCAACTACAATTCATACGGAGATGATCCGGTGGTAACCCCGGCGGCAGCAGTGGCAGCCGAGACCGGGTACACCTCAAACATCACCGTGACCTGGGAAGCCCCCACGACATGGACCGAGACTCCCGACAACTATCTTGTGAAATATCAGACAAGCTATGTCAACGCAGCCGGGGAAACCGTCACAAGCGACTGGCTGACAGCCGGCATGACAACGGATGCAACATGCGAGTTCGTGCATGAGAACGCCCGGTTTGCCGTTGCCGACGGACAGATATACCCGATGACCTACAGCTACAAGATCATACCCAACTTCAACTGCTACGACGGTGAAGTGTCGGAGATTTCCAACGTTGTCACAGTGGAATTCAACGCCCCCGAACCGCAGATGGACGAGTTCTCGATTTCGGCAGTCTGCGACACTACGGAACTGAAACAATATGACGGTGCGATAAGCTGGCAGGGAGCTGAAGACGAGGAGAACGACCAATACTCGCTCCAAGGCTACAAATTCGAGCTGTACAGCAACAGGGACAGCAGCACACCCATAGCCTCGTTTACGTTCAATGCCGGAGACAGCAAGTATTTCGGCACGATAGACAGTGAGACAGGCGAGGGCGCAATATTGGACGATAACGGCAATGCAATCGAAAACCTCACCTACTCGACAGCCGACGGCAACTACCTGTTCAAATACAATGTCGCCGATCTGGATGTACTCGATATTGTAAACGGCAACGAAGTCGACGCGACCATCTTCACGGCATACGTGTCGGCAATGTTCAATATCGAAGACACCTTTGTCTACAGTGCAGAGAGCGTGAAGAAAATAGCGGTAAAGCAATATGACCTCGCAGCACCGGGAGCAGAAGCAAAAGTCTACAGCTGGAAAGAGAACTGTAAGGATGACAACGGCAACCTATACACGGCCTACTGGGCCCACCTTGACATAACTGAGCCCGATTACGGTGACAGTGACGCAATTCCGGTATCGCATTACCTCATTTCGATGGACAAGGACAAGGACGGGACACCGGATGAATATGTGACCAAACTTTACGTGTATGACGCAGCCGGGTCACTGGGCATGGAGGCGGAAACCGACGGAGACCTCAAGAATCATGTGCTGCTGACAGCACCGGCAACGATGTCGATGAGGTCGACAACCACTGCGGCACAGCTTCCGGGAACATACGATTTCGACCAAACCGTCCCGTCGGACAAGGCGATGACCAACTTCGCCATCAACGCATACGACGGTGAAAACCCCAAGGAATATGCCTACATCGTGGAGGCTGTATATGCGGCAAACAACGAAAAAATCTCATCGGCAACCTCCGTATCAGTTGACACACCTGCCGACGGCGGTGTCATTACCGGGGTCAGAACCATAGAAAGTGACGGGACTGAAATCCTGAGTGTATACCCTGTTCCGGCAAGCGCATCGGTAACAGTAAAAGCCGCCGGAGCAATAGAGTCAATCGAGTTGTACAATGAGGCAGGCGTGACAATCAAGTCCCTCAACGGAAACGGAAACAATGTAATGACCGTAAACGTGAGCGACCTTGAAGCCGGGATCTACTTCCTGCGCGTCAACGACCTCAGCCCGGTCAAGATTGTGAAGAAGTAACCTCAGGGGCAAAGCGACAACACACGTATGGAGGCTGCACTCATTGCCGGGTGCAGCCTCCATTGTTTCATTCGGGAGCCTCCGACTATTTACAGCTCCCCTCCACGACCCCCTCAGTCACTCCGTGACAGGTCGAGTGCCTCGACAGGCAATTAGCGCGAGCGGGGTATCCCGGGGTTGTAAGAGTAAGCGACAATCCGTTTGCTGACGAAAAGCCCGATTAAGCCATGCAACAATTGACTGTTATTACTGCCTATACCGGAGTCCCTATTTGATACAGAAACTCAGGAGACAATAACGACTGATTCCGGTGGAGGTTATCATTCTTTCCGTAATCCGCACATTCACTTTCGTTTCTTTTTGTATCTTTGCAAAAAGATTGTACAATCAACAGAAAAAATGGGAATTACGGACAGACAAGAGGAGATGCTGGGGAAAACTGTCGCGGCACTATCCGATCAAGATAATCTGCACAACGTATGCCACATGCGATGGAGGGGTGAGCCGCTGCCGTCGCAACAGGCCGTCCAGGAGATTATCGGATTGTGCCGTGCCCTTATCTTTCCGGGATTTTTCGGGGAAAGGGATGTAAACCGATTCAATATCACCTACCATACAGGGCTTTACATCGAGAAATTGTTTGCCGTGCTTACCAACCAGATTACCGCAGGGCTGTGTTTCAATGCCAGCTGCGAAGGCTTTGACCTGCAGGAGGTCAAGCATAGGGCAAAGGAGAAAGCCGAAGAATTCATCTCAGGGCTGCCTGAACTGCGCCGGTTGCTCTATACCGATGTCAGAGCCACCTATCTCGGCGACCCGGCAGCCGAATCGACCGAAGAGGTCATATACTGCTATCCGGCAATACGCGCGATAGCCAACTACCGTATAGCGCATAGGCTCGTCAGGCTCGGGGTGCCCATCATCCCCCGCATGATAAGCGAGCAGGCACACAGCGAGACAGGCATCGACATCCATCCGGCAGCTACAATAGGGGAATCATTCACAATCGACCATGGGACAGGTGTCGTTGTCGGGGCAACTGCCATAATAGGCAACAATGTCAAGCTCTATCAGGGTGTAACCCTCGGGGCCAAGAGCTTCGACACCGATGAGAAGAACAATCCCATAAAGGGGATACCGCGCCACCCGATCATCGGCGACAATGTGGTCATATATTCCAACACGTCAATCCTCGGCCGTATCACGGTAGGAGCCAACGCGGTGATAGGCGGTAACATCTGGGTGACCGAAGATGTTGCCGAAGGAGAAAAATTAGTACAAGCAAAGGCAAACAACATATTAAGATTCAAGCAGTGATGAAGGAACAATTTGAAATGGTGGCAAAGACCTTCCAGGGGCTGGAAGATATTCTTGCCGAAGAACTCAAGAACCTCGGTGCAACCAACATAGAGACAGGACGAAGGATGGTATCGTTCGAGGGCGACCTCGAACTGCTGTACAAGGCCAACCTATGCTGCCGCACGGCACTGCGCATACTCAAGCCCATCTACAAGTTCATAGCAAAAGACACCGACAGCCTATACGAAATGGTGAAAGAATTTGACTGGACCAAGGTGCTGTCGCTCGGAAAGACATTCTCGATCGACACGGTGACCAATTCGGACGAATTCACCCATTCGCGATTTGTCACCTACCGCGTAAAGGATGCCATTGTGGACTTTTTCAAGGACAAATACGGGGCAGACAAGCGACCCGGCGTGCGTCTTCAGGATGCCGACGTGATGATAAACGTGCACATCGCCGGCGACCGTGTAACCCTGTCACTCGACTCATCGGGCGAATCACTGCACAAGCGCGGCTACCGTGTGGCACAGACCGAAGCCCCCATCAATGAGGTACTTGCCGCCGGCATTATACTTAAAAGCGGCTGGAAAGGGGAATGCCCCCTGGTAGACCCCATGTGCGGTTCGGGCACATTCCTTATTGAAGCCGCCCTCATCGCCGCCAACATCAATCCCGGCATTTACCGCAAAGGCTTCGCTTTCGAGCAATGGAACGACTTTGACGTGGAACTGTTCGACAGCCTGTACAACGACGACAGCAACGAGCGGGAATTTACCCACAAGATATACGGGGCCGACATCTCCCCCAAGGCAATAGCCATTGCCGAGAAAAACATCAAACAGGCCGGCGTGTCACGGTACATCGACTTGCAGATTAAACCGCTGTCACAATGGACCGAAGCCCCGGAAAAAGGTATGATAGTCACCAACCCCCCATACGGCGAGCGCATCAGCGCCGACGACATGGACGGGCTGTACGAAACCATCGGGACGAAACTTAAACACGTGTTCAAAGGATATAACGCGTGGATTATCGGCTACCAGGACGAACATTTCAAGCAAATAGGGCTGGCACCATCCCAGAAAATACCTGTCCTCAACGGTGCATTAGAATGCGAGTTGCGCCAATACGAAATATTTGACGGGGACTACAAGTCGTTCCGTCGTGAAGGCGGAATGCTGAACAAGTCCGGGCGCAAAGACGCTACAGGCAAGAAACCCGCCAAACGCCTGAGCGACAAGGAATGGAAAAGCCGTGCACGCGATAAAGGCATGGGCGGGAAAGAGGCAAGACGCCCCTCATCGGCTCCACGCAATCTCCTTGAAGAAAAATACCGCGCCAACAAACCCCGCCGCCGCGACGACAACCGTTACCGCGACGATGAGGAACAGCGGATACCGGAAAACCCGCTGGCACTGCGCCGTAACGAAAACGCCCTGAAATCGGTCCTCGGACGAAAGCCGTCCCTACCGCCTGCCGAAGGGACATTCATGCGAAGCCGCCGAGGGTGGAAACGCCCCGGGAACAACAGCGGGGAAACAACCGACAATAAAGAATAACTCAACTTCAAGACACATACAGTCACACCTTATGGAAAAAATCGACATACTCCTACTCGGCTCAGGCGGCCGCGAATCGGCACTCGCCTGGAAAATGAGCCAAAGCCCGATGCTCGGTAAGCTATACATAGCCCCCGGAAACGGCGGCACACCGCAATACGGCACAAACGTCGCACTGTCACCCGTAGACTTTCCCGCCATCAGCGCATGGGTCAAGGAGAACAACATAGGAATGATTGTCGTCGGCAATGAAGACCCCTTGGTCAAAGGTATCTACGATTACTTTGCCGACGATGACATACTCATAGTGGGGCCATCCAAAGCCGGTGCCGCACTTGAAGGGAGCAAGGACTTTGCCAAACAGTTCATGGTGAAGAATAATATCCCCACAGCCCGTTACCGCAGTTTCACTGCCGACACTATCGAGGACGGATTCCGTTTTCTTGAAGAGCTGCAACCGCCATACGTGCTTAAAGCCGACGGTCTTGCCGCAGGGAAAGGGGTACTCATACTACCCGATCTGGAGGAAGCCCGCAAGTCGTTGCGAGAAATGCTGTCGGGCATGTTCGGGGCATCATCGGCAACAGTCGTTATCGAAGAATTCCTGTCGGGAATCGAATGCTCGGTATTCGTACTCACCGACGGTAACGGCGGCTACCGGATACTGCCGGTGGCAAAGGATTACAAACGTATCGGCGAAGGCGATACCGGACTTAACACCGGCGGCATGGGAGCAGTAAGTCCCGTACCGTTTGCCGACGACACCTTCATGGAAAAAGTGCGCGAACGCATCATAGAACCTACCATCAACGGACTGCTCGCTGACAAAATCGTGTACCGCGGATTCATCTTCCTCGGGCTTATAAACGTGGGCGGCGAACCGATGGTAATCGAATACAACGTGCGCATGGGCGACCCTGAGACCGAAGCCGTGATGCTGCGTATCGACAGTGACCTTGTGGCACTGATGAAAGCCGCAGCCGAGGGAAATCTCGGGAACATTGAACTGAAACAGGACAGCCGCACCGCCGTTACCGTAATGATGGTTTCGGGCGGGTATCCCGGAAGCTACCCCAAAGGGAAAAAGATCACCGGGACCGAGAAAGTGACCGAAAGCATCCTTTTCCATGCCGGGACAGCCATTGACCCCTCAGGAGACCTCGTAACCTCGGGAGGACGTGTGATCTCGGTAAGCTCCCACGGCAAAGACATGGATGAGGCATTGGCTCACAGCTACGCATCAATATCGCTCGTAGACTTCGACGGCAAGTATTTCCGCCGTGACATAGGGCAGGATCTCAAACGATAAGACACAATACCGGTGACAGAGACCGACATAGTACGTTTTCTGCACTCCCGATTCGGAACAGCCGCCATGATGACAATCGCCATCGTGGCCGTTGCCGTATCGTTTACCGGAGGGAACGTGATACCCATCACAGGGTGTAACGGGCTGGGGCTGCCATCGGCCAATGAATGGATTCCACACGGCATTACATCCCTTACCGTCAATATTGTCATGAATATCTCAGCAGCCCTGTTAACGGTGTTCATGAACCGGAGATTCAACATCACCCGAAGCGTATCGGCACTGTTTGCCGGCATGTTCTTCATTCTGCAAATGCCATTCCCAGCGTTCTTCGGGCAGTTCTACGGAGGCACGCTGCTATGCGTCATCATAAGCATGGCAACCATTACCCTGTTCGCCTCATTCAACCGTCCGTATCCGCTACAACCCATATTTTTCATCTTCTTTCTGCTTGCGGCAGGCGCGTTCACCCAGTATGCCTACCTGTTCTACCTTCCGGTATTCCTCACCGGATGCGCCCAGATGCGCATACTCGGATTCAGGACCATTCTTGCCGCCGGTATAGGCATGTTCACCCCGTTGTGGTTGCTGTGGGGATTCGGCATCATCTCATCCGACGGTTTCACGCTGCCCGAATTCAGCAGCATACTGTCGGCAATCGGCAGCATCGAGACACTCCAGCTGTCCGTATCCGTAGGGCTCACCCTGCTACTGTGCATGATTTTCGGTACGCTCAATATCATTAAAATATTCAACTACAACGCTCAGACACGCTCCTACAACGGCTTCATATCCCTACTGTCGATAGCCACATCACTGTTTGTACTGCTTGACTACCCCAATCTGGCAATATATATCCCCACACTAAATTGCTGCACAGCATTCCAGATAGGACATTTTTTTGCCACTTACGACAGCCGCCGCAGCTATATAGCCATAATCGGTATAATCATGGTGTACGCAACCCTATACCTCTGGACGCTATGGATATAAAAATAATCATCGAGAAAAACATCCCGTTCATACAAGGACTGCTCGATGCGGTTGCCGATGTCAGGTATCTGCCGGCAGAGGATATAACAGCCTCGGCAATGCGCGATGCCGACGCACTGATCACGCGCACACGCACACGCTGTGACGCCACTCTGCTCGACGGTTCCCGATGCCGGTTCATCGCCACGGCCACCATAGGCACCGACCACATCGACCTCGACTACTGCCGCAGTCACGGCATCACCGTTGCCAACGCACCCGGGTGCAATGCACCGGCCGTAGCCCAATACGTATTCGCATCCATTGCACGGTTCATGGAACTACACGGCATTACCGGCAGGCCCACGATAGGCATAATAGGTGTGGGACACGTGGGGAGCATAGTTGCCCGATGGGCAGAGCAAACAGGCATGCATGTTCTCGCCTGTGACCCTCCTCGTGCCGATAATGAGGGGAGCAAGGACTTCGTTGACATGGAGACCATAGCCCGGGAGTCAGACATCATCACATTCCACACTCCACTGACCCGGGACGGGAAATATCCGACATGGCATCTCTGTGACCTGAGCTTCCTCAACCTGACCGGACGGACACCACTGATAATCAACTGCGCCCGCGGAGCGATAACCGACACAGCCGCCCTAATCGAAGCCCTTGACAACGGAAAAGTGAAAGACGCGGTTATCGACTGCTGGGAAAACGAACCCGCCATCTCCTCCGGACTGCTAAGACGGGCACTCATCGCAACCCCCCACATCGCAGGCTACTCGCGCGAGGGCAAAATACGTGCCACTTCAATGGCACTACAGGCAATATGCCGCCATTTCAACCTCCCGGAGACCGACGTCCCGGAGAAAGTCCCGGCAGGTGCATCAGCCCATGTCTCACTCGAGAAGATCGCCGCATCCTACGACCCTGCCCGCGACACGGCTGCCCTCAGGAATGCACCCGATACGTTCGAACTGCTCCGCAACAACTACCGCCTCCGCAACGAAGTAAAGTAACTTTTCGATTTTTCCGTACGCATATTTGGACGAATTGTTTTCAAGGATTGAACATTTCGTTGTAACTTTGCACGAATTAAATACACTAAATATGATCGACGGAATTAAAAAAGTATTGTTGCTCGGCTCCGGTGCCCTAAAAATAGGGCAAGCGGGCGAATTTGACTACTCCGGTTCTCAGGCTCTCAAGGCCTTGCGCGAGGAAGGTATATCAACAGTTCTAATCAACCCCAACATCGCCACAATCCAGACATCGGAAGGCGTCGCCGACCAGGTGTATTTCCTTCCCATCACCCCCCATTTCGTTGAAGAAGTCATCAAGAAAGAACGCCCCGACGGCATTCTCCTTGCCTTTGGAGGGCAGACCGCGCTCAACTGCGGTACAGAGCTCTACCTCAACGGCACTCTTGAACGCTACGGAGTGAAAGTGCTCGGAACATCGGTAGAAGCCATCATGATAACCGAGGACCGCGACCTCTTTGTCAAGAAACTCAATGAAATCGAGGCAAAGACTCCGGTATCACAAGCCGTTGAATCCATGGAGGACGCAGTAGAGGTAGCCCACCGCATCGGATTCCCCGTGATGGTACGCTCGGCATACGCCCTCGGAGGACTCGGCTCGGGGATATGCACCGACGACCGTGAATTCCACGACCTTTGCGAAAGTGCACTTACCCATTCCAAACAGATTCTCGTAGAAGAATCGCTGAAAGGCTGGAAAGAAATAGAATTTGAAGTCATACGCGACGCTAACGACCACTGCTTCACAGTAGTGCCGATGGAAAACTTCGACCCGCTGGGAATCCACACAGGTGAAAGTATCGTAGTCGCACCCATCGTGTCGCTCACACAGGAGCAGATACAGATGCTTCAGGAAATAGCCATCCGCGTAGTACGCCACATAGGCATCGTGGGCGAATGCAATATCCAGTATGCATTCAACGCCGAGACCAACGACTACCGCATCATAGAAATCAATGCCCGACTGAGCCGTAGCTCGGCATTGGCATCAAAGGCATCGGGATACCCACTCGCATTCGTGGCGGCCAAACTGGCTCTCGGCTACACGCTCGACCAGATCGGCGAAATGGGAACCACCAATTCAGCATACGTTGCACCTTCGGTCGACTATATGATAGTCAAAATTCCCCGCTGGGACCTGACCAAATTTGCCGGTGTTGACCGCGAGATAGGCTCATCGATGAAATCGGTAGGAGAAATCATGTCGATTGGCAAGTCATTCGAGGAGATTATCCAGAAAGGTCTCCGCATGATAGGACAGGGGATGCACGGCTTCGTCGGAAACCGTGACATCAAATTTGATGACCTCGACCATGCTTTGACCCATCCTACCGACCTGCGTATCTTTGCCATTGCCCAAGCATTGGAGAAAGGATACACCGTTGAACGCATCGAGGAACTCACCAAGATTGACAAGTGGTTCATTTCACGCCTCAAAAACATTGTCGACTATGCATCCGTACTGAAAACGTACAACCGCATCGAAGAACTCCCCGCCGAGGTACTCGCCGAAGCCAAACGCCTTGGATTCTCCGACTTCCAGATAGCACGCTGCGTCGAGAATCCCGAAGGCAGCCTTGAGGCTGACCTGTTGCGTGTGCGCGAACACCGCAAGCGGCTTGAAATACTGCCTAAAGTGTGCCGCATAAACACCGTTGCATCGGAATACCCCGAACTGACCAACTACCTATACGTGACCTATGGGGCCGATGCCCACCAGATACCATACGACTACAACTCGGGAAAGAACATAGTAGTGCTCGGTTCAGGAGCCTACCGCATAGGCAGCTCGGTAGAATTTGACTGGTGTTCGGTCAATGCCGTAAACACCTGCCGGCAACTCGGCTACAAGTCGATCATGATCAACTACAACCCCGAGACAGTCTCGACCGACTATGACATGTGTGACCGCCTGTACTTTGACGAACTGAGTTTCGAGCGTGTCATGGACATCATCGACCTTGAGACTCCCCGCGGTGTAATAGTCTCGGTAGGAGGACAGATACCCAACAATCTGGCAATGAAACTCTACCGCCGCCATGTTCCCATTCTCGGCACGTCGCCCATTTCAATCGACCGCGCCGAGAACCGGCACAAATTCTCGGCCATGCTCGATTCACTCGGAATAGACCAGCCGCGCTGGCGAGAACTCACAAGTTTTGACGACATCGACGCATTTGTGCAGGAAGTAGGCTTCCCGGTACTCATCCGTCCCAGCTACGTGCTGTCAGGTGCAGCGATGAACGTATGCTATGACTACGAGTCCATGCACGAATTCCTTAGTGCGGCAGCCAAGGTTTCCAAAGAATTCCCTGTTGTGGTATCGGAATTCCTCCAGAATGCCAAAGAAATTGAATTTGATGCCGTTGCACGCAACGGGGAGGTCATCGAATACGCCATCTCCGAGCACATCGAATTTGCCGGTGTACACTCTGGTGACGCGACACTCGTGTTCCCCGCCCAGAAGATATACATGGAGACTGCACGCCGCATCAAGCGCATAAGCAAGAAGATAGCCAAGGAACTGAACATTTCAGGCCCGTTCAATATCCAGTATCTCGCCAAGAACAACGATGTCAAGGTAATAGAATGCAACCTGCGCGCCTCTCGCAGCTTCCCGTTCGTGTCAAAGATACTCAAACGCAACTTTATCGACACGGCAACACGCATCATGCTCGGAGAGCCGGTCGAAAAAGCCGACTCGTCGACATTCGACATCGACTACACAGGCATAAAGGCATCACAGTTCTCTTTTGCCCGCCTGCACAAAGCCGACCCGGTACTGGGAGTGGACATGTCATCGACAGGTGAAGTGGGATGTCTCGGCGCCGACTTTGACGAGGCGCTGCTCAACGCCATGATTTCGGTAGGACATCATGTACCGGACAAGAACAAAGCTGTACTTGTGTCATCGGGTGACGTCCGCGGGAAAGTCGACATGCTTGACTGCTGCAAGATGCTTTCGGAAAACGGCTATAAGCTATACGCAACCGAAGGCACAGCCAAGTTCCTAAACTCCAACGGTGTTGCCGCCAATCCGGTGTGCTGGCCCGATGAAGTGGGCGAAAATGTCCTTGACCTGCTCGCAAGCCACGCTATCGACCTTGTGATCAATATCCCCAAGAATCACAGCAAACGGGAACTGACCAACGGTTACCGCATACGCCGTTCGGCAATCGACCACAATATCCCGTTGCTCACCAATGCGCGTCTGGCAGCAGCCTATATACAGGCATTCACAGCCAAGCCCATCAGTGAGATAAACATCACACCCTGGAAAGAGTATTAATACCGGCATTCCAATACAACAGGAGAGGATGTATCAGACAGATTTTAGGTACATCCTCTCCTGTTTTTATTCTTTCAAGGAAATTTTACTACCTTTGTTATCGTAATAAGCATTTCATATTTATGACCGGTGACGGAGATATTACCATAAAGCAGGCACAAGCCATTGTCGACAACTGGA
Source organism: Muribaculaceae bacterium (assembly GCA_017462345.1). Lineage (GTDB taxonomy): Bacteria > Bacteroidota > Bacteroidia > Bacteroidales > Muribaculaceae > RGIG4079. The sequence goes on from JAFTRI010000023.1 coordinate 84,786, forward strand.
TAAGGACTGTCGGGGTAAGGTATTTTTCTCCATTGACCAATATGGCGATCCTGACCGAAGAAACAGGAGAAGTGGCGCGCATCATGGCCCGGCGATTCGGTGACCAGTCTTTCAAGCCGGGAGAAAAAGACAATCTGGCCGATGAACTTGCCGATCTGCTCTGGGTGACAATCGCAATTGCCAATCAGACCGGCATCGACCTTACCGAAGCATTTGCCGACAACCTTGACAAGAAATCGGCACGCGACAAGCTCCGCCACCTCAACAATCCCAAACTCAGCAAGTAACAATCCCTTAATACTACAGAATTTATGAGCGACAAATATCATGATACGGTTGCTGCAAGCAACGTTACAGAGGATGATGCACAGGTGAAAGCGGCCGTGGAAAAAATCCTTGCCGACCATCTTGAAGAAAACAAGACACAGGACGTCTACCGTTTCCTGTTCAACACCATTGACCTCACGACTCTCAATTCCACCGATTCCCCGCAATCAGTGGCCAAATTTGTGGAGCGCGTCAACGATTTCGATAACGAGCACCCCGACCTGAAAAACGTTGCAGCAATATGTGTCTACCCCAATTTTGCACAGATCGTCCGTACCGTCCTTGATGTTTCCGATGTAGACATCGCTTGCGTATCGGGATGTTTCCCCTCATCACAATCCTTCATTGAAGTCAAAGTGGCCGAGACAGCCCTTGCAGTCGACGCCGGAGCCGATGAAATCGACATCGTATTCAACCTCGGGAACTACTTTGACGGGGACTTTGAAGAAGTATGCGACGAAATTGCCGAACTTAAAGCGACCTGCCGCGAAGCCCGCCTGAAAGTGATACTGGAAACCGGTGCACTGAAAACCGCAGCCCACATTAAAGCGGCTTCAATCCTCGCCCTGTATTCAGGTGCCGACTTCCTTAAAACCTCTACAGGCAAAGGATACCCCGGGGCATCACTCGAAGCGGCCTACGTAATGGCGCAATGTATCAAGGAATACCATCAGCGTACCGGCACGATGGTCGGGTTCAAAGCCGCAGGCGGAATCGCGACCACAGATGAAGCCGTGGCCTATTACACCATAATCAAGGAAGTGCTGGGTGAACAATGGCTCACAAACGAATACTTCCGCATCGGAGCAAGCCGCCTGGCCAACAATCTACTGTCGGACATTCTCGGTACACCCACAAAATTTTTCTAAACCTACTCTGATATGACAGAATACTGGGCAATCATAAACGAGAACCAAGAAGGGCCGTTCTCTCTCGATGAACTTATGAGTCTTGACATAACAGCCGACACCCCTGTATGGTGTGCCGGGATGGAGGCATGGGCATGGGCAGCGGATATACCCGAAATCGCCGAACGGCTCACAAGCACCGGGACAGTGGAAATACCACCCATCCCTGACACCCCTTTCATTCCGGAGATTCCTGTTTCCGGGACTCTGCAGGAAGAACCGGCTAAAGTCGAGACTGCCCGCAACACGCCCGGTATCCCTGCCGGCAAATGCCCGCCGACCTATCTCGTATGGGCTATACTCTGTACCATATTCTGCTGTATGCCACTCGGCATTCCGGCGATAATCTACGCTTCGCAGGTAACATCCTGCTATCGCAACGGAGACTACGACGGAGCACATGAGCGTTCGGAAAAAGCCGCCTTGTGGGTTATAATCAGTTTTGTTGTAGGACTCACCACCCTCCCCCTACAGATAGCTTTCTCGCTATTATGACATCCGCATCACGACGATACACCGTGGTGGCGGCAATCCTGCTTGCCATCACGGTTTTGTGTATATATTTCTACTTTAATCCGGAGTCCGGCAGATTGTTCCCGCGTTGCCCTTTCCTTATACTGACCGGATTCCAATGCCCCGGATGCGGAAGCCAACGTGCCATACACTCGCTACTGCATGGGGACATTGCCTCAGCCTGGCATTTCAACGCCGTTATGCTGCTCTTTATCCCGATTGTGGCAATACTCCTCATCGCAGAGATAAAACGCGAGAAATGGGCCCGGTTCTACGCCTCGGTCAACAGCCGTTACGTTATATGGGGAATTGCCGCCATACTGCTATTATGGGGTGTACTGCGCAACATCTGTTAGAAATCACTGAAAAGACGCGGTTTTATGACAATACCGACGCGTAACATCGAGTGGAACCTGTTGTATTCGAGGAGGCCTTCCCCATAACCGTTGTAATATTGCAGGAACAGATACTGGTTTTCACGTTCAGTTATCCTGTAATTAAGTTCAACGGTCGTGTTGTAATTCAGTTTCCAGTCCCGACGTTTGGTAAGCAGTACCGATAGTCCGAATTTTTTATTGGGAGAAGTTATCGATGTCCCCATCTGGTATATTCCGCAATATTCAAGAATATCCTCATTATGTTCACCGTCGACTATCGGAATCCAGAACTTGCCGTGAACAGTAAAATTGGGATCAAGCATAATGCTGGCACCGAAACTGATCTTGTTCCATGAACGCGAGTTCTCCCCGTCCTTTCCGTTACTTTCATGCTCCACTACCGCCATCAGTTTCCCGATAAAACGGTTTTTCACAAACAACGGCTTTGCAAGTCCTATACCGGGGTTAAAATTAAGGTCGGTCATAGGCATCGACTCCTCAAGTACGTTCCAGAAACACTTTTGGGTATAGAACAGGTAAAGGTAAGTATCCCATGGCAACGTACTCTTGGTAAGACGCTGCGACACTGATATCTGAAACTTGATATTGGTATTCTGATTAGTCGGAGTCTCGCCTACCGCAGTACCGAAAATAAAGTAATTATCCTTATAAAGCCCGAAATACGGAGCACTGTCAAATGCCCGTCGGGCACTGTCCGAGTCGATGACATTGTCAGCGATTGACACAATCTGCCCGTTGACCTGCACTAAAGCCAGGAATCCCATGCACATAACTATTATCAATCGCAGTCTATCCATAAAAGTGATGCAAAGTTATAAAGATTGACGCATGTTGACATGCGATAAAAGTCGATTTTTATATTCCATATCAATAATTTTTCTTTGCAGGATGTCCCGATATGTGTAACTTTGTCCCTATAACATTCAGGCAAGTGAAACGGTTAACTTATCTTCTTATAATATTCACACAGATACTGCTGGTATCTTGCGGTGACAACAGCGAGTTCAGCGTTGCCGGTGAAATTACCGGAATGGGGACACAGAATCTGCGCATATTCTACTACGCCGACGGTGCGGTACACTCGGTCACATCCGCGGCTCTCGACGGTAAATTCCGCTTTTCAGGGAAGTCGCGCAATCCGGCCATTGTTGAGATTTTCAGCAGTAACCGCACTTTCATCGGACGCGTGCTTGTAAAAAACGGAGAGGAACTTGAATGCCGTTTCGACAAGAACAATCGCTATAATGTCTCCATTAAAGGTAACGGCACATCCGCAGAATGGGGAAAATTCCTCACCGGCAATGCCACTACACTGTCATCAGGAGACTACCGCCTGATAAATTCGGCCATTGCCGAATATGTCGTTAAACACCCCGACAACCTGCTGTCGACGATACTGCTTCTCACCGAATACCACGTACCTGATAATGAGCAGTCGGCCGACTCGCTGTTGAACACCATCAATCCCGATGCCTGCCCGGGATACCTCGTCGACGGATTCAGGGCACAGCTTGCGGCACTCAGTTCCGATGCCGCACAAGGCGAGATTTTTCCCATGAATCTGTATTGCTCCGACGACAGCCTGTTCAGCTTCAATCCCGCACACTCCCGCTTGTCGGTTATATGTTTCACCGCATCAGCCGAGGAGCGTACCGGCTCTATTGTCCCCGCAATGCACACATGGAGCGAGACTTTCAAGCCCTCCCTGCTGAGAATTGTCGACATCTCTCTTGCTACGGACACCGCAACCTGGTACAAGACCATCAAGGATGACTCGCCACAATGGGTACAATGCTGGGCTCCGGGCTCTGTCGCATCACACTCCATCGAGCGGCTTTCTATTCCGCGGACACCCTATTTCATTGTTGCCGATTCCATTGGCCGACAAGTTTATCGTGGCATGTCCTTGAGTGAGGTCCAACGGATTATTAACGACAGCATTCCCCACAAATAACCATGCTTGTAAAGGTGTATGGGGCAGCGGTCCAAGGCATAGATGCAATACTCGTCACTATCGAAGTATCGGTCGATAACGGTATAACCTATTGCATCGTAGGGCTTCCCGATGCAGCAGTCAAGGAAAGCTATCAACGTGTCCTCTCTGCCATGAAACACTCGGGGCAGGAGTTCCCGCGACGGCACGTAGTGGTCAATATGTCTCCTGCCGATGTGAAAAAAGAGGGAGCGGCCTACGACCTGCCAATTGCCGTAGGGATTCTCGCCGCTGACGAGAAAATTGACAGCAAAGCCATAGGTGACTATATGATTATGGGAGAATTGTCTCTCGACGGTTCGGTACTGCCTATACGTGGAGTGTTACCAATGGCAATCAAGGCACGTGAAGCAGGATTCAAGGGCATGATCGTCCCAAAAGCCAACGTAAGCGAAGCGGCCGTAGTGAACAATCTGGATGTTTACGGAGTGGACAATCTCGCTCAGGTTCTTGCATTTTTCAACGGTTCTTGCCGTCTGGAACCGACTGTTATAAACACACGCGAGGAATTCAGCAAAGCAAGCGACCTGTTTGATTACGATTTTTCCGAAGTCAAGGGACAGGAAAATGTAAAACGTGCTTTTGAAGTGGCTTGTGCCGGAGGGCACAACATTATTCTTGTCGGGCCTCCGGGTTCGGGAAAATCCATGATGGCAAAGCGACTTCCATCGATTCTGCCACCGTTATCACTGCAGGAAGCCCTGGAAACCACAAAAATACATTCCGTAGCAGGAAAACTGTCACGTGGCTCGATGTTGATGACCGCCCGTCCGTTCCGTTCACCGCATCACACTATTTCACCGGTTGCTCTCGTTGGTGGCGGCGCCAACCCCATGCCCGGAGAAATATCGCTTGCCCATAACGGCATACTGTTTCTTGACGAGTTTCCCGAGTTCAGCCGGGCAGTACTTGAAGTCATGAGGCAACCGCTTGAAGACCGGCATATATCCATCTCGCGCGCCAAATATTCTATCGACTACCCTGCCGGATTCATGCTCGTTGCATCCATGAACCCCTGTCCGTGCGGATATTACAATCATCCGACCAAGGCATGCATCTGCGCACCGGGACAGGTACAGAAATACCTGAACCGCATTTCAGGTCCCCTGCTTGACCGCATAGACATCCAGGTTGAGATAATGCCGGTACCATTTGACGAGATTTCCTCATCGTCTCCGGGTGAAAGCAGTGCGGCAATACGTCAAAGGGTCATCCGTGCACGAGCAATACAATCCGAGCGGTTTCGCGAAGAAAAAGATGTCTACTGCAACGCACAGATGAACCCAAGGCTCATAAACACCTATGCACGCCCCGATGACAAAGGGCTTGAAATCCTGCGCGATGCGATGACACGCCTCGACATGTCGGCTCGCGCCTACGACCGCATCCTTAAAGTAGCAAGGACAATTGCCGACCTTGACGGAGCGGTATCAGTCGGAGCAGGTCACATACGCGAGGCTGTAAGCTACCGCAACCTTGACCGGGCATCATGGGGTGCATCTTCAGGCAAACTCCCTTTCTGAGCGCGCCTGATGTACATCGCATTCCGCTGAAGACCCGACAACTTGGTACGCTTTATCGCTGAATGACGGAATAGTGCCGAGAACTCCTGCTGCGACATGTTTTCAATCGCTTCACAACTGAGATTCAGCAACCGTTCCGACGGGGCGAATTCCTCTACGTTCGTCGCACTGGCATGACGGTTATGCGGACAAGCCGCCTGACAGCTGTCACAGCCATACAAGCGGTTACCCAACGGGACACCGGGAGGTAAGTCTCCCCGGTATTCTATAGTAAGATATGACAGGCAACGGCGGGCATCGATACCGCCGTCCGGCATCAACGCCCCCGACGGGCATACCCGCAGGCAAGCCCCGCAATCACCGCATGACAGCCTGCACGGCTCGTCAGGCTCGATTTCATGAGTGGCTATTATCTCCCCAAGAAAAAAATATGACCCTTTTCCGGGAATAATCAGCTGGTTGTTTTTTCCTACGAACCCCAGCCCCGATTGCACCGCCCAATAGCGTTCCCTGACCGGAGCAGTATCAACGCATACGCGTGTCTCACCGCCAAAATTCTCCCTGATGAATGCAGCAAGAGCCTCCAGTTTCTCCCTGACAACGTCATGATAGTCGCAACCGAGGGCGTATGAGGCGATTTGAGGCGCATCCGGGCACTGTTTGCGACTTGGGAAGTAATTCACTGCACAACATATAATAGAACGGGCAGAAGGCAGCAAAAGGCTCGGATTGGCACGCACCTCGCCATACCGTTCAAGATAAGCCATCTCTCCGTGCCGACCTGATGCAATCCATCGGTCATACATTTCTACAGCACCGGAAGAAACAGGCATGACTGCCGCCACCCCGGTCTTTTCTATTCCGAGACTGCGTGCCTTCTCTGCTATAAGTTCCTTACATGGGGATCGGAAGGAATTCATATCCTTGCTCTTTTAGCCATTCTATCGCAAGGGGAAGGGCATAACGGAGATTCTTTTCGGCACGCAACGAGTCGTGGAACACTATTATCGAACCGTTGCGGGTGTAACGCTTGACATTTGCAAGAACCCGTTCCCCGTCCACATTCTTACTGTAATCACGCGTGACAAGATCATACATCACTATATTGTAATGGTCTTTGATGGCTCGCGCCTGCGCCCACCGGATAAGCCCATGCGGCGGACGGAACAGCGTACTGTCGATAAGTTCATTTGCCTCAGTGATGTCCCGCATATAACGCAATGTGGTCACTTTGACCCCTTGCAGATGATGCATCGTATGGTTACCGAAACTGTGTCCGCGACGTTTTATCTCCTCAAACACGTCAGGATTACGCCTCACATTATCCCCTACAAGGAAAAATGTGGCCTTTATGCCATACCGGTCAAGAAGATCAAGAACCCACGGCGTAACTTCCGGTATGGGACCGTCATCAAACGTGAGATAAACCACCTTGCGTTTCTTACGTTTGATGCGCCACAATGTTTCCGGAAACAATATGCGGTAGATGAGCGGCGGCTGTTCTATAAACATCTCCGTACCATTATTTGCTTATCTGGCATATTGGTCGAAATTCACCCCGTCATCTTCCAGCTCTCCCATCAACGCCTCGGCATCACCTCCGCCACCGGCATACGTCTGTATAAGGGAGACAAAATAAGTGTCGTTGATGTAACGGTCGGCACGGGGCAATGTACTGTACTGCCACGGGCTGAGACTCTGGAAATACCTTATATACTGACCGTATTTCCTTATCTCGTCCTCAAGTACATCAAGACCTTTCCCGGTAACGTCCTCCCTGCCGGTCACACTTCCGAGACGCAGATAAAGCTCGCCTATCTGTTCGCCTATCTGGATTGAATAAGGTGAGGCGGCAACCGGTAATTTCTCCTGTATCATATCGAGTATCACAAGAGCCTTACTGTAACGGTCAGCTGCATATTCCGCGGCTTTCAGCGTGTCTGCCGCACCCGAAATGCCCATATCCTCGGCATCTATGCCCTCATTATACAGGGATGTCGCAAGATCGAGCATAGCGCTGCGGTGGGTTGTAACCATGCGGCGTACAGTCTCGTCAAGATATATATCATCAGGAGATGTGACCTTATCGAGACCTCCCCATTGGAAACGCTCGGTGACATTGCGGTACATTTTGTCGGTATTCACCGCTGTCGAATAGCCGCTTGTAAATATCGGGGACACCTCCAATGTGAGCCCGGTGGCACGCAGATACGGTGACAGACCGAGATAATAACGCTCCGGGACTGTCATTGCAAAGTAAACAGGACGGTTCCAGCCGTTCTTGATACTCGTTGCAATCATATCGAGAGAGATCACTTTACTCAATGACATTCCTCCGTCACCTTTAGTATAGCCGTCATTAAGCATGTTGACATCTATATATTCGGCAACAGCCTCCTTCTCTTCGGGAGCGACGCGTCCCGCCTTGACAGCGGCTTCAGCATCGACAGGGATGTACATGTTGGGATAATGGAACTCAGGAACACCCCACATGTTATTTGTCGCGTCAGGCTGGTACAGGGCCTTCAATGCAGCGAGGGCATTAACCTTGCTGCTGTCCGGTTCAAGGAAATAATTGAACTGGCGCTTGCCGTGGGCATAGACCGATGCCGGAGCAGATACCTCAATCGCAGGCGCATCGTATGACGGAATACGGATCTGGTTCACATACCAGTCGGTTGTAAGATATGACAGGTTCACCACACGCACATCGGTACGGTATCCCTCAACCTCCTGGGCATACCACAACGGGAACGTGTCGTTATCTCCGTTAGTGAAAATAATTGCATTCTCATCAAGGCTCGACAGATAATTCTTTCCGAAATCACGTGCGGTATAACGTCCCGAACGGTCATGGTCGTCCCAAGTCTGCGACACCATCTGTACCGGTACAAGGATTCCCATCACACAGGCTATAACTGCAGTATAGGCAGGAGCTTCAGCAGGTTCACCGGATTCCGTCTTTCCAGTCTTCAGCGCCGACATTATGATATGCCATAATCCGGCAACACCGATACCTATCCAGATTGCGTATGCATAGAACGAACCGGCAAACGCATAGTCGCGTTCACGCGGCTGCGACGGCGTCTGGTTCAGATACAGCACAATCGCGATACCTGTCATGAAGAACAGGAAGAACACCACCCAGAACTGCTCTATACCGCGCTTGGAATGGAACGCCTGCCACAACAGACCGATAACCCCCAACAACAGCGGAAGCAGGTAGAACACATTGTGCCCCTTGTTTCCCTTCCCCAACTCATCAGGGAGCTTGGACTGGTCACCGAGACGCAAATTGTCGATAACAGGTATCCCCGAGATCCAGTTTCCATGATTGACCTCACCGTTACCCTGGATGTCATTCTGCCGTCCGGCAAAATTCCAAAGGAAGTAACGCCAATACATGTGATTGAGCTGATAATTTATGAAGAAACGCATATTCTGCCCGAATGTAGGCTTCTTGCGATATTCCCCCTGCAGGGAAGTCCCGTTCTCGTCGACATACAGCGTCGCCACGACATCATCCATGTCATTGTCAGTGATTCCAGCCCAATCCTTATAGCTTTGAGGATGGGAATCGGCGCCGCTATACATGCGGGGGAACAGCATGTTTAATTCAGGGGTCATTTCGTATGAGTCATCCGTTCCGGTAATTTCGTAACGGTCAGGCTCGTCAGGTGTCGTCTTGACGGTCTTGCCGTAGAGAGGCTTGCCCGTTTGTCTCTTTGCCTTTGGAGAACCGTCTGCCCCCACTTCATACACGACCGATGAATTGAATGTCTCACCATAGAACAACGGACGGTCACCATACTGCTCACGGTTAAGGTAAGAACTTAAGGCAAACACGTTGTCAGGGGCATTCTGGTTCATCGGGGGATTGGCAGAGGAGCGTATCAGCAACAAAGCGTATGACGAATATCCGATGAATATCACGAATATACTCAGCACAGCGACATTAAGAATCCTTACAGGCAGCTTCTTGCACACCACGAAGAAGTAGACAATCAGGCCGGCGACAATGACAGCCGTAATAACAAGGCTGTCTCCAATGAACGGGATACCCGAGAACAGGACGCTCAGAATCACCGAAATCTTCATACGCATCTCGCTGTCCTGACGGTACAGCTCGACTATAGCCCAGATAAATGACGCAAGGACAAGCACGGTGTAGAGAAGCACACCTGAATTGTATCCCCATCCCAATATGTTCACTGTCAACAGTTCGAAATATTGTGCCACCTCGATGAATCCGGGAACAAGACCATAAAGTATAAGCCCCACGATTACACATGAAACCCCCAGCGCAATCAACGAGCCGGTAGCATTCGTATGCTTGAACTTCTTGTAGTATATCACCAATACGATAGCTGGGATACAGAGAAGATTAAGCAGGTGTACAGCAATCGATATGCCTATCACGTATGCGATCAGGATGAGATACCGGTCGGAATGCGGCTGGTCGGCACGGTTCTCCCACTTGAGGATAAGCCAGAACACCAGGGCGGTACAGAATGACGAGAACGCATAAACCTCTCCTTCGACAGCCGAGAACCAAAACGTGTCACTCCATGTATAGGCAAGAGCGCCCGTAAGTCCCGACCCGAAGATCACCAACATCCGCACTAACGGCACCTCCGTCACATCATCCTTGACTATCAACTTCTTAACAAGATGTGTTATTGTCCAGAACAACAATAATATAGTGCCGGCACTCAACAGCGCCGACATAGCATTAACGGCAATGGCGATATTGGAAGGATCATTGCCGGCAAAGTTCACAAAGAACCGTGCCGCAAGCATGAATATAGGGTTACCCGGCGGATGCCCCACTTCAAGTTTGAAACCTTGGGAAATGAACTCGGGACAATCCCAGAAACTTGCCGTGGGTTCCAGAGTAAGAAGATAGGTAACCGCTGCAATGACAAAGCATAGCCATCCGAGCGAATTGTTGATTACACGATACTTTTTCATTACTAAACTTGATACGGGCACACTGCCCCAATTAATCAGCCTACAAAGATAGCGTACCACACACCCCAAAAGCAAATAAAAGCACGTAAATTTTCCTAAAACCCTACATTTAGACGTAAATTATTATTGGGGTGAATTTATATCCGGGATTGTTTTCCTCTATTGGCGACCCCGTTATCGCCCCCCTATCTTGCCAAGGGCAAGGGGAGAGCGGCAACAGTGCTGTACGGCAGTTTTATTGCTTCACAAGTTTATAACTGTACTCGCTTTTTCCAACCGCAACAGTTACTATGTAATTTCCATTAATTAATGAACTCATATCACATTCTATGGAATATGCGCCCGGAGAATACATGTTCTCCCTCTCCCACACGGTTTTACCTGATGAGTCATATAGCATGGCTTTTACCTGTGCAGTTTCACATAGGTTCACCTTGACTATTGTTGAATTGGAAACATTTGTAGGACATACATCACAGCTATTTAACATTGCCGGAATAGTGCCGGCATTTACCGAGCACGCTCCACCATTCTCTTGATAATCACCGGCAGACTGGTAGGGATTGGAATGGGCATTGGATTTCGTTGACACTGCGCCAATCATAGGTGACGATATTACTCTGCCTGAATAATCATTTTGCCTTATTCGCTCATTCTCCGGATCATCTGATAAATCATATTGTTGGGAAACAGGACTATAATATAACGCAACCGATGACGAATCGGATTGGATTCCATAATGATATATCAGGTTATAGGTTATGTCAATAATCGGATAACGGTATCCGTTGGCATACCAACATTGCCTCACAATGCGGTGAGTTATGCTGTCGGTCAAAAGATGATACCCGATTGAATCGGCTGACACCATGCTGCTGTCGGCTTGCCTACGGAAACTCCGCGAGAAATCAGTATCGGCAACAGTTGCACCACACCGCGTATATGTGGTCATCAGCACTTCCGGAATCGTATCGCCCTCGGGAGTTATAAGACATCCCCTTTCGTTGGCTCTTATACCGTAACGTCCGCAATGACGCAGATACCCTGATACACCCTCAACTCCTTCTGAAAAGAAATATCCTGATATTTCATCACCGTAATTGAACGGATACCTTATGATTGCCTCCGGTAGAATGTAACCGATATTTATCCCCGGGCTGCGGTAACCATATACATTTACTGAATCTCCTCGGCAATCCAATATATCTACGCTCCCGTTTTCATAAACAGAAATAAAAGAATCATTATAGGTCTTGATTTTACGAACTGACCTGCCAGTCATCTCACATCCGGAAAAATCGTACACACCCGAATCATTCCGCAGGATTTTAGGGATTCCGATAATGTCCATTTCAAGAATGTCCCCATCCCTAAACGAATTGAGATTTTTTGTTACAGATGCCGCTGATACCGTTATTATCACTGCGGCACATATTATCGTCAATATTTTTCTCATAACCTCACCGTTTAAGATTACTGGTAGTTGTAGTCATATTTGCGAATGAAGTACCGGTTGTAATCAGTCTCCTCCAATAACCGCCCCCAGTCATCGTACGTGAAATACATGACACTGCCATCTGAACCGGTAGCAGAGGAAATCCCCAATATCCAATGATAGGTCATGGTCGTAATATCGTACATCGGCAAAGCCAAACGCAGTGCCGAAAATAATGTTGCGAGATAGTCATATCCTGTTGTTTCAGATGAAATGAGATGGTCGGGATGCTTGCCAATTGTTGCCAATGCAGAAACGAGCGATTTGTATGGCAAACCTTTTACCTCCACAATCGGATACAAGCCGCGATAGCCCCACAGGTACGACGCCAGGACCTCTTCCCGAAACCTTATCTCGACCAGATTGCCGTAAGCATCATAGCTGTATGTATATTCAGGTTCAGAAATGATGTCAAGCAGGTTGACGGATGCCGTTTTTTCACCGAGATTGTACCACATTGCCGATTCTCCGCTACAACCCAGCCTGTATGTAGCTTTGAGCAGATTGCTGCCATCATGGTATTCCATTCGCTTGGCATCGGTAATGATTCCTCCGACAACGGTCACTTCTGTTTCCGGGAAATCGAGGCAGATTCCGCTGCCGGTAGTCTTGTATGTATAGAAAACCTGTTTTGATTCTCCATTTGATGCTGTTATTGTTTTTGACCTGACCGTTTGAGAGTCAATTTTGTCACTGTACCGGTCATAGAAATAGCTGTATTCAGTAACCGTTTCATTCACGCCCGAGGCTACAAGAGTCTCCCTTTTGAGCATCTTATTATACGGAATCAGCGAGTATTTCCCGATACAATAATCATTGCTTAATGCCATGGGATTAAAATCACCTACCCGAAACAAGTCGGTGGTAAACTCACTCAATTCTGTGGGTTCATATATATTATACTCATAGCTTACACTTTCCGATGATGTCATTGAAGTCGAGATATAATAGTTCTTTTGCATAAGGTTTCCACGCCTGTGGGCAAGCGATGTCCACATTTGAGTGCCGGTGGCCTGGTAATCACGGAACTCCGTGGAATTATAGTCTTGTTTGTCATAACTCTTTTGCGTTGAATATCTGTAATATATCTTATGGGTGTTTTGTGGCATTCCCGATGTTTGGTCTACCATCTGTAGACATTCGGTTACTGAAGAATACTCCACTCCTACATTTCCTACCGGAACATTATATAGTCCATGGGAGTGGATTCCGGTAACCACGGCATTTTCATATCCCAATGTATTCAGGCTCGGGCACGTGATATAGTAGCGTGACTCATAATCGGGAAGCGTTGGAACAACACCGCTTGACACAGCCGGATCTTCACTGTCATACAGATATTGTTTTATTATCGGTATTGAATCTTCATCTGCATACGATTTTATCTGCGAAATGCGCACCCCTCCCCAATAGTCCTTGTTTGTCGTAGTCGTACCCGTACTGCCGGTATATGATGATAACGTAAGGAATATTCGTCCGCAATCGGCATCGGCATAACGGAACTCCCGTTCAATTTGCTCCTCGGCATACATGACATCGGTGGGGTAATGCAACTCTATATCGTATGATCCTGACGACAGGTTCACTTTCACCGGTTCGTTGCCGTATCTTGTCTCAATAGTGTTCTTGTCAAGGAAAAACACATAGTCATACCCGACAGCCTGAGTGTCCTTGTTTTTGAACGTAACCGCCGGATAATTGTACAGATACCCAGTCCCCTCGTCATACACATGGGAATGTTCATATTCAGTGGTCATCAATATTTGGGGATTAAAATTGAAATACTTTGTCATGTCAAGATATACAAACGTTCCGCCCGAAACTTTATAATCCGTGATTTTGAGTTTACGCACACCGCTTTCTTCCAATAGCCCCACCAAAGTGTCGGTTTTTATCTTGGAAACCGTGTTGGTTGTATGAGACTTCACCTCCACATCCCCGACACTGCCATACTCATGGGATTCCCATATAAATTCGGTTTTCCCTCCGGTAGGATAATTGATACTTTTAAGGCAGCCGGTCATGGCAACATCCGGAGCGACACCCCTGTCTACTGCATATACTGGAGATAATCCGGCATTATCCGTCTTCCCATTGTAATATCCACAGAACTCCTGTGCATAAAAATCAAGTGGTAATTCCGCATCATAGTAGGAAAATGAGTACCGGTTGCCATATCCGTCAGTTACACCGGTTAGTACCTGTGTGTCATCAGCAATTTTATAACCAGAATCATCGGCATACTTGTTATATTCAAACTCTATCACCCTTAACACCTCCGACATCTCATCATTGGCTGTTATCTGCATTCTTACTACTTGGTCATATTTTTCTGTCCCATAGATGAATTTTACTGTAATCGATGTGCTGTGAATAGATGTAAGCCGGTGAGGATAATATGTTATCTGTCCCCGCGATAAAACATTGTCCGGAATGAAGACGTCAAGCTCGTTGTTATCGATTTCATAAACCGTTTCACCATAACCGGTCGTCCTTTTCTTTTGTCCAACCGAATCATATTTAAATATTATACTGTCGTTATGGATATTTTTTATTTTGGTAAGATGCCATGCCGATGTGTAGTAAACAGAATCATTGAGCAATGACTCAGGTGAACCGTAGTAATACACATATTTTGTCTGCTCCTGACCGTTGAAATAATATTTTGTCCCCTTTGCGTCGGTAACGATAAATTCCGGAGGATAACTGCTTATTACCGGTGACGAGGATATGGTTACCGGTACAGGGCTGCTTAACACTATCTCGCGGGAATCATTGTATATGAATGTACCGTTTATCCCTTGACAACTGACCTTGAAAATATCATTTGCCATGTCAGCCTTACCCTCATTGTACGCAACACTATATTCTTGTTGCATTGACCGGTAGTTTCTGTAGTAATTGATGTCGCCTGGATCATAGTCGGCTATCGTGTTTCGTGCAAATTCCCGTAGGAGCCTGTCTTTTTCCGTAGCATTGAACAACCCTTTTACTCCCGATTGGTTCATTTCATCGGGATGACCATAGACATTACGGCAAATCACGCCTCCCGCATGCAACACCCATCCCAATCCCACATTCCCTTCCCGTTCGTCTACCCTGATACCGCCGCCTTGATATTGCAGAATAACCGGAACCGACAACGCCCCCTCCCTGACTGTATATATGGGTAATGATATGTCCGGAATGCCTTTGAAGTAGTCAATGGGAAAGTCTATCGCCTTTACCAAAGATGCGACCTCGGGAGATGGTGGAATCACCGAATAGTCACGAGGTGCATACGTCGTTTCCGCCGATAATGACGATGTGACTGCCGCCACAGCTAAAATTACTGAAAGGAGAGGTTTCATGGCTTATTATTGTTTAGTTAAGTTTTCGTGGGTGGCGAGGTAGTCGACGAGGGCGGCTCCGTTCTCCCCCTCACCTATCTTGCCGAGGGCTTCGGTCAACGCATCCATGAACGGGTCATTGCCCGGGTAGACGTTACCGTCTCTGTCATAGAACCCGTACCTTTCTTCTCTATCCATACTCCTGTCATTTTTATCGTACATTAACGAATTTATTTCTTTACCCGATTATCATAGGATTCCACAAACTGTATGGGTTCATTATTTATCCACCGTATACACCATGCTCTATGAAACAAATCACTTAATGTTAGCACAAATAAACCGTTTTTTTTAACTGCTGTAACCTTTATGCGTTTTTTTTTCTTTACAAATATTCCATTAGTCTCTTTTTCAATCGAATATCTGTGATTGTTATACTCTAAGTTATAATATGATTCATGTTTCGGCGTATCGACTTCAATAATACTAATCTCCAATGTATCTGTCTTCTCTAATGATAAGGAAAAAGCATCTTTCCCGTTTTTTTTAATTACCATAATCCGATATATTTTCTTGCTGTCATGTTCTCCTATCTGGGACATTATAAGCGAATCTATTTGCTCAAAAAACAATGAATCTATGATTTCCACCGAATAGGAATCCATAATAACTGTCTCATTTTTTTTCCTGGCACTGATAGCAATTGAGATTAGCAGTACTACTATCATAAAAACATACTTCTTCATATCATTAGAACTCAAAATAATTTCGTTTCGGTACGTGATATATCATGAATTTTGGAGGGAGTAATTTATTCTCGGCTTGATTTTTTTTGACTTGCTTCTTAAATTCATTGTCACTTTTGCCTGAGTAATCCGAAACAGGGTGCGAATGAATGATTTCCCTGATGGAATATCTGTTATACAATTCCGTCATGTACAGATATGATATTCCCGGCTCGCTGCCTCTTTCATGTCCTGTCGTGATATAGTTACGCCCACGGTCTCCGGGGTAGCCTGTCCGTGTCAGTCCTACCTCGACCTGCGACAGGCTTCCCGATATGTTGTCGCTCAGGAACTCAAAAAGCCTGCTGCCGTTATCGTCACCGCGTATTATGTACACATCGTACTCTGCCGGTTCGGTATGCGACGTCTGGCTGATTACAGTCCCGTATGGGAACGTGATTGAGAGCTCATTGCCCTCAGTATCGGTCATAACCTCGTTCTGACCTGTCACCATTATGAACTTGTCCTCTTCTGTCGTCTCTTCATGTTCTTTGATATAACCACGGTCATCTATCCTCCATATATCCCGACCTGTGGGGTCGATGAATGACAGCGGGTTGGAGGCACAGTTGGCGTATGGGGTAAAGTCGGGGTATTTCTCCGAAAGGGGGTCGGGAGAGAGGAACTCCCCGAGCAGGCCGTCGAGCATCCTCGCTCCGTTATCGTGCAGGCCAACGCCGCTGTGGTCGATGAACTGCTTGCCGCCGTGCAGGCGGTCGGTCTCGGCTGTGCCCGCCCCGAGGGCATAAGGCAGTCCCGAGGGGTAGTAGCCGATTGACTGGAGCACCTGTCCGGTCTCGTCGAGTACCGTGCGGGTGCTGCCGAGCCGGTCGCGTATGTAGTAGCGGTGGCTGACAGCGCCGTCACTAACGGTGATGTCGCTGTGGCCTGCCTCATGGTACAGTCGCCAGCGGTCATTGTTGATTCTTACGAAGTCCCCTATATGGGTATAGATGTCGGTGACACTGCGGCTGCGCCACACCGTGTCGCCGTTCTCCTTTATCGAGGCAATGTAGATTATGGGGGCGCTGGTGGTGACGTACCGGTACAGCTCTCCGTCGCCGTGGTATTCCCATCGCAGACGGGACCCGTCGCTCATCGTTACCGATGTGGGGCGGTTGGTGCGCGGCATGTAGTTGACATTGTCTATCCCGCGCAGCCGGTCGAGGGTGCGGTTGCCGTTGGCGTCATACTCCACGGCATGGGGATAGTCGCCGGAGGGGAACTGCGGCACTTCGCCGGTGCGGCTGTCGTCGCTGACGTCATAGACCGACCGGATGCGGTTGCCGTGCCTCACTATGGCGGCATCCTGCACTGTAGTCCCGCTGAAGCTGCGGGTAAGCTCGAGGATGTTGCCGTTGCGGTCGTAGCCGAAGCTCTCGCCAAAGCCGCCTCCGCTGCGGGTGTCGGTGGCTGACAGGAGCCTCCCGAGGGCGTCGTAGCGGTAGCTCATGGCGGTTTCTGTCATCGCTGGCGACGAGACCGGGGATGACGGGGTGCTTGTCCGCTCGGTTGCGGCGTTGAGGCTGCCGCTGTAGCTTACCGCCGCGGTGCTGTCGTTGGGGTTGGTGGTATAGTACAGTTCCTGTGAGAACCACGGTGACTCTATCATGGTGACACGTCCTCCGGTGTCATAGCTGTATGTGACTGTTCCGGGGATGCCGGAGGCTACCGGCAGCCCGTCGCCGGGGGTGTAGCTACAGAGACGGCCTATGGCATCGTAGGTGCCACTCCATGCCACACAGGGGATGCCGCCGTCGATGGACAGGGTGGCCCGCGTTATGCGGTCGCCACGGTCACGGGTGTATTCCCACTCGGCGGTGTGGCGCTCCACGGCTTCCCCGCCGGCATAGATGCTGACGGCGGTCTTCATCCTCTGCAGCACTCCGCGGAAGCTGTAATCGTAGTAGCGCTCATGCCCGTGGCTCTCCATCCAGTAGTCGCGGCTGCTCTCGGCGATGACCCTGCGGCGGCGGTCGTAGACAAGTGCGGTTACCATGCACGTGCCGCCATGCTTGGTCGCGGTGCCGGTAAGAAGACCGCGGGACGACGGGGGGGTGTCGGCAGGGTAGCCGCTGTCGTGGGGCAGCGCCCACCGCCAGTGGCTGTAGTCGTTGTAGAAGTATGCCTTCATGGGGATGAAGCCACTGATGCCGCAGGTGTCGGTATACAGCAGGCCTGCCTCGCTGGCGGGGGAGGGGGACTCGATGAGCATGCGGTGTCCCCACTGCTGCTGGAGTGTCTCACGGGTGGCTCCCTCCATAACAGCATAGCCCTCGACGGCAAGGTGGAAGTCGCGGGTGTACTTGTTGACGCTCCATGTGCCGGTCAAGCGCTGGTTGCCGTCCTGGGAGAATATGACGCGGTCGAGCTTGTCGTAGACGTAGTACTCAGGCTCGCTGCCGGGGCGGCGCAGCATGGTCAGGCGGTGGAACACGTCATAACGGAACGAGTGGCACAGGCGTTCCAGAAGATCGTCGTTGCTCCCGCCCATACGGGGGAACAGGCGCTCGGCCTCGGGAGGGATGATGTGGACGAGGTTGTCGCACATGTCATAGACGTAGTAGGTGTCATGGCGGATGCCGCTGCCGTCGAGGCGGCGGTCGAGGATCCTGTGCCCGCTGCGGTCGATGAATTCCAGCCGCTCATGGCCGTCCTCGTCGACGGTGCGGTACACCCTCAGGGTCTTGGCACCGTAGTAGCCGTCTTCGACAAGGCCAAGTCCGTTCAGGTCGCAGCGGAACAGGCGGCACTCGCCGGCATCACCGGTGCCGTAGGCTTCCTCACGGTAGCCGGTGCCGATGCGTCCGGCAAAGAATGCTCCGGGGCGGTAGCGGGCTGTGACCCTGCCAAGGGCCGTCTGCTCGTACTCGGTGAGGGCGTAGGGCCTGTTGTCGCGGTAGAAGCTGACGGCCGACCGGACATAATCCTCATGCCTGACATACCGGCCGCTGCCGCCGGCAATGCCAACGGGCATCCACTGCCGGTCGGCTTTGCCGTAGATGTCGTACCCGGTCATGCTGACGATGTCCTCGCCGTTGCCGCCGCGGCCTTTGAGCACGCGCTGCACGGGGCGGCCAAGACCGTCGTAATAGTCGACCGTGACACGGGACACGGACGCATCGGCCACGGGCGTCTCAGCCGAGCCCTCGTCGGGCTCGATGACCATGACATAGTTACGGCCGGGGCTCTGCCCCGATAGGGGGAGGATGGCCGCGGCTATAGCCACGGCCGCCATCAGGCGGGGGTGGGTCAGGAGGAGAGGGTTCATGGCGGATAGGTTTTAACGTATCAACTCATACCTTTGCCCCGCAAATAAAACCTTTTATAGCCTAAAACCAAAAAAATCCACTAATTTTTAACAATAATTATTAACTTTTGGAGGGTCTATTCTATGAAGTGCCATGTGATTGTGCCTGTCTGCTCGGATAGGGCGTTGAGATCGACCGAAAAACGGGAATCGAGAGATGCCTGTACACAACTTTGCCGAACCGACTTATTGGCGGCAGCCGGTCCCTCTCCGCCGGCATATTCGGCACTTGTCACATGCCCCTGACGGTTTACCCGCACCCTGACGATTATCTTGCCGGATAACGACCGTGATTTTGGCGCTCCCCATGACTCGGCAGTACGGCCATTCAGGTTAAGCCCAGGCGTCCCCGACAATGCTCCTGCCGGTGCGTTACCGTCGGGAGAACCGGTCTTCCCGTTCCCGTTTGCGTCACCGCTATTGAATTTCACCCTACTGCTGATGCGCCGTGCCGCCTCTTGCCGCTTACGCTCTTCTTCACGTCGGGCAAGTTCCTCTTTTGTCGGCCCGTTATTCTCCGGTTGCTCCTCCACCCTTACTTTCATCGGGGATTCCTGTTCCGAGGCTACCGGCTGAACAGGATTGCCGGAAGCACCCTCATCGGTAAAGTCAAGTCCGCTCTCATCCACTTTATCCGGATTGGCACTTGATGCAGTTCCGGTGTCTTGCGACCCATTCGCAGCAGCCCTGCTGCCAAGCATCACGTACTCCCCGCCAAACAATATCTCGCCCTGAGTCTTCTCCTCCTTAGCGGGTGAATAATGCAACGACACAAAGCATAACACCACAAGCAGAAGCAGATGGAAAACAATTGTAACGATCAGCGCGGCCAGGCGGTCTTTACGGAATTTTCCCATGAATAACCCGATTATCGTGGCGATGAATTTTTAGACGGCCTGGTGGCAAGCACCATCTTCAGATTATTGCGCGCCCCCATATCCAGAACCTCCACTATACGGCCATACGGGACCTCCTCATCGGCGTATATCGCAATGAAAGTCCCGGGATTCTCCTGCTGGGCAAGTTTCAGGAAAGCAAGTAACGCGCTTGTCCCGATGTGTTGCGGCGTCTCATCCCCAAAAGCGGCATATAGTTCCAAGTCACTGTCGATATACACGCGTGTTCCGGGCTTGATTGCCGTCTGCTCCGAACTTTGCGGCAGATTAACCTCAAGGGCGGTAGGGAACACGTAGGTCGAGGTCACCATGAAGAAGATGAGCAACAGGAAGATAACATCAGTCATCGATGCCATCGAAAACATTGCCATCATGTCATGCTGTCTTTTCAGTGCCATAAATTTTTCTTTTTGTGTTCCGTAACAGATTTTATCGGGCAGGCTCGTTCAGCAAGTCCATAAACTCCATGGTTTTGCTTTCAAGCTGGTTCATTACGCTATTGATGCGCGCAACAAGGTAGTTGTAGGCAAACATGGCGATTATTCCCACGACAAGCCCGGCAACAGTTGTCACGAGCGCCGTATAGATACCGTCGGCAAAGTCGCCTATCCCGGCGGCATTTCCCGCACTTGCCATCGAATAGAACGCCTCAACCATACCGACAACCGTTCCGAGGAAGCCGAGCATAGGCGCACCCGATGCAGTAGTGGCAAGCCAAGGCAAGCCTTTTCCAAGCTTCGATATCTCAATGTTACCCGTATTCTCAATCGCGACAAGCACGTCATTCATCGGACGGCCTATGCGGCTTATCCCCTTGCTTATCAGGAGGGCATACGGAGACCCGTTTTTCTTGCAAAGGTTCATTGCGCTCTCAATCTCCCCGTCATGGATATAGTCCTTTATACGCCTCATGAAAGTCGGGTCCTGACGGTTAGCGCGATTGATGACGATAGCCCGTTCAATGAAAATATAGATACACACTATGGACAGGAGCGCAAGAGGTATCATGATGACTCCCCCCGACAGACATAACTCCCAGATTGAAAGCTCATCGGATATAGGTTGAGGCATGGCTGCCGCGCCGATGCTGTCGGTTGCAGCAACCGTTGTCTGCAAAATAACTGAACTGATGATTGGCATGGTCTATATATTTTTATTTAGAAGATTATCATTCAAGACATGACTTGTAACGCCTTACCGTTTCCTCAAGACCGAGATAAAGGGCATCGGAAATAAGAGAATGCCCTATCGATACCTCATTGAGGTAAGGTAACTGCTCATGGAAGAATTTCAGATTATCCAGATTCAGGTCATGACCGGCATTGACTCCGAGACCTGCCTGATGGGCAGCACGGCTTGCCTCGATATATGGAGCGACAGCCGATTCAGGGTCCGACGGGTAACGGTCGGCATACGGCTTTGTGAAAAGCTCGACACGGTCAGCCCCGGCTTTTGCCGCCATACGTATATTCTCAATATCGGTATCAACGAAGATCGAAGACCTGATACCGGCTTCGCGCAATGTGTCGACAATACCGGTAAGGAATTCCAGATTGGGCTCCACCTGCCAACCGGCACTTGACGTAATGGCATCAGGGGCATCGGGCACAAGCGTAACCTGTGCCGGCTTAACTTTAAGCACAAGATCAATGAATTCCGGTGACGGGTAGCCCTCGATATTGAATTCGGTCTTTATAAGCGGCCACAACAGGTACACGTCCTCATAGCGGATGTGACGCTCGTCGGGTCGCGGATGCACGGTAATACCGTTTGCGCCAAACAGTTCACAGTCAACCGCAACCTGCTGCACATTAGGGATATTCTCGCCACGGGCATTACGCAGTGTGGCGACTTTATTGATATTTACGCTTAAATTGGTCATCTCTTTTACCTTAAAATCTTTTTAATACCCTCAGTTGTTGAATAATTACCGTAATATTAAAGAATTATTCCTATATTTGCCTCGTTATTCCGGCTACAAAAATAATACGAATTAATAAGAAACAGAAAGTTTTGGCAGCAAAAGATGACATAATGCGGCAATTTGCGACCGAATGCCTGACATCCGGACTTCTTCTGGAAAAGGACAGGCTGTCAACCCTGTTCCCTCCCGTAGAGGAAGCGAGCGAGCTGACCGTATTGTGCCGTCCCGGACAATACTGTGCATCAGAAATCGCACGGGCAGTAGAAGACTGTGATGCACATCTGCTGAATCTGAATGTAACCTCAGTGCGCACCGGGGACGGAGACAACATCGTGTCCCTGCGCGTCAGCCATGCCAACGGGACATCGGTAGCCCGTTCTCTACAGCGTTATGGCTACGATGTTATCGACATAAGCAGCCAGAACGAGGCAAATGCCGACGTAATGCGCGAGCGCGTCAAGGAACTGATGCATTATCTCGAAGTGTAGACTGACACATGAAAATAGCAATATACGGAAACGAATACCAAAAGGATTATCTTGCCCTACTGGCCGATTTCTTTGCCTCACTGGCGGGAAATAACATCCGGGCTGAAATCGAGGCCTCATTTTTCGATTACCTGAGCAGTGTACTGCCTGCTCCGCCACAAGTGTGCGACGTCATTCACGGTGACCGTTTTACGGCGACACTGGCACTGAGCATCGGTGGAGACGGTACATTCCTGAAAACAGCCGAATGGGTCGGGGACAAGCAGATACCCATTCTTGGTATCAACACCGGACATCTGGGTTACCTTGCCGATGTCCCGATAGGCGAGATCGACCACCTGCCTGATGACATTATCAACCGTCGGTTCAAAATCGAAGAACGCTCCATGATCGAGGTATCGACCGAAAACGGTTCATTGACCGGATGGCCTTATGCGCTAAATGAAGTCGCGATATTAAAGCAGGACACCGCTTCAATGATTTCAGCCAAGACCGAGATAAACGGTATCGCGCTCACAACCTATCTTGGCGACGGGCTCATCGTGTCAACACCCACGGGAAGTACCGGTTACAACCTGTCGGTGGGAGGGCCTATCATAGAGCCGTCCACACCGAGTTGGGTCATATCGCCTATTGCCGCCCACTCGCTCACAATGCGCCCGCTGGTCGTCAACGACAGCAGTGTGATAAAAATCACAACCACATCAAGGGCTTCATCGTTCCGCATAAGTCTTGACGGCCGGTCGGTCAGCCTCCCCGCCGGGACAGTAGTGACACTCCGCAAGGCACCGTTCCCAATACGGGTAGTACAACGTCTTGACCACCATTTTTCCGACACCCTGCGCAGTAAACTGCTCTGGGGAATCGACAAACGGTAAACCCCGACCATTAACCGATGTTGGAATCAGGCATTGAATTCGATTATCCCGATTTGGGAGTAGTGCATATTGTTGTCCGCCCCAATTCGCGCCACATTTCAGCCCGATGGCGCGACGGTAAAATATACCTTAACATCCCCCGCGGACTTCGTTTCGAGGATGTAATGCCGGTTCTTGAAGAAATGGCACCACGCCTGATTCAACGCAAACCCTTCCTGATGTATCACGACGGGCAGGAACTTGACTTCGGGCAACTCACGGTAATAATACAACGGCAAAGCCATTCCCCATCCAAGATCCTTGCACAGGCTCATATCCCCGTATCATCAATAGAAGTAGGATACGGATGGGACTTCAACACAGAAGACACGTCCCGGGCTATCAGCAACTATCTGTGCAGGATAGCCCAGCGCCTTGCATCCAATCTGCTGATACCCCGTGCACGCCAACTGGCCCAGTCAGTGAATGCCGTTCCCACAGGATGGCGCATATCGACCGGACACCACGTCTTGGGGCAATGCAATACCACCGGAATCATCTCCCTGTCCTATATGCTTGTATTTCTGCCACAACACCTACAGGACTACATCATCTACCATGAACTGGCCCATTTGTCGGAAATGAACCACAGCCCGAGATTCCATGCGCTCTGTGATTCCTACTGTTGCGGGAACGAAGCCCTCTATATACGCGAGTTACACCATTTCAAATGGCCTGTAATACGATAACCGCCCTATTCTTTCAATCGGGAATCGACTATGATTGTAACCGGACCGTCATTGACCAGTGACACCTGCATGTCGGCACCGAATATTCCACGGGCAGTGGGACGTCCCAATGATTCCGCCACCATGTCACAGTAAGCCTCATAGAGCGGGACAGCCACATCATGCCCTGCCGCACGGATATATGACGGGCGGTTACCCTTCCGGGTAGACGCCGTCAAAGTAAACTGGCTCACTGCAAGCACCTCTCCCCCTATATCGGCAACCGAGCGGTTCATCACCCCTGCTTCATCATCAAAGATACGCATGGCGACAGTCTTTGCCGCAAGCCAGCGGGCATCATCTGCGGTATCGTCCCTCTCCACTCCCACGAGCACCATCAATCCTTGTCCTATAGAAGCCTTACATTCTCCTGAAACCGACACTGACGCTTCACCTACCCGTTGAATAACAAGTCTCATATCCTATCCTTTCATTTAAACAGGACAAAGTTACTGAATTATCCCGTTTTTTCGTAAATTTGCAATTTATTCTAACCATAACGAAACCAGAACGATAAATCAGTAATCAACTAATAAATTTCTGCACATGAAAAAGTTCTACACCTTCGTGTTCGGGACAATAATGTCCATGTTGACGTTTCCAGGCGTCACGAGCTATGCGGCAAACAACAGCATAGCCAAATTCAACAATTCCGGAACCGGAATCATAATCCCTAAAGACCGGCAATGGAAATCAAAGCCCCTGTTCCGGAAACCGTCATTCAGCACTATCACTCCCCACAGTGTGACCATCGGTCCGTCGGAAGGATACAGCCACCTGCAAGGGCCCGACGGCACACAATGGTACAGCACCCAGACCTACACCGTGGACTCCTACTACTACACCGCATCGGAAATCACATTCTATAACAGCCTCGGGGAGGAACAAGGCAAGATTTCAGTGTCTGTTCCCGAAGGCAAGCAAGTTAACCAGATTATGGTTGGTGATGCCGTTTCAAGCAATCTTTTTGACCGGGACAAGAACACCTACGAAGTCCCGGTGATGCTCCACATCATCCATTCGCCGGGAGTGGCATCATACGTCACACAAGTCTACGACATTGCAAGCGGAGAGCTCAAGACGACATTTGACGGGTTCATGTCATTAATACCGGTCTATACCGGATACAGCTATGAGTTGACAGGTGTCTTAAGTTACACTGCTACCGAGAATGAAGTGAGCATGGCAAAATTCGACATTTACGCCAAGCCCGGATTCAGCGACACCTCGGCTGTTCTCAAACATTCATTCTCTGTGCCGTCAACCTTGGCAGAATATCAAGTGGGCGGCGTGTTCAACGCATTCACAGTCGATAACAGCCTCTACTACGTCGTGTCACAGTATGAAAAGGAATATCTTGACCCGGCATCCTACGCGGAGCCATGGGACATGATTCCCACCGAAGACAACAACTTCATTGCCACCGTCTACAACAAGAATTTCGTGGAGATCGGGAAATTATCCATTCCTGTCGCATCGACAAGCCAATACCTTGTACAGCACGGCATAGGTCTCTACGGCACTGATGACCTCAGCGCAAATTTCTGGGATCAGTCAGGCGACATGCATCTGGTGGTCACGACATCGGGGTTTCAGGTAAACACCGAGGAGGAAGACATCTCCCATGATGTCTATGACCTGACCGGCAAGAAGCTAAAGAATATCGCAAGCGGCGTGAGCGACTGGATGAAGATGTACGACATCGCAGGACAATCCTCCCAAATGGCATTCCTGTCCAAGGATGAAGCCACACTGATGATGATAGATGTACCCTCATGCGACACAGTTGCCGTATTCGGCACAGAAATAGAGGGCTACCCCATCTCAACCAATATCGACCGCTTCCCGGTGAACGGTGACTACCAGTACGTAATAGGACTCCCCGCGGCAGAATACGATGAGAACAGCAGCATCCACTACGGATTTGCATGGGTAACGAAAGATGCGACAATCGATCACATCGCAAAATTCAACGTGGGGACGAACAATGCAAGCTGGACACCTCTCGTAATGGGAGAAGCACTCAACCCGTTCCTGTTTGACACCGACGACGAACGCGAATATGTGTTTATCGCAAACCAATATGCCGAAGGCCAGACCTCCGGAAATATCACCGACGAGATACGCATTGTCAACGAGAGCGGCACTATTCTTCGCCAATACATTGAAGAGCCCGACGGTAAAGGGGATCTTGGTGGAGCGACACTGCTCGGTCTCGGGACAAATAACCCCACCCTGTTTATCCCGTTCATGAACCTGAACAAAGACACCTACACCGTAGAACTGGAATTCCTTCCCATTGAAATGTTCGGTGCAGGAGGGGACGGCTCGGCTGAGAATCCTTATCTGATTTCAAGTGCCGGAGACCTTGCCATGATTTCCCGCGACAATGACGCAAGCTACAGGATCGTCAAGGATTTCAGTATGAACGAGTACGGAGAGTGGACTCCGATACCCTCTTTTACCGGAACACTCGACGGCGACAACCATGTAATAAGCGGATTGGTTCTTGACGGGAATTCATCCAACTCCGCCCTATTTGAATGGACAGAAAATGCCACCATCAAGAACATCATCCTCAACACCCCGTCGATAGAAATCGATGAGACCGGTACGGCGGCATTCATCGTAGCGCAAGCCACAACAACAACTCTGGACAACATACACATCTACGACGCGACAGTTACCGGAAGCGACAATGCATGGTGTTCTTTTGGCGGTATTGTCAACATGGGGACGCTCAACAGTACCATATCGGACTGTTCGGTAAACGGCCTGAAATTCGATGCTGCCGCCTGCTCGACAATCGGAGGTATAGCTTCCGACCTGCGCACCGGGACCATAATCAGCGCATCTGCAGTAAGCGGGTCAATTGTAGCTGACAACACCATAGGCGGTATTGCAGGTGCTTCAGGCACAGACTGCCAGATTATCAACTGCCACGCCAATATCGATATAACAGGTAAGAACACTATAGGCGGTATCGCTGCAACAGCCGACCGCGGAGGTATCCACCTGTGCCATGTGGAAGGAAAGATAACAGCCACCGAAAGCAACTACTCCAAGAATTGTATTGTGGGCGGTATTGCAGGAAAACTGTCACCCGACTACAACTACCAAGGAACGTCCGAAGACAATGACACAACCGACCCATGGAACGGGATGGTAATATCCAACAACGTTATCGCAATCAGCGAGATGTCACTTGCAGCGACAGGAGGATGCCACCGTGTAGTGGGATACACTCGCTACGAAGAGGATGTCGAATACATGCAGTGGGATCCGACAATCGTCCCGACAGCCGAACACGCTCTCGACAAGAACTATGTGATCTCAACTCTTGCCGTAGTCAACAGTGAAACAGGAGCAGGGCTGACATCAACCGAAGGTGCCGATGTGACAACCGGAGAACTCAACAAAGAATTTTTCAGTAATCTCGGGTTCAAATACGGCTCCGATACGGAAAACCCGTGGAATGAAGAATCGGCATCAGCTCCCTACCTGTACTTTGAAGAAAAAGCCGTCTCCATCACAATCAATCCGGCCACGCTTTCTCTTGTCGAGGAAGAAACAGCCGAAATCACAATAGCTGTGATTGGCGGCAATGCCGAAAACATCATAGCCGAATCTTCTGACGATAACATTGTCACCATCACCGCCAAGGAGATTTCAGGAAACGGAATGACCGTAACCGTGAAGTGCACTGGAGTGGGCAATGCAGAAATCAAAGCCACGATTGACAACCTTACCGCAGTATGCAACGTGACAACGGTGAGCGGTATCACCGAAGTGACAGCCGACAACACCATAGGTATCACTTACAACGGGACTGAGATAAAAGCCGCCGGTGCAACAGGAATCACCGTCCACAACATTGCCGGAGTAAATGTTGCCTCAACAACCGGAGAATGTCTGGGAACAGCAAATCTTGCTGCCGGGGTCTACGTTGTCGTTGCCACCGATTCCAACGGTGCAAATTCAACCGCAAAACTTGTGATAAGATAAACCCGCCATTCCCCCTATAAGCCAATCGGGCTGCCATCTTTGTCGATAGCAGCCCGATTGCTGTTTACAGCCGTTTTTTCTATATGCGGCGCAATGTCAATTTTTCATATTCGCTATAGGTTACACCATTATAAGTCTCACTGTATTCAAATTCAAGTATCAATGTAGATTCTGACAATTCAAGTACATTCAATGCCTGCTGCCCTGATTCTCCACCCTCATCTTCAACGGTAGAATAACTAATTATGATACGGCCATCGGAGTAACTGTAATTTCCGGAAGAATTTGCATGCCAACCCTCATCATAATAATCATACCACACAAATGTACCGTCTGATTTAAATTCTATTTTCATGTCACTTGCATCACCGGTATATTCGTCATAAACTTGACCACTGATTTTTTCGCAGACATACGATGTCACCCCCTGCCAAGTGCCAACCAGACTACCGCCGGTAGCGGCTGCGTTTTCCTCGTCGTCATCGTCACTACATGACACAAATCCGGCGCACAATGCAACCATTAGCACAAGGCCGAAATACTTTAATTTTTCCATTTTTACTTGATGTTTTTAGAGTTATAAATTAGTTGTCGGCGCAAAGATATAGATAAAGGTCCACCTTTTTACCCCCCCAATATTAATTTTTGTTAACAAATATTCAGACTCACACTTTTTGATGGGCTAAAATGGTTCTTAATCAGTGCGAATACGTAATTTTACCGGCAAGTAGAATGAACACAATGATTAATTATGGCAGACAGGATGACGGCAGATCAGAGGCACAAGTGCATGTCGCGGATTCGGAGCAAAGGGACGAAGCCGGAGATGATCGTGCGCCGTTACCTGTTCTCAAAGGGTTTCCGTTACAGGGTGAATGTCAAGCGACTGCCCGGTACACCCGACATAGTACTGCGCAAATACCTGACCGTAATTTTCATAAACGGATGTTTCTGGCACGGGCATGAGGAGTGCGTAATATTCAAAATGCCCAAAAGCAATGTGGAGTTCTGGGAACGGAAGATCAACTGCAATCGGGAACGGGATCTACAGAAACGTATCGAACTACGACGATTAGGATGGCACACGATAGTCTTGTGGGAGTGCCAGTTGAAACCCAAAATACGGGAACTGACCCTACAAGGGCTTGAACTTACCCTGAACACAATCATGCTTGAAAATTACGGTAAAAACAAGCCATACCGGTCAGACAACGCTACGGAGCATCTTCAGGTTGCCGAGGAGAAAGCAGGATACGGCAAATCAGTGTGATTGCGATGCAGAAACAAGTGCCTGTGCCGAGGCAGAACTAACTGAATCGGCACGTTCGACCATAGCCCTTATTGCCGGAGGAAGAGGTGTTGCCATAGGACTGCGGCGGAATTCGACCTGTGGAGGATTTTTCTGCATTTCCTTAGCCTCTTCTACAGTAAGGAACTCAAAAGCTACGGGATACAGCTCCACATATCCATTCATTGCTATCGGTTTTTTCGTTTTGAATGGAAGCCTCCACAACTTGCCTCTAAGCAAAACCTTGTATGAGATTGTCCTGTATAACAAGTCCCATGGCCGGTATATTCCGGCATCATTAACATGATATGCACTCACATACGCACTTTCATTCAGGTCAATAGTCATTCCAAGCAACTTCATGGCATTAGGAGAATATCTGTGATTCTTTTTGTCAGCCAACTCGTCACAGGTTTCGATATAGACACCGTTATCCTTTCGGGCTATGATTTTTACACCGTGCCTGCCCATTATAACATCGGAATTTGCTCCCTGTTTCATCCTGTCACTTTCATGTACCGTAGCATCGGGAAGCGGGAAATCTTCGCCTAACAACATCGTGAGTTCTTTATTATAGTGTATTGTAAGTGTATCCCCGACCGGAAAAACAGTATCACACAGATTGCTTTCCCCCTCTATAACTGCACCAGTGTAACATCGGGAAACCGGCAACTTATAACTATTCCTGAATTTCTTGACCTTTGTTGTCGCCACATAAAAATCCCCCATGCTTTCCGTATAGTTACGTATAGTGACTGCCGCCGACACGGTATCTCCGCTTTCGCTACCAAATGCCATGGAATTGAACTACCTGACATAACAGACGGTTCGCAAAACCGGACGGTCATGCGGCGAAATAACAACCTCCCCGAGTTCACACATACTGCGAGGCAAGGCTATTGTATCGCAATGCGACGAGAATTCAACCGACTGATAACCTAACGATTTTATCATCAACGGATAATCCTCCACCTGTATATCACCGGTTTTGCCAGCAGCATCGGTTATTCCGATAATTTTCCCGACCCTGAAAATACTGCGGCCGCCACTACCGGAGACTTGTTCTCGGCATCGACCACAACAAAGCCACTACCCTTAACAAGCAATCCTCCTGACAGAAGCAGAAGGATTGCCACGGTAATATTCTTCATAATCCTGCTACTGCTTATACAATGTCGTAACCTCTTTATAGGTATAAACATCTCCGGAATAGGAATATGATTCACTTTCCTCACTCACAATAGTCCTCTGGTCCACAACAGTAAACACTACCGGATATTCCGTATCTCCATCTTCATAAATTATAAATTTACCATCGGATAAGACCCATGTTCCGACTTCCCCTTCTTCCCACTCTCCGTCTTCTTTTTCATAAAAGACATAGGTTCCATCATCCTTGACATCAATACGTTCTTCATTAATACGAGTTTCTACAAGCTCTCCGTTATAATAGTCATAGTTAACTTCTTCGCCCTGCCAAACGCCAACCATGCCATTAGAGCCTCCGTTTTCATCGTCGTCATCGTCGCTGCATGACACAAATCCGGCGCACAATGCAACCATTAGCACAAGGCCGAAATACTTCAATTTTTCCATTTTTACTTGATGTTTTTAGAGTTATAAATCAGTTATAGGCACAAAGATATAGATAAAGGCCCACCTTTTTACCCCCCCAATATTAAATTTTGTTAATACCATTATCCGATTTATTTCTCAGGGCTGCGTTGATAACCGCAGCAAGAGCTGGACCGGTAACAACGGCAATCTCATCAATCGAGGCTTCACGGATGCGTTTAACGCTCTTGAAATGCCTCAGCAAAGCAGTGCGTGTCTTTTCTCCCACCCCCTTTATCGAGTCCAATTCCGAGACAACCTGACCCTTGCTGCGCCGATTACGGTGATGTGTTATCCCAAAGCGGTGAGCCTCATCACGAAGATGTTGCACAACACGCAATGTCTCAGAATTTTTATCGATGTAAAGAGGTACACTGTCGCCCGGGAAATAAATTTCTTCAAGGCGTTTGGCAATCCCGACAACAGCAACAGTCCCACGCAGCCCGATTGCCTCAAGAGCCTCCACTGCCGAACTCAGCTGCCCCTTTCCGCCATCAACCACTATCAACTGGGGCAAATCCTGCCCCTCTTCCATCAGACGCGTATAACGTCGTGTGAGCACCTCTTTCATCGACGCAAAATCATCGGGACCCTCTACCGTCTTGATATTAAAATGGCGATAATCGCGTTTTGACGGTTTTGCATTACGGAATACCACACATGAAGCAACCGGATTAGTGCCTTGAATGTTGGAATTATCAAAGCATTCTATGTGCCGGGGCAACTCGGTCAACCGGAAATCGGCTTTCATGCGTTCCAACAACCGTTCAAGACGCTGCTCTGGATTCTTTTTTTCCAGATGCTTGAGGTTATCAATCTTCTGCTGGCGTGCATTGCGCGACGACACATCAAGCAACATACGCCTGTCGCCACGCTGCGGCACAACAAAGGTAACGCCCTGTAATTCCACATCGGGGATAACCGGGACAACCACATCACGATATACGACCTGTAACTGCCGGGAGATGTCATTCATGGCATATCCCAATATCTGCGCGACCGACTCGTCAAGACGGCGCTTATATTCAAGCGTGACACTACGCACTATCACCCCGCGACGGACATGCATATAATTGACATATATATCACGGTCATCATCGTCCACGCCAAACACATCGACATTCTCCACCGTCTGGCTAACTATCACACTTTTAGCCCGATAACGTTCCACCAGCAGGTATTTTTCCTTTATTTCCTGTGCTTGTTCGAACCGCAATTCCGATGCCAGACGCTCCATTTCAGAGCGCATATACGACATAAGCTCCTGAGTATCACCACGTAATATCTGCTTAACCCGTTCAATATACCCCTGATACACCTCAGCAGTAACAGCACCGGTACAGCATCCGAGACAGTTTTTTATATGATATTCAAGACATAAGCGACCCCTACCGCCTGCGACATAATCGGGAGTTATGGGGATGCGACACGTTCTGATGGGATACAGCTCCCTGATCAAGTCAAGAACTGCCCGCGCCACCCCCGTATTGGTATAAGGTCCGAAATATCTGGAACCATCCTTAAGGTGATGACGTGTCAGGAACACCCGAGGGTAATACTCACCGGAAACACAAATCCAAGGATAGGACTTATCATCCTTCAGCAAGACATTATATCTCGGCTTGTGTTCCTTAATGAGTGAATTTTCAAGATTAAGAGCATCCTCCTCGGTAGGCACCACAATATATTTCATATCGGCTATGGACCGCACAAGCAGCCGCGTGCGCACCGACTCATGCTCACGGTTGAAATAGGAGGACACCCGACGCTTCAAGTTCTTGGCCTTTCCCACATAAATCACCGTACCTCCGGAATCATAATACATATAGACGCCCGGGGTATCAGGAAGTATTGCGATTTTCTCTTTCAGGTCAGGCATAACGTCAATGCCGGCGATTAACACACCACGCCGATGTCAATAGGTAATCAACGATGTCACATCAGCCTCGGCAGGAAGATTTCCCCGACCGCCAAGCGCACCGAGCTCAATTATGAAATTGACATAAATCTTTTTGGGATTCATGCTTTTCACCAGATTATAAGCAGCGGCCATTGTCCCGCCGGTAGCAAGCACATCGTCATGAATAACCACTATATCATCCTCAGTTATCGCGTCCCGATGAATCTCGATGGTATCTTTTCCATATTCCTTGTCGTATGTCGCGCTGACGGTATCGGCAGGCAGTTTTCCGGGCTTTCGTACCGGTACAAAACCGGCGCCTAACTCAAACGCAAGGATTGCCCCTCCGATAAATCCGCGGGATTCAATACCCACAACCTTTGTCACCCCTTTGTCCCGGTAAAGCTGGGATAAATCCCATCCTATGATATGGAGAGCACGAGGATCTTTAAATACCGTAGTGAGATCCTTAAAAATTACGCCTTTCTGAGGAAAATCCGCAATATCGCGGATTTTTGATTTGATATATTCCATCTTACAGATTTAAGTATTTGATATTTTGGAAATTATTTATGTTCCACGTGAAACAATCAACAGCCTATCGACCCAATAAGAGCAACAATATATTTATATCGCTCGGTGAAATGCCGGGTATGCGGGATGCCTGTGCAACAGTTTCCGGATTAATCTTTTCCAACTTTTGCCGAGCCTCGGTAGATAAAGCTTTGATTTCGGAATAATTAAGCTTTCCCGAAAGCCTGACGCCCTCAAGCCTGCGTATCTTATCAGCAACCAGACGTTCCCGGTCGATATAGCCCTGATATTTTATCAATATCTCCGCGGCCTCGATGATCTCATCACGCCGTTCCGTTTCGATTTCCGAGACAGCCGCGGCCAGTGCCTTGATGTACGGTTTCAATAACCTAATCGACAATTGGGGGCGAAGAATAAGATCATATAATTTTACACCCTGCTTTAACGGGACAGTGCCCAACGATTCAAGCACAGAATTTATCAATGCAGGCTTAACCGAAAAATCACGGACAAAATCTATCAGCCTATCACGCTGCATCAGTTTTGATTTCATCAGCTCATAACGTTCAGCCGTGACAAGCCCTATCTCATAACCACGGGGAGTCAACCGCATATCAGCATCATCCTGTCGCAACAAAATGCGATATTCGGCCCTTGAGGTAAACATACGGTACGGTTCATCCACCCCTTTCGTAACAAGATCATCAATCAGTACCCCTATATACGCTTCATCACGACCGAGAACAAACGCCGGTTTTCCCTCAGCCCGATTATGGGCATTGATTCCTGCAATAAGACCTTGACCGGCCGCTTCTTCATATCCGGTTGTACCATTTACCTGTCCGGCAAAGAACAGGCCTTTGACAAGTTTGGTTTCAAGCGTATGAACCAACTGCGTTGGATCGAAAAAATCATATTCTATCGCATATCCCGGGCGGTAAATCCGGACATCGGAGAGAGCAGGAATGCTGTGCAACGCCTCCACCTGAACATCTAACGGAAGCGAAGAAGAAAAACCATTAAGATAAAATTCCTGCGTATCCTCACCTTCAGGCTCAAGAAACAACTGATGCTCCTGCTTGTCGGCAAAAGTCACAATCTTGGTCTCAATACTCGGGCAGTAACGAGGACCTATACTCTTAATCTGACCGTTATACAAAGGGGAATCAGGCAGTCCGCGACGCAAAATCTCATGCGTTTGAGGATTGGTGTAGACCGTATAGCATTTACGCTGTTTCAAACATCGTTTCACCCCTGGCAGATAGGAAAACCCATGAAAATCATCCTCCCCCTCCTGAGGGACAGTCAATTCCCACTTGACACTTCGCCCATCGATACGTACCGGAGTTCCGGTTTTCATGCGCGATGTCACAAAACCCATTTCGAGCAATTGCTCCGTTATGCCATGAGAAGCCGGCTCTGAGACACGTCCTCCAGGCAACTGCACCATTCCGATATGCATCAGTCCATTCAGGAATGTACCGGCTGTGAGCACAACCGCCTTTGCACCAAACTCCACCCCAAGAGCCGTCCTGACACCGGCAACACGCCCCTCGGCAAAGGATAATGCAACAACACTATCCTGCCACAGATAGAGATTAGGAGTATTCTCAAGTATATGCCGCCACTCAGCACTGAATTTCATTCTGTCACTCTGTGCCCGCGGACTCCACATTGCCGGACCTTTGGAGCGGTTGAGCATACGGAATTGTATGGCTGTACGGTCGGTCACAATTCCCATCTGACCGCCAAGAGCATCTATCTCTCTGACAATCTGCCCTTTTGCAATTCCGCCCACAGCAGGATTACAACTCATCTGCGCAATCTTGTTCATGTCCATTGTTATCAACAAAGTGGACGAACCGAGACGGGCAGCAGCCGATGCAGCTTCACATCCGGCATGACCGGCTCCGACTACTATCACATCATAATCAAATCTCATATATCTTTCCGAATTATATCAAACGGACTTTCTAATATCCTCCAGCATTGCAAGAGCCTCATTCTCATGACGTTCCATGATTTCACGTTCTCCGGGAGCCTTATCGTTTATCCCACATAAATGAAGCAGTCCATGAACAATAACACGTTCCAGTTCAACATCGTAACCACATTTAACCACATCATGAGCATTACTTGCAACCGTATCGAGAGAAATAAACATGTCCCCACTGACCATCTTTCCCCGGGAATAATCAAACGTAATTATATCAGTAAAGTAGTCATGACTCAGGAACTGCCTGTTAACCTCAAGAATACGATTATCATCACAGAATATATATACCATAGGTCCAATGATGCGGTCATGGGAGGCGGCAACCATTTCGAGCCAGCGCTCCATTAATGCCGTATCGATACCAGGCATAGGCACATTCTCACATATCCACTCGACTCTGCTTTTCATCATGACAGCACATTGTAACTCACAAAAATAGGAATATTTACACTAATATCACCGTTCTAACGGAAGAAAATATATGCCGCAGCTATTCCTGCAATCGAGCCTACAACATCGGCAAGAAGCGCATAGGACACCGCATACCGGGTGCGTTTCACACCGACACTGCCGAAATAAACAGCCAGGACATAGAACATTGTGTCAGTACTGCCTTGAATAGCAGCCGATACGCGGGATACAAATGCATCGGCCCCGTATGTGTTCATCAGATCAACCATCATTCCACGCGACCCGCTTCCACTCAGCGGTTTCATCAATGCCGTCGGTAATGCCCCGACCCATTCCGAATCAAAGCCCATTGCCTCGACGGCCGATGACATAAGCCCGGTGACAACATCCATTGCTCCCGATGCACGAAACATGCCTATCGCAACAAGTATCGCAACAAGATACGGTATAATCATAACCGCAGTCCTGAAACCCTCCTTTGCGCCTTCAATGAAAGTCTCATACATATTCACACGTTTACGTAACCCGGCAATAATAAAACTCACTACGACACTGAATAACAGGAAATTGGCGATAAATCCTGAATATAACTGCACCTTATCTTGCGGCAAGGTGGAAAAATACCATACAATAGCCACAATCACAGCAGCCATCCCTCCGAGCCACGATACCATAACCTTATCCAACAACTTGATTCTCTGCTTTATACACAACGCTACAATTCCCACAAAGGTGGAGATGAACGTGGCGAGCAATATAGGCAGGAACACATCGGTAGGATTAGCCGCCCCGGCCTGAACCCTGTACATCATTATGCTTATGGGGATGAAACACAAGCCCGACGCGTTAAGCACAAGGAACATTATCATGGCATCGGTTGCCGTATCTTTCTTGGTATTAATCTCCTGTAATTCGCTCATCGCCTTGAGCCCGAGCGGTGTAGCCGCATTATCAAGCCCAAGCATATTGGCAGATACATTCATGAAGATCGAACCCATGGCAGGATGCCCCTTCGGTATCCCCGGGAACAGCCGGCAGAACAGGGGACTGATGAGGCGTCCGAATAACTGTATCACCCCACCCTTCTCTCCAATCTTCATAAGACCCATCCACAGAGCCAGCACCCCGGTCAAGCCAATAGATATCTCAAACGCAGTGCCCGCCGAAGAAAATGACGCCCCCATGATCTCGGACCATACTCCGTAATCGCCCATGAAAACCGTTTTACCTACAGCGACCACAAAAGCAAGGAGAAAAAACGCAATCCAAATATAATTAAGTACCATTGAGGAAATTTTCTACAAACTTACGTATTTTTCATGATTTTTCGGCAATGGCACAATCACCGAATAATTCCAAAGCGAAATTCCAGGCACCTTGAATTTTTCTGAAATTTTTTCAGGATCGCATATTTTCGGCATATCCAGCTATATACCAATACATTACAAGTAATTCTTGCCCTATGAGATTTTAATATTTTCTTCGACTCCGGCAATTTACCGGGAATTCCACAATGTCAGAGCAAATACATTCCACGTCGAAGAAGACACGAAAACAGCAAAAGTGTTATCTTTGTATAAAAAACATAAAAATGATAGAAACATGGCAACATGAACTGCGAAATGCAGCCCAACCCGAAAAGATTAAAATATTCACATCTTTTTTCAAAACCGGAAAAGGGGAATACGGTGAAGGGGACATATTCATAGGTCTGACGGTCCCGTTCAACCGGGCAATTGCACGACACTACAGTAACGCTCCACTTGAAACAATCGGACTGATGCTTAAGCATGAAATACACGAATTTCGTCTTTCGGGATTTCTCGCATTAGTGGAACGATTCAAAAAATGTAAATCTGCCGAAGAACGAAAAAGCATCACGGAGTTTTATGTTTCACATGGAACAAATGCCAACAACTGGGATCTCGTCGACCAGTCGGCACCCTACATTCTCGGAGCATATCTTGTCGACAACCCCGACAGCACCCTGCTCGACAACCTCAGCCGTAGCGATAACCTGTGGCTACAGCGTATAGCCATTGTTTCGACCCTCATGCTCATACGGCACAACCGATTTGCAGACACCCTGCGTATCGCCAAACGCTACATGACACACCCCCATCCCCTTATCCACAAAGCAACAGGCTGGATGCTCCGTGAGACAGGAAAGCGTGACGAGGCGACCCTGCTGCATTTTCTTGACACCTACGCCGGCTCGTTGCCCCGCACTGCACTACGCTATGCCATAGAAAGACTCTCGCCGGAAAAACGCCGATATTACATGGATATCCCACAAAAGAACCGGTAAACGACAAAAAGTACACATCAAAATACACTACTACCGAAAAAACTGAGTATTTTTGTGTAAATTAAACAACGACCCAAACAATGGCACAGAATTTTAAACCCGAAACACTATGCGTCCAGGCGGGATGGACTCCCAAGAAAGGAGAGCCACGCGTACTCCCCATCTATCAGAGTACCACATTCAAATACGATACCAGCGAACAGATGGCCCGCCTCTTTGACCTTGAGGACTCCGGTTATTTCTACACCCGCCTGCAAAATCCTACAAATGATGCCGTAGCCGCCAAAATCGCAGCACTCGAAGGTGGAGTGGCCGCTATGCTCACATCAAGCGGACAGGCCGCCAATTTCTACGCCATATTCAATATATGCCAGGCAGGAGATCACTTCGTCAGCTCATCAGCAATATACGGAGGCACATTCAACCTTTTCAGTGTAACATTGAAGAAACTGGGCATCGAAGTCACATTTATATCGCCCGACGCCTCCGAGGAAGAAATTTCGGCAGCATTCCGGCCGAACACCAAAGCCTTGTTTGGCGAAACAATCTCCAACCCCTCGCTCGAAGTCCTTGACATCGAGAAATTCGCACGAATAGCCCACAATCACGGAGTCCCCTTGATTGTCGACAACACATTCCCCACCCCCATCAACTGCCGCCCGTTTGGCTGGGGAGCGGACATCGTGGTACATTCCACGACAAAATATATGGACGGACACGCAACAAGCGTGGGAGGAGCCATTGTCGACAGCGGGAACTTTGACTGGGATGCACATGCCGACAAGTTCCCCGGACTGTGTACCCCTGACGAATCCTATCACGGACTGACATACACCAAAGCATTCGGCAAGATGGCCTATATAACCAAAGCAACCGCACAACTGATGCGTGATCTCGGCAGCATACAGTCTCCCCAGAACGCATTCCTGCTGAATATCGGGCTGGAAACATTGCACCTGCGTATGCCCCGCCACTGCGAAAACGCAATGAGAGTGGCACAATTCCTGCACGACAACGAGCACGTGGCATGGGTCAACTACTGCGGACTGCCTGACAACAAATACTTCGGGCTGGCACAGAAATATATGCCCAACGGTTCATGCGGAGTAATATCATTCGGGCTCAAAGGCGGACGCGATGTCTCAATCAAATTCATGGACAGCCTTAAATTCATCGCAATAGTCACACACGTTGCCGATGCCCGCACTTGCGTACTGCATCCTGCAAGCCACACCCACCGCCAGCTCTCGGACGAACAGCTTATCGAGGCGGGAGTCCGTCCCGACCTGATACGACTGTCAGTAGGCATCGAAAACGTCGACGACATCATCAACGACATCACCCAAGCTCTCAACTCCTGATTTTCCATAAGTCAAATCACACGATTCCATAATGCAAACAAAATACGACTACCTGATAGTTGGAGCAGGACTGTTCGGAGCAATTTTTGCCCATGAAGCCCGCGATGCAGGGAAACGGTGTCTTGTAATTGACCGGCGCAATCATAGTGGAGGAAACATCTACTGTGAAGATACCGAGGGAATTCATGTACACCGGTACGGTGCCCACATTTTCCACACCGACAATAAGGAGGTATGGGAATACGTCAACAGATTTGTGGAATTTAACCGTTACACCAACTCTCCAGTCGCAAATTTTGAGGGGAAACTGTACAATCTCCCTTTTAACATGAACACATTCTATGCCCTGTGGGGAGTCAGGACTCCACAGGAGGCCATGGCAAAAATTGAGGAACAGCGCAAGGAATACGATTATATTACCGAACCGGCAAACCTTGAGGAACAGGCATTGAAACTATGTGGGAAAGACATCTACCGATGCCTCATAAAAGGCTATACCGAGAAACAATGGGGACGCTCTGCCAAAGACCTGCCGGCTTTCATTATCAAGCGTATCCCATTCCGTTTCACCTTTGACAACAACTATTTCAACGACCGATACCAAGGTATACCCATCGGAGGTTACAATCCATTGATAAACTCCCTGCTTGACGGAATTGAGGTCAGACTTGACACAGACTATTTCAAGAACAGGAACGAATTGGATGCCATAGCCGACAAGATACTGTTTACCGGCTGCATAGATGAGTTTTTTGACTACCGGTGCGGACAACTGGAATACCGTAGCCTCCGATTTGAGCACAAGCACCTGAACATTCCCGACTTCCAAGGAAATGCAGTAATCAATTATACAGAGCGCGATATACCCTACACCCGCATAATCGAACACAAGCACTTTGAATACGGCACACAACCCTCGACCGTTATTACCTATGAATATCCCGATGATTTCAAGCCGGGGAAAGAACCGTATTATCCCATAAATGACAGCCGCAACAACGGGATTCTGATGCAATACAAGCAACTGGCATCCCAAAATGACAAAGTCATCTTCGGCGGGCGACTGGCACAATATATCTATGCCGACATGGATGACACCGCAGCCGCAGCTCTCGAGCTCTGTAAAAAAGAACTAAATCACTATTTCCCATGAAGTGCCTCCACATCATAACTCCGGTAAAGGATTCCATCGAGCTAACGCTTGAAACGGTTAAGGCGGTATTGGATTCGGACATTTCCGTTCCATATACCTACACCGTCTACAACGATTTCAGCACACCTGAAAATACCCTAAAACTCGAAAAAGCGTCAAAAGATTACGGCTTCCACCTGGTCAATCTGGCAGATATAACCGACCACCCC
This sequence comes from Muribaculaceae bacterium, assembly GCA_017462345.1. Lineage (GTDB taxonomy): Bacteria > Bacteroidota > Bacteroidia > Bacteroidales > Muribaculaceae > RGIG4079. Next base: position 126,070 of record JAFTRI010000023.1, read on the forward strand.
TCCCCCAACTACCTGCTTGTGCTACAGAAATGCCAACGCGAAGCAATCAATGCCAATGCCGGATTACTCATTGTCGAATCAGACGTAATTGTAAAAAATAAAACCATTCAGGCACTATTTGATATTGCGGCAACATACGAAAAATGTGGAATTGCAGCAGCTGTAACAGTCGATGAGACAGGGAAAATAAATTATCCCTATGCCTATGCCCGCGGCAGGGAAAACCAAGTTTTTGCAGTGGAAAAACATTGCAGTTTCTGTTGTTCACTGCTTTCACTTGATTTCCTTAAAGCATTTGACTTCAACACACTTAACCCCGAAAAGAATTGGTTTGACGTAACAATATCCCACGAATCGGCCAAGCGTGGATTCTCCAACTATCTGCTGACCATCAACAACCTCACCGTATGGCACCGTCCTCACAGCAGCCGTCCATGGAAGCTGATGAAATACAAAAATCCGCTGAAATACTATTGGACAAAGTACACCAAAGGATTCGATAAAATCTGAAAACGCCAACAATATCCTGACCCTGCCGCCATATATACAGGATACTTAATAGGAGATCCGAATTTTTCAATCGACTTCAATACCTTTTAAAAATCATTATAAATGAACATATTTCATCCAAGGACATTGGTTCTAAGCCCTGAATTTTCCCATTTAGAAGAATTCATGCTCACGATTCCGGAACGATTCCGGAATAATGAGGGAACGGTCATCCACAAAGGTCGCAACGAACTAAGAGAATTCAAAATCAATGGAATCCCAATCGTTGTAAAATCATTCCGCATTCCTAACATAATCAACCGTATAGCCTACGGATTTCTTCGACAATCAAAGGCACAACGGTCTTATATTTATGCCAAAATGCTATTGAAAAATGGCATAGGCACACCAGCACCAATAGGTTACTATACCGAACGGAAAGGCTTTTTTTTTAGTCTCAGTTACTATGCCTGCTTGAAATCGGAATGTACACATACCTATATCGACCTAATAAAATCAGATTATCCAAATCAAGAAAAAATTCTCCGTGCCATAGCACGTGTAACAGCACGCATCCACGAATTAAAATGGATACATAAAGATTACTCACGAGGGAACATCCTCTTCAAAGAAACATCAGAAGGAAACATAAAATTAGAAATCATTGACCTCAACCGCATCCGCTTTCAAAAAGTAAACATGAAAAAAGGTTGTAAGAATTTCGAGCGACTTCCTGGTTCTCCTAAGACTCTACGCATACTTGCCAATGAATACGCCAAAGCCCGCGGATTTAACCCTGATAAATGCTATGAAATTATTCTTGCAAACAGAGAAAGACAAAGGAATTAACACATATAACGCTCTATTAAAACCGCATAATGCGTTTTTTCCCCTTTCTTCGTCTGTTTTTCAGTATATTTCTTATACGACAACTTTTGAAATCCAGCTTGCCTGTAATAATATTCCCATTCTAAATCATCATATTTTTTCCCGATTGCTTTCCTGAATGTTCCTATTACATTTAAAGGTAATGCATCAACCAACGTCTTTATTGACGGGACATTGCAGTACCCGATATAAAATACATAATCCATTAATAAATAATCAACTATATTATCATTTTCTTTCCACCACTTTACCAGTGAGTCATAGATATATGACGGGATCAAAGCATCCTTTCCGCTCGCAAGGAAATAGCTTGTCCACATACCCCTTGAAACATTATTATAGCTCGTAATATGTTTACATGACCAATACCCCAAAGTTTCTACATCTACAAAGGAATCAACATCTTGCGTCACAAAATTTGTTATATCTATCCATATCCCACCATATTCTTTTAATAGAAACATCCTTGCAACATCCGATAAATGCGTAGGACTAATCTTTCCATCATCATACTTTTTCCATATAAAATCCGGCAAGTGCAAATACTTGTCTTTATTCTCAATAGTTATCATTACAACAGGATGATTACATGCATGCTGTTTTATTGATGAATAACAAGCCCTTACCACTTCAGGCATATTATCTTCCCCTTGCCACCAGCATACCCAAATAGGCGAGTCCTTCTTTATTGGCTCTCCTTTTTCTGATTTTTCCGCATAAATGTTTACTATCTGATTAAAACCATAGTCTTTTAGCAATCTACCGATAAGTCTACGTTGTTTTATCCGCGAAATAAAACGTTCTATTTTTTTTAATAATCTTTTCACTTGCAATTAATTTATCATCCCCACAAAATTAGCAATTTTCTTTTTTGTTCATAGACCCTTAATCATTTATTAAAAAGTTGTTTTATCTTTGTCTTAGCACAACCAACACAACATATTATGGCAGACTCCCTGAAATATAAACTCAGCAACGGAAAACCCATTAAAGCACTATTTTTCATTAAAGGATACCTAAAAGCAAGCATCCCCTACATATATTATTCTTTCCAAAAAACATCACTCATTAAAAAGTTTAATAAAAGAGATGACCAAGATTATATCCTTGATAGAGTCAACTACTATAACAAACTGACCGATGCGACCTCATTACCTCCAGAAAACCACCAAGAACGGATGAAAACATGCTTTTTCTTTTTGGATAAAATCCAAAACTTCCGTCCTTCTACATTTCACAAGGCATACTTCTTTGATCTTAAAGATTCTATGCGATGGTTCAGCAATAAGAACCGCATATGTTACATACCCGGAGATGTATACTTTACCCCAGAAATACCGGCACTTGTAAAAAGCCGTCTTTTGGAAAATAATACAAATTCGGTTATCCTGAAACTCGACAAACTACGACATTTCATGTTTGTGAATGACACGATTCCATTTTCCCAAAAGAAAAATCAAGCAATATTCCGTGGCAAAATCAGATTCAGCCGGGTCAGACATCGATTCATGGAAATGTATCACGGCTCAAGCATTTGCGATTGTGGAATTGTTGGTAAAAACGAAGGATTCCCTGAAAGTTGGATAACCTCCAAAAAAACCATCAGGGAGCACCTTGACTACAAATTCATCATGACTTTAGAAGGAAATGATGTTGCTTCAAACCTTAAATGGGTCATGTCGTCAAATTCAATCGCTGTAATGACACGACCGACGTGCGAGACATGGTTCATGGAGGGTAAGCTAATTCCCGATTATCACTACATTCAAATTAACGACGACATGTCAAATCTAGAGGAAAAACTTACATACTACATCAATCATCCTGAAAAAGCAGAAGAAATCATTGCTCACGCACATGAATATATAGCCCAATTCTTCGACAAAAAGCGCGAGAAGATAATTTCATTGTTAGTCGCCGAAAAATACCTAAAAATGACAAATCAAAAAATATAATTACAATGATACATATAGCATGCAATATTGACAGTAACTATGTGAAATATTGTGCCGTTACAATCGTTTCACTTTTTGAGAACAATCGCAACAAGACATTCAGCATACACATTATTGCCGATGGTTTATCTGATAAAGAAAAAAGCACATTGACCAATATTGCACAAAAATATGGCAACAGCATATTTTTTTACTCTCCCGACATGGATAGACTGAAAGGCTTTTCCATTAATAGATTCAGCAAACGAATATCACTTGCAACATATTACCGTTGCATATTGTCAGACATCCTCCCTGAATCGATTGACCGTGTGCTATACCTTGACTGCGACATCATTATCTTAGGTGATATACTACCATTCTGGCAAACTTCCCTCGACAACATCGGAGTCGCAGCAATTGAAGATGTCGGTTACAATGACACGGAACGGTACAAAATTTTGTGCTATCCCAAAGAAGCCTCATATTTCAATGCCGGCGTATTGCTTATAAACCTTGATTATTGGCGGAAACACGATATGGCTTCAGCTTGTATCAATTACTATCACAAGTATCCTGAACGCATCCTATATAATGACCAAGATCTGCTCAACAGTATTTTATATAAGGACAAGAAACTTGTAGATTTGCGATGGAATGTACAGGACGGTTTTTATCGAAATCCAAAAGCAATGACACATCAATGGAAAAACAAGTTTGCCGGAGTACTAAAACACCCCATAATTCTACATTACACCAACCGTAAACCATGGGAGTATGACAGCCAGCATCCTTTACGCAATGAATACTTCAAATACTTGGCTCTAACACCATTCAAAGATGACATAATTCTAAACAATCCAATCTACCGCATTAAACGATTTTTCCGCCTATTACCGTTTTCAATCGGACTTCGACGACAAAAATATATCAGAATGTCAGATTTATAATCTATCCCTTTTAGGGGTAACAAGCCAAGGGTTAATGAGTTTTAAGTACTTGTTGACCCTTTCTATTTTCAGATAATCCGCCTTACTTGAGTCCAATTCCTTATACAGACAGGAGTAAAGGCGATTCTTCGTCTCATCTTCCAATGAAAGTCTACGTATCTTCCTGTACAGCAATCCACGTCTCAACCGTTTTTCATAACTGCTTAAATCTTGCAGATATGACTCCATTAGCTTTACTATCCTTATATCCTCTATAACCCCTTCTCCGGCCTTACGCGATGCAGTCGTTACCTTTGCCTGATGATGCCTGAAATAGTTAAGATTCTCATACACCTCAACAACATTCCCTTTCATGGCCATTTCAACCCAAAAAAGCCAATCGCCACAGTAACGCATCTCAAGAAACATCGACTTTCTCAGTTCAAGAGCTTTTTCCCGGCAAAAAACAGCCCCACTGGCATTTATTATGTAATTTTTCCAATACAGATTATGCCTTACATACTCCATTCCATTGTAACACAACGCATTCTTAGCCTTACGCCTGCCCCAATGGTTCACATCCCTATTACTTACCTCCCCCTCTGCATCAATAATTAAAGAACCGGCATAACACACCGAAACATTATCATGACAGCACAGTTGTGCCACACATTTCTCAAGAAACGTTGGCTCTGCAAGGTCATCGGCTTCTGCAACCCAAACATATTGCCCTTGGGCAAGTTCAATCCCTTTCATCCACTGACGAAACGGACTGCCGGTATTATTTTCGTTGAACACGATATGCGAAACATGGGGATTGTCACAGTATGACTCCAATATTTCTCGGCTATTATCGGTCGAACAGTCATCAAGAAGAATCAGTTCAAAATCCTGATAGGTCTGATTCAGAATAGAGTTTATGCGAGCCGGCAAATAATGAGCATAGTTGTAATTTGGGACAATAACGCTGACCATAACATTTGAATCGTTTTTTCCAATAAAATTTGAATGACAAATATACAAAATTTATACCTTACTATTTATTATTTTGATGCAGCAGGGCAATTTATCAAGATTAATTACTAATTTTACAAAACAATCATTTTTCCACTTTTCAATGAAAGTATTGATTTGGCTCCCCTGTGTACCTTATCCACTTGATTGTGGAGGAAATAAGGCGATGTTTACGATGATAGATTGCATGAGAAAAAATCATGATGTATCTATCGGTCTTGACATACGCAGTCATGGCGCAATCAGAAAAGCACATAGCGGGAAGAAAAAACTTGTAGAAGAATTACAGGGACTTTGGCCTGATGTGAATTTTTACTTATATGAAGGACAAAGCGAATATAATGAAAACGAAGTTCCTGTAAGCAAATATTGCAATACGCTACTCAAACTAAAAGAATCCTTTACTCGGAAGTACCGCAGGGCATATCAAAAATGGTCGCTTAAAAACGACAATGGAGACTTATCCAGAGCGCAAAGCCTATTGGGAGACAATCTTGTCAAATATAATCCGGGGTTTATTCAATTTGTTCAAGATATATCAAATCGTGGATTTGATGCGATTCAAGTTGAAATGTATGAGAATTTATTTCTCGGATATTTTCTTCCCAAAAACGTTAAACGGATATTCATTCACCATGAATTGCGTTTTATAAGATTGGAGAATGAAATGAGCCTGTTTAAAAAATTATGCCACAACGACATCTTGGCATTCAAGCAACTTAAGGCTATAGAAATTGCAGCCCTAAGAGAATATAGTTGTATTGTAACACTGACAGAAACAGACAAGAAAATTTTGTCCGATTTTATTCCTTCTGACAATATTTTCAGTTCTCCGGCAGCAATTGTAACATCTGATAAAATATATGACTTTAAACCATGTAGCGAATTTGTTTTTGTCGGGTATGGTAAACATACACCTAATGCCGAAGGCCTACAATGGCTTTCCGAAAAAGTGATACCCATACTTAGAGAAAGAAATAACCACATAAAAGTATACGTTGTCGGCTCTTGGAGCGAAAATCAAAGAAGACAGTACAAAGATTTTCCGGAAATTGTATTCACCGGATTTGTTGACAATCTATCGGCATTCATCAATGGGAAAATATCGATTGTTCCGTTGCAAATAGGCAGTGGTATGCGTATAAAAATAATCGAGGCAATGAATGCAAAATCACCGGTAATCACAACCTCAAAAGGAATTGAGGGCATTTGCGAACCCCAACATGATTCCGACTATATCGAAGCTGATACAGACGTTGAATTTGCTAATGCAATGACATTATTAATTTCAAACATCGGGAAACAACAACAAATTGCAGAAAACGCTTATAAATGTTTCCGAAAATACTATAGTTTAGAAAAAATGTATTCTATACGCAATAATATTTATATCAACAACCCCAACTAACATACACACATGAAAATATTATTTATACTGCAATATATCCCTTATCCATTGGATTCCGGAGGCAATCAAGCAATGTTCAACATGATTGACAAAATAAGGGAACATCACGAAGTATCGCTTTTAATATATATAAGAACAAAAGCTGATGAGGTAAATATTTCAATGCTACGCAACATTTGGGATAATGTCACTTTTTATACTCACAAAGATAAGGAAATCATCGGTCCGACAAGTTGTACTTACAAACTTTTGAAGTATATTCAGCAATCGTTTACTCGTAAGGTTAATCGTCGTTATAGGAAGTGGGAATTGCAACAAGGAAGCCGTAACTTTGATGACATTTTTGTTAGAAATAATTCATGTTTATTTAATAATTTCATTGAATTTTCAAAGGAATACGGGGAATATGTATATCAAATATCACGTAAGGGATTTGACATTATACAAGTAGAATTTTTCGAATCCCTGCCCCTAATATACCTTTTGCCTGAAAACACGACCAATGTTTTTGTCCACCACGAGATAAGATTTGTCAGAACTGAGAATATCCTGAAAGTCCTTCACGAAAACACCCCAAATGACATCTTGCAGCGTGATATGCTGAAAGACTTAGAGATAAGAGCCTTGTCACGATATGACAAGATTATTGTCTTGACAGAAACTGACCGACAGATTCTTCTGAATGAAAATCCTAATTTGGATATATATGTTTCCCCGGCAGTGGTTAAATTTACCAATGACAAATATCTCAAATTTGGTAACCCCTCAAATGAACTGGTATTTATAGGAGGAGGATGGCATTTCCCTAATGTAGATGGCTTACTGTGGTTTTGTAGGGACGTTATACCTGTATTGTCGTCAAAAATCGATAATATAAAACTAAATATTGTAGGAAAATGGCCGGATATGCACAAAGAGCATGTAAAGAAAATTTTTCCGCAAGCAAATTTTGTTGGTTTTGTTGACGACCTGAATGCCTATAGTAATGGAAAGATATCCATCGTCCCGATAAGAATCGGTAGCGGAATGAGGATGAAGATTCTTGATTCAATAGTGTCCTGTTCTCCAATTGTTACCACAACTAAAGGGATGGAAGGACTTCCGTTGAATAATGGTGAGGACTGCTACATCACAGACGTGGCTGAAGATTTTGCCGACGCAATTATGACTTTGATAAAAAATCCGGAATTGCAGAATCGTTTTGTTGAAAATGCACAAAATAAACTTAATATAATGCTTAATTTTCAGGAATTACAGCAGAAGCGCATTGATTTTTACTCTAAAATAAAGTAATTGTAAAAATTATGGACACACCTCTTGTTTCTATTGCTATTCCTGCATATAAAGATAAGTATTTGCATGAAGCTATAAGTTCAGTTTTAAATCAAACGTATACAAACGTAGAAGTAATTATAGTAAACGACTGTTCTCCGAATGATATTGATTCAATTGTGAAATCCTTTTCTGATCCAAGAATAAGGTATTATGTCAATGAGGCGAATTTAGGGAAAAATAACCCTGCAAATAATTGGAATAAGTGTCTTTCGTATGCCCGAGGGGAGTATTTTTCTCTGCTTTGTGATGATGACCTGTATGATTGTAATTTTATAAAAACTCTTGTTTTGCTTGCTCAGAGGTATCCAGAAACAAATGTGTTCAGATGTAGAGGATGCGTAATTGATAAGGACAAAAATGTAATAGATAATTATCCGAGTAGCCCGGAGTGGGAAACAACGGTAGATTATATGTGGCACGTATTCAAAAATTACCGTTATCAAACGATATCGGAATTTATGTACCGCACCAACGTTGTAAGGATGGTTGGTGGATATGCGACCTTACCTTTGGCTTGGTATGCTGATTATCTTTCAGTATATAAGTTCTCAATGACAGGAGGAATTGCTTCGTCATCAAAAACAATGATGTATTTTCGACAAAGTGGAATTAATATATCATCGCAAGATGATAGAAACACAGAACTTAAGTTGTTGGCTTCGAATTTGTATATTAAAGAGACTGTGATGGTGATTAACCAGTTAGTAATAGATGATGATTATAAGAATAGGTTGGTTAATATTTTGAATTATAGAACTAAACAGATAACAAAGTATTCGTTAGATCATGCTCCACGAAAAGTGTTGTTTAAGTTAATACGGGAAAATAAAACGTATGGTGTACCATTAAAAATGTTTTGGAAAGCTATATTTAAGAGAAGAAAGTAAATAGTTTTTAATATATTTTATTAGATTGAATATGTCTTTTTGATTGCAAATTCCTTTCTTTGGTATGATCATGGTTCTGCGATATATTCGGTGCGTTTTTATTATGTGGATTCCTTATGACTTGTGTACATAAAAAAATATGAGTGGAGTTGTTTATTGAGAATATATTAATCCTATTTTGTGGAAATCCTTTCGGTATAGTTGTGTATTGGCATTAAAAGGTATCGCTTGATTTTGCGCCACAGCATCCCATGATATAGCCATTGTTGGCATCATCCTATTTTAGGGAATATTTCTTCCATTTGCCGTATGATCTCAATATACTCTTCAATTATAAGATTGTTTTAATTCGTAGTCAAGACCGGCAGATTTTCTCATACAATCTATCATTGTAAACATCGCCTTGTTTCCTCCGCAATCAAGTGGATAAGATACACAAAAAGCCATATCAATACTTTTTGAATGACATTTTTCTGCAATTTACAGGCTCTGCATGTCGTTGAGTTTTTTGTAATAGCCGTCGAGGGCGAGAAGCTCCTCATGAGTCCCACGCTCCACGATTTCTCCCTCGTAAAGGACACATATCTCATCAGCATTCTTGATCGTGCTGAGGCGGTGGGCAATGGCGATGGTTGTACGTGACTTCATGAGCCGTTCAAGTGCCTCCTGCACCAGACGTTCCGACTCGGTATCGAGTGCCGATGTCGCCTCATCGAGTATCAGGATAGGCGGATTCTTCAATATGGCACGCGCGATGCTCACACGCTGGCGCTGACCGCCCGACAATCGTCCTCCACGGTCACCTATCATTGTGTCATACCCTTTCTCCGAGTCCATAATGAAGTCATGGGCATTGGCAATCTTGGCAGCCTCTATAACCTGCTCCATCGTCGCATTCTCAACCCCGAACGTGATGTTGTTGTAGAATGTGTCATTAAACAGTATCGCTTCCTGATTCACATTCCCTATCAACGAACGCAACGACTGTATCGACACACCCTTCACATTCTTCCCGTCGATGAGAATCTCTCCTTGCTTGACATCATGATAACGCGGGACAAGATCCACAAGTGTCGATTTTCCGGAGCCTGACTGGCCTACAAGGGCTATCGTTTTCCCTTTTGGAACCACCAGATTGATATCCTTGAGCACCGGACGACCCTCGATATAGCTGAACGACACATTACGGAACTCAACCTCTGAAGTGAATTCGTTCAACGGCTTGGGATTCTCAGGGTTCTTGATGGGATTCTCCGCCTTCAGGATCATGTCAATACGCTCCATACACGCCATTCCCAAAGGAATATTATAAAATGCCTTGGAAAACTCTTTCAGCGGGTTGATAATACTGTAAAGAATCACCATATAGAAAATGAATGTCGACGCATCGATCGGTGAACTTTCGCCAAGTATCAGCATACCACCAAACCACAATACTACAACTATGACGCACGTCCCTAGAAACTCGCTCATGGGGTGAGCCGAACTTTGCCGTATTACCATCCTGTTAGTTGCATCCCTAAAATCATTATTTATCCTAATAAAACGTTGAGCCATTTTTGTCTCAGCAATAAAAGCCTTAATTATTCGCAAGCCACCGAGAGTTTCATCCAGTTGAGACATTATATCGCCCCATTGTCCCTGAGCCAAAGCCGACTGACGCTTGAGTTTCCGGCTCACAATACCCATGATCCATCCTGCAAACGGGAGCACAACGATCACAAACAACGTCATCTGCCAACTGACACTGAACAATGTAAAAAAACACACCACAAGCGCAATCGGATTACGGATCAGCATATCTACCGAACTTGTCAGCGTATTCTCAACCGTCGATACATCCGCACTCATTCGCGCAATAATATCCCCCTTGCGCTCCTCCGAAAAGAAACTCAGCGGAAGCTTGAGCACCTTCTCATATACCTCGATGCGTATGTCTCGCACGATACCGGTGCGCAACGGAACCATGACCGCCGATGACGCAAAATATCCGCCGGTCTTCAGTAACGTCATAAATATCAATATAAGACCCATTATGATCAGCGTGAACAATTCCCCGTTTTGGGCAATTATCTGGTTGATATAGTAGTATGCATTATTGATGATGATCTCCTTGCTTATCTCCCCGTCCATCGGCATATACTCGTACGTTGCCGTATCGATCTTGAACAGGATGTTAAGAATGGGAATCAGAGCCATGAACGAGAACACGTTAAGCCACTGCGACACAAAGTTCAGGATTACAGTCCACACCAGATTTTTCCGGTAGGGCTTTATATATCGCTTCATCAGCGAGAAGAACTGTTTTATCATAAAAACCAATCTTTTATTCTTGCACAAAATTACTACATTTCCTTTATTCCGCAAAACAGCGTGTTACACCGCTATCCCACCCACGCAGTCGGCCGCTACATGCCTGCCGACTGCAAAAAATGTCCCAAACAGAGTTTTATTGCAAATATTTTGCAACTCCATGCCTGTCATGTACGTTATCTTTACTAACTTTATAGTGATTTAATACCACAATCGCCATGAGTACCCAACTGAAAATATTCTGCAAAAACCTGGATGAGTACATCCCAGTCTCCGGAGGAGAGACATTATCGGAAATTTACAGCCGCCTGAGCAACCGTATCGGTATCACCCCAATATGCGCCCGTGTCAACAACAAGACCGAGGATATGCAATACCCCGTGTTTGCACCCAAGCAGGTTGAATTCCTGCCAAGTGACAGCGCCTCGGGCGAGCGCGTATATATCCGTTCACTGTGCATGATGCTCTATAAAGCCGTGTCCGACTGCCTCCCCGGGACAAGACTGCGTATAGAGCACTCCATCTCCCGCGGCTACTACTGCCGCCTGCTCAACGACACAGAGATAACCATTGAGCTGGTCGACAGGATACGCGCACGCATGGATGAACTCGTAAAACGGGACATCCCGTTCGAGCGCAAGGAGCGTCTGACTTCCGACGTCATAAAGATATTCGAACAACAGGGTCTTGACGACAAGGTGAGGCTGCTGAAGACAACCCACGAGCTATACACCGTCTATTACCGTCTCGACGACATCTGTGACAGCTATTACGGCAATCTTGCCCCATCCACCGGAATGCTGGCAACATTTGACCTTCTGCCCTACAAGGAAGGATTCCTGCTCCTCGGGCCCGATCGACGCAACGAATCCCGTCCTGCCCGACCCATCCCGCAGGAAAAGATGTATGCCGCATTCACCGACTATCTTGCATTTAACCGCATAATCGGTATCAGCAACGTAGGAGAGCTCAATGAAGCCGTCGGCCGCCGCGACTCCGCAATGCTCATCAACGTCGCCGAAGCCCTGCACGACAAGAAAATAGGCCGTATATCCGATGAGATTCTTCGCCGCTACAACGACGGCGGGGCTCGTATCGTGCTCATCGCCGGCCCGTCATCATCGGGGAAAACCACATTCACCAAACGCCTTGCAATACAACTGATGACCAACCTGCTCGTTCCGCAGATGATTTCGCTCGACGATTACTTCATCGACCGCGAACACACTCCGCGTGACGAGAACGGTGATTATGATTTCGAGTCGCTCTATGCTCTTGATCTCGAGCAGTTCAACAAGGATCTCAACGCCCTCATCGACGGAGAAGAGGTGGAACTGCCCTACTACAACTTCGAGACCGGGACACGACAATATCGCGGTAACCGCATACGTCTTGAACATAACTCCGTTCTCCTCATTGAAGGCATACACGGGTTGAACCCCGAACTGACAGCCCATATCGAAGACCGGATGAAATACACCGTATATGTTTCGGCCCTCACTACCTTGTCGATCGACGACCACAATTGGGTCCCGACAACCGACAACCGGTTGCTGCGCCGCATCATACGCGATTTCAAGTACCGTGGCACATCGGCGGCCGACACCATTCGCCGCTGGCCGAGTGTGCGCCGTGGCGAGGAACGATGGATATTCCCCTATCAGGAGAATGCCGATTCCACATTCAACTCATCACTGCTCTTTGAACTCGGAGTGATGAAAGAATATGCCGAAGACGTACTGAAAAGCGTGCCACGCGACATCCCCGAATACGGGGAGGCCTATCGTCTGCGCCGCTTTCTGAGCTATTTCTCCCCTATCGGCGACCAGCTTATCCCGCCCACAAGTCTCCTACGCGAATTCCTCGGCGGCAGCTCTTTCCATTATTAGGCACATAACATTATTTAACTATCGGGGGGGTAAATCCTCCTCTTTTTCATTAATTTTGCGTCGGCTAATAATCCACTAACAAAAAACTTTATGCAATGAAAACATTCAGACTTTTCGGCATCATAATGATGCTTGTAATGGGCATGGCAATCACATCCTGCTCCGATGATGACGATGATGACAACGGAGGAAGCGGACGCTACCCGTTGACCGGAACATGGCACTGTAACAATGAGGGATTCATGTACCAATTCAACGCCGACGGCAGTGGATACCACAATTACATCGATCATCTGGACGATCCGGACTATGCCGATTATTTCACTGACTATAAAATCGAAAACAATTGCCTTTGCCTCAAGTGGGACGGAGATAATGACTATGACAACAAGGGAACTATTGAAATAAGCGGCAACACTTTCCGATTAAATCTTTATAACGATGGTGAATGGCTGACATTCCACAAACAATAATAATCCCCACACGTTTAACAAACAGAGAGGCTGCATCAGTGAAGTGCAGCCTCTCTGTTTTATGGGTACTCAGGTAGATTTCCTTCAGTAACAACGGCTATTATCAGAACGGGAAATTCAATCCGAAATTCACGCTTCCGTTGCTTGACAGCGGAAGTCCCTGCTTAGCAAGTTTTCCGAGTGTATGATCCATCCCGAGGAACATATTGAAGCCCGTAACCTTCACATTCATAAGCCAGCCGAACGAGAATCCGTAAGTTCCGAGCGCGACATTCGCCCCTGCCGAGAACGCCCTCCCTGGAGCAACGTTTGCCGACAGGCGGAACTCTGTCCACGTATAGTCTCCATGAATGCGCGTACTGTTCAACAAGCCGAACTTCAATTTACGATATACCGGCAACGTATATTCAACACCGGTATTAACCGTTGCCCCGAGCATGGTAGTACGAGAACCGTCATCGCCCATATCCTCCAGTTCGTACAACGCCGACAGGTCATCCTTCATAATCTCCCACTCGTTATCAAAACTGTTTGCCGCATCATCATTGGCATTAAAACTGTAGTTTCCGGTATTGAACGCCTTGTCGCCATTGGTCGTGGCGAGCATATTGTTGTTCCAGTTGATAAAACCGAGATCAAGCACCGCAAGACTGAACGACCAGTCCTGATTGGGTGTGAACACGGCACCCATATCGATAGCCATACCGAACCCGTTAAGCCCTGTTCCGTCGACATCCATCCCGTCGACATATTCCTTTCCGGTACTTGAATTATAATCATGCTCATATTCAAGACCCTTGACACTTGCCTGCATACGGGCATTGGTTACAGCCGTCCAACTGTCGTGCCCCAATGTCAACTGCGCCTTGTCAAACTCAGCATCGATGTTTGCACCTCCAAACAGGAATTTCATTGTTCCTCCCACACTCCACTTGTCATTAAGCCGGTGAGAGTGTCCCAATCCCAACTCAATATAGGCATCGGCATGAGCTTTAAGTCCCGAAATATCGTAGGTGGTATTCTCTATCCCCTCTTTCAGGAAAGACAGCAACGGCTTGGGAATACGCAGGCTGCTGTTGGCCCGCACATTCAATGTAACGGTATTGAAGCCCTTGAAAGCCTTAAAGCCAAAGGCAAGCACGCCAATCTTCACATCCGCCCCTATACGGTTATTGTCCTTAAGCCCGTCAAGGAATTCCGATGCGCTCACTTGCGGGTTCAGGAATGTGGTTGTTTCCCCATTGACATTGTACAGGATGTTGTCAATCCCGACATTCCCGCGCACGGCGACATTGATATTACCGATACCCGGCATAGCGACAAAACTACTGTCATTAACCGACAACGCAGGGTTCATCTGGTAACGGTAGGTATATCCTTCGGTAAAATATCCCGAATTGGTATTTTGGGCAACGGCACTGCCCGAAACAAGAACAATAAGTGACAGTGCCAACGATTTTATATTTTTCATAATCTGATAATTCCGGTTTTAATTATTACAACTCATCGGTATAGCTTCCCGACACTTTCACTTTCACGTTCCTGAGCACGACTTTCTGGTCGGGACTCAATGTCTTGGAGCCATCCGAGACTGCTGTCGCGGTAAATGTTATACCGTCAAGGTCGGTTATCGTTCCCGTGATTCTTATCACAATATCCTCGGAATCGGCATTCGCCTCTATCTCTACCCCCTCGACATCCGACTCGATACGCTCACCGGACGTGTTGATAGGATACCCGTCGAGCACGACACTGAACGGGATATCGGAAGATGCCGTTGCTGAAATCTCCACACTCGACAATGTCATACGGTCAAGATCCTCATCGCTCCATCCGTCACGGGTGTCGGTATAAACTATTACCGAACCGGCCGAGAGATTAAGAGGAGCAAAGAACAGGTAGCTGCCGTGCATCTCCAGTTCCTGACCGAGAGAGAAATCCTTTGCCTCACCATCTATTCCGGGATTATCGACCGATACTTTCAATGCCGACGGTATTCCCTCTCCCGAAACAATCCCGCTAAGACCGGTAAACGGTACAAACGACGCATTCTCATACCCCGGACGTACATTACCCGGCATCTCAGGAGCCAGACAGTAATTATAGTCCACATTACCCGATTCCTTGCCAAAATAGAACACTCCGTTATCGATGGAGCAGGTACTGCCGTCATTTCCGTTTCTTACCTGTGTCACAGACAGTCCGGTGTGAGGAGCAAGACCATAAGGGGCAACCGGATTGTTCACAGACAGATACAATTGCGGATTGTTAAGTTTTATATCTGTTCCCTCCTGATTAAGGAAATCTGGAATGTCGGTCATCTCAATCGGGTCTATATCTATTCCGCTAATCGAATATTGCACACCGCCGCTGAATTCGTTCACAGTGAGATCACTGAAATCAAAGCTGAGTTCAAACACACAGTCGTGCGGCATATCCATAAAGCTGTGCCCCTCCTTGAAATCGGTATCCGCAACATGAGCTTTACCTGATTTCACTTTCACATTATCGGCAAATACCATACGATGGTGTGAGGCATCGAATTCCGCATTCGCCTTTTTAAAATCAATTGCTGTAGCCTTGACTTTCAACTCGTACGTTGTTCCCGGCACGGTTCCGATATAATCATCCTTAAACCGGAACTCGCCCGAGTTAAAATCATACTCATATTTTTTCGTATCATAATCCAAGGTCAACCCCTTGGGGAATTGGAAAACCATCTCACGGAAGTCAAATCCGGTAATATAGTCCTCCAACCCCTTCACTGTCATGTTTATGGTCATCGACAGCTCCACTTTCACCGAATTAATCGACGTGATATGCTCACTCACATCATCGACTTCATAGTCAAAGTGCGAACCTTCATCCGAAGAACTGATATTGTACCATATCTCTTT
This sequence comes from Muribaculaceae bacterium, assembly GCA_017462345.1. Classification (GTDB taxonomy): domain Bacteria; phylum Bacteroidota; class Bacteroidia; order Bacteroidales; family Muribaculaceae; genus RGIG4079. The sequence continues at coordinate 142,526 of JAFTRI010000023.1, forward strand.
AGGCATGCCGGCTACATCCAACGGCAACAACTCCTTGAACGAGTCATCAAGGTCAATATTCGTAATTGAAGGGGCTACGACAGGAGCATCGACATGAATCCGGTCTATGCTTATATTTTCCGAAGCAAATGTCCCCTCCTCGGTCAATACATACTCGCCGTCAACAATCTGTATACGGCTTCCCTCTTCAAGATCAAGCACATCCGAGAGAGTAATGTCGTCAAGATTCAACGGCAACACAATGTCGGTCATCTTGAACTGCGCTGTGGACTCGATATCCGACAAGTCATAGTCATCATCCACGCATCCCGTCAATGCCATTACGGCACAAGCGGTGGTAGCAATCATTAATTTCGAAATTTTCATACAGTTTTTATTGTAAAAATGTTAGATTGTGTGTATTTTGTGTTTTTATGGTTTGATTTTGCAAAAGTAGACATATTTTCAGTCTGTTTACACATATCACCATTTCCATAACATTTATTAACTTTAATCACAGTAAAACAATCATAAATCAGTAACCGACAACGCATTTTCACCACATTTTTCGTAACTTTGCCGGCTCACAACTAAATATTTTTCCAAACATGTCGATAGATAACATCATAGCCCAAGCGGTAGCCCGTGCAGTGAAAGAATTATACAACGTGGATGCCGACGCGGCTTCAATCACTCCTCAGACCACCAAGAAAGAATTTGAAGGGAATCTCACAATAGTCGTTTTTCCATGGGTGAAAGCGGCAAGGAAATCCCCGGAAGCGACAGGACTGGAGATAGGGGAGTGGCTCGTGGCCAACGAACCGGCAGTAAACCGGTTCAATGTAATCAAGGGTTTCCTGAACATCGTGATCGAGCCTACATTCTGGAACTCGGTACTGAAACATATCGACAACACCGCCAACTATGGCATTACCGCCGTCACTGCCGACAGTCCGCTGGTGATGGTGGAATATTCGTCTCCCAACACCAACAAACCCCTGCACCTCGGACACGTACGCAACAATCTGCTCGGCTACAGCCTCTCCGAGATATTGAAAGCCTGCGGGAACCGCGTAGTAAAGACCAACATAGTCAATGACCGCGGTATCCACATCTGCAAGTCGATGCTCGCCTGGCAGAAATGGGGAGAGGGAGCTACACCGGAATCGGCAGGCAAGAAAGGCGACCACCTTATCGGAGACTTCTATGTCCTGTTTGACAAGCACTACAAAGCCGAAGTTAAAGCCCTGATGGATAAAGGCATGTCACAGGAAGACGCCGAGAAAGCATCGCCCCTCATGCAGGAAGCCCGCGAGATGCTCCGCCGCTGGGAACAGCTCGACCCTGAAGTGCGCGGACTATGGGAAAAGATGAACTCATGGGTATATGCCGGATTTGACGAGACCTACAAGCGCATGGGCGTAGACTTCGACAAAATCTACTACGAAAGCAATACATATCTTGAAGGAAAAGAAAAAGTGCTCGAAGGACTGGATAAAGGAATCATGTACCGGAAGGATGACGGTTCGGTATGGGCTGACCTCACCGATGCCGGACTTGACCACAAACTGCTTCTGCGCAGCGACGGCACATCGGTCTATATGACCCAGGATATAGGAACCGCCAAGCTGCGCTACCAGGACTACCCCATCGACAAGATGATATATGTCGTCGGAAACGAGCAGAATTACCATTTCCAGGTACTTTCACTTCTACTCGACCGTCTCGGGTTCAAGTGGGGCAAAGACCTTGTGCATTTCTCCTACGGGATGGTCGAACTGCCCGAGGGCAAGATGAAAAGCCGCGAAGGTACGGTTGTCGATGCCGACGACCTCATGGATGAGATGGTCAACACCGCCCGTGATGTGTCACGCGAACTCGGCAAACTCGAAGGATGCACTGCCGATGAAGCCGAGGAGATATCCGAAACCGTGGGTCTCGGGGCATTGAAATACTTCCTGCTCAAAGTCGACCCACGCAAGAACATGACATTCAACCCCAAAGAATCCATCGACTTCAACGGCAACACAGGCCCGTTCATCCAATACACTTACGCCCGTATCCGTTCCGTACTCCGCAAGGCGGCTGAGACCGGCTACGGAATCTCGGACTATACGACAGTCGAACCCAACGAAAAGGAAATATCCCTCATCCAGCGGCTGGCCGACTTCCCCTCGACTGTCGCTGAAGCCGGTCGCTCCTACAGCCCCGCACTCATCGCCAACTATGTCTACGATTTAGTCAAGGAATATAACCAGTTCTACCACGACTACTCCATCCTGCGTGAAGAGAACGAGGCAATACGCTCACTGCGACTCACGCTGTCAGCATGTACTGCCCGCGTCATCAAGACCGGTCTCGGACTGCTCGGCATCAAAGCCCCTGAACGTATGTAACCGGTTATTTGTTATTACCCAAAATCCCAAAAACAGAAATAATCATGAACAATTATCCAATAGACACTTTCAGCCAGTCACTTGATGCCCATGTGACACAAATCATGAAACGCGTTTACATCAAGATGTTCCTTGCCTTGCTTGTAACAGCCGGAATTGCCGCATACTGCGGAAGCAATGCAACTGTCATCACTTTCATGGTGACACATTCGTGGGCATACTGGGCACTGGCACTCCTTGAACTCGGAATGGTCCTCGCTATCTCTGCCGGACTCAACAAGATAAGCTCCCCTGTCGCCTCACTGCTCTTCTACACATTCGCAGTAGTCAACGGGGCAACACTTTCAATAGTCTTTGCCGTATATGACATTACATCGATAGCCAAGACATTCCTCATCACAGCCGCAGTATTCGGGGCGATGAGCGTGTACGGCTACACCACGGCCAAAGACCTGACCCGTTTCGGCTCGTTCCTTACAATGGCACTGATAGGGCTGATTATCTGTATCGTCATCAATATCTTTTGGGCAAACTCCCAGATGGACTGGATCATATCAGGTCTCGGTGTCCTGATATTCATAGGACTCACGGCATGGGATACCCAGAAAATCAAACAGATGGCAGCCACCAATCCCGGGGCTACCGACGGGCGCATCGCAACCCTCGGAGCACTGAGCCTCTATCTCGACTTCATCAACCTGTTCCTCTATCTGCTCAGATTTTTCGGTGCAAGCCGTGAATAAATCATGAGTGCGCCATGTCCCTGGCAAGATACAAGGAATACTATTCGGCGATAATAAGACTCGGGCTGCCAATACTCATCGGGCAGGTCGGGATGATTGTCGTGGGATTTGCCGACAACATCATGGTGGGCCAGTACTCCACCGAAGCCCTGGCATCGGCATCCTTTGTCAACAATGTATTCAATGTGGCAATACTTGCCTGCATAGGCTTCTCCTATGGACTGACCCCACTCATCGGAGCACTTTTTGCCCAAAAACGGGACAACACGATCGGTGCCACACTACGTAACGGATTGTTTATAAACACCATTTTTTCCTTAGTGGCAACCGGGATAATGACAATCCTGTATTTCAACCTGCACCGTATGGGGCAACCCGAGGAACTGCTGCCGCTCATCAGACCTTACTACATCCTGTACCTGATAGGTCTGCTGCCGATTTCCATCTTCAACGTTTTTGCCCAATGGGCATACGCCATCAACCGCACAAAGATGCCCATGTGGATAATCTTAGCGGCAAACGCTGTGAACATATCGGGGAACTATCTGCTGATATACGGTAAGTGCGGATTCCCCGAACTCGGTCTTACCGGTGCCGGTATAAGCACATTGCTGTCCCGCATTTTCTCAGTGGCCAGTATCATGACCGTATTTTTCTGCCTCAAACATTACCGGAGCTATCGGGACGGCTTCAACCGCAGCAGCCTGACAAGCCTTCACCTACGCCAGATCAACCGCACATCATGGCCTGTGTCCCTACAAATGGCTCTCGAAACGGGAGCATTTTCCTTCGCCGCAGTCATGGCAGGATGGCTGGGCAAGATCCCCTTGGCATCATTCCAGGTAATGGTCATCGTCGGCACACTCGGGTTCTGTGTTTATTACAGCATTGCGGCAAGTGTCTCGGTGCTCGTCTCAAATGCCGCCGGTCTCGGTGACAATGCCGGAATACGTCGTGTATCCTTTGCCGGTTATCACATTCTGCTTGTCCTCGCCACTGTCTCGTCGACAGTATTCATTTTTTTCGGCCAACACCTCATAAAAGCTTTCAGTGACGACCCTGCAGTAGTCATGACATCCATGACACTGATAGTGCCGTTAGTCCTCTACCAATACGGTGACGCCACCCAGATCAACTTTGCCAATGCCCTGCGCGGGACCTCCAACGTCATGCCCATGCTGTGGATCGCTTTCGTGAGCTATGTCATCGTAGGATTACCGTCAACCTATCTGCTCGCATTCCCGCTCGGACTCGGACTCTACGGCATATTCCTCAGCTTTTCCGTATCACTTTTCCTTGCCGCCGCACTCTTTTTCCACTTTTTCATGCGTACAACCCGCACACAACGGTAATGCCATAGAATTTTTTGGCGGAAAGAGGGGATTGGTGTAAATTTGCAACGGTTAATCGTTTCAATTATGATTAAGGAATATGACTATCTTGTGATAGGTTCCGGTATCGCCGGAATGAGTTTCGCCCTTAAAGTGGCCCACACCGGGCGTGTTGCACTGATATGCAAGACCAAACTCGAAGAAGCCAACACCGCACTTGCCCAAGGAGGAGTGGCTTCGGTAACCAACCTTGAAGTAGACAACTTCGACAAGCACATCGAAGACACGATGATTGCGGGAGACTGGCTCAGCGATCCCGAGGCCGTCAGGAAAGTAGTCACCGGAGCACCCGCCCAGATCAAAGAACTCATACGTTGGGGAGTAGACTTCGACAAGAACGAGAAAGGCGATTTTGACCTGCACCGGGAAGGAGGGCACTCGGAATTCCGCATACTCCACCACAAGGACAACACCGGATATGAGATACAGGAAAGCCTCATACGTGCTGTCAGAGAGAACAGCAACATCGACATATACGAAGACCATTTCGCCATAGAGATAATCACCCAGCACCATCTCGGCAAAATAGTAACCCGCCGTACCTCGGGTATAACCTGCTATGGCGCATACGTGCTGTGCCCCAACGGTAAGGTCGACACATTCCTTGCCCGTGTGACCCTTATGGCAACAGGCGGGGTAGGGGCAGTGTACAAAACCACCACCAATCCTCTTGTAGCTACAGGAGACGGCATTGCGATGGTGTACCGTGCCAAAGGGACAGTACAGGACATGGAATTCATACAGTTCCACCCGACAGCCCTTTACCATCCGGGTGACCGCCCATCATTCCTGATTACCGAAGCCATGCGCGGCTATGGAGCGGTTCTGCGCAACAAGAGGGGAGAGGAGTTCATGCAGCGGTATGATCCGCGACTGTCATTAGCACCGCGCGACATCGTCGCCCGTGCCATAGACAGCGAGATGAAGCTCCACGGCGATGACCATGTGTATCTCGATGTCACACACAAAGACCCCGAAGAAACAAAGAAACATTTTCCCAACATATACCAGAAGTGCCTGTCACTGGGCATAGACATAACCCGCGACTATATTCCAGTGGCTCCGGCAGCCCATTACCTGTGTGGAGGCATAAAAGTCGATACCAACGGCGAGTCATCGATCAGTCGCCTGTATGCTGTAGGAGAATGTTCCTGCACCGGACTACACGGAGGTAACCGCTTGGCATCAAATTCGTTGATTGAGGCTGTGGTATATGCTGATGCGGCAGCACACCACGCAATGGATTGTATTAACCACTATTCGTTCCGCACCGATGTACCGGAATGGAACGATGAAGGCACGCGACACCCCGAGGAGATGGTGCTCATAACCCAAAGCATCAAGGAGGTGAACCAGATAATGAGCACATACGTAGGCATCGTGCGCAGCAATCTGCGCCTCGACAGGGCATGGAACCGGCTCGACATCCTGTATGAGGAGACTGAAAAACTCTTCAAATGCTCAAAGGCGTCGCGCGAGATATGCGAGTTGCGCAACATCATCAATGTAGGCTATCTCATCATGCGGCAAGCCAAGGAACGCAAGGAATCACGCGGACTCCACTACACCATCGATTACCCTCCAACCATTAATAAACCGTAAGGGCTGCAATCTTTTACGGACTGGCACGTTATATTACTGATATGAAAGCATTACGGTACCTTCTACTTGTACTCATAACGGTAATATGCACCGTTCCGTCTACCGCCCGGCAGCAATCTGCCGATATTCCGACTGCCGGCAGCGGGCAGCAACGTGCCATAAAAGGAAGATACCACACCGTGACCGAGGAGGGAGACTCCGTACTCATGATTGTCCTGAACAATATCACCGTCTACCCGCCGATAAGGTTCAAAAACAAGAAACAGGAACAGTTCTACTGGAAAACTGTAAGAGATGTCAAAAAGACCCTGCCATACGCCAAGCTTATATGCGAGACTCTTATCGAGACCTACGAATACATCGAGACTTTCCCGACCCAGAAAGAACGTGAGCAGCATCTGAAACAGATGGAAAAGGCCGTTTTCGAACAATATAAGCCGGTACTCAAGAAATTCACCAAGTCTCAAGCCAAGATGCTTGTCAAACTCATAAACAGGGAGACCAACCAGTCATCCTACAATATCCTCAAGGCATTTCTCGGCTCGTTCCGTGCCGGATTCTGGCAGACATTCGGACGCCTGTTCGGTGTAAGCCTCAAGACCGACTACGATCCCGGCAATGACGAGAAAGACGCCATCATCGAACGCGTCTGCGTCTCGGTCGAACAAGGTATCCTTTAGCGTTCACACGTTCACATAGGCACCGCACCTTAGACAGTTACAATTTGTAACAGAATACAGGAGGTTTTAGGACAATCATGTCTTAAATGGATGCAATATGCGTAAAGCAGGAATAAAAATTGTAGCAAATTGTTCGCAATATTAAAAAATCTCCTTACATTTGCCAATATAATTCTAACATCACTTTTTAATATCATGGAAAAGATAGACAATCTCGACAGAAAAATACTGGAAATCGTTATGCGCAACGCACGCATTGCCTCAAAAGACGTTGCAACCGAATGTGGAGTTTCACGTGCTGCCATACACCAGCGCATCCAGCGCATGATCGACCTTAAAGTAATTACCGGGTCAGGATACAATGTCAATCCCAAGGAACTCGGCTATTGCACATGCACATACATCGGTGTCAATCTCGAACGCGGTGCGATGTACCGCGATGTAGTGCCTGAGCTTGAAAAAATCCCCGAAGTGGTCGAATGTCATTTCACCACAGGTCCCTATACGATGCTCATCAAGCTGTATGCCCGTGACAACGAACATCTGATGGAGTTACTTAACAACAAGATACAGATGATTCACGGAGTTACCGGCACCGAAACACTGATTTCACTGGATCACAGCATCGACCGCGAGCTTCCCATCCACTACAAGTAACGGAAAACAATATCCCCGCCAACCCTTCCCATAACAATCAACGAGATACGGCAAATTGCCGCATCTCGTTGATATATTTAACATTAACCATCATCAATACAAGACAGAGGAATACTACAGGCTCTTGTTTTTTTGCGGCTATGCCCTCCGAAAGGAATACGAGTTTCTTGCAGCCGATGCCAAAAGCCGATTTCCGGAATTAGAGGACAAGACGTTTAAGAAAGCTGTCAGACAGGAGTTTATGATGCTGTATGCAAAACGGCTTACCACGTTTTTCATTTTACTGCCGATTGCATACCTTGCCGCATTTTCACCGATGCCACCTAAAGCATCAAACATTATCATAGCCCTGTCATTAGGAATTCCCGCAGCAGTTGTCGTCTTTTACAGAGCCAGGCACAAAGATTGAGCAAACAGACATCCCATAGGAGAAATGCGCAGGTTGATCCCACAGCGGGGGGAGAAAAGCAAAAATAATACTAACATTTTTGATGCGGTGTTTTTTTTGTGGTATTTTTGCGGAAGAAATAATACAAAACCTTTTATAAACGATTACTCATGAGAAAGTTATTTATTTTTTCGCTGATTACCGGAGTAGCATCCTTATTGGGCGTAAGTTGCAAATGCAATAAAAACTGCAACGGTGACGCCACCACCGAGCGGGACTCGACCTACACGACCGTGAACCAACCTGAATGGAGCCGCAACGCGGTTATCTATGAGGTGAACCTGCGCCAATACACCGACTCGGGGAGTATCACGGCATTTTCCCGCGAACTTCCGCGTCTCAAGGATCTTGGTGTAGACATCCTGTGGTTCATGCCCATCCACCCCATTTCGGAACTGAACCGCAAGGGCGAACTCGGAAGCTATTATGCCGTAAAGGATTACAAGGATGTCAATCCGGAGTTCGGTACAATAGAGGATTTCAAGAATATGGTGAAGAAAGCCCATGAACTCGGGATGAAGGTGATTATCGACTGGGTTCCCAACCATACAGGCTGCGACAACGTGTGGGTCGCCGAACATCCCGAATGGTACAGTACCGACTCGCTTGGACGGATGTACGGTCCATTTGACTGGACAGATGTGTACGAACTCAATTACGACAACCGGGAAATGCGCCTCGCAATGGTGGATGCACTGAAATTCTGGCTGACCGAGGCTGATATCGACGGATTCCGCTGCGACGTGGCAATGGAAGTCCCCACTGATTTCTGGGACGAGACACGTCCTCAACTCGACTCGGTAAAAGCAGATATTTTCATGCTTGCCGAGGCAAGCAAGCCAGAGTTGCAGAAACATGCGTTCAACATGGGGTACAACTGGCCGATGAAAGACCTGTTCAGCGAGATTGCCGCCACAGCAGGGGAATATTCGTTCCAGAAAGATGGTGAGCCGATGCGTACATTCCCGGCAAAATACGCGGCCGACATCGATTCGCTGCTTGCCGACCAAGCCAAGAATTACCCCAAGGACTGCTATCTGATGAACATGATAACCAACCATGACCTGAATTCATGGGAAGGCACGGAGTTCGAACGCCTCGGCAACCTAACCGGAGCATTTGCGGTACTGAGCTATACGTTGCCGGGTATGCCACTCATCTATACCGGACAGGAAACGGGGATGAACCGCGCACTGGAATTCTTCAAGAAAGACCAGGCACCCGCATGGGAACCACGCAACGAATTTTTTGATTTCTACAAGAAACTTAATCACCTCAAACATACACAGGCAGCCTTACAGGCAGGCGAGAACGGCGGCAAGATTAACCGCTATGCGACGACAAGCAATAACCTGTATATATTCAGCCGCACGGTTGACAACTCTACTGTATTTGTATTCACCAACTTAGGCAACGCCGAGGAAGCAGTTGAATACACCGGAGAAAAACCGGAAGGCAACAGCACCACAGTCAATTTCTTTACCGGTGAGACCGAGGATTTCCCAACCGTCCTGAAGGCCGGGGAATACCGGATCTATGTCAACCGTTAAGATACAGACCATCCGGCAACAGTCCACATCCAAAAGATGAACAACAGTTGCCGGCAGCAACCTGAAAGGGGATAGATGAGCATTTTTCGTCTATCCCCTTTCAGGTTACGTGTTATCAGGGTAAATATTCACTAAAATAGCGGGAATAGGAGGGATGTAAAACAGCAATTCCGTTTATTTGTCGATAATATTCTGACAATCTGTAACATTCTTGATTATAATTCAATACTTTCCGTAATTTTTGCGTATCTTTGTGAAATATTGTTGGAGGTGTGACAGTATCGCATATATGTGCGGCAAGGATAGTTGTAATTTTACAATTCCAATTTTTATCAACATAATTTTATTCACTAACCAATTATCAGACGTATGCAAAAAATCCTATCAAGACTTCTGCTGTCTTTCATGATAATGATGACATGCAGCATTTTTGCACAAGCTGAAACATTGACCCCCAAGAAGGGTGTTGTACGCGTAAAGCTACAACAAGAGGTAGCCACACAGATGGGGCCTGCTCTCAGAATGAAAGCAGCAGGCAACATCGCCACCGGCATCGCCTCATTTGACGTTTCAGCGCAAAAAATCAAGGTCGCAAGCATTCGCAGAATTATCCCGTATTCAGCCAAAGACGAGGCCCAACTTGCAGAGTTCGGGCTAAACCGCTGGTATGAAATCACATTCGACGAAAGCATTGCCCCTGAACAAGCAAGCCAAATCTTCAAAGAGACACCGGGTGTGCAGGTGGCACATACCATTGTCCCGATGCAGCTTGTTGAAGGCAATTCAGGTTTCCGTGTAGCGACAAAGTCACAGATTTCGGCCTTGTCGAACACCACGATGCCATTCAATGACCCGATGCTGAGCCAGCAATGGCATTATAGCAATGACGGCAGCATCGCAACAGGAGCAGTTCCCGGTGCAGACATCAACCTGTTTGAGGCATGGCAGACCACAACCGGACGCAGCGACGTGATTGTCGCCATCGTTGACGGAGGTATCGATGTCGGCCACGAAGACCTTGCCGGCAACGTATTGATTAACGAAGCCGAGGCCAATGGCGTAGCCGGTGTCGATGACGACAACAACGGTTATGTCGACGATATTTACGGCTATAACTTCTGTACGAACACAGCCGAGGTCTATCCTCATGATCACGGTACACACGTTGCCGGTACGGTGGCAGCCGTAAGCAACAATGGCAAAGGAGTGGCCGGGGTAGCCGGCGGTAACGGATCGGCAGACAGCGGAGTCAAGATGATCTCATGCCAGGTATTCGACTCCCGTTCAGGCACAGGCAACGGAGACTTTGCATCGGCACTTGTCTATGCCGCCCGTCGCGGCGCCTCCATCGCCCAATGTTCATGGGGATGGGGTTCAGCCGACTACTACGAGCAGGAGGTGCTTGACGCTATCGACTATTTCACCAAATACGGCGGTGGCGACAACCTTGCAGGCGGTCTCTGTATCTTTGCAACAGGTAACAACGGCGCAACAGGCAACTATTACCCCGCCTGCTACGAACCGACCGTGGCGGTTGCTGCAATGACCTGTAACCTTACACCTGCCGGCTATTCCAACTATGGTTCATGGGTCGACATCACAGCTCCCGGCGGTCTCCTGAACTACAGCAGCTACGAAGGAGTGCTTTCCACCCTTCCCAACGACCAATACGGATGGAACGAGGGTACTTCGATGGCCACACCCCACGTTTCGGGTATCGCCGCACTTGTGCTTTCGCAACATGGCAAGTCAACACTCTCAAACGAGACACTGCGCATCCAACTGCTTTCGTCGGTGAATGACTTTTATGCAACCAACCCGTCAGTAAAAGGGCTGTTCGGTAGCGGATACATCGATGCCGCAAAGGCGTTGATCGTGGGTGACGGCACAGCTCCTGACGCTGTGGGAGCAATCACCGCGACTGCCGGACAGGACAACATACTTCTCGAATGGACAATACCAAACTCAAGCGAAGGCTCGGTAAACAACCACGTGCTATATTACAGCAAATCGGCATTTGATGCAACAACCGACCTCTCGACACTCGAACGTGTAAACATCGATACCAAATTCCTTGCATCAGGTGCTGCCGCTTCATACGAATTGACAGGACTGGAGTCCTTGACCACCTACTATCTGGCACTTCAGGCAGTAAACCGTTGGGGTACCGCATCGGCACTGTCGGGAGTGGTTTCGGTTGCAACCAATGCCGGACCGAAGATGACGGTCGACAAGACATCCCTCTCGATGACCATCGATGCTACCGCAAGTGATGAAGGCAGCGCAATCTTCAATATCAGCAACCAAGACGAAGGCCTGCTCAAATGGTCAGGCAAGATTGCCACCACGAAATATACTCCGGCAACAAGAGCGGCAGGCACTGTCTGTCCGGAAATCGGCACGCCCTCGACAGCCAAGACCAAATTGGGTATCACCCCATATACATCTGCCGCAAGCGAACTGGTAACAGCCGACTATGTAAAAGACGACTACCCCCAGAGCATGAAGTACTTCAACGAGTACTGGGCTTCTATCGGCGAATCGGACAAGTCGCTTCCCAACTCTGAGGCACAATGGTTCACAGTCGACGCCAACACCTATCCCGAAGGATTCAACCTCACCCACGTGGTTGTGGCATCGACCTACGGCCAGAACCCCACAATCCAGATCTATGACGGAAGCAAAGCAATAAGCACGGCTACTCTCCTAACCGAGGTTAAGCCATCCTGGTTCTACAACGGTCTCCAAGTGGCTCTCACCGAGCAAATCCACTTTGCTCCCGGCGCGTCATTCTGGGTAGTGGCCCACTTCCCCGCTGAAGGCAACGAGGAGAACTATCCTCTCGGACTTGCCAACGCCGATGAGGCCTACGCTTCCTACAGTTACATGAGTAACGACATGGGAAAGACATGGAAACTCCTCAGCGAAGCACTCAAAGGCAGTCCCTACGAATCAATGGGCAACGAAGCATCATGGGCTATCACAGCCATCAGCCAAAATCCCGCGTGGGACAAGGTGTTCACGCTTTCGCCCGCTTCCGGTCAAGTCAAATATGGCGAGACACAAGAAGTTACCATCAAGAACGACGGCCAGAAACTCGTTAACGGCACTTACAAATTCAATGTAAGCTTCACAACCAACGAGAGCGCGGCCAATACCACCAAGATACCTGTGACTATAACCGTCAAGGGCAATATGCCGGAAATCAGACCTGTCAAGGTCATCAACTTCGGCTCGCTCTTAGTCGGCGAAAGCAAGTCGATCGAGGTCGAATTGTTCAATGAAGGCTACGGCGTGTTCGTTGACAAATACAACGTACTCCAAAAGAGCGACTTTGTCATATCGTCAGAACACTACGCCATCGACGGCAACAACATACCCTCAAGCGGTATCCCTGCCCGCGGTGCTGCTAAAGTGACCGTAATCTACACTCCACAATCGTCAGGGTCCCACACCGGCTCAATAACAGTGACCGACAAATACGGCAACCAGGTTAAACTCACAGTGCAAGGTGTTGCCACCGACCCAGCCAAGATTGTTATCAATCCCGATACACTTGAATTGGGTGATGTGGATGTAGATTCTGTTGCATTTGTTTCCGAATTTGAAATCAAGAACGAGGGTAACTATCCGCTGGAATATGTGTTCCCGAAATTCTCAGACCAAAAACTTGAAGCATCCAACGGCAAAGCATCCCACAAATACGGCTACACCGCGTTGACCAACCTCAACGGTGCAACCGGCTTTGCCTACGACGGCAACCCTGCGCTTCTCGGTGCAACCGACATCACTTCTACATTCAGTGATGACGTTAAGAACACCAACGCAATTTCGCTGGGATTTGACTTCCCGTTCTATGGCAAGACCTACGACAAGGTATATATCAACAGCCTCGGCGGTATTTCGTTCTCATTGGGAGAATACAGTTATTTCCCACCGTTGAGCGAATCATCCGAAAGCCTTGGCGGTATAGGCTATATCACCGCCTATGGTCACCAACTCCAATTCGGGCCCAACTCAAAGGTAGTCTATGCCAAGCAGGACGGCAAATTTGTAGTCAAGTATGAAAATGTGTTGGCAGTGAAATATGATGTCGAGACTACACCCATTTCATTCCGCATCATGCTTTCGGCCAATGGCGATGTAGAAATCTTCTACGATGACTATGTGCGCACGGAAACGGGATATGATGACTGGGGATATGAAACAGAGGTGAACCGGTTGTTCCAGGGCGGCTCAACCCTGTTCTGCGCCATCAAAGACCCCGAAGGCGCCGATCCTCTCGTAGTGACCTCAGCCGACATTGCCGATTATTGGGGAAATTATCCCGATGATGCGGCAGCCCACATATATGAGCATTTCACAACCGGAAGCTCAGTGAAGTTCGAAGCCCCGTCGGCTTACTTCGTTACAGCTATCGAACCCGCATACGGTATCGTTAATCCGGGTGAAACCGTAACAGTGGGCGCAACGATCAAGGCAGACGGCACAATGTATGCCGGCCAGACGACCAACCGTCTCACAGTTGAGACCAATGACCCTAACGCCGCTACGGCATTTGTTTCATTCAATGCCAACATCACAGGAGCCAACCTGGCAGCTAACGCTATTCTCGAAAGCGATGCTATCGACTTCGGAAAAGTGTTCCGCACGTCATCGGCACAACAACCTGTCACGATCAAGAACACGGGTAAAGCAGCCGTTGAGATTACATCTGTTGCCCTCACTAACGGTAAGTTCACTTATGATATTGCCACTCCGTTCACTATCGAACCGGGCATGTCGAAAGACATCGTAGTGACACTCCCCACCGAGACAGAGGGTGAAGTTGCAGATGTAATCACAATCACTCCGTCGTTTGGCGAGATTTTGACCGCCACTCTTGTCGGTGAAGTGATCGGTTGCCCGGCTGCCGAATTGAGTTTCACCGAAATCACCGAGACAGTAGAAAGCGGTGCAGAACTGAAGAAAGACCTCACCATCACCAACACAGGTGACGAGGATCTGACATTCTCGCTAATCTCCGGTGCATTCACTACCGTAACCGATGCAAATGCCAGCGAAGGCAAAGTGTCATATATCTACAAGAGCGCAGTTGACGGTGAAGCCGAGTTTGAATGGGTTGACATCGAAACCACCGGTCTTGGCGAGCAATACAACTTCTCGTTCTACAACGAAAACGACTACACCACGGTAACTCTTCCGTTTGAATTCCCGTTCTATGGCAAGAAGTACACCGAGATGTATATCTACAATACCGGATTTGTTTCGTTCACCAAACGTAAAGACCAGAAGATATGGCCCGAACCGCCGGCATTATTCCCAGAAGGTTCGATCTATACCAATATCATCGCTCCCTACTGGGGTCTCCATACCTGCGCACAGACCAAGACCGCAGGAACCTACCACTACGTGACAGAGGATGAAGCAGTCGTTTCGTGGATGGAATACGGCAACACGATGAACATGGGAGTCTGCTTCCAGCTCATCATAAAGAAAGACGGTTCGTTCAAATTCCAATATAAAAGCGACGGCAGCGACTATGCAATCATCTTTGACGCATTCGGTCTCGCCGGTACAGCCAACGAAGGCGGAAGTGAAAGCACCGTTATCCCTGACCGCATGATCCAGTTCAACAATGCCGTCCAGTTCATTCCGGTTGTTGAAAACACTCTTGCGCCCAATGGAAGCAAGACCTTCGGCGTCGATGTCAACACAGCCAAGATGGCCGGCAATTATACCGACGCCATCACAGTCAACACCAACGTGCCGGCGAGCGAGACAATAGAAGTGCCTGTAAATCTCACTGTTACCGGAACTCCGAATGTTATTTATCCTACAGATACTATTGTAGAAGAGCATGTGGCAGGATATGTTGACTACAGCGACCCGTTCGGCCCGGCTAACGGAGTGGGAGCATACGACATCCTCATCGACATCAACAACACCGGTACAGCCCCGTTCACTATCGATTACATGCAGATCGTGAGCGATGCCACCTATATTGACTCATGGTATGGCGAAGAAATGCCTGTATTCCAATATGTCGGATACTACGGCACGATAATCGATCCCTGGATGGGTACTCAATATGAGGGCTGGGGATTGTACCAAGGCGCGCCTATTACGGTCGACAGCAAAGGCCTTAAAGTAGCGATCCCCGTTGCTACCGATGCAGCAATGGCGATAGGCGAATATCCCGGAGAGCTCGTTCTTACTGTTTCAGGTATTGCGAACGTTACCGAGATACGCATTCCGTTTAAGGCAATCGTAACCGATATGCCTTACGCATACCTCAACAAGGGTGGCGAACAGGTATCGGAAGTACGCATTGAGAACGCTGAAAGCGGCTATAAGGGTACTGAGACAGTCAACCTTGCCAACATGGGTGCATATAAGCTCACTTATGATATGTATATCGACCTCACAGGAGAGGGCGAAGAGGCAGAAGTTCCCGGTGGTGGAGGCGGTATCGCTCCGATGAGCCACACTGTCAATGTGCTCAATGGCGAAGCTATCGAAGAGCTCAGCACTAAGCTCCAGCCGGCATCAGCAATCGTGCCACTTGCCAACGAGACCGAAAATGCTATGGACGCGCCTCAGGACTTTGACTATACCAATGCACTCTACTATCCGTCGCAGAGCGGCCGCGGCGCACTTTCATACGGTGCAGGCACTACCTACGGACAGTATAAGACCGCGACCTACTATGTAACGCCTGAAGGAGGGTTCAACATCTCACACGTTTATTTCGCAACTACACTCACCAACCTCGATGACAGCTACCAGAATATAGAGTCGGTACTCGAAAGCGGTACATACGTTATCGAAATCGTAGACGGAGACGACTATGAGAACGGCACTGTAATAGGCAAGGGTACTGTGACAGTTAACAAGTTTGACGGTGCGCAATTTGTAATTGCTCCGTTGGACAAAGCCGTCTATCTCTACCCGGGCCAGGACTTCTACCTGCGTATCACCTATCCAGTCGGAGTCAAGTTCCCCGGCTACATGTCATATAAGGAAGAAAGTGCAGGTTCAAACGTCTACATGTCGTACGTTGAAGGCTACGGATGGTTTGACATCGCATCGATGTTCAAGGACAGCTATGGTGCAATAGGTCATATCTCGACCGCATTGGAGACCGTACCGGGCGAACCCTGGGTCAAGCTTCTCAACGATGCCACTTCAGGTGAAATCGCTGTAGAAGGATCGACCGACATCAACCTCTCGATCAATGCGGCAGCAGCCCCGTTGGAGAAAAACAACAAGGCAATGCTTGTGATCAAGAGCAACGACCCGCAGCAACCGGTAATCAATCTACCGATCTTCCTTGACAAGAACACGTCTCCGGAAATCACTGCACCCACCGAGGTTATCTATGCCAAGGAGGGATTAACGACCCAGGTAGAGTTCACCGTCATTGAGCCTGAATGTGACGACTACACAATCAGTCTGTTTGACTCAGGCAACATGACACTATTCAACAGCGCAAACACTGTAGACGGATCGGAAGCAACAATCGAACTCGGAGCACACAATACAGTCAATGTCATCGATGCCACAGCCGGAGTTAAAGCCGTTGTGGGTATCACCCCTGAACATGGCAGTGCAGGGGAATACACACTGACTGTAACCGCTACCGACTCGGCAGCCCATGAATCACAAGCAGTCATACGCTATGTGGTAGAACATGTGAACCGTGCCCCGGAAGCCGGAATCATCGAGGATATAAGCGTAGCCAAGGGCGGGACATCAAACGTCATTTCCTGGAACGAATTCTTCAGTGATCCCGACGGAGACGAACTGACCTACAGCATTTCACTTTCGGAAGAGGGTATAGTGACCACTTACACCTCATCCACCAGTGTAATCTTTGCGGGTAATGAACTCGGCACTGTGAAGGTGAGCGTAACCGCAAGCGATGCCAACGGAGCAAGTGCGACGGCAGAGTTCAATGTGGAGGTATACGACAACTCGGGTATTGACAATATCTCTATCAATTCCCATGTTGCCGTTTATCCCAACCCAGTCGTTGAAACGCTGTACGTAACCTGTGACTTCGACAGCAATGATGTTGTCTACAGTATCTACGGCAACAACGGCTCACTCGTGTACTCGTCGACCGAGGCAGCAACACGCGGAGGAGTCAAGACCATCAATGTAAGCAACCTTGCCGACGGCCTTTATCTGCTGAAGGTAACAACCGACAAGGCAACGGCGACTTACCCGATTGTCAAGAAGTAACATTCCCACTTATTCCTAAAAAACAGGAGGCTGTGCGCGGGCACAGCCTCCTGTTTTTTTACAGCCGGGAACGTACGACTTGCTGACCACCGATTCTTAGCAAGCCTCCCAATACCTGTAATCAGAACCCTATAGATAGAAAGGAATTTACAGAAGTCCACTCAAATCAATATCAGGGACAATAACTTCCACAAGTTTATCCCTAATCAGGTATCCCATATAAAGAGGGAGCGTAAGCACGTCACCCTCGCGCCCTACATTATACTTCCCGAGTTTGATGGCATTGTTGATATGGTAAACATTCTTATTATTCAATACCGTTTTCATACTCTTTGCCCTACCGGATTTAGCTTTGACTTCAAGGATAACACACTCGCCCCTGTATCTCACAAGGAAATCCAATTCAAGACCACTATCCTTTTGGAAGTAGTACAGCTTTTGACCTGACTTGCAGAGAAAATCCGCCATAAGATTCTCAAATATGGCACCCTTATAGCCTAAAAGATTGCCTTTCAATATATCTACCTGCGTGCCATAATCAAGCATAGCAACCAGAAGCCCTATATCAGTAGTGTACAACTTGAAACAATCATTAATCGAGTTTCCCTCAAGTGGCAATTCCGTAATATGTACATTATAACATCTCTGAACCAAACCTGCATCCTCAAGCCACTGTATGCTGCCTATATACTGTGACGAGCGTCCTCCCTTACGAACAACCGAATACTGGAATTTCTTATTTTCCTTAGCTAATTGCTTTGGAATTGACTCGAAGCACTCACGGATACGCGATTTATCCGTATCGTCCGCATACTTGACCATGTCCTCCTCGTATTCAGCGATAAGGTTGCGCTGCATTTTATATGTAAGTTCGATGTTCTTGGTTTCGAGAAACATATTTACCACCTCCGGCAGACCTCCAACAATCACATATCTGTACAACAGCTCCATCATCACCTTGTGAATACCGTCAGGAACTACAGTCTCTTTCTCAAAACAGGACTTTACCGAATCAATGACCTTGTCACTAATTCCATGCGCCCACAAAAATTCCTCAAAATCCAATGGGTACATCTCAACCACGGTTTCATATCCGACAGGAACAGAATCATGTCCGGCATCTGTTTTATTGCCACTTTTACCATAGCCTCTCACGCCTAAAAGAGAACCCGTTGCTATTACATCAAAACGACTATCTATCTGAAACGATTTTAAGGCTGTCCTTGCCTCCCTGCACTCTTGTATCTCATCAAGGATAATGCAAGTTCTTCCCTCAATAAAACGACTACCGGGAATCAATGCTGATAAGTTAAGAATAATGGTGTCAATATCAATATTACCAGCAAAAGCGGATTTTTTATCCGGTTCGAGAATGAAGTTCATATAAACCACACTCTCATAATTCTCCTTTGCAAATTTACGGACAATGTATGTTTTTCCGCATTGACGGATTCCTTTTATCACAAGCGGCTTCTTAGATCCGGAATTCTTCCACTCTGCCAAAACCGACTCTATTTTTCTTTTAAGCATAGCTATAAGATTTGTCTGAGCGTAAAATTACACTTTTTCCAGCGAATAAGCACAGTGTGTTTACATTTTTTCGAGGGAATAACCAGTACTGAAAGACACTTTTTCCAACGAATCGGTCATACTACGGACAGCTACACGGAAAACGCGGCATAGTCGGGGCGTGTAAGGATAAAAAAATTGATTGTCATCACGACAACCAATCTTCTTAACCTTAAATCTAATACCATGAAAAACACGATACAAAGATAAACACTTTATGTTATACAACATAATTTTCTGTCACAAAAACGATCATCGTTAACATTATTTATATCTTATCGCGGTTTTACTGTCATTTTGGTCTTACTTGGCATAGGGAAGCATCCATATTGCAAGATGAGAAAGAACGAGGACGAAAAGCAGAATATAAGTGACTTCGCGTCGGGAAGGATAGCAAAGAGATGCCAACAAGCCGCTTCCCAACACATAGAACGGATAACACCACATAATTGTCCTGTAGCCTTCGGATATGCGTGACAAAAGTGCCGGAAATGCTATCAAAGGCAACATCAACAATATAATTATCACTATTAACAATCGCGGCGTACGCGAATCATTCACGCCCATTGTTTTTCCGTTTTTTGTCAAGATAGGCAGCAACAGTCTTTTTTATCCCATCCCTGAGTGAATGCCGGGGGCTGAATCCGAAATCACGTTTGGCATCGGATACGTCAGACGACCAATTGCGCTGTTTCATTATCTTGAACTTGTCGCGGTTAAGTGTACTCGGTTTCATAGTGAGTATCCCCCATTTTTCAGCCACAACCGATGCCATATACACAACCCATAACGGTAATCTGACGGGAATCACCCATCTGCCACCAAGTTCTTCCTGCACAATTTTCCGAAATTCGGACTGGGTATATACGGCATCTTCGGATATGATGTATTTTTTCCGAATGACACCTGCCGAAATTGCGTCAAACATCGCATCAACAAGATCCTCAACATATATGAATGTCAGCAGCTGTTTACGGTAACCGACACTGAAATCCCAATGGCTGTCAATGCTTTTTATCATCATGAGATAATCCTGCTCATGAGGACCGTAAACCCCTGTAGGCCGAAATATTATGTACGGGAAACCAGGAACCGTCTCCAGATAGGTTTCCGCTTTTATCTTGGATAATCCGTAACGCGTATTGGGTGCAGGTATCATCGATGAAGTCATGGGAGTATAGCCTTTCTCGTCCCCGACTCCCAATGCGCTCAGGCTGCTCATATACAGAAAGCGTTCGGGAACAAGGTCATTTGCGACAAGCAGATCGACAAAGGTACACAGATACCGGTAGTTTATGCGGTTGAAATCGGCAAAATCAGTGCATTTGGTAGCTCCCAGGTTATATATTATAAAATTCCATCGCTCCCCCTCGGGCAGAGCCGATGACAAGGCAGAAGAAACAGCCTCGCGGTTGTCATAGTCAAGAACCACAAAGTGCAACCGCGCATCAGAAAGATAACGCCGGGATGTGGATTCCCTCACTGCAACCCATGTCTCATATCCGCGTTCGAGGCTTTTCCGTGCAATGAATCCGCCTATAAACCCTCCGGCACCGACAATCAATACTCGTTTTGACATACCTTTTAGCTTTTACTTTGGCAAAAGTAACAACAAAATCGGATAATAATCATTAATTTTGTGCAAATAATCGATGACAATGAAAATAGCTCTCATAGGTTACGGAAAGATGGGCAAGACCATCGAACGGATTGCGACCGGGCGCGGACATGAAATCGTCAGCATCATAGATATCGACAATCAGGCGGACTTTAATACAGATGAATTCCGCAGTGCCGATGTAGCCATAGAATTCACTACTCCTTCAACAGCCGTAGAAAACTACCTGAAAGCATTCGCACAAGGAGTACCGGTGGTTTCAGGAAGTACAGGATGGACTTCACGTCTCAACGAGATAAAAGAGATATGCGACCGTGGAGAGGCGACTTTTTTCTGGACGTCCAACTTCAGTATCGGTGTGAATCTTTTTTTCGCCCTCAACAAGTATCTGAGTGCGCTGATGGATAACTTTATGGAATATTCACCATCAATGAATGAGATACACCACATCCACAAGCTCGACCATCCGAGCGGAACCGCCATCACTCTTGCCGAGGGTATTATAGAAAAGACCGGACGTATCAGGAATTGGACAGAAAGCAGCGCATACGAGCCAGAGGAACTGCCAATATTCCATGAAAGGACAGGGGAGACGCCAGGCACACACACCATCTCATGGGACTCGGCTGTAGATACGATAACAATAGAGCATAAAGCCAAAAGCCGTGAAGGGTTCGCTCTCGGTGCTGTCGTAGCCGCCGAATGGGTTAATAACCGTAAAGGCTTCCTCACAATGGATGAACTGATGCACAGCATAATAGCCAGACACAATTTACCGGACACTAACCAAACACAGAATCATGACTGACAACAATACAAAGACCGTATCATCAAAAGATGATTTCCTGCGCCGTATCAACGAAATAAAGACAACACGATGGATAAGGTTCGGAATCGTGGCAGCCATATTCCTTGCATGGGTGGCATGGTTAGGGAACTGGTGGGTGTCACTGTTCATTTTCCTTCTTTTTGACGTGTATATCACAGGATATATCCCTTTCTCATGGTGGAAAAAGAGCAAGAACAAAGCTGTCAAGAGTGTCATGAGCTGGGTCGATGCCATTGTCTATGCGCTTATTCTCGTCTATTTCGTATTCTCGTTTGTCGGACAGAATTACCAGATACCGTCATCATCCCTTGAGAAGACGTTGCTTACCGGTGACTATCTGTGGGTGAACAAGATGGCGTACGGTCCGCGTGTTCCGATGACTCCCATACATTTTCCGCTTGTACAGAACACCTTCCCAATCATAAACACCAAGAGCTATCTTGACTCGCCACAATGGGAATACCATAGGCTGAAAGGTTTCGGCGAAGTAGAGTCAGGAGACATTGTAGTGTTCAATTTCCCTGCGGGCGACACTGTGGCCCTTAAAGTACAGAATCCCGACTATTACACTCTTGTAAAACAGTTCGGACGCGATGCAGTGCACTACAATAAAGATACTTTCGGAGATATTATCTATCGCCCAGTAGACCGCCGTGAAAATTATGTCAAGCGTGCCGTAGGCCTTCCCGGAGAGACGCTCGAAATAAAGGACGGGGAGATTTCGATAAACGGCAAAGTCCAGAAACAACCCGAAAATGTACAATTCAACTACTTTTTCCAGATGAAAAACGGGCGTAATCTCAGTGAAGAAGAGTGGGAGGAACTCGGTATCAGTATTGAAGACCGTCATGTATCATATAACAATCCGTCTATTTTCTATGCTCCGCTCACGCCAAGAATGACCGATATGCTCCGTAGCAATGCCGATATCGCATTATTGGAAAGATACCGCCCGGAAGCCGACGAATATCTGTACCCATTTGACAAATCACTCGAATGGAACTGGTCAATGGACAATTACGGACCTATATGGATTCCTGAAAAAGGCTCTACCATAGAGCTTAATGACAGTACGTGGTCACTCTATGGCCGTTGCATACGCAACTACGAATTCAATGATGCCGAACTGCGCGGGAATACCGTCTACATCAATGGAGAGCCAAGAAAGGACTATACTTTCAAAATGGATTATTATTTCATGATGGGTGATAACCGGCATAATTCGCTCGATTCGCGATTCTGGGGATTTGTACCGGAGGATCATGTCGTAGGCAAGCCAATGTTTGTACTTATCTCGTTTGACAAGGACAAGAGCCTGTTTAACGGCGGTGTACGATGGAACCGCATCTTCAAGGATGCCAATCCCGATAAATAGCCCCAATGCCACATTCGCCGCTTACAACCATCACTGACAAAAGCGCATTACTCCCGCCTGCATACTGCGGAGGCATAAACTATTATGCAGTAATGGCTGCCCACAGTCATGTAATTATAGACTGCAACCAGCGGTACAACAAGCGCATGAAGACCACTCACCGTTGCCTAATTACCGATACTCACGGTGTGCTGACTTTAACCGTGCCAATCGAGAAGCCTATCAGAAGCCATCAGACCGCATGGAACGATATAAAGGTATCGAGACACGGAGAGTGGTGGAACGTGCATAGGGTGACCTTAGAATCGGCATACGGGCGTACTCCTTTTTTCGAATTCTACATAGACAGGTTTCTGCCTTTTCTTCGTCAACGCAACAATGCGAATGATGAATCCCTGACGGATCTCGACTGCGGAATAGACAATGTCATCCGTGATATTCTCGGAATAGACAGTCAAATATCCTATCATTTACCCGAAAAAACCGCTGACGACAATATAAAAGACTACAGGAGCAACGATTTCAGTTTCGTCACTCCTGTAGAATATTATCAAGTGAGGCAATCCCGTCATGGTTTTCTTCCATGCCTGAGTGTCCTCGATCTTATATTCAATATGGGACCGGAAGCACCCTTAGTGCTGAAAGAGATGATAGACCGGACTTCATTCTAAAGCATACTCAATGCACGCAGCCCTTCCACGACATCGGCACGTGAAAGCCTGCGCTGCTGCTTAAGCCGTAAAACGAAATCCCGCACTATGTCCTGTACTCCGTGATGGTTGAATATACGGCACACGTATTCGTAGTTCTTGTCAAACAGTCTCTTTATTTCATCGGTCTCGAGTGAACAGGAGCATTTTCCTTCCTCTTCAAGACATGAATACAGCTGTTTTTTTAATTTTTCCCCAACGAAGGTGCGGTTTAACACCATATTACGGCATACAACATTGGATATGAGCATACCCATATATAGCTGGTAGTGCTCCAATGTCTTGTTCCATACAACTTTTGCCGAGAGATTCTGATTGGCCGCATAATAGAATTCCGGTGCAAATTCTATCGATTCATCGGCCGGTACATCAAGAGAAACGGATGAAAGCATATTCTCACAATCCCACACGACCATTCCTACAGCCATTCCGGCTATACCGTAACATTTATCGTCTTCGCTGCTATATTTAAAATTATTTTCCATAATTATAAATCAGCATAAACCAATAGAGGTATAATTAGTTAACAACAAGAATCTTAGTTACTACACCAGAACTTTCCTCGTTTTCATTCTGTGAGGCAAACACGTAGTAAACACCTGTCTTGACACGTTCGCCTGAGCTGTTACATCCGTCCCAGGTCATCATACCGCCTTCCGAACGACCGGAATAGAAAACATTTCCAGCCGAGTCGGCAATTTTCACAAGCGAATTTTCCATCAATCCTTTAATAGTAATCCATCCTGTATAGTCAGGACGAACCGGATTGGGATAAGCATATACATTAGAGTAGTCGTCCATTGCCGGAGAGGATGAGCTGCTGTATTCAACAAGACCTACATCAGTTCCTATAAATACCGAATTGCTATTGGGATCACATGCTACCGAATATACCTTATTGGAAGGCAGATCACTATTCTCAACAGTAAAGTGTTCCAATATCTCACTGCCGTTCTCACTTACAAGATATATGCCGTTGGATTTAGTACTCATCCATTTACGATTGGAACTATCGATCGCTATTGACAGCACATGCTGGTTATCGAGAAGATAATCGGCGAAAGTAGTACCATCGTTACGCGGGACTTTAACACGGTTTATGTTCATACTCCCGTTCAAAAAATCGTAGGCATTTGCAACCGAAATCACTCCCAAATCGGTTCCTATCCATATCTGCCCATTTTCATCTTCCGTTATAGCAGATATACGACCCGGTACAAATGACTTGTTATCCTGATCGGTATATTTGTTCCATACAAGGAAAGTATCATCGGAAGTGTCGGTATAGGTTCCTTTTGTATCATATCCAACCAATGTATAATATCCGTTTGACATGATAATCATATTAGACTTTTCACATATAAGCATACGGGCATCCTTGTTACCCAAGAAGTCCCCGACAGAAATTCCCGTCCAATCGGCAGCTGTTGTCTCAGATTTTTTTCGTGAAGCAGCCGGCAACATATTCAACACAGACTTGGTTGAATTTGACACCCAATTAAGTGCCCACAGGTTGCCTTCCCTGTCTATTTCAACACACGGGACGTGACATGCCCAAGTTCCCGGATTTTGTGTAATAGTACTGTTTGTCCAGTCATATTTAACATTTCCGTCCCTGTTTGTCACTTTATAAATGCCTTCCCAATATGTGCCTACATAATAGGTGTCAGGGTCGTCAGGATCTTCACAAAGGTCATAGGTATCATACATAAAACTTGCACCAGGATTGTTCTTATTATTCTTAGCATACGGTGCCAAGATGGTAACATCTTCCACAACACCGTTTTGTACGGTGTTTACTTGTGACCGCTGGTAAGCATCCCATCCGAGATAGTTACTTGCTGCAGTATTTGACAAATAAATTTTACCTGATTTTCCCACATTAAGGAATACAACGTTCTTGACAGTTATCGACTCAGGTTTGAATTTGTCCTGTAGTACAGTTAAAGTTCCATCGGTAATAGTATAGTGTCCTAAGCCTTTCACATTACAATCCCACACGGTATTTACATCATCCCACAATGCAATACTGTGACTCTGAATATCAGCAGGCAGACTCAGGGTGGTAATATTAGCTTCACTATCCGCTATCAAAAGAGAAGTCGCGTTATAGGAGTATATGCAATCCTTGGATTCATTCAATACCAAATTTCCACTTAAAGATAAATCCTGTTTACCTACATATATTTTATTTTCCAAATCTAAATCCAACATCCACAATACGTGACTTTGTCCCCATTGTATCCTTACTAAAACTTTATTCTCATTAACAGCCTCTACTTCACTAAAACTATAAGATCCTACTCCCTCTATTACTGAAAAAGAATCAAACATGTTGTGACGCTGATCTACATCGGAAATGTACATTGTCTTATCACAACACATCAAAATATGATTACCTATAACATCTATACACACTACATCCTTGTTATAGATACCGGATTCAATTACTTCGTGTTTCTGGTCATTGAATATCACCAACCCGAAATTGGTTGCCACATATATACGGTTATCACTGAAACTAACATCATTGATAGTCTTAGCTGACGTCAGAATGGCATCCTTTACGTCAGGCATATTCACCAGTTTACCATCATTATATAACAAATCTATATTACCTGATTCGTATGCTATCAGTAGATATTTATTGGTCTTATTATAATATATATCGGTTATATTGTTATCATTCAATTTATTAATTGAATTATACGAATAATTTTCACCGGTTTCCTTATCGTATGAATACAAGCTTCCTTCAGATATAAAATAAAGTTTCTGCGGAGTTTCTACCATTTTACCTATTGAAGAGCCAACAAAAGGCGAATATATTTTCCATCCTCCAACAGCCAATTGCGCTTGTGCAAAAAATGGTATCAAGGCTAACAATACCAACAAAATTCTCTTAATCATACTATATATGGTTTTTCTTTTATATTCTTTTCAAATATCTTATAAGCTCAGACGTAGCATTTGCTCTATGGCTTATCCTGTTTTTAGTAACAGAATCCATTTCGGCAAATGTCATTTCATACCCGTCAGGCATAAATACAGGATCGTAACCGAATCCATTATCTCCTGAAGGTGAGTGTGTTATTGTTCCATTGACTATTCCATCCACTATAGTTATATCATTATTTACAATAAGTGCTATAACAGTGCGGAATCGTGCTTTTCTGTTACCCTGTCCTTCCATATTGGACAGTAACAGTTTCATATTAGCCAATGAATCATGTCCGTCTCCTGCATACCGTGCAGACAGGACACCCGGAGCTCCATGCAATGCTTCCACTTCAAGACCGGTATCATCAGCAAAACAATCATAACCATAATGTTCTTTCACATACCGTGCCTTTATCTCAGCATTACCTTCAAGAGTACCGGAAGTTTCAGGAATATCTTCATCACATCCTATATCAGCAAGACCTAAAATTTCATATTTATCACCTATAATCTCACGTATTTCACGGAGTTTATGAGCATTATTAGTGGCAAATACTATTTTCTTCATACCGGACATGATTCAGCGTATTCTTTATAACGTAAAATCAGCTAATTTATTATGCTATAACTATATTGACTATTTTTCCTGGAACAACAATAATCTTGCGTATATTCTTGTCACCTATCCATTTTGCAGTAGCTTCATTGGACAAAGCAATTTTTTCAACTTCCTCACGCGATGTTTCGGCAGGAACTTCTATATTAAATCTTGCTTTTCCATTAAATGACACTGCATAAGTAACATTGTCTTCTTTAAGGTATTCCTCATTGTATGACGGCCATTCGGCATCACATATCGTAGTATCATTGCCCATGACATGCCATAGTTCTTCAGTAATATGTGGTGCAAATGGAGCGAGAACTATAATCAATTGTGACAATATAGCTTTATTATGGCATTTCTGTGAAGTCAACTCATTCACACATATCATGAAAGCACTTATAGAAGTATTATAAGAGAAGTTTTCTATATCTCCGGTCACTTTCTTTATAAGTTTATGTACAGACTTTAATGAATCACGAGACGGCTCACTTTCTTCTATAAGCAGAGTATCTCCTTTATAGAATAATGACCACAATTTTTTCAAAAACCTGTTAACACCATCTATACCGTTAGTATCCCATGGTTTGCTTTGTTCAAGCGGTCCGAGGAACATTTCATATAGTCTTAAAGTATCGGCTCCATATTTTTCAACTATATCATCGGGATTAACCACGTTGAACATGGATTTGGACATCTTTTCTACAGCATATCCACATATATACTTATCTTCTTCAAGTATAAATTCGGCATTTTTAAATTCAGGACGCCATGCACGGAATTTTTCCAAATCCAGTATATCATTTGATACTATATTAACATCCACATGAATAGGAGTGGTATCATAGTCTTTTTTCAAATTCAAGGACACAAATGTATTTGTATCTTTTATGCGATATACAAAATTGGAACGTCCTTGTATCATTCCCTGATTAATAAGCTTTTTGAAAGGTTCTTCCTCACATACCAAGCCTATATCAAACAAGAATTTATTCCAAAACCGGCTATAAATCAAGTGTCCTGTAGCATGTTCAGATCCCCCCAAATACAAATCCACATTACGCCAATAGCCATTGGCTTCTTTCGATACAAGTGACTTATCATTATGCGGATCCATATAACGAAGATAGTAAGCTGACGATCCTGCAAATCCCGGCATTGTACACAGTTCTATAGGATAACCTTCCTCAGTTTTCCAATTTTTTGCACGTCCCAATGGTGGCTCTCCTGTTTCAGTAGGCAGGAATTTGTCAACTTCAGGAAGGAGCAAAGGAAGTTTGCTTTCATCCATCATATACGGTATACCTTCTTTGTAATATACAGGGAAAGGTTCACCCCAATATCGTTGACGGCTGAAAATAGCATCACGGAGACGATAATTCACTTTAATTTTTCCTATTCCTTTCTTGCTTATGAATTTTTTAGTTGCCGCAATGGCATCCTTCACTTCAAGCCCATTCAGATTAAGTTCATCGCTTTGTGAATTTATCATCTTGCCTTCCTTGGCATCAAAACTCGATTCACTTACATCGCACCCTTCTATCAATGGTATCACAGGAAGATTAAAATGACGTGCAAATGCATAGTCACGACTATCATGAGCAGGTACAGCCATAATAGAACCTGTTCCATAACCTGCAAGAACATAATCACTAATCCATACAGGTATATTTTTTCCTGTAAGCGGATTGACAGCATAGGCACCGGTAAATACTCCGGTTACACTCTTGTCAATCAAACGTTCGCGTTCAGTCTTATGTTTTATACTATCAAGATAAGCCTCCACTTCTTTCTTCTGCCCGTCTGTCACCACTTTTTCCACATAGGAACTTTCAGGGGCCAATACCATAAAAGTAACACCAAATACAGTATCGGCACGGGTAGTGAATATCTCCAATTCCACATCATTGTCAGCTATCTTGAATATCATTTCCGCCCCTTCGCTGCGTCCTATCCAGTTACGTTGTGTTTCTTTCAAAGAATCGGTCCAATCAATTGTATCAAGTCCATCAAGAAGACGCTGCGAATAAGCCGATACCCGCAGACACCACTGATACATCAATTTCTGTTCAACAGGGTATCCGCCACGTATCGATACCCCTTCACTCACTTCATCGTTAGCAAGTACAGTACCCAGTTTAGGACACCAATTCACCATTGTATTACCAAGATAGGCTATACGGTAATTCATCAATACATCACTTTTTTCCTTATCGGTATAATTATTCCAATCATCGGATGTAAAGACAAGCTCCTTGCCACATGCTGCATTAATTTTTTCAGTACCATTTTCTTTAAAATTCTCTATTAGTACCGATATGGGCATAGCTTTTTTTTCTATAGTGTCATAATAGCTATTGAACATTTGAATAAAAGCCCATTGAGTCCACTTATAATAATCAGGATCACAAGTTTTTATTTCTCTGTCCCAATCATAACAAAAACCTATTTTATCAAGCTGGTTACGGTATCTGTCAATGTTCTGTCGCGTTGTTACCTCAGGATGCTGACCTGTCTGTATGGCATATTGTTCAGCCGGCAAGCCATACGCATCATATCCCATCGGATGAAGCACATTGTATCCCTGTAGTCTTTTATAACGGCTAAATATATCAGAAGCTATATATCCAAGAGGATGACCTACATGTAATCCCGCTCCCGACGGATATGGGAACATATCAAGCACATAGTACTTGGGACGATTATTATCTATATCTATTTTATATGTATTATTTTCTTTCCAATACTGTTGCCAACGGCTTTCTATATCTTTATGATTATATTCCATGATAATATGATGTTATAATTATGTTTCTACATACCCAAAGATTCCGATATTTCCAACATTCTTATAATAGGGCGTCTTGCCCTTTCGGCAATTTCTTCTTTGACCTGTACTTCAGGCATTTCATACCTTAAACAATTATATAATTTTTCAAGAGTATTAAGTTTCATAAAACTGCATTCGTTACATGCACATGTACTGTCTTCAGCAGGAGCCGGAATAAAATTCTTATCCTTGCATTTTTTCCTCATTTCATGTATTATACCTGACTCGGTTGCTACTATAAACTCCTTTTCACGAGATTCCACCGCAAAGTTTAACAAGGCAGCAGTAGATCCCACTTTATCAGCCAACATCAATACTGTTTTTTTACACTCAGGATGAGCCAACACCTTTGCCTCAGGATATTGTTTCTTGAGTTCTATTATTTTTTCAACAGAGAATTGTTCATGTACATGGCATGCACCATCCCAAAGTAGCATATTACGTCCTGTAACACTATTTATATAGTTACCAAGATTCCGATCGGGACCGAATATTAATTTTTCCTCCTTTGGGAAACTTTCCACAATAAGTTTAGCATTGGTAGATGTAACTAAAACATCACTCAAAGCCTTTACTTCGGCAGATGTATTTACATAACTGACCACTTTGTGACCAGGGTGTTTTTCTATAAACTTTTCAAAATCATCAGCTGGACAACTGTCGGCAAGAGAACACCCTGCATTAATATCCGGGATGAGTACTTTCTTGTCGGGACAAAGAATCTTAGCAGTCTCTCCCATAAAATTCACTCCGCATAACACAATAATGGGAGCATCAATCTTTGCCGCTATCTGTGCCAAGGCAAGACTGTCGCCGATATAATCGGCTAAATCCTGTATATCCTCTTTCTGGTAATAGTGGGCAAGTATAACGGCTTTTTTTTCATGCTTTAGACGTACTATTTCTTTTTTTAAATCAACAGAACTGTCTATGGGAGCATCTACATATCCTTTATCAACGTTCATTTTCTTTATTTTAGAAATGTTTTAAAAGAAAATATCTTTAATAATAATAACAATGGATGTTGATTAGTATAATAACTTTTTCACATAATACTTGCTTTATAACTTATAATGGTAAATAATTACTTTATTAATAAGTTATATACGCTGTCTTATATTGTTCTATAGACAATTAGCATGTTTATCAACATCATGTTAATAAGTTACAAAGTTAATAACTTTTCCTTTTAAAAGCTATTTATATTGTAATAAAACATGTAGATAACGATAATAAATCTTTGTTATATGTTTTATTACAATATAAAGAAATAGCCATATATAAAAAGCTTAATAAGAAAAGCAAATAAAGATGCAGATAATGATATTAAATGTTATCGATAGTATGTTTACAAGTTATCAACATTATGTGAATATAAAAAGGTTGTGCCGTTATTATACAACACAACCTTTATAAGGTAAAACTATGGTAAGGTTTATCTTACTAATATCTTTAAAGCCTTAGATGTTGACTTTATAATATATACGCCCGGGTTAACCTCTAAAGAGAATATATCGCTATCATTCTTTTCTAAACATATACCATTAGTGTTATAAACATTTATCATATCCTTTTCAGGGTTGATAATGTTTATTTTTCCATTTACACTATATGCTGTAAAATTACTTTTGTCTGTACTGATATTATTAACAGATGAAATATCAGATATTTTGATATCATATAAGAACAGGTAATCCTGATATTCTTTAGAATAGGCTTTAAATCCGTAGTAATATATACCTTCATCTATTATATCTAAAGGTAATTGGTAAGTTGTTATAGTACCGTCATTTTCCTGAGCCGGAACTTCAGGTAAATCAAGAAGAATATTGGATTGTAGTTCAGGAGTCTTACCTTTACCGTATGTAACAAGAAGTGATTCAGGATAGTAAGAGGAAGAAGAGAATGTACTGAAAGTTAACGTATAAGAAGAGTTAGCATTGAGATTCAAGGGAGGAGAAATAAGCCAGTCGTCAGCTGCTTTCTGGTAATTGTAGGGATAGAAAACAGCTCCCGTTTCCGGTTCATGAGTCCAAGTATACCTGTCATTGTTGATGTCGAGTATAGTGTAATAGTTATATAATTCGTCGTCAGTTGTAAATATGTTTCCGTAAGGAGGATTAATGGGGTTACCAACAACAACATCATTTGATACTACACCTTGTATTCTTTTATTGTCGGTACATGAATATACCACATAAAAACAGCGATGAAGTTCTTCTCCATGCGTTTCAATAAATACGGTATCTTTTATTCCCTGTGCTACAGTTATTTCATCGGGAAAGCGAACTATATCGTAAGTTAGTTTGCCCTTATCATAGATTTCTCCATATATTCCTGTTTTAGGTGCATTCCAACGTAATGTTGTTGTCAAAAGAGTATCCGTGAGATAAATATTTTCAGGTGCAGCCGGCATGTCATATCCTATAAGAAAAGACCGTTGTATCGTAGGACCGTTTCCTACTTCATTAGAAAGTTGTATGTTAAGGTTATGTACACCTTGGGTAGAGGAAACATGATGGGTAACTGTTTCTCCCGGCATTGCATTACCATCAAGGTTTATACCGTTTTCTTCCTTGACGGTATATGATATATTTGAAGAAAGAGGTAAACCATTATAAGAATGAGAAGAAATCTTAAATGATATGGTACCTGTTGTTGCACCTGTTTCATCGGGTATAAATGAAAAATCAGATATGATTCCGGGAGCATTCATCATAGGTTCTTCAAAGTAAGCACCACTAATTGCATATATATCTTCCATCCATGTCAATAATGTTGCATTACAATTGGTTGTGTTTATTTCAAATAATGGAGCATATTGTGAACCTATAGCCAAGCTTGAACTGCACATCATCCAATACATTTTGTTCTTGTTATTATCAAAGAATAGTGGCTGCCGGTACTTCATATTAATGAGCAAGTCTTCAGGAAGCATATTTATGGCGGTAATTTCACCTATATCGGATATTTTTCCGTTTAACTTGTTTATACGTGACAGGTAGTGTTTCTGGTCTCCTGTTATGTTGTCTTCTGTCATATATATGCAGAACAGATTGCCGTGTTTGTCACATCCTATAGAAAGATACCGTTTCCAATAGTCCATTTTATCGGAAATGCGTGTCATTGAACCATTTTCGGGATTAATTTCCACAAGCCATGTGTCAACATAATCCTTTACGAAACCGTATATTTTGTCGGATGTTTCATCATAAGCCAACGATATTGTAGTGTTTTCGCAATTAGTATTTAAAGTATCAACAGAAAGTACTTCAAATGTTTTAGCATCAAGTACTTTCCATACGGGAACTTCCTGCTGTATATTTCCTTGCGAATTATATTCATTGCAGTAAAGTTTGCCGTTATGGTAGGTGCAACCTCCAGCAAAGTCGGCCTTTAGTACAGGATTTTCCAAGTCCACATCAAATATTCCTTCTTTATTTTGTTCAATGGCATATATACCATTCGGAGCCAATGTGTATTCGTCTATTTGGGCTTGAGTGAAGACAGCCTTCAATTCCACTCCTTCCATAGACAGGCGTTTATGATAATCGGTAGTGTAAGAAGTATCCCCATTGATATTATCGGGATAAACTGTTTCGAGCGTCTCTTCATAAGTAAGTTCTTCATCATTGCCGCTGCTTCCGCTTCCTGATTCGATATAATTTATTGTGACAGTACCTACATCTATAGAGTTTCCCACGTATGTAGCATGAAAAGCAAAATAGTATGTTCCAGCTTCCGAAACATCAAATTGAGGTGAAGTAAATAGAGCGAATCCGTTCTGAAACAGATCATTGTGGGAAGTAATAACAGTGTTCTGTGCGGATGATGACTGTGATTTGCCCATAGTGACATCCAAAGATGCTGAATAAGTGAGAGAAGAACGCAATCTATAAGTGAGACAGTATCTTTTTCCTGTTTCAAGTTCATACCCCGGAGTTATAAGCCAGTCATTGACTGATTTGCCGAATGCCGACATATAAGCTGAACCGGCATCATATATCCATGTGTTGCTTCCGTCAATGTTCTCTACTTTCCAGCTATTGTTGAAGTCATTTTTAGTCAGTGGGAAAGTGTATAGGGGAACAAGTTCGCCTTGAGCATCGTCAAGATCGATGGACTTACTTGTTTTATCAGAAACGCTGTCAGATTCGAGAGCAATTGAATATGTGTGCTTACCGCTGAAATTATCAGGTTGGAAAGAATATTCGGATTTTTCACCCGCAATCATTCCTCCGATGGTTGCAATAAGCGAATCATCCTGGTAAACAAGAGCATTCATGTTTCCTGATATTGCTGCGCCATCGGTATCACGCTTGGAATTGAACCATTTTAAAGTAACTGTTTTTGTGGCATTATCAGAACTTGCAGTCATTGCCGGTACCGGTTGTGGCCGTTGTTCTCCGGTGGTAGTGATTTTGATATTTTTTAGTGATACTATACCGTTTCCAGCCGGTGAAACAAGTTTAATGCCTATTACATGAGAACCGCTTGAAGATGCTGAAATGTGACAGAATCGTGTAACCATTCCGGAGTGTATGTTGTAGGTTTCCCTAATCATACATGTAGTCATGGACTCTGGCGAAGAGTTTTCACCATAATACAGTTCTATATAATCTTCATCAAAAGATCCTCGTTGGGCAATAGTATAAGAAACAAGATAATGTTTTCCTGCCTCAATATCGAATGGGGGGGTAAATACCCAATCTTCGGATGTAGTTGCAGATGATATACCGTTATAGTATATGCCATTCAGTTCAGATGAAGTCATCCATGTGATACCGTCGCCGTTCTTATCTGTTACAGACCACTCCTGTCCGGTAGCTCCGTTGTTAAAATCCTGTGAAAGTACGGTAACCGAATCCTGTGCGAAAAGATTCATATTACCTGATAAGAGCAGGCTTATTAGTGTTCCTGTAAATTTTAATTTGTTCATAGCAGATTTTTTATAAAAGAAATATTGCGCAAAATTAGTCTAAATTTTCAGTAACATACTATTATTGATGTATCTAAATTGATAAAATCATTCTGCGAGGGAAATAAATAATGTATATTTGTATTATGGAAAAGAAAACGATCTGGGATCTGCACCGCGATTCGGTAGAGGAATATAAAAAGAAAGGAAAATTACCTCTTATAGTTGTACTTGACAATGTACGCAGTCTTAATAATATAGGATCCATATTCCGTACGTGCGATGCTTTTTTAGTGGAAAGGATAATGTTGTGCGGTATTACGGCTACTCCTCCGTCTCCGGAAATTCATAAGACGGCTCTCGGTGCGGAAAATTCCGTTGAGTGGGAGTATTTCCCGTCGACACGCGAATGTATAGAGAAGTTAAGGGAGCAGGGATATATATTGTGTTGCCTGGAACAGGTTAAGGATAGTGTGGCACTGCATGAGTTCAGGTTAGGTGGAGATTCCAAGTATGCCATTATTTTAGGTCATGAAGTCAACGGTGTGGAACAGTCAGTGGTTGACAGCGCGGATTATTGTATTGAAATACCTCAGTGCGGTACAAAACACTCACTTAATGTATCGGTATCGGGAGGTATTGCCATTTGGCATTTTTTCAATGCTATGCGTAGTGTGAAATGAAATCAATAACGTCGTTCCTGTCGTCAAGCAGTTGGTTGCGCAGATTTTCTATGGAGTCAAAGCGTCTTTCATCTCTCATATAGTTAAGAAATTCGACGGTAACGGTCTTATTATATAAGTTTTCTGAAAAATCCAGAATGTGAGCCTCTATGGATAATTCGGGATTGTTGGCGGTGTCCACTGTTGGCCGGTATCCGATGTTAACCATTGCATTGTGTTGGGAATATCCGTCGGTTATAACATGTGCGGCATACACACCCGGTTTGGGAATGAGTTTCCGGCAATCATCGGGGAAAATATTTGCGGTAGGGAATCCGATAGTGCGTCCTATTTTTTTCCCTTCAATAACTGTTCCTGATAAAAAGTAGCAGTATCCCAATGCTTCATTGGCTTCCATTGTTTTTCCTTCTGACAGATACCGGCGTATGACAGATGAGCTTATGCCATCTGAAGACATTCGGAATTCGGTTGCTTCTATAATATCCATGTCCAATGACATTGCCGTTTTGCGATATTGTTCTATACCGTCGATCCTATTGTGGCCGAAACGGTTGTTGAAGCCAACCATCATTACCTTAACCCCATATCTGTAGTGAAGCATCGATATAAAATCCTCGGCAGTCAACCGGCGCATCATGTTGTCAAAGTCCAAAATTATGCAATCGTCAATACCTGTAGCATCAAGCAGGTTCATACGTTCGGTAAAAGTCGATAGCAGTTTTGGAGCGGATTGCGGAGAAATTACAGCAAGGGGATGGTTGCGGAATGTAACAACAGCTGAGCGCAGCCCACGTCTTGATGCTTCTTTTTTAAGGTTCTCAATCAAGAATTTATGACCGCAGTGTACTCCGTCATACATTCCAACGGCTGCAATACACATTAGATTATTATGATCAGTCACTAAGTTCATCAGGGAATAAAATCAGTGAATTCAGTTCCCGGTTCGATGAGGGCGATCCGGAATCCCAGTTCATGTGCTGTATCCAGATTTTTTCGTGAATCGTCAAAGAACAGCGTTTCTTCGGGAAGTATTCCGCATTGGTTTATGACGGTCTCGAATATTTCCTTTTGGGGCTTCATGCTTTTGGCCTCAAAGGATGTGACTATGCCGTCAAAGTAGTGGTTCACATCATATCCTTCCTGCCTGAATTCTTCAGCGATGCGGCTGTTCCACATTATTGGATTGGTATTTGACAGCATATAAATCCTATAATTATTGCGTAGTCTACGCAACGCCGCAAGCCTATGTAACGGTATCCCTATAAGAAACCGGCAGAAAGCATCGTCTATTTCTGTGTCACTTACCTTGTTGGGGATAAGTTTTCTTACCTCTTCGTGGAATTGCTCGGGTGTGATACTACCTTCTTCCAGTTTAAGGAACGGTCCTTTCTGGCTGTACTCGCCAAGAAAGCTGTCGGCATCATCCATACCTATGTTTTCAAAGGCTTTTACACAATTGATGCGTTTGATATCCATTATCACGCCACCTAAATCAAAAAGCAGATTCTTTATCATATTGCAAAGTTAGTAAGAAGCTGTCTAAAATTAAACAGCATCGGGTGTTTTTACCGATATGCCGTGTCATGGCTGATATTACATGAATGTGATAAAATTTTAACTCTTTTGTTATCTTTCAATAAAAATTATATCTTTGTGCCATGATGT
Source organism: Muribaculaceae bacterium (assembly GCA_017462345.1). GTDB lineage: Bacteria > Bacteroidota > Bacteroidia > Bacteroidales > Muribaculaceae > RGIG4079. Next base: position 179,957 of record JAFTRI010000023.1, read on the forward strand.
CAGGTCATTATCAGTATGACCTTTTTTAATTAAAAATTCAATATCTATGGATTATAGTATTTTAGATTTCCTTTCGCTATTGGGCGCTGTGTGCTTGTTCCTTTATGGAATGAAAATAATGAGTGAGGGGCTCCAAAAAGCAGCAGGAGACCGTTTACGTAATATTCTGTCGGCAATGACTCGCAACCGGTTTGCCGGGACATTGACAGGTTTTTCCATTACGGCGTTAATCCAGAGTTCATCAGCGTCAACGGTGATGGTCGTTAGTTTTGTAAATGCCGGGTTGATGACCATAGGCCAGTCTATTGCCGTGATAATGGGGGCAAATGTGGGAACGACAGCTACTGCATGGATATTGACGTTATTCGGATTCAAGGTAAATATCAGTTCATTTGCAATACCTATGATTGCGTTTGCCCTACCATTGCTTTTTTCAAGCAAAAGCAAACGTAAATCCCTTGGAGAGACATTGTTGGGATTTGCATTCCTGTTCATGGGTCTTGACATGATTAACCAGTATGTACCTGATTTGCGTGCCAATCCGGAGATATTCGAGTTTTTGAGCCATTATTCCGATATGGGATTCGGGTCGGTGGTGTTGTTCCTGTTGGTGGGACTTGCCGTTACGCTTGTCATACAGTCATCCTCGGCTACGTTTGCAATAGTGCTTATCATGTGCAGTAAGGGGTGGATTACTTTCCCGATTGCCTGTGCATTGGTTCTCGGCAGTAATATAGGTACTACGGTAACACCGCTGATAGCGTCGCTTAGCGGAAATGTCGCTGCAAAGAGAGCGGCTTTGAGTCACTTGCTGTTCAATGTTTTAGGTACGGTATGGTGTCTGGCATTGTTCTATCCGTTCATTCATCTGAACGAGTGGATTACCTCAATAGCCGGTCAGGGAGATCCTAATGCCTTGTACAGCTATGTTGACAATGGAGGGACCGATGCCCATCAGATAGCGTCGATGCAGTTGAGCGTATCATTCGGACTGTCAATGTTCCACACGGTTTTCAATCTTGTAAACTTGTCTATAATGATATGGTTTACTGATATGTATGTAAAAATTGTAGAAAAAATCATGCCTGCCAAACATAAAGAGGATGAAGAGTTCCAGCTCAAGTTTATATCGAGAGGGCTGTTAAGTGCATCGGAACTGAATATTTCACAGGCAGAGAAAGAGATTGTGGTATATGCCGAACGAGTCCAGCGCATGATTGAAATGTCAAAACAGCTTCTCCATACCAAGGAGAACAGTGAGGAATTTAATAAGATATTCTCACGTCTTGAAAAGTATGAGGAAATATCTGACCGGATGGAAATTGAGATAGCCAATTATCTGAACCGCTGTGCCGAGGGACGTCTTTCCAATGAGGGGAAATTGCGTATAGCCTCCATGTTGCGCATAGTCTCGGAGATAGAGAGTATTGCTGACGGCTGTTTCGGCGTAGCCAAGGCTCTTGTCAGAAAACAGCAAAGCAATGTACATTTCAACAGCGAGATATATGACAATATAGATACGATGTTCGGATATGTGGCAGATGCAATGAGCAGTATGTTACTGATTCTGGGTAATGTGGAGAATGTCCATGAACAGGAAATAATAGGCTCTTACAACAAGGAGCGGGAAATAAATAATTTCCGTAATCAGTTAAGATCGGGAAATATTGAAAATATAAACAGTAAAAAATATGAATATCAGGCTGGTATCCATTATATGGATATAATAGGTGATCTTGAAAAGACGGGTGATTATATAATCAATGTCGTGGATGCGGTAAAAGAACTTGTGAAGAAACATAAGGAGTAGTCCGTGTCAAGACAGAAAATTAAATTTTCAATACAATAGTGATACAAAATGGTTACTGATGTCTTTATTGGTAACCATTTTTTTATATTTGCACGCGTTTTATGAACTATTCTATACATGCTTACTGACGGAAATAAAAATAGTTTGGCAAGCCATGCAGCAGGAAAGATACTTGTTATAGATGATGAACAGCTTATATGTGAGCTGATTCAATATAATCTGGAAAATGAGGGGTATCGTGTAGATATATGTCAAAGTGCTGAGGAGGCATTGAAGTACAACCTTGCCGATTACCGGTTGTTGATTGTCGATGTGATGATGGGGGAAATGAATGGGATAAAGTTTGCCCATATTGTCAAGCAGAATCCGGATACGGCGCATATTCCCATAATATTCTGTTCGGCCAAGGATAACGAAGACGATATTGTGAACGGCTTGAACTCAGGGGCTGACGATTATATACTCAAGCCTTTTTCCCTAAGGGAGATGATTGCCCGTGTACGTTCGGTATTACGCCGGAATAGTGTGGAAATACCCAAGGCAGTGTGTACTCATCTTGAATTTAAAGGGCTGCATGCTGATCTTGCATCCCAGGTTATAACGAATGCCGGTGTTCCATTGACATTGACACGAACCGAGTACCAGATTCTTGTACTGTTCATGAAACATGTTAACCGGTTGTTTAACCGTGCTGAGATCTTTGAGCATGTATGGCCTGAACAGGTGGTTGTCTCGGAACGGACGGTTGATGTCAATATATCACGGATAAGGAAAAAAATAGGGGAATATGCCAAGTATATTGTCAATAGGTCGGGCTTCGGATACGGACTGATGGAATAATTCCGATATGTTACCTACGTGTTATATCAGTGGTCGTCATGAAGCCGGATGTGATGAAGCCGGGCGCGGGTGTCTTGCCGGTGCGGTATATGCTGCGGCTGTGATACTTCCAGATGATTTTCACCATCCGTTGCTTAATGATTCAAAGCAGTTGACGGAGTCGAAGCGGGAGAAATTGCGCCCGATAATAGAGGCTGAGGCCGTGGCGTGGGCGGTAGGGACAGTATCGGCACAGGAAATAGACGAGATAAATATCCTTAATGCTTCCATTCTTGCCATGCATCGGGCTCTTGATGGGCTTGCCGTTGTTCCCGAGGCTGTTATTGTCGACGGTAACAGGTTTAAGCCGTACGGAGATATACCGTGGGAGACATTTGTAAAAGGGGACGGGCGTTTCGGCAATATTGCGGCTGCGTCTATTCTTGCGAAGACCCATAGGGATGAGTGTATGAGGTCTCTGCATGAAAAATATCCGCAATACGGCTGGAATGTAAATAAGGGTTATCCTACGCGAGCACACCGGGAGGCGATCGAGAAGTATGGTACAACTCCTTATCACCGGCTCTCTTTCAGGCTGCTTGATCCTCAGCTGACGTTGTTCTGACGGATAAAAGTCCTAAAAGCTTAGGGTCGTGGTACCGGATGCGACGTCCAAGATGATGTCGGAATTTTCGATGAGGGGGATATTGTGGTCGACATGGCCTATCGGGGCATTGAATGCAACAGGGTATCCGTAAGGTTCTACCATGTCGCGGATCATGGTTTCCATATCGGGATAGTTGTTATCGGGATGATATTCGGTGAAATGTCCTACGATCAGTCCTTTAAGCGATTGTAAGACTCCGCTAAGCCGTAATTGATACAGTATGCGTTCCACTTTGTAGATGGGCTCGGCGATGTCTTCAATGAATAATATATTCCCTCCGAGCAAAATGTCGAATGGGGTATTTATCAGTCCGGCCAATACTGCAAGGTTACCTCCCAAGATGCGCCCATGCACTTTCCCTTTCCGGTTGAGATTGTGAGCCGGAAAGCGGTATTGCGGTTTTTTACCTTTCAGGATATCAAACAGCATGGAAGAATCAACATCCTTGCCACCGGTTGAGGCAAGGTGTTTTGTCATTGAAGCATGGATGCTTGCAATGCCTTTGGTTGAAAATAGTGCATGTAGAGCCGATATGTCGCTGAATCCGATGATCCATTTGGGGTCATCGGTCAATGGCAACAGGGAAAGCCGTTCAAGCAGGTGTACGACACCGTATCCTCCGCGGCTGCACAGGATGGCGCGTGTAGCAGGGTCAAGCAGAGCCGATTCGAGGTCTGCTGTCCGGTCGGCAATACTGCCACTGTAGCTACCGCTCTTCCCTAATGTGTGACTGCATGTGTAGGGTTTCCAACCCTGGGAGGCAAGTGCGTCCATTGCTCCGGTAACAAAGTCGGGTTTTATGATGCTTGCAGGGGATAGGATCGCTATCCTGTCTCCGGTGTGTAATGGTTGCGGGAAAATCGTCTGTGACATGGATAATGGTAGGATAATCAGTTAACTTGTACTTTGATTCCGGCATTACGGAACCGGTTGGCTATTGTCTCAAGTTCTTCACGTGAAATTTTTTCAAGAGACTCTTCGGGTGTCTTGCGGTCGATTGAATACAGCATCACTTCCCGGGGGTTAATGAGTCTATAGGCATTCAACAGTGCATCGGTTTCGATGTCGGTAGTGTTGTCTATGCGGTTTCCGTTATGGTATCCGCGTAACATCATTGTCTGTACAATACAACGGTTGCCGAACAGGGCTATCTGGCCGATTACTTTTTCAGATGAGAATGCGGCAGATGCCGGCTGGTCTATTTTCCTCATTGTCCCGGTAATTGCCGAGTCTAGTTTAAGGATATTGTTGTCGACTTTCATCAGGGCGTTTCTTACATTCTCGTCCCCAAGGCGTGTCGAATTGCTGAGTACACTTATTTTTACTTCCGGAAAATACTTGTCGCGCAGAGTTATCGTATCGTCGATGATTGACGGGAACATAGGGTGCAGTGTGGGTTCTCCATTGCCTGAGAATGTTATTACGTCAAGTGTTTCTCCGGCATTTTTCATTGCGGAGAGCTTGTCTTCAAGTTGTTCCCTTACATTCTCCCGGGAGGGTAGTCCTGAAGATCCTGTGCCTTGCGAGTTATATCCGGCCTCACAGTATATGCAGTCAAAGGAACATGTCTTGCCGTCGGTCGGAGACAGGTTTACACCGAGTGATGTCCCGAGCCGGCGGCTGTGTATGGGGCCGAATATTGTCGAGTGGAAAAGTATTGTAACCATTTCTATCTGTTTTGCAGCAAAGAATTGAAAAGAGATATGTAGCGTTGTGCAATTATGTCGGAAGCAAACCGGTCGTGAACAGAACGGTGCAGGAACTGGCGATCCGGAGCATTTTCCAATGCCCAGATAATTCCTTCGGCTATGCTTTTGGCTGATTTGTATTCTGCGATATACCCGTTTACCTTGTGGTCAATGATGTCGTTTTGTCCGCCGTGTCCGAATGATACCGGCACGCAACCGGCCGCCTGGCCTTCGATGAGTGTCCCCGGCAAGGTCTCATATAGGGATGTGGATACAACTATCTTGGAGGATGCGTATAATTGTCTTATCATATCGGGATCGTTGATGCGACCAAGATGACGGTAGTGCAGACGAATGTTTTTCAGTAAGGATGAGTCCCTGATGTCTCCGAACAGCACTACAGTGCAATTGTTGGCAACGTCGGGATGATTGTCAAAAATATAGTTGAATGCATCAATGGCATATCCTATGCCTTTTATGGGGTCGTCAAGCCGCGCGGCACCCATGAGGATGATGTTTTTTGAATAATCCAGGTTGAATGACCTTACTGTCGCTGTGGGGCGTGTCATGAATGATGTTATGGGAAAAGCATTTGGAATGACTGAAACATTCTTGTCTCCCAATAGGGAACTTTCACGACATTTTTCGGCTAACCAGTTGCTTACGGCAATAAAGTGTATGGATGAGTTTTCGTACAGCCAATTCTTTTTTGCCCAAGTCTTACGGGAAAGGTCATTGGAACTTGTCCCATTGTGCAGATACTGGCAGTTACCGCAGTTATTCCTGTAGTTGGTGCACTCGTAGGCGTGGTGGCATATTCCGGTGAGACACCACATGTCGTGCATGGTCCATACGATGGGTTTACCGAGTTGCGACAGGCTGTATATGTCCTTAAGAGACAGCATACCCTGATTTACCCAGTTTAGTGCTATTATGTCGGTATCTTTTATCCACGGGTGACAGCACAGGTTTACACCAGTATTGGCTTCTGAGACCTTGAACAGGTTTTCCCTGCTGAAACCGTTGTGTAAAAAGATGTGAGCCCGTTCGATGAGAAAATTCATTGTCCGGCAGTTGCGTTTGCTGGCCGTGTCGATATTGGGGTCATCGCTGTTTTTCACAAAAACTATCATGCGGGCGTCCACACCGGCACGCCTTAGTGCCTGCATTAGCCGGAATGTCACTACCGATGCTCCACCCATGGTGTCGCTATGGCTTATCAGTGTTACTTTTAACGGGTTCATCTGTTGTCGTTGAATGGTATTGACGTGCCGATGTCTATGATGTTTATATTATTCATGTTCAGACGGGCGTTAAGGTATTCGGAAAATTTCTTGCGGGCGGGTGGAGGCATTGCCGAGGAGAATTTCACAAGTGCAATGTCGAGGGTGTCCTGTATTGCTTTCCCCGCGGTATTGCTGAATACAGCCTTGGTTATGGCTATCTCGTCGATTTGCGGGAAAAGGATTCTTATTTCGGGTGATATTGTCGAGCTGATGGTGTCGTATTCATTGTAACGTGAACAGGCATACCGCAGAGAGTCTATTGTGCTCTGTTGCCGGTTGATTGTCGCCTGTGTTATCTGGTATATATCCTTTAGCATCGTTGATGACAGTTTGTCGGGAGTAAGGTTTCCTGTTGAGGCTGATTCTCCCTGTATTATGTTCAATTCGGTACCGGCAAGACCGAACTGCTGTAGCCGTGACATCATGGCGAGACGAAGGGAGTCGTTTGGCAATGTGCGTCCGATAAGTGTTACGGTAATTGATTTTTTTCCGTTTAAGATCTGTGCTTTGTAGTTCAATACTTGTGTTGCCGGAAAATGGAATTCTTGAGAAATGAATTTTTCGGTCAAGGTGTTGAAGCGGTTTTCCCGTATCATTGAGTAGGTGAGGAATATGCTTGGTATCATTGTGATGATTACCAATGAGTAGACCATCCTACGGACTTTTCCGGCACGGCGGCTGTCAATGAAGTTGCGCGGACGGTATTTCATCAGTTTGACTCCTATGGTAGTGGCAAATGCGATATATATGGAGTTTATGATGAACAGGTAGAAAGCTCCGATGAAGTAGTGCAGCTGAGCTGTGGCAAGACCGTAACCGGCAGTGCACAGCGGGGGCATAAGTGCTGTCGCGATTGCTACTCCAGGAATTACGTTACCTTTGCTTTTGCTGCCTATTGCAAGGATTCCTGCTCCTCCGCCCACAAATCCTATGAGTACGTCATAGATCGATGGTGAAGTGCGGGCAAGCAGTTCGGAATGCCCTTCGTTTACCGGGGATATGAGAAAATACAGTGTCGAGGCAATTACGCTGAATCCGGCAGCCATCGCGAGGTTACGGGCGGAACGCTTTATCAGTTCAAAATCGTATATTCCAACTCCGAGGCCTATGCCTATTATAGGACCCATTAGCGGGGATATGAGCATTGCTCCGATTATGACAGCGGTGGAATTGGTGTTTAATCCAAGTGAGGCAATGAGTATTGCAAGAATTAGTATTATTATGTTCGGACCGCGGAATGATATGCTTTCACGTATCTCGATTTCTGCCCTTTCCTGTGGAATAAGATATGATGACAGGTCGAAATAGTTGACAAACAGTTTTTTTAGTTTGTTTAATGCGTCCATCGGATTCTTGTCATTTTAGGTTAGTGCCGTCGTTTCAGTATAGCAAGCGGATTGAGTGATTCCCGCTTTATTACTATAACAATATAAATGGCAAGAAGTGCGGTGCGCAGTGCAAGAGTGAGGTATTCCCACGGTGTGGAGACTGACATGCCTGTGACATATATTGCCGTTGCGATAACGAAATATGAAAGGATACGTCCGGTCTCATAGCCTATAGGATGCTTGGCTTTACCGACAAAGTAGCTTGTGACCATCATCACGCCGTAGCAGGCAAATGCTGCCCATGCGCAAGCAATGTAGCCATAGCGCGGGACAAACAGGATGTTGAGTATAAGTGTAATGGCAAGACCCAACAAGGAGAACCACATGCCCCATACGGTCTTGTCATTCAGTTTATACCATAATGAAAGATTAAAGAATATGCCGAAGAACAGTTCCGCCATCATTATAATGGGCACTACTTGTAATCCGCTGAAATATTTGGGTGAGATGAAATATTTCAGGATGTCCAGATAGAACATCACAATGAGGAATATCAGCAGACCGAATATCACAAAATATTTCATTGCGTCACGGTAGGCCTGGTATTTGTCGTTCCCTTTTTCCTTGTTTTGTGCGAAGATGAACGGTTCGTAGGCAAAGCGGAATGCCTGTATGAACATGACCATTACGATGCCTATCTTATAGTTTGCTCCATATATTCCCAAGCCGGTCAAGGCTTCCTGCGGATCGGGGACGAGTATGGGGTATAGAATCTTGTCGATAGTCTGGTTCATTATTCCGGCAAATCCGAGGATGAGCAACGGGAAAGAATACGCAAGCATGTCTTTGAGTAGTTTGCCGTTGAACGAATAGTGGATACCGGTGATCTCAGAAAACAGCATCAGCAGTGTCACGACTGAACTTATCAGGTTGGCAAGAAATATGTAACCGACACCGAATCCGGGGTCATAGAACCATGCGACCAGTCCGGGATATTCTTTCCACAGCCAAGGGCACAGCAGGATGAAAAACAGGTTGAGACATATATTGAGCCCGATGTTGACAAGGCGCAGGCAGGCAAATCTCATGGGACGTTTCCTGTATCGGAGGTAGGCAAAAGGTATGGCTGTGAATGCGTCGATGGCGACGGCAACGGCCATCATCCACACGTATGACTGGTGTGTACCGCATTCCATTGCCGCCGATATGGGATTGAGGAACAGCAGTACTGCAATAATGAACAGGGAAGATGTGGATGCAAGGGAAATGAGTGATGTCGTATAGACCTGTATGGGATCTTTCCAGCGCTCATGGTTGGCGAACCGGAAGAATCCGGTTTCCATGCCGTAGGTCAGTATAATCAACGCTAATGCTACGATGGAGTAGATATAGGTCACGATGCCGTATTCCTCGGCAGGGAACATGATGGTGTAGAGAGGGACAAGACACCAGTTCAGAAACCGTCCCAGAATACTGCTTATCCCGTAGATTGCGGTATCTTTAGCCAATGATTTTATTCCTGCCATTTCCGGATACAAGTGTTAGAATAGCGAATTGTAATCGTTTGTATGATTATGACCCAAATGGCTGTAGGCGAGGTCGGTGACTTCGCGTCCACGAGGTGTGCGCTTGATGAAGCCTTCTTTGATAAGGAACGGTTCATAAACTTCCTCGATTGTTCCGGGGTCTTCTCCGAGTGCGGTAGCAATGGTCGACAATCCTACCGGTCCTCCCTTGAATTTGGTAATAATTGTAGTGAGTATCTTGTTGTCGATTTCGTCCAGTCCGTACCGGTCGATATTGAGGGCTTCGAGTGAATAGCGGGCTATCTCAGGATCGATGATCCCTGAGCCTTTTACTTGGGCGAAATCCCTCACACGCCGAAGTAAGGCGTTGGCTATACGTGGGGTCCCGCGGCTGCGTAAGGCAATCTCGTGTGCTGCTTCTCCGGTACACTTTATTCCCAACAGGGATGCCGATCGCAGGATGATGCGTTCAAGAATCTCGTGGTCATAGTATTCAAGATGGCAATTTATACCGAAACGGGCACGCAGTGGCGATGTCAGCAGCCCGCTACGTGTTGTTGCTCCTATAAGTGTGAATGGAGATAATGACAGCTGTACCGAACGGGCACCGGGTCCTTTGTCGATCATGATGTCGATGCGGTAGTCCTCCATTGCCGAGTAGAGATATTCCTCTACGATGGGGCTCAGACGATGTATCTCATCGATGAACAGGACATCGTTCTCTTCGAGAGATGTAAGTATTCCGGCAAGATCTCCTGGCTTGTCGAGTACAGGTCCTGAAGTCACCTTGAATCCAACTCCGAGTTCATTGGCGATGATTCCCGACAAGGTTGTCTTTCCCAGTCCTGGGGGTCCGTGGAGCAGAAGGTGGTCGAGGGCTTCTCCGCGCATACGTGCTGCCGCGACAAATACACGCAGGTTCTCTATGATTTTGTCTTGTCCGCTGAAAGAGTCGAATTCCGACGGGCGCAATGCTTTTTCAAAATCCCTGTCATTATCGTTCCCTTGAACGGCTCTTATGTCAAAGTTGTTGTCCATATTATATGGTTAATGGCTATGCATTAATCGATTGCTTGATCTTGTCGGTTATTGCCTGGGTCGGTATGCCGGTGAGGCATAAGTAATCTCCGCGATGACACGGTCTGTCCCCGAACATTGAGCATGGGCGGCATACCATTGACAGTTGTACCATGTTATTGCCTGATTGGTTCCAGCCCTTGAATCCGCAATAAGGGTGTGTGGCTCCCCAAATGCTTATTACGGGGACTCCGACGGTGGAGGCAAGATGCATGTTGGCCGAATCCATTGACACCATCACGTCGAGATGGCTCAGGAGTGCAAGTTCGAGCGGGAAACCGTAGCGTTTGTCGGCAAGTGAAGTACAATGCGGGTATTTCTTTGTCCAGGAGTCCAATGTCGTGCATTCTTCGTCTCCTCCACCAAACAGGAATATGCGGGTGTTTTCCCACTGTGATATTTCCGAGACTATTTTTTCGGTCATTTCAATGGGATATACTTTTCCGCGGTACTTGGCAAATGGCGCAATTCCTATCCAATGTTCTTCTTCCCGTTTCGGTGCCGATACGGCAGCAAATGTCTCCGGGTTGCCCTTACTGTTCCCGAACAGTGATGTGAAACGTTCTTCGACGGGTAGCCCCATGCGGTAGAAGGCTTCGCGATATCGTGCGCGTTGCGAGAATAGCGGGAGCATTACTTTATTGTGTTTACGTGTAAGAGCCCGCTTATGGGAGTGCCCGGAGTTTATTTTCCTTACAGGGATTCTGTTGATACGGCACAAGAATGCCAAAATACGTGTACGCCACACGTCATTCAGGTCTATGAATGCGTCAAACCGGTAATCTTTGCGTAATTCTGTAAATAATTTCCTGATACCGGTGATTCCGCGGTATCTGTCCTTTATGTCAACTCCAACGACCGTGAGATTTTCGGGAGCATTAATGAACAGGGGTTGTGTCGCGGGTTTGGTAATGAAAGTGAATCGGGTATCGGGATGGCAACGGCACACGCTATAAATGACCGGTATGCTCACAATAATGTCGCTCAGAGCCGACAATCGCGCAACAAGCACACTTTCCGGTCGTTTTCCTTTGATTCCGTTCATATCACTTATGCCATTATTCAAAATACAAATATAAACAGAAAAAGTGACAGCAACAACTCAACTGACTCCCGTACACGATTATTGATGTAATAAAATGCGTTACGGAGAGAAAAATAAAATCTTTCATAGTGTTATCGGGTGAGGAGGTTGCGGGGATGGTGTGTGAGGATTTCCTGACGCAGGCGGGTGCGGTCGATGTGGATGTATATTTCAGTGGTGGTAATGCTTTCATGGCCGAGCATCTGTTGTATAGCCCGGAGGTTGGCACCGCCTTCAAGAAGGTGTGTGGCAAATGAGTGACGGAGCGTGTGGGGAGATATTTCTTTGCGTATATCTGCACGGGTTGCCGCTTCTTTGATGATGTAGAATATCATTATGCGTGTCAGTCTGTGACCGCGTCGATTGAGAAACAGGATGTTTTCTTCTCCGGACTTGATGCTCATCCCGTCGCGCTGTTCCAGATACAGGCTTATCTCCTTTAAGGCAGTTCGGGAAATAGGGACAAGCCGTTCTTTGCTGCCTTTGCCTTTTATTATGATGTACTCTTCCTGTGTATATATCTTGTCCATTTCAAGATTCACAAGTTCCGATACACGAAGTCCGCAGCTATATAGGGTCTCGATGATTGCCCGGTTGCGCTGGCCCTCGGCTTTGTCCATGTCGACGGCGTCGATCATTCTATCTATTTCTTCTATTGACAGTATGTCGGGCAGATGTCGACCTGTCTGCGGTCTGTCGAGCAGAAGTGTCGGGTTGCTGTCGATGAAGCCGTCAAGTTTCAGAAACCGGAAGAATGACTTTATTCCTGATATGATACGAGCCTGTGAACGAGGTGCAATCCCTATGTCATGTAACTGGCAGATGAATGATTGGAGTGTGTCAAGGTCTACATTCCGTAGTAACACCTGTTCGTCAACAAGAAAGCCGAGGAGCTTGTCTACATCATTCCGGTAGCACTCGCGGGTATTGTCTGACAGACCACGTTCAAGCAGCAGGTAAGCATTGTAGCGTTCAAGCAGTTTGGGTATGTCATCAATGGCTATTGGCATACATTTAGAACCACAGGGAAAAATGCTGGAGAGGCAGGTGACTGCGTGATACGATGATTCCTATGCGTCCGTTAGAGAAACTCATGCCGAAAGTCATTTCACGGCATAGTTTATCCCACAGGGTGAGCACGTTTTTTCTTTTTGACAAGTTGCGCATGATGACTACCCCGTTGTTGTCAAGGGCTTCCTGTAATGTCGGGAATAGGGATTCTGCATCATCGTTGGTCAAATCGTTTATGAGGATGAAATGTGGTTTCCCGGTATTTGTTTCCCGGTAGCCACACAGGGCCTTTTCTATTGTCCGGAATGCGGAAATGCGTGCTCTATAAGGTTCGGTAATATTCCTGTAAATGTCTTCATGGCTATTGTTGCCCGGATATATTATCAGGTGGGAATTGCTTGATACGTCAAGCATTGCCGATGTTGAGATACCGTATGATGTACCTATCTGTAGAATCGTTTCCGGTGAAAAGAAACATGTGATGCGGAACAGCATCTTTGCATTGCTGTAAGAAATGATGTGCGGTTTCCTGAAAATCTTTGCCGCCAGTTTTTTTGCCCGATGTCGTCGATAATGAATGTCGTCGTAGGCATAGTATGGACATTGTTCGCGCAATACCCGCAACACGAAATTGAAAGCAAAAGGGGAATGTATGCCATAGCCTTTGCTGCGTTTGTAGCGGTGTAATGCCGAGTAATATCTCTTGAATCTATTCATCGGCCTGGGGGTCTGTTTCCTTGCCGGAACGGGCTATTGCAGATACGGTTGCGGCAGCGACCGACAAATATATCAGTATTATGGCGATGTATGCCGCATTGACGGTGTTATGGATGGAGTCGGGGTCGAATATCATTGTAATTTCATGTTTTCCGGCGGGGATGCGCATTGCGCGCAAAATGTAGTTTACACGTCCTATTTCAGCCGGCTGTCCATCGATTGTGGCTTTCCATCCCCATGGAAAGTACACCTCGGAGAATACGGCAATACCACCGTTGGCACTGTTAGTGTTGTAGGTCAGCCGATTGGGTGCGTATGAGGTTTCGTATATGGTGTCTCCCGGAGCTGGCGTTGTCGTCACCGAGCCCAGAATCTCCTTGAATTTGGCATCGGCCACGGCTGTTACCGACGGATTTATTGTGTCAAGTGCTGCCATTTCCTCGTCAGCGTTTCCTGCATATTGTACCGATTCTACCCACCAGGCATTTCCCAATGCGTCGGAATTGAGTGTAAGGCGGTTGTCATGATCAATGACATAACGCGCATTGAGCATGTTCAGTACATTAATGTCGGCTTGTGATGGACGTCCTGCCACTATGTTCCCGAGATGCCGGTCGATCATGTCCTGGTAGCGTGTGAGTTTCGCTGCGTGGTATCCACCAATTGTCTTGTGGTAGAATGACGGATCCGATGACCAGAAACGGGGAATGTCCATGACGCGGAAATTCATTGTCTTGTCGGCAAGTATGGCCACGTCATTGGCATTCTGCGGGAACGGGTTGCCTTGTGTGAGTTCAGGCGTACAGAAGCTGTCGTGGTTCAGGTATCGCTTGTTTACTGAATATAGGTCGGCAAGGATAAGGATTCCTAATATTGCAACAGTCGCTTTCGATGCCAGTTTCTTGCGTGTAAACATGAATATTGCGATGAAACCGAGACCGATTATGAAGAAACTGCGCAGAGCATCGCCGGAAACCATCGAGAGGCGCAGGCTTTCAACGGCGGCATATATTCGCGGATTGTCAAGGCTGAATCCACGTATTATTTCATCGGGATAACCTTGTTGCGACAATTGGTAGCTGATGTACCGGGATGTTTCCATGTCTTGCTGTGTCACGGCCATTCCGTATATTTCCGGAATCAGTATGCCTGCAAGACAGCATAGCATTGTTATTCCAAATGATAGGAACAGGGGCTTGTTGTACCGGTTAAGCCCGTCGGGTGTCGTGACGAGACGGTGTAAGGCCATTACGGCAAGGAGCGGCATGGTGAACTCTGCTATAACGAGAATGCTTTCGACGGTACGGAACTTGTTGTACATGGGCATATAGTCGATGAACAGGTCGGTAAGCCATTGGCAGTTGCGACCCAATGCAAGGAGTATTGACAACAAGGTCAATATAAGCAGAGCCCATTTCATAGGGCCTTTGACTATGAAACAACCGAGAAGGAACAGTGCGACAATGAGCGCTCCTACATATACCGGTCCATTGGTCCCTTCCGGCTCGCCGAAATATTGGCTGACATATCCTAAATATTGTGCCTCCTCGGGAGCGAGTTCCCCTGATTCCGACATTTTCTGTGTTTCAGGGAGTTCGGCGACTGTCATTTGCAGCATGCGTCCTTTCTCGGGTCGCGCTGATGCACCGCCTTTTATGTTGGGGATAAGCAAGGAGAATGTCTCTGCTTGCCCGTAGCTGTATTGTGTTATGTAGTCGCGGTCCAGACCTCCGGTTTTTGTTTCGGCATTATTGCCTGTGCTGTCGTGTGAGGTAAGTTCCGAATGGTTTCCGCGCATTGTTTCCTTGGAGTATTCGTAAGTGTTGTACAGGTTAGGAATGTTGGCGGTTACAGCAAGAATCGCGGCAACTGCAAGGATTCCCGTCGATACTGCCCATTGTTTCACCTGTTTATGTCTTATTGCTGTGAACAGGTAAGCGATAACGATTCCTGCAATAACGAACATGAAATAGTAGGACATCTGCACGTGGTTGCTTGAAATCTGCATCATGGCAAATAGGGCGGCAAGTGCGCCGCCAAGCAGGTATCTTCTCCGGTAGCATAGTACGATTCCGGCTATTGTCGGAGGAATGTATGCAAGGGTAACAAATTTCCAGATGTGTCCTGCTCCGATGATTATCACGAAATAGGATGAAAATCCGTATGCGATGGCTCCTATCAGGGCGATATACCACTTCATGCGCATTGAGAGAAGCAGGATAAGGAATCCGGTCATCATCATGAACAGGAGGTTGGCTGGTGATGGCAGACCGAGACCGAACACGGTATTTATCCAGTTGAATAGGCTGTTGGACGGATAGGAGGGTGAAATCTGGAATGTGGGCATTCCCGAGAACAGGGAGTTGGTCCAAAGAGTTTTTTCTCCGGTCTGTTCATAATGGATTTTCGCTTCCTGACCTATTGCCGCTCCCTGTTGCATGTCATGCTGGCGCAGTTCGTTGCCTTGCATCGCATCGGGATAGAAAAAGCATAACGCAATTATCGCGATAATTGCGATTGACAGGAAAAAACCTTGGAATTGCCGGTTGCGGATAATTCCGAAGATGCGTTGGCGTATCGACGGTTCGGTATTGTTGTGTTGTTTCTCCATCGTGATGAGTGTGTAAAATGAATTGTAAAGCTACAAAATATTCTCGAAACGTGGAGTATGTTGTCGCTTTAATCTGTGTCTTCAAGTCCGGTAATGACCGATGTAATGTAAGGGGTGGGGCGTAATGCTTCCGCTCTTCTCATCATGGATAGGGCTTCTTTGCGATATGTTTCATTTCCGGTCTGCCGGAACAGGATGAGGCTGTAGTTTCCCAGTTCAAGCAGGGCATTGTAGTTGTCTGGTTCAAGAAACAGGATTCTGCGATAGGTGTTCATGGCTTCTTGGGGCTTGTTTCCGAGCATGTAGCCCTGGGCAAGAGTTGTCAGGTAGCCGGTGTCGTCAGGCATTCCGTCCAGCATGATGTTGCTGTATTCCACCATCCTGTCTGCATCTTTGCGGAATGTGTAGTAACGTAACAGGTATCCGTCAATGTTGCGGGAGAGCCAAGGTTGTGCCTCCTTTATATGTTTCATGAAATTCTCATAGAGTTTACTTTGGCCTACTGAAAAACTTTCACGTTCCACTGCGGTGAAAATGGAGTCGAACGGGACATGGTATTGCATGGCTTTTTCCATCAGAGCCAGTTGGGCAGTCGTGTCGGATTGCATGGCAGCCGAGATGATTGCATGGCTGTAGGTGTCGGGATTGTCAGGCTTCTCTTCAAGCATCAGCCAATACATGGCGGTTGCGCTTGCCCATTCTTTTTGTCCGTAGAAACGCTGGGCTTTTGTTGCAATCGTCCGGTAGTCGGCGGCTGTTGACGGAATCACTGCCGCAACTGACAAAATCAAGTACAGCAGGTGCTTCATTTACAGGAATTTGTCCCCGAAATTCAACTTTACATCGTTGACCATCTGCTTGATGCGTTGTTCTTCACTCATGGGGCACACAAGCAGTACATCTCCGGCATCGGATATTATATAGTCTTTCAATCCTGAGACAACGATGAGTTTATCTCCTTGTACGGCAAATATGTTGCCGGTGGAGTTATAGGCGAGCACATTACAGTTCTGTGTTACGTTGGTATCCCGGTTCTTTGGGGAGTTGTCATATAGTGCACTCCATGTACCAAGGTCGTTCCATCCGAAGTCGACACATTCCACGTAGACGTTGGACGCTTTCTCCATAATGGCGAAATCGATCGAGATGCTTACACAAGCAGGGAACTCCTTTTCGATAAATTCGTTTTCACGGGGAGTCCCGAACAGCTCCTGTCCGGCGTCAAATTGCCCGGCAAGATCGGCTGCGTATGTGTGCAAAGCATTTTTGATGGATGATGCTTTCCATAGGAAAATGCCTGAATTCCAGAAGAATTCTCCTGTCGCGAGAAATACTTTTGCCAGTTCGATATCCGGCTTTTCGGTGAATGTCTTTACCTTAAGGATACCTGGTTGTGCCTCGTCGCCAATCTGGATATATCCGTATCCGGTTTCGGGTCGTGACGGCTTGATACCGAGAGTCAGCAGGGCATCGTTGTTTTCCACGAACTCAAATCCTGCTTGTATGCTGCGGTGGAATTCCGATTCACGGGTTATGAGGTGGTCACTCGGGGTGACTATCATGCTTGCCTGCGGGTCGCGGGCCGCTATATGGTAGGCCGCCCAGGCGATGCAAGGGGCGGTATTGCGGCGTGCCGGTTCAAGAAGGATCTGGTCGTCATCGAGTTCCGGAAGCTGTTCCTTTACAAGGGGGGCATATTGGGCGTTTGTGACAATGATTATGTTTTCGGCGGGGACTAACGGGAGTATCCGGTCGTAGCTCATCTGCAGAAGAGAACGGCCAGTCCCGAAAAAGTCAATGAACTGTTTGGGGCGGTCGGCGCGGCTGTATGGCCAGAAACGGCTTCCTATGCCACCGCACATTATCACGCAATAACGATGATTGTCGGTCATGATTATGATATTTAATGATGAGGCTAAGTTAAATATTATCTTTAGAAAAACCTATTTTTTCGGATATTTCTCACACAAAATTTCCCATTTGGGGCGGTAAATCTTGGAGTACTCATTTAAATGGGCTATATTTGTCAAGTAGTAAAAATATACATCTTTATGAGAACAAAATATAAGCGTGTTTTGCTCAAGTTAAGCGGTGAGTCGCTCATGGGAGAGCAGGGTTACGGTATCGATACCAAGCGTTTGGGCGAGTATGCCTCGCAGGTTAAGGAGATCGCTTCACAAGGTGTCGAAGTGGCAATTGTGATAGGAGGTGGCAACATTTTCCGTGGGCTTTCAGGTGCCTCGAAGGGATTTGACCGGGTTAAGGGCGATCAGATGGGTATGCTTGCTACTGTAATCAATTCGCTTGCCCTCAGTTCCGCGCTTGAGGCGGTAGGGCAGCCTGCACGTGTCTTTACGGCCATAAATATGTTTCCGGTCGGGGAGCATTACAGCAAGTGGAAAGCCATCGAGGCTTTGAAATCAGGGGCTGTTTCCATCATTGCCGGAGGCACAGGCAATCCTTTCTTTACTACCGATACCGGTTCGGCGCTACGGGGCATTGAGGTAGAGGCCGATGTAATGCTGAAGGGTACACGTGTCGACGGTATCTATACTGCCGACCCCGAGAAGGATCCTACGGCAACCAAGTTCAGTAAAATCTCCTACAATGAGGTATATACCCGCGGACTGAAAGTTATGGACTTGACTGCAACGGCTCTCTGCAAGGAAAACAATCTGCCTATCGTGGTGTTCGATATGGATACTCCCGGAAATCTGGCTAAGGTGATTGCCGGTGAGCCTATCGGGACTTTGGTTTATTAGATGAAAATTTAAAATCAGAATATTATGAGTGAAATAAAAGACTATTTGGAGCCTGCCGAAGAGAAGATGGAGCTGGCGGTTGATTATCTTGACGAGACGTTGGCCCGTATCCGTGCCGGAAAGGCCAATGCAAAGATCCTTGAAGGCATCAGAGTGGAATACTACGGTAGCGCGGTACCTATTTCCAATGTCGCCAATGTGTCGGTTCCTGATGCGCGTACAATTGCGATAACCCCGTGGGAGAAAGCTATGTTCAAGGAGATTGAGAAAGCCATTATCAATTCCGAACTCGGTATCACTCCTGAAAATAACGGTGAAATCATTCGTCTCACAATCCCGCCGCTGACCGAGGATCGCCGCAAGGCTCTTGTAAAGCAGTGCAAGGGTGAGGCAGAGAATGCTAAAGTGTCGGTGCGCAATGCCCGTCGTGATGCAATCGAAGGGCTTAAAAAAGCGGTTAAGAACGGGATGCCTGAAGATGTCCAGAAGGATGGTGAAGACAAGGTGCAGAAACTGCATGACAAGTATCTGAAAAAAATCGACGACATTTTTGCCGCCAAAGAAAAAGAGATACTCACGGTATAATAATATCCAGAAGGACGACAAGACCAATAAACGGGAAATGTGCCAAAATACGGAAATAGGCACATTTCCTTTTTATATCCTCTAATACCATAGCAAAATTGATTGTGGAGAGCTTCTCCACCCTTGCGGGCACCTCTCCCTTGTAGGGGGAGGACTTTCCCTGCGGTGTGGTTGCCGCTTATGTTATTTCCTGCCCTGATTCGGGGTGTGTATCGAGGCGTGAAATGCTCCCCTTTTGCGGGGGGAGCTGCCGCCTTGGCGGCTGAGTGGGGTGTACTCGGAAATCATAAATGTTTGTCAGCTCTGTTCCGTATAGCTGAAATTCGTGCGATTATTTCGGATATGGGGAGCTTGCTTTCATCGCTTTCGGTCAGCAGCCGGTCGTCGGGAATTACCGCAGCGGTTTCCGGGTTGAATTTTTCACCAAGCGAGATGTAAAACCCGTTGTTCAGCAGTTCGCGGGCAAGTTGAGGTTTGCCTCTGAAGCCGTGTATGATCCAAGGCATTTCGGGACACAGTTGCCTTTTGAGCCCTATGATTGTAGGGAAAGTCCTTACCGCGTGAATTATCAATGGCTTACGGTATTTTTCACTCAGTTGTATGTGATGTCGGAAAATCTCGGTCTGGATTCCGAGCTCTCCCCCTTTCAGTGCGTCCAGCCCGGTTTCTCCTATTGCAACCACTTGCCGGTGGCTGCACATTCTGTCAAGCAGTTCGATGGTGGTTCCGGTGGCTGCCGGAACATCCCAGGGGTGTATTCCAGCCGAGTATGTCACCCCGTCATGTATCTTGTCACCGGGTGAGATGTTTATTATTGCCGTGGCGGCCCGGTTGGGGTCGTGTGAGTGTATGTCGGGGAGATTGAACATGGCGGTCACGGTACCGGGTCATAGCCGCACCCTCCCCATGGATGGCATCGGCATATACGTTTAACGGCAAGCCATAATCCTTTTCCGGGACCGTGCCGGCGTATTGCTTCTATGGCATACTGGCTGCAAGTGGGTGTGTACCGGCATAAAGGCGGGAATAAGGGGGAAATGCAGTACCGGTAGATGATTATGGGCAATATGAGCAGGTTGCTAATCAGTTTTTTCATCGTTATCGGAGAAAGAGGTGGCGGCATTGGAGATTTTTCCAAGCAGCCTGATTATGGCATGTTCAACGGTGGCATAGTTCTGCAGGCCGTTGTTGAGGTAAATGAAGGCCATGTCGATTGCCATGTTTTCAGGAAGTTGCAGGTAGTGCCGGTTAAGACGGTATGCTTCGCGTATGCGCCGGCGCATTTTTACACGGTCTACGGCATGTCTGAGCCGTTTTTTGGGTACTGAAATGAAGAACTGTGCCGTGTGGTTGCGCCGGTTGTTTACACGCCATACGGCACGGACAGGGAATGCTGAGCATGACCGGGAGTCCTTTCCGGAAAAAAGAGCCTCTATTGCAGTCAGGCTGCACAGTTTTTCGCGTTTATATAACCGTAGAGAAGTCAATGGCAAGGTGATTTATAGGAAAACGCCTTGCAAGTTTAGCAAAATATCGTGGAACTTGCAAGGCGTGTATTTAATTGGGGTTTGTATCAGTTCTTTTTGGCGTCCTCTTTCAGGTAGAGATCAAGTGCTGCTGTCATCGACGGTGCTTTTACCGACGGCGCTTCCATGTCGAGCCGTAGACCGGCATCACGTACCGCTTGTGCGGTTGTGCTTCCGAAACAGCCTATTCTGATGTCGTCCTGCTTGAACTCCGGGAAATTCTTGAGCAGCGATGCGATTCCAGAGGGGCTGAAGAACAGCAGCATGTCGTAGTCAAATGGCTCTTCAGGTCCGAAATCGTTGCTGACAGTGCGGTACATTACAGCCTTGGTGTAATTGATATTGTGCTTGTCGAGAACATTGCTGTCCTCCTTGTTCACATCCGATACCGCATAGAGGAATTTCTCCTTTGAATGCTTGAGGAGGAACGGGAGCAGGTCATCGAGCTTGCCGGTATTGCCATGGAATATTTTGCGTTTGCGGTACACGATGTATTTCTGGAGATACAGGGCTATGGACTCTGTGGTGCAGAAATATTTCATTGTATCGGGTATATTTACACGCATCTCCTCACACAGGCGGAAGAAATGGTCGATAGCAGTACGGGCGGTAAAAATTATCGCAGTAAATTCTGATATTGATATTTTCGACTGACGGAATTCCTTGGCTGTAAGTCCCTCGACTTTGATAAAGGGTCGGAATTCGATTTGTACGCCGTATTTTTCAGCTATTTCGTAGTAAGGTGATTTTTCGGAAGATGGCTTCGGTTGGGAAACTAAAACTTTTTTTACTTTCACTTTTACTAAAATTTGCTTTACTCGGTTATCAGCCTGCTTATCAGAATGACTCCGGAGTAGGCTGTTATGACCGGAATTATTTCTACGCTGCAAAGGTACAAAATAAAATAAAGCAATGAGGTGATTTTGTGGTAAAAAATTCTAAAACCCTTACAGATAAAGACTATACGTGCCGTGATGTAGAGTGCCGCTCCGATGATGAGCATTGTATCGGCCGATGCCGGATAGAAGATTGTCAGCAATGCGGGGATGATTAGTGCGAAGCCGAGCAGTGCCTGGCTTGCGTTGAAGCCTTTTATCCATTGTGATCTGCCTGTACGGTCACTGAAAACGTATCCGATGATGCCGTAGGCTGCCAGTTGGAACAGGTATAGCGAGGATGTCACTCCGAGAAGGAGCATTGTCGCGGTGAATGCGTTCCCGTCGGTGACAGGGGCGTGTCTTCCTGTCAGTGCCAGTAGCAGTATGCTTTCGTAGACGCATGTCTGGATTATGAGGGTGACGAGCACCTGTGTTTCATTGGCGGTGCGGTCGTCGAACACGTTGGCGCGGCGTCTCACCGACCACAGGTCCTGGGTGAATGTCCTGAACAGTCGGGAGCAGTGTTTGAACCCTATGGCAACAAGCAGGAAGGATATTGCGATAAGGGTCATTATCCCGGAATTTTCCCCAGGTGAGGTGGGGCGCGGTGTGCCCGGAATCCCGGTGGTATATGGGACGGTCGATGTGGTGCACACGGTTTTTTCTATGGCTGATGTGGGGGCGTCGGCCTCATGGCAGGTGTTGATGGACGGGAATCCCGTTGACATCGTCATTGTGGTGTCGTTGCTTAGTGGCTTTCCGGGCATCATTTTACAGTTTGGGGATAAACTTTGTGCGGGAACAGTCGGTCAGTGCCAGCCTTATGGCCTCCTCGGGTGTTGTTGCCACTTGCCACAGTCCGCAGTGGTCTTTTTTCATGAATCCTTCCTCTACTGCTTTCCCGAGCATCCCGATGAGGGGGTCGTAATATCCCCCGGTGTTGAGTATGACGATATTGCCGGCGTATATTCCGAGTTGTCGCCATGTGATGATTTCGAGCAGTTCTTCCAGAGTGCCGCAACCGCCGGGCAGGGCTATTGCCGACTGGGCGAGCTCTGCCATCCGCTTTTTGCGTGAATGCATGTCATCGGTGATTTCCATGCGTGACAGCAGTGGATGGTGCCATCCTTTCTCGACCATGAACCGGGGTATGACTCCGACGGTTTCCCCGTTGCAGTCGCGTGCACCGTCGATGACTGCACCCATCAGCCCTGAACGGCCTGCGCCGCACACTACCGCTTTCCCTGCCCGGGCTATCGATTGTCCCAGGCGGAATGCCGTTTCGGTGTATATGGGGGCGATGTTGCTGCTTGATGCGCAATATACGCAGATGGCGTTGTGCAATTCCATATTGCAAAGATACAATTTCTTGCTTTAGCGTTGCCGGTTATCCGGCAATAAAAAGAGCGGCCTGTTGTGAGACCGCTCTTTTTGTGGTTATGACGGACGTGTCTATTTCACGAGAATCTTGGTGGCCTTGTTGCCTTGAACGCGTATATAGAGTCCGTTTTCGGGGTTGGCTACTTTCACGCCCTGCAGGTTGTAGTATTCAGCCGGGGCATCGGTGTCTTCGCTATCGACGTTCTCGATGCCGGTATTCACGTTGTAATTCACCGTAATTGTGCTGATGTTGGTTGTTGCGGTAGTGGTGAATGTTACGGAAGATACCTCTTCGGTTGCAGTCCATGTCGAACCGGAGAATGAACCGTTGCCGGCAGAGAGTTGGGTTGTGCTGGCCTTGTTGCCGGTAAATTCTATCGATACCAGCTTGGCATTGGTTCCCGAGATTGTGATTGTTGAGTTCTTATAGGTTCTGAAATCAACGGCTGAAGTTCCCCCCCATAGACGGCAATCGGTTGACGCTGAGCCTTTTGATGCGGTAAGTGATACGCTTCCTGCTGTAAATACGACATCGTTGACTGCGATGCCGCTGCTTGTGGCAGGGGTTTCCTGTGCCGGAGTAAGTGACGACGGGTCGGTGAAGTCAAATGTCGCTGTGGTTTCGTTGGGGTCGACCGTCTTGATGGTGAATACGGCTTCGGCTATCTCGCTGTCGGTGATACCCTCCATGATTGCGATGGCCTTTACGGTGCAGTCCTCGCTGATTGAGAACGGTTCGGTGTAGAGGATACCGTTTTCGGCACTTGGGGCTGTACCGTCAAGGGTGTAGTAGATCGATGCCCCTTCGGTAGTGCAGGTGATGGTTATTACGTCATCTGTGGTGATTTGTCCTCCTTCGGGGGTGATTACCGGTGTCTGTGCTATTGTCTGGTCCACGATGCATTCGGTCGGGGTTATCTGCAAGGTGGAGTTGTAGCAGCCTACGAATCCTACGACTGTGATATTGTCCCCTTCGGGTACTGTGACTGTGTTGTAGTAGGTGGAGTTGTAGAATGTGTTGTAGATGGCGAAACTGTTGCTGTCGGCATCGGTCATCGTGTAGTTGTTTGCCGAGCTTGCTGCGGCGATGGACACTTTTTCGATTTTCACGTATTGTGACAGCATTGAAGATGTGATTGCACCGATGGTCACCACTGCGGGTTCAACGGCAGTGCCTTCTGTCGCGTCGGCAAGGTCGGCTGCCGGGATCAGTTCGGGGAGACCGTTCTGTAATGCATAGACTCCTGTGATGCCTGAGATAAGGTCTCCGTTGGAATATTTGGCGTCGGTAACTACATCATTCTTGTCGTAGATGAGAATTGCACCGCTGTCATCCCTGACATACAGGTTGCGGCCGTTCATGTACACTGCGGTTACCGCTCCGCTGATGGTTACAGGTGTCTGTGTATCGGCTGCCGCGATGAATTCTGCGATGTTGGCTACGCTGAAAGGCACTATGTAGCTTGCCGATGCGATCGAGCTGTTGCTGTAACCGTCGGCTACCGCGATTGCTTTCACCGTGGCGGTCTTGTCGAGGGTGAACGGGGCAGAATAGAGGATGCCGTTGTCGGCCGAGGGGTTTGTGCCGTCGGTGGTGTAGTAGATTGCGGCACCGTCAGTGGCACAGGTGATGGAAATCTCTGTTGCGGATGTGATCTCTCCCTCTTCGGGGGCGATTACCGGGGTTTCGGCCTGCTCGAGGGTACTTCCGCTATATTCGGTCCATTGTATGTTCCATACCGAGAAACGGTCTCTGTTGGAAGTCGAGTTGCTTGGGGAGTTGTTGTCTATTCTGATCACGAAATCACCGCTGATGTTGATGTCGGAGATCGATTCGTAGGCGGTATTCTTCAATGCTGAAGTGTTTACGACTTCCACGCTCTTTACCACTTCGTCATTCTGGAGTATGTTTACTGTCAGTGAAACTCCGTTGGATTCATTGTATGTATATCCGTAGTTGAATGTCAGTGTACCGATACCGCCGGTCAGCGACGGGGAGGTCAGCGAGCCTACTTTCGTTGTTCTTCCGTTCATGTTCACTGCCAGTGTATCTACAGGGAGCATTGCAGTCTGACCTTTGGAATTGTTAAGGATATTGGAGTTGACAGCGGTCCAGCCTGCGGCGGAGGTATAGGTGCTGTAGGTTGTGCTTGCTGTGCCTCCGTTCATTGTGTTGAGGTCGGCAACACCTGCCTGTGCTGCGACAAGCCCCATAAGGCATAGTAGAGAAAGTAAAAGTTTCTTCATACAATAAATTGTTTAGAGTTAATAATTTACGCAAAAATACTCATTTAATCCCTAAAATTATCTCAATTGCGTTAATTTTTTGCTATGTCCGGCAAAGAATCGCAGTAAAACCGATAAATTCCCGATGGCTGTTGCCCCATGGCGGTGTTATCAGTGCGTCCTGCTGTGTTATTGATAGCCTCCTTTTGCGCTATGCGAGTCGAGGCAGGAAAGTGCTCCCCTTTTGCAGGGGGAGCTGTCGCCTTGGCGGCTGAGGGGGTCAGTGATGGGAAGCAGTTTTATATGGGTGTCGAGCCTCTCGACGAGACCCTCTCCGTCACTGCGTGCCACCTCTCCCTTGTAGGGAGAGGACTTCCCCCGGCTGGTGCAGGGTGGTGGAATAGGGGAAGGACTTTCCCGGTCTCGGTAAACAGAGGGAGGGCGGCACCATTAGCGGTGCCGCCCTCCCCTCAAATATAGTAGCCCCTACTATTTCTTCACAATCTTGATCGGAGCCAGGCCGTTAACACGCAGCATGTAGTATCCGGCGGCAAGATCGTCGACAGCGATACTCATTATGCTCTCGCTGTTACCGGCAACGCTCTTCACCTCTACACCTGCAGCCGAGATGATCGAGATGCTCTCGATACCTTGCGGAGCCTGTACGGTAAGCGTGGATGTTGCAGGGATCGGGAACGCATTCAGCGAAGCTGCTGCATCACCGCCAACCGATTCCACTCCCGTTTCAATCATCGTGTCGGGAGCATTGAGGGTTACAGCAGTTGTGTTGCGGAGCAGGCTGTTGTTGGCAGCGTACACGGCAGTGATTGTATAGGTCCAGTTGCTCGGTATCTGCCAATTCTCTTCGGTCGGGTAGGTGTAATCGAGGTGACCGTCCTTGTTGGTGTCTTCCAGCACGCGGTTATCCTGATAGAAGCAAACGAAGCTCTTGCCTTGGGATTCGCTCAGGGCATATCCGTTGTTGCCGTTGCGTACATCGGCACCCGGCACGACACTCTGACCCTCGGTCAGGGCATCGGCGGTAACCAGGACAAAGTTGTCGACCGGCACTGTCACCTTCTTGCCCGAAGCATCGGTGTAGTTGTAGGCGATCTCATAGTGGGATACCGGTTCTTCACCCTCTTCCATGTTCTCGATGTTGATCTCGATGCGGTACACGTTGTTGACGGTTCCCACACCCTCATAGATGGTCACTTCTCCGGCAGGGTTTTTCACTCCGTAGTCGTGGGTTGTCTGCACCGAACGTACTGCACCCGAGCGCAGGTCGCTGTCTGCACCCGATGTGCCGTTAAGCACCGAGGTGAGGTCATACACTGCTGTCACGCGGGCGGTGTAGGGACTTGCATTGTCCACGAAATGATTTTCGGTGTCACCGGTTGCCACGGTTACGCCTGTGGCAGGAGTGATGTCGGCAGTGGTGTTGAATGTGAGGCTGTAGTCCTTTGAACTCCAGTCGGTGCCGTAACCCTCGGTCGCTTTCACATCCTTGCTGTCAATCACCTTGTTGGCGGCATCGAGCAGTTCCACCTTGTAGTGGCTTATTGCATAGTCGCCCGCACCCTTGTAGTCGGTCGGTGTCGACCAGCTGGTTGTGGCGGTGAAGTGGGTTATGTTCTCCTTGTTGGCATCGTAGGATGTGGTGATGTCAAGCGTAGGTTTCGAGTCGAGGAATCCAACGTTACCGTACAGGCGGTACTTCGCGATACGGATTCCCGGCACATACTGGTAGATGTAGATACACTTGTCGGTGGCGTTGTATTCGGCAAACAGCCAGTTACCGTTGGCGTTACCTGCCTCGGAGGTCGCGATAACGTTATCGCTGGCATCCTGCACCTTTGTGGCGATGGGCACTGTCCCGTTGGCAAAGTCGTTGCCGGTCACCAATTCAACCGAGAATGAGCCGGTATTTCTTGACAGGAATGACTGCGGGGTGATGATGAACAGCCGGGTTGCCGCTGAGTCGTTTGCATTGACCATGCGCACCGTTGTCCCGCCCGAGTTGGCAAGTTTTCCGTCCTCGGTAAAGATGGCGGTGTTGCTTGTCGCTGCTGTGGGCACATACAGATAGCCGACCGAGCGTTTCTGGTAGACATATCCTGCGCTTCCCTGGCCGGATTCGATGTCAAATGCGTAGTTCTCGTAACCGTCTCCGGCTGAAACCTTGATTGTTTCGCCTGTGTCACCGATGGTGTCGGGGGTGTATTGCTTTTCGAGTGAGGCGGTGACATTAGTCCCGTCGTTTACCATCTTTATTACCGAGAATGTGCGTGATGCTCCACACACTACATAGAGGTAGGAAGTGCCCATCAGGTCACCCGATACGCGGTAGTAGTCGATACGCCCGTTTGAGTACTGGTTGGTCTGCACGTCATCGGCATCGAGGTCGAAGTTCAGCGGCACCTCAAAACGCTTGGTGAGGTCGGCGCTGTAGATCACTACATTTACGAGTTTTGAACCGTAGTTCATTCCGTCGTTATAGGACGTTGTTCCGGCATCGTCGTAGGTCTGGTTCCATCCGCGCACAAGGAAATTGCCGTTGGCATCGGCAGCGATACCTGCCGTCTGTCCTACCTTTATCTCTCCGGCAGTCGAAAGGTCGAGCAATGATGCGTTTCCGCCTGCCTGCAGGTCGGCATTTTCAGCCGAGATCTTGAGTACGCCTCCGGAAGTGCCGCCATCGTGTGCTTCAAAATTAGTGGTGTTGGACTTCTGTGCTATGTACCACCACTTCTTGCCGTTGCTGTCGGTTACCAATGCTCCCTGACGGTAGTGCTCGGCATCGATATATCCCTTGTCGGTCTTCAGGTTGGGGTTGAAGTTTGCTGGCAGTTTTTTGCCATTGGCCTGGTCGGCATTCCATATATCCCACATTTCGTAGTTGTAGACCTCTTCGAGGGTGTAGTTTACATTCGCTGTGTTCAGTTCGTCGATGAGCAGGGTCTTTCCCCCACTGCGCATGCGTTTTATCTCAATGGTATACTTGCCGTCGGCATCGGCTATGTAGTAGACTGCCTCAACGGCATACGTGTGTTCCCCTTCGGGGATATATGTGTCGATATATTCGTTCTGGCTGAGCCCCTTGGAGATTACCGTTCCGTCACGCACTATGTCATAAAGTATCTCGATTCCTGTTGTGCGTGAGATCTTGGTGAAGGAGATTGAAGCGCGTGCATATCCGCTGTAATGCTCGGCATTGACGTTCTGCGGGGCGGTGTACACGTAGGGGGCTATTGTGACTTTCGAGTCGGTACCCACGGTTACTGTACCGTTATAGTTGTAGTTGGGCACCACGTTGAATTCCGATGAGGCGGTCAGGCCTGCGTAGGTGTAGGTCGTTGTGCCTGCTGCCACTGTGGTGACCGTTGCTCCATCCTTGTAGATGGTGTAGCCGGTAACGTAGTCAGCTCCTGTGGCCGGTGCGCTCCAGGTCAGCATTGCATCCTGTGAGGCGTCGGTGTTGAATGTGCGTGTCGCCTTCAGGTTCTGTACCGGGTCGGTAAAGTTGGCTACCTCAGTAGCTGTGATGGAGTACTTTGCTGCACCTTGTCCGGGAACATAGACATAGACTGATGCGGTATTGCCTGAAACCTTGGCATGGATACCGTGTCGCCCATATTCGGAACTGCCTTGTGTAGTAAATGGGGTTGCCGTTCCTAACATTGCCCCTGTTGTTATGTCGTAGAATGATATTTGCGTCGCACTTGAAGAGTACACAACAACCTCATGCCCCTGCAATTCGAAAATTGCAGCTCCGGTGGAGTTGTTCCCTGCATTGGCGGTGACACCTATCTTTGTCCAAGTAACGTTTGTCCCGGAAATTACACCCTTATAAAGGCTGGTTCCGTCATCAAACATGATCTTGTTGTCGGCATATTGGGTGACAATTCTGTTGTTGCTGGCTACTGTTATGCCCGATGGCAAGCTGTAGTCAACTTTCGTTTGTATTACTCCACTGACCACGGGGAATTTTACAATTGAAGTGTATCCGTTGGGGATGATCCATAGTGCACCACCCGCAGCTGTTGTCGTGTGGCCGTATGCTGTCATACGGTCGGCACGGCCGGTCAGATCCTGGGTCCCCAATGAAACCGCAGTCTTTGTGCCTGCTGCTCCTGTTGTGGCAAACGGGTTGGGTGTATTCCCTGCCGAATAGTATATGAATGCTGTGGCATTTTGGACCGGGCCCCATGACGAGCTAAGTTTTGCTTTGAGCCATAACGCCCCGTCGGCATCCGATGCAATGCTTGGCCCTGCCGAGTAATAACAATTGGATGTGGAAGCTGCTGTACCATCGGGGTCGGTCCATGAACCGTAGCTGAAAGCCTTTCCACCGTTAGTGTTGTCGATATAGTGTCCTTTAGAGACCCATCTCGTTGTCGGTTCAGAAGAAAATGTGGCTGAATAGAAAATATCCGTAGGGGTAGCACTGTATCCCGGAGCAGTGTAGATGACATCTCCTACAACTGCCGAGGAAACCCAGTTTGAACTTGTTCCGGTGTATGCTTTAGTCCATACGTTGGTAGGCGCGCTGATTTCATAGTCGGCTGCGGTGGATTTCGGGATTGCCCACACCATTGCCAGCAGTAGCAATAGGCTCTTTAAGTACGATTGTTTCATAGATAAGAATAGTTTAAGTTATTATTTAGTTAATTTATATACCTTATTTTATGCTGTTATTATATTTAATGACCTCTGCCATCAGAAATTACAAATTTATAAAAACTAAATCTCCATCCTTCCCTCTTACTATTGTTTTACGATTTTTTAACAATTTCTGTTGTCTATTCCTTCTGCCGATTGCGAGTCGAGGCAGGAATTGCTCCCCTTTTGCAGGGGGAGCTGTCGCCTTGGCGGCTGAGGGGGTCAGTGATGAGAGGTTTTATATGGGTGTCGAGCCTCTCGACCGAGGCTCTCGACGAGACCCTCTCCGTCACTGCGTGCCACCTCTCCCTTGTAGGGAGAGGACTTCCCCCGGCTGTGGTGCAGGATGGTGGAACAAGGAGAGGACTTCCCCTCAGCTAATGTTACTGCCAGCCCCCGCTAAGGGGTGCGGGTCGAGGTGTCCGGCCTTAGTTTTCCTGATGCTGCTGAGGTGAGGATGCCGACGATCAGTACGATTGCAAGCACGGCAAGCAGATCGACCGGGTCGACTCTCACAGGATAGACATCTATCGACATTGCTTCGTGGTTGCCACCGAGCTTGATGAATCCGCCCCATTGCTGTGCCAATGACAGTGCCACCCCGGCGACGATGCCGGCGATGCCGCCTACAATCGAGATGAGCCACCCCTCTATCAGGAAGATGCGCGAAATCATCTTGCGTGATGCGCCCAGGGCATGGAGGGTGCGTATATTCTCCGCTTTTTCGAGAATGAGCATCGACATGGTGGATATGATGTTGAATGAAGCTATGATAAGGATGAATGCGAGCATGAAAAACGTGATCCACTTCTCGATCTCTATCATGCGGAACGACTGTTCCTGTTGTTGCATACGGTCTTTTACCTCATAGCTGCCGCCTGTCGCAGCTTTGACTCTGGGGATTACCGTTGCGGCGGTAGCGTCCCCACGGAGCTTTATCTCTATGGCTGATGCTTCGGTGGTGTAGTCGAGCATCCTGCGGGCGTTCTCAATGGGGATAATGACCATATCGGCGTCATACTCGGCCTGTTCCACCTGATACACGGCCGACACGATAAGGGAGTCGGAGCGGAAAGCCGTCATGGGGCTGGCGGGGTTGATGCGCCCTTTGCGGCGCGGTACATACAGCCCGAGATACCGGTCGCCGCCGGGAAACGCTTTCAGGTTCATGGCTGCGCCGACGCTCAATGTGGCGAATGACAGCGAGCGGACGCTGTCGCGGTAGAGCCTTTCCCCGTCGATGATTATCGACGGCAAGGAGTTGATGGAATCGTAGCGCTCCGGTACACCCTTTATTGTAACGGGCATCTGGCGTGAAGCATAAACCGCCAGTGCCTGTTCCTCGATGGTGGGTATGGCAGCCGCGACACCGTCGATGCCGGTGATTGCCCGTGCCAAGGAGTCGCCGTTGGCGATGACCTTGCCGTCGGCCGGAGTGACTTTGATGTCGGGGTCGAGACGGGAGAGGTGGGATGCGGCGAGGTCGGTGAAGCCGTTGAACACCGAGAGTACGCACACGATAGCCATTGTTGCCACTGCCACCCCGGCAACCGAGATCAGGGAGATGACATTGACCGCACTGTGTGTCTTCTTGGAGAAGAGATACCTTACTGCGACCCTCAGCGAAAACATGCCGTACTTATTTGTCTTTCAGTAGATTGTCGATATTGTCGATGTAGTCGAGGGAGTCATCGATGAAGAACGAGAGCTCCGGGGTCTTGCGCAGCTGGTAGCGCACACGTTGGGCAAGCTCATAGCGGATGGAGCGGGTGCTGCGGTTGATGCTTTCGATCATTGCCGCGCCTTTGTCCGAAGGGAATACCGACAGATAGGCACGGGCGATGCTCAGGTCGGGGGAGACTCTCACCGCGCTTACCGAAATGAGTACGCCGTGGGTCTTTGCCGTCTGCTGACGGAATATTTCACTGAGTTCTTTCTGTATCAGTCTTGCTATCTTGGCTTGACGGGTCGATTCCATAGGTCGGTTAATTTTTTGTTGGATACAAAGATACAACATTCGCACCGAAAGCCGAAAAAGGAATACCGAAAGTACGCGGAAATTAACTGCTCCGGGGTTGCCGTGGAGGCGGAAAGTGCTCCCCTGGTTCGGATTGTGCGGGTCGAGGTACTCGACAATTGCTCCCCTTTTGTAGGGGGAGCTGCCGCCTTGGCGGCTGAGGGGGTCGTTGGTGGGGAAAGCGGTGTTATATGGGTGTCGAGCCACTCGACCGAGACCCTCTCCGCCCTGCGGGCACCTCTCCCTCGTAGGGAGCGGACTTCCCCCGGCTGTGGAGCAGGATGGTGGGACAGGGAGAGGACTTCCCCTGGGCTGTCACGAAGTGACTGAGGGGGGCTTACCCCTCTTATACAAGGAAAGCCGCCCCGGGGTGGGAGCGGCTTTCGCTATGGTAGGGTTCAGTGAACCGGCGCGATTACTTGCGGATATATTCCTTGGTAACCTTGTTGCCGCGTTTCACGATATAGATACCATTTTCAGGATTTTCAACCTGAACACCCTGCAGGTTGTAGTAGACGGGAGCTGCATCTACAGCATCAGCTGCGTCTACATTTTCAACTCCGGAACTGGTAATTGTGAATGCATACTTGCTTGCTGCCTTGGTTGTGAAAGGCTCAGTGCGGGGAATTGCATAACCTTTGACGAACTCTTTGCTTGCATTACCGCCGTACAGGTTGCCTGCGGCATCCCATGCGAGAGCGTATTCGTTGTTTCCTACTCCGGTAATCTTGTACTCTTCATTCAGGTAGATTGATCCGTCTTCAAGTCGGATGATTTCATATACAGAAACCGTTCCGGCTGCACTCGGCACTGCGAGGCGTGTTCCGTCGGGACTCACGCTGAGACCGGCACCTCGACGCACTTTACCACCTGTACCCTCGAAGTACTTGAGCTCACCGTTGGCATCAACGTAAACCAGTGCGGGTTCTGTATTGTTGGGTGTACCGCGATATTGTACATACCAGATACCGCCTTCGTTGTCAAACTGGATGTTCGCTGCGCGGTCACGGGAGATTGTATATTTCGCGTTGAACGCATCTACATAAGTAGGAGTGGGAAGAACTGCCGAAGTCCCTAATGCATATTCTACTGCAAGGTTCAGTGAGGTTCCTGTAGAAATAGAGTTTGTCTTACGTGAGATAGCGACAAGTTTCAAATCTTCACCCGAACCGATAACGTCAAATGCTTGAGCAGGACCTGCAAGATAATTGCCTGATTCATCATAATAGATGGCATCAGTCATAGTCTTGCCAGCAACGAGTGAAGTGAATTCTCCGTCGGCAACGAGCTGTTCAAGGCTTTCGGCATACAGATAGTAGTCTCCGGCCGTATTGTAGCGGTTGACGAAGATGCGTCCGTCTTCAGCTATCGCAACGCGGGCAAAGTCAGCTCCATTAGTGTGAGTTGCAGCCGCACCATTATCGTCTACACCATTAAATATGCGGTCGGTACAGGTCAAGAAAGAAGGATAGAAGCGTGTACCGCCGTCCTTGTTGAGAACCTGTTCGCCTTTCGGATTGAAGATGTAGAGACCTCCGCCATAGCTTCCGTCGGCTTGTGCGCTGACATAGCCTGAAGTCTTGCCTTGGTTGTAGCCTTCACACACAAAGAGTGTACCGAACGAGCCTGACTCGAAGCTGTTGTCCACATCCATGCCAGAAGGATGGTAGAAATTCCATGATGCAAATTCTGTAACAGTTGTAGCTGTTTCGCCTGCAACTTCGATTTCCCAAGTGTAATTACCGTTTTCAAGTTCATCGAGCGCAATCTCTGCTGTGTAGTCGCCTGCTGCAAGTGCTCCTGCTGCATGAGTGGCAACGGTTTCGCCCTCTTCATTCTTGATAAGGATGTTTACATCGGTTGCTGCTGCATTGAGTGAGTAGCTGACATTGAGTGTATTGATGGCTACCTCGCTCTTCAATGCGTATGCAAACGGGTTGGCTGTACCGCCTGTTGCGGGTGCTACGCTGGTATAGAAGTCCCCTACTGTGAATTTGGTGACTTTACCGTCTACGGCAAGGAACAGTTCGATTGTTGCCCCGGTAGTCTTGTCATCGGCACTGAGTGTCAGTGCGAGTTCGCCATGAGCCGATGCATAAGTGTAGTCTACGGGGTCAAATGTATATTTAATAGGAATTTCAACTGCATTTGCAAGGCCATCGGTGATATCAAACAGTTGTACTCCCGCAACTTTACCTTCGTCATTGATTTTTGGTGCAACCATGAAATCTTTGTCGGCGTATTTGAAGTAGGATTCTCCGGCCGATGCCTTGGCAATTGCATCATCGCTCATGTGGGCAAGGATTGTGGGTACACCTGCGTCCGCACTGTTGAGCTGTATTTCGAAAGGCTGTACCGCGGTAGAGTTGAAGATAATCTGGTCATCTGAGCGAGGTGAGAGGGTCATTTCAAACGTATCTCCAAGATAGGCTGTTGAAAGATATGTACCATCTTGATTGTTGCGGTAGTATCCGGTATATACTCCTTCATTTATTGAGCAAATAACAAGACGGGTATTGCCGTTTGTTGCTGTAGTTCTTGCAGAATAAATCATTTTACCATCGGCAAGAGTTCCATCATAAGTCAATGCTTCACCAGCGATACCGTTATTGTAGTTACCGGCGAAGTTGTTGCTCCACCACACTGCGAGTTCTCCGGTGGGAAGACCTGTTGTTGCATCTTTTTCCCATTTGTAGCCGATTATGTTCTTGGAACCGCCGTATGCCTGGTTGGCTTTGTTGATACCCACAAGATAACCGTCGGCAGTGAGGGCGATGTCAGAAACCTTGTAGATGTCACCTGTTGCTGCACTTGTTCCAAGTGTGATTATTGAATCGCCTGCAAGATCGGCTATATAAACTGATGGTTCATTAGAAGAGTCGAGAGCGAGAACATAAAGTTTGTCGTCGCGAAGCAGCTGACGGCGTACGGTCTTGCCTTCAAGTTGGGTTGCAAGAAGGTCGTAGGCAGTAGCTTTTGTTTCATATTTTGGAAGCATTGTATATCCTTTACCTGCTGTGGAGTCGGGATAGTTCACGTAAACGATTGTCGGTGGCACGTAGTTCACGTTCTCGAGGAATGCTGTGGGGTATGCCACTTCAGCGGCCTTGACGGTAACGGCAAGAGATGCTGATGCTTCCTCTTTGCTGCTGTCGGATGTCCACACCTTGCCTTCTTCGTAGTCTTCTTTAGAGAATGTTACGGTGTAGTCGCCGGGGGCGAGGTTCTTGAACACGAATGCCCCGTTGTAGTTGACGTCGGTAGTGAGCTTTGCCACTTCAGCGCCGTCTTTCCACAGTGTAACCTCTACGCCGTTGAGCGGGAGATACTTGTCGTAGGTGCTGGTGTTGGGGGTGTAGAGCTCGTCAGCGAATTTCTCGTGGTGGTCGCGTACCACACCGTAGATGTCGCCTGTCGATTCCTTGGTGAGTCCGTAGTAGTCGGCGACACCGCGGGCGTAGGTGATACCCTCGATCCAGTCAACATCAAAGTTCATCGCTTTGTGGCGTGCCGGCTGGTAGGTGTGGAAATATCCTTCAACCAAGTAGCCGGGAATATCGTGATTCAATACACCCAAATCCTGTTGTTCGATTTTTCCTTTACCGGCAGCAACATCGGCAGCCGTCATAGTGTAATCGTATGATGTCCACATAGTGTGACGGTCAAGGATACGGTGATTCCATCCGCAACGACTCATTTCTTTTGAGATTGCAATTTTATCGCCTGAAGCGTCGGCATAACCGTCAAGACAGAAATACAGGTAATTGGTGTTTGTTCCGTCGGTGTAGGCATTGGAGTGAACCGAGATGAACATGTCGGCACCGAATGTCTCGGCCTCGGCCGCGATTTCCGACAGCTTGCGGTTGTAGGCATTATTGCTGTCATCGGGAATATAGCCGAGTGTCTCGTCCTTGACATTGCTGTAGGGGTAGGGACCGTTCTCGATACGGCTCATCGCCACGTTCTGTGTCAGGTCGAGACCGTTACGCCCGTCATTTTTTAACCCGTAGTCACACAGGCGGTGGAATAGGGCAAGACACTTCACCAGGTTGGTGTTTGACTCGAAAAAGTCGGTGGTGTCGGGATCCTCTGTGCTGATGGGGGAGTGCCCTATCGTGGCACAGTGGCGGTTGTTGGGTCCCCATGAACCGTGACCGGGGTTGATATAGATCTTCAGGTCATCGGCTGTAGCCGCGCTTGCGCTTGCTGCGAAAGCGCCCATAACTGCTGTTAGAAGAATATGTTTCAGTTTCATAACGCTTTCTTAATTATTTGTTGATGTTGATAATGTAAAGTTCACCTGCGGGGGTGGTGTAGGCGATCTTGCCGTCGTTGCTCACGCTGGGGTACATTGCCATCGACGCGTCATTGGTGAGGTTCTGTCCCTTGCTGCCGTCGATCGACACGGCAACGATCTTGGAAGCTGTGACGTTCTCCCCGTCATCGTAGTCGTTCATGCCTACAACTGTCGCATCGTCAAACCAGCGCGGTGCGCGGATGCTGCCGAGGTACATCGGGTTGCTTCCGTCAAGGTCGCATACGTAGCAGCCTCGGCGTGCAAGATAGTAGACGACTTTTGTCCCGTCGGGAGAGACGCTCGGCCACAGGTAGCTCTGGCAGTCGGTCCCCTGGGGGGAGATGTTGCTGGTCTTTCCGTTGACGGTCACATAGAGCTGACCGCCTTTGATCGATGCGACGGGAGCTGAAACGGTTGCGGCGCCGGTAAGGCTCTTGGTAGTGAGCTTGCCGTTGTTCATTGCCATAACCTGCGCTCCGCGCACTTCAAAGCCCTGAAGCTCGCGGGTGGCCTTGACGATGGTCGTCTCTTTTCCTGTAGCCACATTCATGCTCTTCAGCGCGGTCTTGCGCAGATGGTTCTTGTCGAATGAGTTCTCGCGGAACACCACTGTCGAGCCGTCCTGAGAGATCTGGAGACCGAATGTGGTACCTTTTTCTGATACTGTGGTCAGTGTGTTGCTTCCGAGGTCAAGACGGTGAAGTCCGGGCTTTTCCATGCGGGAGAACACTACATAACTACCGTCGGGGCTGATTGTTGCCTTGTTAGCAGTCACGCCTTCGGGGAGTGCCACTTTCTCGATGGAAGCGACATTCAGCTGGGCATAACTGAAAACTCCTGAACACAACAATAGAGCCGAAATGAATACTTTTTTCATAAGCAGTTTTAATTGTGTAAAATGGAAATGTTTATTAATAGGTTATCTGTTGTTACGATGGTATTGTTTTATCATAGCAAAGGTAAAAACAATTTTAATACATTTACCTACTTGTTTTTAAAAAGATACAAAAATTTTTATATAATAAACTGCCGGTGGTTGTCTTCCGGTTCTGATACGGTCACCGGGACAGGATTATTTCTTTCTGATGACGGTGAGTCCGTCGCGCAGGGGCAGGATTACGCGCTCAACACGCTGATCGTGTGCCACATGGCCGTTGAAGTCGAGTATGCCGCGTGTCTGGGCGTCGTGATTGGCTTCGGGATCGAGGACCTTGCCGTCCCACAGGGTGTTGTCGGCCAATATGAAGCCTCCGTGATTCACGCGCGGCAGTATCATCTCGTAATATTCGGTGTAATGCCGCTTGTTGGCGTCGATGAATACAAGATCCCATCCGTCACCTAAGGTAGGGATGATTTGCAGCGCGTCGCCTATGTGCAGATGCAGACGGGTGGCGTAGGGTGAAGATGAAAATCTCTCGGCGATGAACTCTTCCAGTTCGTCATCCACTTCTATGGTGTGCAGTTCTGCATCGTCGGGCATCCCTTCGGCAAAGCATAGTGCCGAATATCCGGTGAATGTGCCGAGCTCGAGCACGCGTCGGGGACGTATCATCGATGTCAGCATCTTCAGTATGCGGCCTTGCAGATGCCCTGAACACATGCGCGGGCGCAGGTGGAAAAGGTGGGTGTCACGGTTGAGCCGTTTCAGCATCTCCGGCTCGGGGTCGATGTGGGCGAGCAGATAGTCCTCTAATTCTTCTTGCATTGGTTGACGTCTTCAAGGTTGGGTAGCGAGTAGGTGGTGTAGTTTTCCATGACTTCTCCCACGTTGTTTATTTCAAGGAAGGAGGTCCCGTGACCTTCGCCGAATCCGCCGCCCAAGTAGGCGATGCGGTCGTCATGGGTGAGCATCCCGGTTCCGATGAGGTGCATCAGTGCATTGCGCAGATACCGTCGCGATGACGTGGTCTGTTCCTGATATAGGGCAGTAACCCCGTAGGACAGTGCCAGCAGGCGTGTCACATGGGAGTGGTAGCATATGGCCAGTGTGGGATAATGCCCGCGGAATGACGATATGTAGCGGGCGGTACGTCCGGTAAAACTGTCGGTGATGATGGCGCGTGTTTTCAGCACGCCGGACGATGCCACGGCCTGGCGGGCGAGGAATGATGTCACGTCGGCTTCGATGGCGGGAGTGATTCCTGCCTTCTCGTTAAAGAATGACTTTTCGGCTTCGATGGCGACACGTGACATTGTGGCTATCGCTTCCACCGGATATTTCCCGTAGGCTGTTTCCCCGCTGAGCATCAGTGCATCGGTGTGTTGGGCTACGGCGTTGGCTATGTCGGACACTTCGGCCCGTGTGGGACGCGGGTTGGAGATCATCGAGTGGAGCATCTGTGTGGCTACGATTACCGGCTTGTGTTGCAGGATGCACTTGTCTATGAGCCTTTTCTGTAGCCCGGGGATGCGTTCGGCGGGAACTTCTATCCCCAAGTCGCCACGTGCGATCATCACCCCGTAGGCTGTCTCGAGTATCTCGTCAAAATTGTCGATACCCTCCTGGTTCTCGATTTTGGCAATAATTTTTATTGTGCTGCCGCGTGCATCGAGAATCGACTGGATGTCAAGGACATCCTGCTTGCTCCGCACAAACGAGTGGGCGATGAAATCCACTCCGAGGTCGATGGCATAGCCTATGTTTATGATGTCGCGGGGGGTGAGTGACGGCAGGTTTATGCTTACGCCGGGGATGTTGACGCTCTTGCGTGAACCGAGCGAACCGCCGTTCTGTGCCGTTGCATGTATTGTGTCGCCCTCTATCGAGCCGACAAGGAAGTCTATCTCCCCGTCATCGATGAGCAGGTGCGCTCCGGGAGTGATGTCCCGGGCGATGTCGGGATAGGACAGGAATATGCATTCACGTGACGTGAGTCCGTCGGGGTTTCCGGCAAATGTCACTTTGTCCCCCTCCTTGAAGTCGATGTTGAGGTCTCCGGTATTGGTGGTGGTACGTATTTCCGGACCCTTGGTGTCCATGAGAATGCCTATCGACGGAGATACGGCTCTCACGTTTTCGATTATTTTTTTGAATCCGTCAAGTTGCAGGTGTGCCGAGTTCATCCTCACGACATTCATGCCGTTCTCATAGAGTGACTTTATAAACGGTATGTCACAGCGGCGGTCGGAGATGGTGGCTACTATTTTGGTGAATTTTTTCATAAATATACTGTCACAGGTTATGTTGTTATAGAAATGTAGAATACCGGATGCCCGGGCCGATGCCGGGGAAAGTTATTTCTGCGGTAACAGTGCCTCGATTGCAAGCCGGTAGCTGTCAAGGCCGAATCCGGCGATCACTCCGCGGCACACTCCGCTTATCATTGAACGGTGTCGTATCTCCTCGCGTGAATGCACGTTTGAGATGTGGACTTCGATGACAGGGAGGCTTATCGCCGATATTGCATCGGCAATGGCGAGTGAGGTGTGGGTATAGGCTCCGGCATTGAGTACTATCCCGAGGTATCCGTCGTTGAAGCCTGTGGCGTGCAGGCGGTCGATGATCTCCCCCTCGTGGTTGCTCTGAAAATATTCTATTCCGGTCTCGGGGTAGCGTGAACGCAACGTGTCAAGGCAGTTTTCCATTGACCGGTTGCCGTAGATTCCCGGTTCTCTTGTCCCGAGAAGGTTAAGATTGGGGCCGTTGATGATTAATATTTTCATTGTGTCGCAGTTTTGGTTGCAAAATTACGAAAATTCCTCTTATCGGGAAAGCAGGAACGTCAACGGGACGGCTACGCGCCTTGCCCAGGCCTGTTCCTCATGAGCCTCCCCGGGATGGAATCCGGTGAGAAGCCGGTCGCCCTCATGGTAGCCGAGCGAGTCGGCAAGGGCGTTCATTTCATGGAAATAGGGGATATATACCGAGTCGATTGTGTGGTCTCCGTTGTCCATGTACAGGCGGTGGTTGTTGTCCTGAGGAAGATTCCCGGTGAGATAGCGTTTCATTGCTGCCGGGAAATCGTTGTTCCGCTCTATTGTCCCGCTCCAGTGGGTTGACAGGCAGGCAGCCCCGCCGAATGTCTCGGGGTACTCCGACATTGCATAGACGGAAATCAGCCCTCCCATGCTTGAGCCCATTACCGATGTTGCGTCGCGTCGTGGATCGGTGGAAAACAGGCTGTCGACCTGCGGTTTCAGTGTATTCACTATGAACGCCAGGTAATCGTCGGCACGGTACCGGTTGCGGCACATCATGCCGATGAACGATTTTACCGAGTCGTCGGTAAGGTATTGCAATGCTTTGCAGGGCATCAGGTCGCCGATGCGCGTTGAGTCGATGCTGTGTATTCCGGCGATGATTACGGGCGGAATCTTCCCCTCGGCAATCAGCCTGCCTGCGGTCGAGTCCATTTCCCATGCCTGCCGGTTCCATGTCGATGATGCGTCAAAGAGGTTCTGCCCGTCGTGCATGTACACCACAGGGAATTTCATCTCGTCGCTGTAGCCGTCGGGAGTCCAGATGTCCACTGTTATTGTCTCGTTCATCTCGGGGGAGAATGTATCGAGCCGGTAGAGTTTTCCGGTTGACACTTTCAGCGGCGACTCTGCGACGGGATTGCCGCTATGGCTTGTCACGGCAAGGATTATTGCCAACGCACACAGGGCTATTGTCGTTAATATCCACTTTCTCATCTTTTGGTCACATTTACTTTTGATGTCGGGGGGAGTGTCTCGTTGCGTCGGGAGACCGAATCTATTACCTCATGGGCGAGGTGGATGAACGAGTGTCCGGCGATGCTCTCCTCAAGGGCGATGGGGGAACCGCTGTCCCCTCCCTCGCATATCGATCCCACGACAGGAATCTGGGCAAGAAGTTTTATGTCAAGCTCCCCGGCAAGTTTTACCCCGCCCTCCTTGCCGAATATGTAATAGCGCTCTTCGGGATGCGGTGCGGGAGTGAACCATGCCATGTTCTCAACAAGCCCGAGGATGGGAACGTTCACTTTCTCTCCGGTAAACATGGCGATTCCCTTGCGGGCATCGGCAAGTGCGACCTCCTGTGGTGTGCTCACGATGACCACACCGGTAATGCCGAGAGTCTGGACGAGTGTCAGATGTATGTCGCTTGTGCCGGGTGGCATGTCGATGAGGAAGTAATCCAGCTCGCCCCAGTCGGCATCGGTAATCAGCTGCTTGAGCGCGTTGGATGCCATGCTTCCACGCCACAACACCGGGCTGTTCTTGTCGACAAGGAATCCTATCGACAGTATTTTTACTCCGTACCGCTCAAGCGGGATTATCAGATTCCGTCCGTCGACATTGTGCATGAACAGCTGTTCGTCCTCGACTCCGAACATCTTGGGTACTGACGGGCCGAAAATGTCGGCATCCAAAAGTCCCACTTTATATCCCTCGCGGGCGAGGGCCACGGCAAGGTTGCTTGCTACGGTCGATTTCCCCACTCCGCCTTTTCCCGATGATACTCCTATTATGTTCTTTACTCCGGGCAACGGGTTGGCGGGAGCTTCGGGCAGCGGTTTACGTGTCTTTACGCTGATGTTGCCCTTAATCTCCACTTCGGGTGATATGTAGGTGTTTATTGCTGTCTCGGCAGCCTTTACAATCGATTTGGTGAATGGGTCGGTGGGCTTTTCGAAGATGATTGAGAAACTCACTCTATTCCCGTCGATGCGTATGTCATCCTCGATCATGTCGAGTTCAACGATGTTTTTCCCGTTGCCGGGATAGCGTACATTGCGCAGGGCGTCAAGTATAAGTGCCGGATATAATCGTTCCATAGGTCTTGTCGGTTGTGTCAGTCAGTAATTTTTCCGGTTACGTGCGGTTGGCATTTTCCGGGGCATTGCAGTTCTCCGCGCGAGAAACTGCGGTAGGTGTCAAATTCTATCTCCACTTGAGGCTCGGCAAGCACCGTTGAGCGGTCAAGCAGGAAGCTGATGTACTTTATTGTCAGTCCGCGGTCAAGCCATTGTTGTTCGTAGAAGGTGCGTATTCCGAGAATATCGGAGACAGCGTCGGAATGGTACAGGTCATCGGTGTCGACGATTGTCTCTAACCTGTTGTGTTCGGCAAGCAGATGGGTGTAGGTGTACAGGAACGGGCTGTCGGTCTTCAGATGGACAATGCCTCCGGCAACCATCACCTGCCGGTACAGTTCGAGAAAACGTGTCGATGTGAGGCGTTTGCGCTCTTTTTTCATTTGCGGGTCGGGAAATGTTATCCATATCTCCGCAACCTCGTCCTCTGCGAAAAAGTGTGGCAGCAGCTCGATGTTAGTACGCAGGAATGCGACGTTTTTCAGTTTCGCGGTCTCTGCCTGCCGTGCTCCTGTCCACATGCGTGCTCCCTTGATGTCGATTCCTATGAAATTCTTGTCGGGGAACTTGCGTGCAAGCCCTACGGCATATTCACCCTTGCCGCAGCCGAGTTCAAGCACGATAGGGTTGTCGTTGCGGAAATATTCCTTTCCCCATTGTCCTCGCAATGGGAAGCCTGATTCTTTTAAAACGGAAAAAGGATATTGGAACACACAGTCCATGGTTTCCATATCCTTGAATTTCTTTAGCTTGTTTTTTCCCATATCGGTATAATGAGCATACAGTGAAAATACTGCTGCCGGCTCCGCTTAGTGGCGGGCGAGCTTCAGTGTCGCCTGTGTGCCGTCGGTAAGCGATGCTTTGATGATGTAGATGCGGCAGTCCTGTCCGCCGGTGTCGACCGTGACTTCATCGGCATGAGGCGTGGCATATACATGCTGGCGACCGGATGAATCATATAGGGCAAGCCGCTCTATTTCTCCGTTTGCTTTCACTGTGAGCATGTTGCCGGTAAAGTAAGCGATAACGCTGTTTCCTGTGATTTCATCCGTCATGAGCTCCTCCACCGATGTTACTGCGGTGATGTTGAACTCTTTCCATTGTTCTGCTGTCGAGAAGTCGGTGTATAGCGGTGTGTCCACGATCAGGGATGCCGATGCCTGGTCAACTCCTTGCCACACGTTTTCCCCAAGTTCGGGTACTGCGGTAAGGTCTTCGGCATTCAGTCGTGTCAGGCTTTCCCATCCTTCAAATGCGTTGTTCCCGATGTATGAGAGTGACGAGGGCAGTGTAAATGTGGTGACGTGGTTCCAGCCTGTCATCGCATACGCGTTTATTGCGGTCACTCCCGAGTGGACAACGGCTGTGGTGTCAATCGTGGTTGCGCCTTTGAATACATATTCGGCAACCTCGGTGCATGATGCCGGCATGTTGAAGTCCACAAGTTCAGGGTCATCGAAGAATGCCCCCTTGCCTATTGTGGTGATATTGTCATTTAGTGAGACGGAAACAAGTCCGTTACAGTTGGCGAATGCCCATTCTCCTATTGTTCTCATGGCTGGGTTCTCGCTTAGATTGACACTTGTCAGCCCCGCACATTGGAATGCGTAGTTACCTATTGCCGACAGTGTTGCCGGAAATACTACGCTCTTTACTGCCGAGCAGTTGTTGAATGCCGCGTCGCCTATAGTCTTGAGCGAAGCCGGTAGAGTCACATCGTAAAGTGAATAGCAGCGGGCGAATGTGGCTTCGTTGATTGACAGTATACCGTTGCCTATCTTTACTGTTTTGAGGTTGTCGCAATCCATGAATGCGTGTGATGCAAGCGAAGTTACCGAAGCCGGGATTTCCACTGATGTGAGTTGGTCGCAGTCGCTGAATGCCCCCATCCCTATAGTTGTTACCGTTGCCGGAATGGTGATGGCGGTCAACGGTGTGGATGACAGTGCACCTTCTCCTATCTCCACAAGCGAAGCCGGCAATGTTACACTTGATAATTTAGTTCCCATCAGCGAGTAGGCCGGCAGTGTGTTTGCTGCATAGTCGGTTTTACCTGTGATTATGGCGTCACCCGAGTAGGAGGCTATAGTTGCTTTCGAGAGGTCGAGTGTTGTCAATCCGGTCATCGACTGGCCGATGAACTCGAAGTCCGACGCATCCATTTCTCCTGAAACGGCAAGGGTTGTTTCTGCGGTATTTTCCCCTATTGCGGCCTGTAGTCCTCCGGCACTGATGGTCACTTCGACGGCTCCGGCCGATAGTCCTAATGTGGCACAAGCCGATATAAGATAAAGTCTGATATTCATGAATCGGTAAGGTATAAATGTATTTAATCACGCAAAATTAATAAAAAATCTGAATATCACACAATTGCTTCCCCTTGTTTTAACAGCGACGGTCTCCTGCCCATTGTGGAGCGGGAGACCGTCGGTATGTCCTGATTGTAGAAACCGGTTACTTGTCGGGGTTGATGTCGATCAATTCAACTTCGTAGATGAGCGTTGTATTGGGCCCTACACCGAGTTGAGGGATGCCGTCAACGCCATAACCTATCTCGCCGGGGATATAAAGGTTATACTTGCTGCCTTTCTTCATCATCTTCAATCCTTCGGCAAACCCCGGGATGACCTGGGCAACCGACAGGCGGGCGGGATTGTCTCCCGATTCCTGGGCAATCTTGCCGTCAATGAGTTTGAACACGTATTTTACAAGTACCACGTCACCGTCTTTCACGGTTTCTCCCTCTCCTTCGGCAATCACTTTGTAGGAGAGTCCTGATTCGGTGGTCTTGATTGATGCGTCCTCTTTCTTGAGGTTATTGATGAATGCCTCACCTGTCTTGCGGTTCTGTATTGCCTCCGGGCTGTTGGCTTTATCTTCCTTGATTTTTGCCAGAACCTTTTCTTCTGCCCTCCTTACAAGACCTGAGCCGGCAGCATTGATCTCGTTGATGTTGGGGACTGAATCGGCAAGGAATGCCTTTTCGAATGCAGCGATTATTTTCTGACGGTCAAGTTTGTTGGCTTTTGCGAGATAGTCGAGATTGCCGTTGAGCTGGAGACCGATGTGTACACCGATGAAATAGCCGTGATTGGAAGTGTCGGCAAGCAGCACGGTCTTGATGCCTTCAATTACATCTTTCTTGTTGATACGTGCACGCTGATCCTCATTGAGGTTGTCGATTTCGTGGTTTACTCCGACACCGCTCACTGTACCTATGTACAC
Organism: Muribaculaceae bacterium; assembly: GCA_017462345.1. Classification (GTDB taxonomy): domain Bacteria; phylum Bacteroidota; class Bacteroidia; order Bacteroidales; family Muribaculaceae; genus RGIG4079. The sequence continues at coordinate 224,919 of JAFTRI010000023.1, forward strand.
GGAGAGGGAATCCTCGAAGTTGTTGGCTCCGGTGTCGGATGCGGAATTGCCGCAACTTGTGGTAACACCTGCCATCAAAGCAGCGAGACCACAGAACATAATGCTTTTTTTCATAATGCTTTCAGTATAGTTAAATTATTTGTTTCCTATTATTTCAATCAGTTTTACGTCAAAGTCGAGTACCGAGTTTCCGGGTATGACGCCGTCAATCCCTTTTTTTCCGTATCCGAGCGATGCGGGGATAAACAGCCGGTAGCTGCCACCCGGTTTCATCATCAGCAATCCCTCGGTAAAACCTTTTACGAGCCGGTTGACGTCAAATGTCACGGGCTCGTCGGTAGAGTCGAATACCGTACCGTCCGACAGGCGTCCGGTGTAGGTGACTTTTACCTTATCGGTCAAGGACGGGTGTTGCTGTCCCGTTCCGTCGGTGATGACTTCGAACAGCAGTCCCGACGATGTCTTTATAACGCTTTTCCTCTCAAGTTGTTTGTTAAGGAATTCCTGTTGTGATGAGATGCTGACGGTATCGGGTGCGGTGTTGCGTCCGAGATAGGAATTAAGATAGGCATCGGCACTTTTGCGGTCGAATCCTGTGGACTTTCCGGCAAGGGCGTCACGGAGACTGTTGCAGAAATTCTCCACGTCGACCGGCAACCCCATTTCCTGTATCTGCTTGATGCGCTGTGAGAGTACCATCCCTTCCGATAATCCGCGCAGATAGGGCGCTTCGGATGCCGGAGTGGAAAATGCCTTGCACAGTCCGCGCAGGAACTCGTTTCTTGACACGCTGTCGTTGGCGGGATATGCGCGGTCGAGTTGCGGCCGCAGATACTCGCCCCACACCGTGGCTGTGGCTGCCGAAACCGAGTCGGTCGTCTCGGCTGCGGTGGATATGCCGGCAACGAGTACAAGTGACAGAAATACCGGTAGTCTCATACTGCTATTTGCCTACGACTTTCAACAGTTCGACATCAAAAATCAATGTGGCGTTGGGACCTATGATATTGCCTGCCCCGTTGGCTCCGTAGGCAAGGTTTCCGGGGATATAAAGACGCCATTGCGAGCCGGATTTCATCATCTGGAGTGCCTCGACCCATCCGGCAATAACCTGTGTGACGCCGAATGTTGCAGGTTCTCCGCGTTCAACCGAACTGTCAAATACCGTTCCGTCGATCAGTTTTCCGGTGTAGTGGACGACAACCTGGTCACTTGCCGATGGCATTGCCCCGTCACCTTCCTTGAGTACCTCATATTGCAATCCGCTTGCGGTGGTGTGCACTTCGGCACGTTTGCCGTTTTCGGTGAGGAATTTTTCCCCGGCGGCTTGATTCACCTTGGCCATTTCTTTTGCTGCCTCCTGTTGCTTTGCTTCCATCGCTTGGAAAAAGTCACGGATTTCGGCCTTCGCCTCATCGTAGGTCATCTTGGGTGTTGCTCCGTCGAATACAGCGGCGACACCGTCGGCAAAGTCCTTTACGTTTATGGTCTGTATGCCGGAACTCTTGAAGTTATTGCCCATGCTGAGTCCTAAGGCATAGCTTATACGATCTAATTCTTTATTATCCATAAAATTAAGCTGATTAATGTTTATATTGCGCAAAGGTAGGAATAAATCATAAATTTTAATTCATAATAATTCATAACGTGGGTTGTGCCTCTGCCCGTCTTCCCGATGGGGATTGCGCGTTTAGCAACGCAGGTCGTAGTTGATTATGGATTCGACAAGATAAAGGTCGATAATGTCTTCGCGCATTACTTCCATGTCATCGTATGTGGGGTTGGCGCTGTGCAGTATAACCTTGTCTTTTTCGGGATGACGGCGCAGGTATTTTACCATGCGGTAGTCTTCCATGACTATGACATAGATTTGTCCCCAAAAGATGTTACGCCGGTCAGTCAGGGGGCGTATGGCGATAAAGCCACCGTTCATTATCACCGGTGTCATGCTGTCGCCGTTGACTCTGACGATGCTGCACGAGCGGTTGAGTTGTGGCAGGTCGACTACTCCTACTATGCGGTCCTCGGTGAACATGCGGCTCAGTTCGGCACACCCGGCAGTGACATCTATATCGTAGACCGGCACACCGTTGCGGCGTGGCGAAAGGATGTGTACCGGCTGCCCTATTTCAAGTTCACGGGCGTGGACACTTTTGGCGTAGGGCACGTCAGTTCCGTCTCGAAGCCATTGTTTTGATACCCCCAGATCTACAACTATACGGTTGATTAGTGAGTCGTTTACCGGTAATTTACCGCTCAGGTGCTTGGACAAGTTGGACGGGTCGATGGATATGCGTCGGGCAAACTCTGCCTGCGACATCTTCGACTGTCTGATGAGGTAGCGCAGACGGTCGACAACTGTTTCGTCCTGTCGTTTCTCGCTCATGGATGCATTATTTTACGATTACGCGTTCGGGACGCGGAAGCTGTGTCGTGGTAATGAAGTAGATGCCGGTGGCGAGAGGCACTGTCATGCCGTCCTCTACTGCGGGTATCGACATGACGGTCTTTCCCGATATGTCGTAGACGGTCGCTCCTTGGACAGTACCGTTGCATGAGAACATTACTCCCCCTTGAACCGGAATTATTGACGGCCGGTTGTCGGCAGATGTTCCCGTAATTCCGGCGTGTTCGACAAATATGACATTGGATAAGGGCGACCGGTGACCGAGACGTACCGACTGTACGGTGTAGCTCTCGGAATCAGACCCGTCAAAGTCGGTGATTTCAAGTGAGTTGGACTCGGCTTCGATTTCCTCGGTAGAAGTTTCTCCGCCGATGTAGCGGGTGCGGTTGACGATGTAGTAGTCTATATCGTCACTTGCCGGTATTTCCCAATTGGCTGTATAGCCGGTAGTTGTTATGTCTGTTGCAGGCAGGGCTGTAATTGCCGACAGGGATGGAGCATCGAGGCACTCGCCGTTGAGTGTAATACCTCTTGAGCCTGTTATTCCTCCGTCCGATACTATCAGCTTGGTGGTGTGGGCGCCTGTGGCTGTCGGGGTATAGGTGATTTCAAGCCAATAGCCCTCTTCGCTGTTAACGAGTGATGTGGCGATGCTCTCGCTTGAAAGGGAAAACATTGCCTTATCGTTGCGTGACAGTGTGAGCGACAATGTGCCGGTGAGATTCTCACCGTTGAAATACAGCCGGTTGGTGACCGATGATCCTATCGCTACCTGTCCGAAATCGAGCGACATGCCTTGGGTAGGGGTAATGAGGTTGGGCTCTCCGCTCGGAGTGTCCTCTATGTCAGTATAGAACAGTTCCCCTTTCTTGTCGCCCCAGATGTATTCGGCAAGTTGCGGGAAGTCGATGAACGGGTTGCGGTTGTTCTGGAAGAGGTACACCTGTTCGTTGCGGTCTATCTCTTTTTGGCTCACCGGGTCTTGCCGATGCCATTTGAGCAGTAGTTCTTGTGTCCATGCGTTGAGAGTGGGGTAGTCTCCTTGCTGGAACATATAGGTGTACTTCCAGATAAGATCCTGATAGCACGTTGCCATGTAGAAATAGGTGCGAGCAAAGTCCCCCTTGTACTCGTCGGCAGGCTCGAAGACTTTTGCCGCTCCTCCACCTTGACCTGAAACCGGAGTGCCTACCTTGCTCACTCCGTTGTCAAACGATGTAACGGAAACCGTTCCGAGCGGATAATTGCTCTTGGCTGTGTTGGCGTCCTTTTCCGACGGGTATAGGTGGTTAAGGTCGGTATAGGCGGGTGTGCTTGAGCTTCCGCCCCACCAGCTTTTGGGTACGGAGTGCTCACGGTTCATTCCGCTGAAACTCGGCAGATAGAATGTTTCGCCGGAGTACATCTCCCACCACAATAGGCCGTCGGGACGGGCATCGGTCTTTTGGAAATATTTTGGCAGGTCACTGTATGACGAGACTAATGTGTGTGGTGAGATTATGGTATATGCCGCGTATTTTAATGCGGCTTCCTTTTTACCGTTGAGTCCGGAATAATACCCTGCCGGAATCTCCGCATTCATTGTGAATGCGATAATGGCCATTATGATGGTGAGTAGCGATTTAGATGTCATCGTAACAGTGGGTTAATTCTGCCTGCAAATATAGCATAACTCCACTGATTGCGCAAAGGAGAAAAGAAAAAGAAACGTTGAAAATTAAGGAAAGCCGCCCCGGGGTGGGAGCGGCTTCCGCTATGAGTGTGGCCGGTGAGCCGACCTGATTACTTGCAGATGTGTTGCTTGGTAACCTTATTTCCGCGCTTCACGATATACAGACCGTTCTCGGGGTTGTTGACTTTAACACCCTGGAGGTTGTAGTATTCGGCGGGAGCATTGCTGTTGTCGGTAACGGCACTTTCAATTCCTGACGGGTCAGATACCTTGATGGGTACAATCTGTGCCACTCCGTAGCGTACACTTATGAATCCCTCTACGGTAAGTGTCTTGCTCTCTTTGGTTATCACTTCAACAACGTCATAGTAGTTTGCATTGTTGAACTGGTTGTAAAGGGTGATGCTGCCTGAGCCGTCTTCCATCGTATAGGTGTTGGCGATTGCTGCACCGGTGTCGTCGGTCGATTCAATTACCGATACGCCTTTGAGGATAATGTATTGGGAAACCTGGTCGACGGCGATATCCTCAATCTGTACCTGTTCGGGTTCTACTGCCGTTCCTGAAACGGCGGTTCCGAATGTCGTGTCATCGGGAACCATTTCAAACAGACCCTGGCTATAGTTGGTGTAAGTGCCGGTTATGCCTGAGAGTTGGTCGCCGTTGCTGTACTTATTGGTCAGGTCACCGTAAACGAGCAGTGCGCTTGTGTCATCTTTTACGTAGAGATAGCGGCCATTCTGGTACATTACTGTGACTGTGCCGGTAATCTTTACTTTGGCAGTGGACGCCTTTGCAAGCCATTCGGCAATTGTTGCCACTTCTTCAATCGGGGCTTCGGGCTTGGACTGGGCTGTAGCTCCTTCTTCGTAAAGGAATGGCATAGTGCCGCGTGCGTCGGGGTAGCTGCCGAAGTTGCCGTATGTCGGATCAAACTGTAAGTAGCAGTTCACGTAAGTGTTCAATATTTTCATTGTACCGTCGGTCTGCGGTTCAATTGTCCAGACTGCTCCGTTTTCAGGCATTGTCGTGTCACGATTCAGGCTGTAGTAAGGGGTTGTGCCGTCTGACTTGAATTTGCCGAAATAATAGTAGCCTTCAGCATCCTGGATGGTGTATCCTCCATCGACAGCGGTGATGGTGAATGCGTTGGTCTTGTCAGTGGAAATGTATCCGTTTTCATCGGTTGCCGCTGTGGCCGGTACATATCCGTAATTGCCTGTGAGCGGGGTGGCAATCTTGTCATTGGCATAGATTACATAGTTCTTGCCGGAAGTTACGGCTTTTACGTACCCGTATGTGGCGGCTTCTACGATAGTGAAAGTTGCCGATGCCACATTGCTGTCGGCCATGCCTTCTTTTACTGCGATGGCGTTCACTGTGCATGATTCGTTGATGACGAGTGCCGAAGAGTAAGGTGTAGAGGCATTAGTGGGTGCTGATCCGTCAACGGTGTAGTAGATGGCTGCGCCTTCCGTCCCGCAAGAGATGGTTACTTCGGTGCCTGCTACGATATCACCGCCATTGGGCGAGAATGTGGGCATTGCAACGGTCTGGACGGTAGAACCGCTTCCTGCCCCGGTAATGTCTATCTGGGTGAAGCAGAGTTGTCCGGCCTTGGTTGCCCCGTCAGTCCCGAGTGTGGCTTTATCGCCTACGGTGAATGTTACGGTAGCTGCGTCACCTGTCCATTTGCATGTGTAGTCATCGGCTCCCGTGACAGTCATTGTTCCGGTGCTTGATGTAACGGTGGTCATGCGTTTCTTGCCTTGGGACGAGATCGTGAACGACACTTCGGTCATGTTGCCTGTCGCGCAGGTGATGGTGAATGTGTTGGCGGCATAAAGGCGTACGTCCCCGTTTTTATTGTAGGCGGGAGCTGTGGAAGATGTTTCACCTTTTGCCGGGGTAAACGTGTAGTCCCCGTTGGTCCATTCTTCTATTCCGGATATTGTTGTTCCTCCGGAAAATGGTGCTTGCTCGCTCATTACGAACGTGATTGCGTTGGCAGAGATGAATCCTACCAGTCAAAGAAGAGAAAGTAAGAGTTTCTTCATACAGTAAGGAATTTAGAATTAATAAACTATACGCAAATTTACATAATTATTCGACATTGTATATCTCATTCCGGTTAATTTTTCGGCTCAGGAGTGTGATTATTTATTCGGCAAGACAAAATCCCAGTGATTCTGTGGCGTGACGACGTTGTACTCATGTTTCCGTATGCGTTGGCAAAGGATTTCGGCATACGGGATTTCTTTGCCGGATTCCGCTTGAATTCAAACGCCCTTAATTCCCCGTCTTCTTCTTCGACCAGATCTATCTCGCTCTGGTCGTGTGTCCGCCAAAAATATAGTTGGGCAAACCGGTTGTTGTAGGAGTTGTGCTTGATACGTTCACTAATCATGAAATTTTCCCATAGCGCGCCGGTATCGTTGCGCAGTTCAAGTGACGCGAAGTGTTTTGCCCAAAGATAAGAATATTAATTATGGCCGCCAAATTAGGCTTAATTTTTCGGTTTGGAGGCTACTGCTTTATCTCTTTGGTGAAAAATACTTCGGTGGGGAAGTGGTCGGAATAACCGTTCAGGAATATTCCCGATGAGAATGTGCGGAGCGGATAGCCGACACGGTTGCCGTTGGTGTCTTTGAGGAAGTCGTGGTTATGTACCTGACATTTCCAGTATTTGAGAGGGGATTTTTTGCCGTCGATGAGGTTGCCCGAAATTATGATCTGGTCAAACAGATTCCATTGCCCTTTGTATGCCAACGAGCCGATGCCCTTGTCGAGCAGTTTCCAGAACGGATTATAGAAGCCGTTCGTGTCGGCATCATCCTTGTCCCTTTTAGCGTTCAGGACTTTTGCGCAGGAAGGGTCCATAGGGTCGTCATTGAGGTCACCCATGATGATTATGCCTTGATTGGGGTCGACGTTCCACAGTGAGTCGGCTATGTGCTTGCTTAGTGCTGCAGCTGCTTCCCGCAAATAGGACGACTGCTCCTGTCCTCCAAGACGTGACGGCCAGTGATTGACTATGATGCTGACTTTTTCCTCGGCCAACAGCCCGGTGACGCACATTTGGTCGCGAGTCCGGAACTTGGGGTTGCTGTCGATGTGAAGCGTGTGGTTGGTTACATTAAGGACCTTGAACAGTCGTGGATTATAAAGGAGACCTACGTCTACCCCGCGGCGGTCGGGTGAGTCGTGATGAACCACTTGCAGCATCCTTCTCTTTATCTGCTCGGCCTTTACGAGGTCGTCAAGCACGCTCTTGTTCTCGATTTCCGAGACTCCTATGATGGCCGGGCCCATTGGGGTTGTCTTGGTTGCCAGCTTTGATATGGCGTATGCCATATTGTTGATTTTTGACCAATATTTACGTCCGTCCCACTGTCGTGCTCCCTGAGGGGAGAACTCGCGGTCGTAGCTCCCATTGCTGTTGATTGTGTCAAACAGGTTTTCCAGATTGTAGAAGGCTACCCCGAGAACAAGGTATTTTTTATTGCCCTGTGAATCTTGTGCATGAATGTTAATCCCTGACAAGATGGCGATAAGCGAAAATATCAAAAAATGTCTCATCGTGAAATGGTGTGAATTTATTCGGTAAATATAGATATAAAAATTTCAATATGTGTCTCTTTTCCGTTAATTTTTTTCTGCTAAAGACCTGTTTTATTATGTAACAATAATTTCATAAACAGTTTCGTCGCGCATTAGAAAAAAATACCTATATTTGACAGAAATAAATATTAACATAAAAAAGTCTATATGAGATTAAAATTGTTTTTCCTGTTATTGCTATCGGTAGCAGTCCCGTCAATGGCCCGGAATGCCGGTCTGTCGGGAACGGTAGTCGATAATGCGACAGGCAGTCCTGTCGCAGGGGCAAGCGTAATGCTCGGAGAGCAAGGGATTTATGTGACCACGGGCGTTGCAGGTGATTTTAGAATCAGCAATGCTTCAGCCGGAAAGGATTTTGTCACTGTAGCGGCATACGGTTACAATGATGCAGTGAAAGAGGTGGAGATTTATGACAACCAGATTGTTGAGTTGGGTGTCATCCGTCTGACGGCATCGGATAGCGAGGGAGCTGTATTTTACGAAGAGACTCAGGACATGGTGTTCGATCAGAGCCAGCTGGAGGATGAAGACGAGAGCACACAGGCTGTAGGTGCATTATCCGGAGCGTCCGACAATGTCTATTATTCGGTCGCAAGCTATGATTTTCAGCCCATGTATTTCAAAACTCGCGGTTACAATTCTGAATATCAGAGCACTTATATCAATGGCATCTATTTCAATGACCTTGCCCGCGGCAGGTTCAGCTACTCGACGCTTGGAGGTATGACGAGCCGTGCTTTCCGTAACCGCACCAATGTCATTGGACTCGGTGCTGCCGATTTCGGCTTCGGTGATATAGGCGGATCGACCAATTTCAGTACTTACGCGGCTGACTATGCACCCGGTTTCAACGGAAGCGTGTCTTATACCAACAGCAACTACATGTTCCGCGCCATGGCGACCTATTCGACCGGTGTAAACAAGCACGGGTGGGCAATGACGGTTTCAGCAATCGGACGGTATGCCGATGAGGGGATCGTTCCGGGGACATTCTACAATTCAGGCGGTTATTTCCTGGCATTGCAGAAGGTGTTCAATCCGCAGCACTCATTGACGCTCACCACATTCGGTGCACCGACTCAGCGCGCGACTTCATCTCCTGTCACCGAGGAGGCTGTAGAGCTTGCCGATGACTATCTGTACAACCCCAATTGGGGCTACTGGGACGGGGAGAAGCGTAATGCCCGCATCGTGGAGACTTTTGACCCCACTACCATCATCAACTGGATATGGAAACCCAAGAATGGAACTGCGCTTAACACCGGAGCTGCCGTCCGTTGGATCAACTATTCGAAGTCGGCACTTGAGTGGGGTGGAAATTCTGCCGACCCTCGCCCCGACTACTATCGGAATCTTCCGTCTTATTATAAGGATGACCAACAGGCATTTGACCTGTACACCGATCTGTGGCGCAATGACGAGTCGATGCGACAGATCAACTGGGATAAAATGTACTATGCCAACGAATTGAACAACTTGCAGAATCAGGGCGTAGCCGATGAGGACAAGACCGGATCATCCTACATTCTGGAAGACCGGCACAGCAACCAGTTCAATGTTATGTTCAACTCGATGCTCAACCATCGTATCAATGACTTCATGTCGTTGCAGGCCGGCGTCGGATTCAACTATACTAAGGCTTCTTACTACAAGACTGTGCGAGACCTGCTCGGCGGTGAGTTCTGGCTCGATGTGGACAAGTATTCGGAGCGCGATTTCCCCGACCAGCCTGCGATGTTGCAGAATGACCTGAACAATCCTGATCGCCGTGTGGGCAAGGGTGACCGTTTCGGCTATGATTACGATATCAATGCCATTAAAGTGAATGCGTGGGTTCAGAATGTGATTAATCTCCCGCAGTGGGATGTGAACTATGCACTTAACGTTTCCTACACACAGTTCTACCGTGACGGAAACATGCGCAACGGGCGCGCTCCGCTTAATTCTTACGGAAAGGGTGACACCCATCGTTTTGATAATGCTGGTTTAAAGGCGGGTGCAACCTATAAGCTCGACGGACGTAATTTCTTTACGATAAACGGATTATATGAAACCCGTGCACCGCTATTTGAGTATGCCTACGTGTCTCCCCGCATTAAGGACGAGACCATCACGGGGCTGTCAAGCGAGCGTATCCTTTCGGGGGACATCAGCTATAACTGGAACTATCGCCGGTTCCGTGGTAGTATCACCGGATTCTGGACCGAGATGTATGACCAGACAGAACGTACATCTTTCTATGACGAGCAGTTCGGGACGTTCCTGAACTATGCCATCACGGGCATACGCAAGCAACATAAGGGAGTGGAAATAGGTCTTGCCTATAAAATCACCCCGTCGGTTACCGCGACATTGGCCGGAACCTATTCACGTTACCAATACAAGAATAATCCTACGAGCATCCGATCTTTTGAAAACGGTGCGCAGGCCGATACTACCAGTACGTTGTATTACAAGAACTGTTACGTGAGCGGGACACCGCAGACGGCCGTAAATCTTGGCATCGACTGGGCTGCTCCCGGCATGTGGTTCTTTAATGTCAATGGCAGTTGGATGGGTGACGCATACGTGAGTGCAGCTCCTTCCCGTCATGAAGTGCTTTATAACCTGTGGGAACTTTATCCCTCGGAAGAGGCTTTGACACAGAAAATTGAGGAGATTTCGGCACAGCAGAAACTGCGTGACGCGTTTGTGCTCAACGCATCGGTGGGCAAAGTTATCTATATCAACCGCAAGGTGTCGCTCAATATCAACGTGAGCGTGAACAACGTGTTGAACAACCGTAAGATACAGACCTACGGCTACCAGCAGCACCGTCTCGACAGCCGTAACTACGATATCAATAAATACCCCAATAAATATTCTTATGCACAGGGCATCAAGGCGTTTGTCAATGTCGGCGTGAGATTCTGATTTATGAGCTATTAATCAACAATAGAATTACTGAAAAATGAAACTTACAAAATCATACGTAGCGTCGCTGCTCCTGATGGCGGGAGCATTTACGGCATGTGAGGAGGATATCGCATGTCCGCCTTACTATGTTCCCACGACGATGCTCAAGGCCAACACTACCATTGCCGACCTCAAGGCCGAGTATTGGGACGATGCCACCAATTATATCAAGCAGATAGGGACGAAAGAGGATGGCGAGCATGTGATTATTGCCGGTCGCGTAATCAGTTCGGACCGCACCGGAAATATCTACAAAAGCATCTATATCCAGGATGCAACCGGCGCATTGACTTTTTCGGTCGATAACGGTGACTTGGACAGCTTAGCCCAGCGTTATAAAGTCGGTGGGGAAGTGGTCATAGACCTGACCGATGCCTATATAGGCAAGTATGCCGGATTGCAGCAGGTGGGTTCGCCGGGTGAATACAACGGTACTCCGCAGGCTTCTTTCATGGAGCTTGAGGCCTTTGAGGAACATGCCCATGTCAACGGGTTTCCCAATCTTGCGCTGATTGATACGTTTACCACTACCATTCCGGAAATAAATGCGATAAGGAGCAATAATGCCGAGAAACTCCGCCAGTGGCAGAGCCAGCTGATACGTATAGACAACGTGGCGTTTGAGAATGGCGGAGTTGCCCCGTTTGCCGAAAGTCCCACCGTCGCGTCTTCTACCAACCAGACACTTCTGGATGCCGACGGCAACAGGATCATTGTGCGTAATAGCGGATATGCGACATTCCATAGCAGGACGCTGCCCGCGGGAACCGGCAGTGTGGTAGGTGTACTCGGCTACTATAATGGGACTTGGCAGATTCTCCTTCGGGACTATACCGATTGCATCGGTTTCTCAGGGGATGGCGGTTCTTCTTCTGTCCCTGTTGCCGAGGCCAACACTACCATTGCCGACCTCAAGGCCGAGTATTGGGACGATGCCACCAATTATTACAAGACCGTGGGTACGGCAGCTGATGGTGGTGATATTGTCATCAAGGGTCGTGTAATCAGCTCAGACAAGACCGGCAATATATTTAAGGCGTTGTATATTCAGGATGAGACCGGTGCATTGTCGATATCCATCGACAGCTACGATTTGTACAAGACTTATCCTCTCGGACAGGAGATACTGATTAATATGACCGGTGCCGGAATCGGCAAGTATGCCGGATTGCAGCAGATGGGGGCAGAGAGCGAATACAACGGGACTCCGCAGACCGGGCGTATGGCTCTCTCGGCGTTTAAGTCCCGTGTAACGGTTGTGGGGACAGACGATGCCTCAAAAGTCACGGCCGTTACAACAACAATCGATGTCATCAATGCTGCAACATCGGCTGAGGCATTGAGACAATGGCAGAACCGGCTTGTGAGATTCGAAAATGTCCGGTTTGTTGAAGCCGGTCAGCCGTATGCAGGTTCTTCCAACACCAACCGCACGCTGACGGATTCCTCCGGCAACAAGATCATTGTGCGTAACAGCAGTTATGCGACATTCAAGGGTGAAGTTCTTCCGTCGGGTAATGGGACAGTGACGGGCGTGCTCGGCTATTTTAACGGCACATGGCAACTCTTACTGCGTGATACCGATGATTGCCAATTCTAAGAAGTGATAACAATAACAGATTTGCTCTATGAGAAATTTAAGATCATATATAGGACTATTGCTCCTGACAGCGGTATTTACCGGATGTCAGGATGACTTTGACAATCCCGGGCTGGTAGCTCCTCGTGCAACCCTCACCGCCAATACTACAATCAGGGATTTTAAAACCGGGTATTGGCAGGACGGGTTGAATTACATCGCTCCTGTCAGAGCCAAGGAGGACGGCAGTCATGTCATTATATCGGGATATGTGGTAAGTTCCGACCGCACGGGTAATATCTATAAGAATCTTGTGATTCAGGACGAGACAGGCGCATTGGCCATGTCTATCAACCAGAGCGGCTTGTATAACAACTATCGTGTCGGTCAGGAGGTCGTTATCGATGTAACGGATATGTATATCGGTAAGTACAACGGGCTTCAGCAGTTGGGATGGCCCGACAACGACGAAGTGTATGGCGAGCAGGCAACTTTCATGCCTATGGCTTTCTTCTCGCAGCATGCCCAGTTGAACGGGCTGCCTGACGAGGGAAATGCCGAACCTGCGGTTGTCGAACTTGCCAGAATCGCATCTTTCACCGTAAGTGACAAGGAGGAGATGATCGAATGGCAGAGCCGTCTTGTGCGTTTCAATAATGTTCGCTTTGAGGACGGGAAAGGGACACTGAGCTATACCGATGGAAAGGAAATAAACAGTAACCGTACCCTTTATGATGAACACGGTAACCAGATTGTAGTCCGCAACAGTGGTTATGCTACTTTCTGGAGCGACAAGTTGCCGAAGGGTTACGGTGACGTAGTCGGTATTCTCAGTTACTATGATGATGCATGGCAGTTGCTGCTACGCTCAACCGATGACTGCATGAACTTCGGAAATCCGACAATTAACCTTGGTACGGAGGATAACCCATACACCGTGCCGCAAGCTATCGATATGGAAAATGCAGGGACAGAGGTTTCTGATGTGTGGGTTAAGGGCTATATCGTCGGGGCAGTTGCTTCTGAGGTAGTAAGTGTTAAATCCAATGAAGACATAGATTGGGTTGCACATGAAGACATAATGAACAATACACTTGTTATTGCCGGAAGTGCCGATGTCAGGGACATTGCACAATGTCTTGTAATATCGCTTCCCGCGGAATCCAAGCTCCGTGAATATGCCAATCTTCGCGATAATCCCGATAATCTTGGAAAGGAAATCATGCTCAGGGGTAACCTTGGAAAATATATGGACACCTACGGGATCACCGGAAACAACGGAACGAGTTCTGAGTTCAAGCTCGCCGGTGCTGGTGCGGTGACGATGCTTGACGAGACATTTGAGGGTATCTCCGATGCTTCACAGCTGCAAGGCTGGACATCGGTTGTTGTTGCTGGAGACAGACCTTGGTACTTTACATCGTATGACAACAATACTTATGCCGCATGTACGGCCTTCAAGGGTACTGACGACAGTAACGGATACGACTCTTGGCTGATCACGCCCCCGCTGAAAGTGGACGGAATGGCTGAAAAGAGCTTTAGTTTTGACTCTCAGGCCGCATATTCGGGTGGTGCGTTTGAGGTGTATGCAATGACAACCAATGATCCGGCAACTGCTACACTCACCAAGCTCGAATGTAAGTTGGCAACACCTCCGGCAAGCGGTTACTCCGGATTCGTTTCTTCGGGCAAAATCTCGCTGGACGAATTCTCTGGAACGATATATATCGGCTTCCGTTACACTGCTACGACATCGGCTAAATCGATGACCTACTGTATCGATAACGTGAAAGCCGGTATATCAGGCGGCAGCGACACTCCCGATGATCCGACGCCTCCGGCAACCGGAACTTCAGCTGACTTCAACACGTTCAACGATGGCAGTCCCAAATCAAGTTACGGCACATACAGCACCGCTGCCGGATGGACTTTGGAAAACGGCAATATCTTAAGCGGAAGAACTTCTGGTGATGACTCCAACCCTTATTTCTCGTTTATAGGAGAGGACGGTACTCTTGCCGCAAACCTTAACGGCAAGGTGAGCGCACCGGGCAAGCTGACATCCCCGGCTCTCACCGGTGGAATCAAGAAGTTGACATTCAATTATGGCTTTGCTTACAGCGACAAGCAGTGCCAGTTTACGGTTAACGTGAAGCAGGACGGTGTGGTTAAGAAGACCGAGACTGTAACACTGACATCGATTGAGCAGAAAAAGGTCTACACATACACGATGGATGTCAATATATCGGGAGATTTCACGGTCGAGATTGTGAATGACGCGATGGGTGCCGAAACCGGTAACAAGGAGCGTGTCGCCATCTGGAATCTTTCCTGGACTGACTGATACCGGTAGTCGAGACCGGTGAACTGATGCGCCCTGGAATCCCCGGGGCGCATTTTTTCAATGCAGATGTGTTGTCCGACGGATTTTTGTAGTATCTTTGTCCTCCAATAAATTAAAGCGGAATTATGGATCTTTTTGAAAAAATCAGTGCCGATATTAAGGCGGCGATGCTTGCCCGTGATAAAGTGCGTCTTGAAACGCTGCGTGGCGTAAAGAAAGAATTTCTTGAAGCAAAGACAGCAAAGGGCGGTGACGGGACACTAAGCGACGATGCCGCAATGAAGATACTTGTGAAAATGGTTAAACAGCGTAAGGAAAGTGCGAGCATATATGCCTCTCAGAACCGCCCCGACCTTAGTGAAAATGAACTTGCCGAGGCTGCTGTAATAGAGGAATACCTTCCTAAGCAGCTTACCGAGGAGGAGCTCACTGCCGAGCTGAAAAAAATAATAGAGCAGGTGGGTGCAACCTCGGCCAAGGAGATGGGTAAGGTGATGGGTGTCGCTTCCAAGGCGCTTGCCGGACGTGCCGAAGGCAAGGCCATCTCGGCTAAAGTAAAAGAACTTCTCGCGTAAACAAAATAAAGATAATACCGATGCTAACAATATAACAGATAAAAGAAGATCCTGCTCTGATAGTCAAGAAACTTGCGGTAAAGGGTTTTGACGGGACGGAAGCGATAGAGAAGATATTGGTGCTTGACACTCAACGTCGTGAGTCCCAGTTGAAAAATGATAATCAGGCAGCAGAACTCAATAAGTATGCCGCAACTATCGGCAAGCTGATGAAGGAGGGCAAGAAAGCCGAAGCCGAGGAGGCCAAGATTGCTGTTGCCTCGCTTAAGGAATCGCAGAAGGCAATTGCCGAGGAGCTGGCACGTATCGAAACCGAGATACGGAACATTCTTCTGACAATTCCGAATATTCCATGCGACATGGTGCCTGAAGGTAAGACCGCTGAGGATAATGTGGTTGAGAAAACCGGTGGGAACATGCCCCAACTTCCTGCTGATGCACTTCCCCATTGGGATCTTGCCAAGAAATATAATCTCATCGATTTTGATCTCGGGGTGAAGATTACGGGAGCAGGTTTCCCGGTGTATATCGGAAAGGGTGCACGCTTGCAACGTGCCTTGATCCAATTTTTCCTTGATGAGGCAGGTAAGGCCGGATATCTTGAAGTACAGCCGCCCTACGTGGTGAATGAGGCTTCGGGCTACGGTACCGGGCAGCTTCCCGACAAGGAAGGGCAGATGTATCATTGCCAGCTTGACAATCTCTATCTTATCCCTACGGCCGAAGTCCCCGTAACCAATATCTATCGTGATGTGATCCTTAATGACAGTCAGTTGCCGATAAAGAATTGTGCCTACTCGGCATGTTTCCGTCGTGAAGCCGGGAGTTACGGCAAAGATGTGCGGGGGCTGAACCGTCTGCACCAGTTTGACAAGGTTGAGATCGTGCGTATCGAGAAGCCGGAAAACTCATACTCTGCGCTTGAGGAGATGAAGGATCATGTGCAAGGCTTGCTTGATAAACTCGGGTTGCCGTGGCACATCCTGCGCCTGTGTGGTGGTGACATGAGTTTCACATCGGCCATAACATTTGACTTCGAGGTATATTCGGCTGCACAGCAGCGTTGGCTTGAAGTATCATCGGTTTCCAATTTTGAGACCTATCAGGCCAACCGTCTGAAATGCCGTTACCGTGGGGAGGACAAGAAAACCCGTCTGTGCCATACGCTTAACGGATCGGCTCTTGCCCTGCCGCGCATCATGGCGGCACTGCTTGAAAACAATCAGACAGCCGAGGGAATCGTTGTTCCCGAATGTCTCCGCCGCTACACCGGCTTCGACATCATCGCCTGAACCCCGGACTGACAACGATATCGCGACGCCACATTCTAAAATAAAGGGATGTGGCGTCGCTCGTTAAGTCTATGCCCTTAAGAGTATCCGAACTTGCAATTAAAAAAGGATACCGAAATCTCCATGAGATTAAATGATTTTGATTTGCTGTCAGATGTTACAAAGATTCTATGGTGTGAATAAAATTTTAGAATAGAAATAGATGACGGAATGGTTATCTGAAAAAATGCTTATATTTGCAAAATATTCCACGCCAAGTATCCCAAGAGAGGGAGAGGGTGGGATAGTCATATAATAGGAAAGACGTTTACTTGACGTTTTGTTTTGACGCTTCGAAACTTCGCAAACTTTGAATCTGTCTAAAAACAATGCAGCGGTAGATGTCTGCGGGATATGTAATATCTTGATGTGCTTTGTAGAAATACAAGGTGCGGTTATACATATCGGCGTGGGCTTCGACGTTGCTCGTTCTTGACAGATTGGGCAATGCGAAGGCCTCGAAGCGTGGAACGAGCTACAGTGCTGATTCCCACGCTTTCTTTTTATGTGTAACCCTAAAAACATATTGCAAAAATATTGTTCCGAGCCGGGAATCATCGGAAATACTAAAAATTATAATCGGTTATGAAAAATTTAGGTAAGATTCTCGTATCGGTATCTATCGTAGTGCTTTTATGCAGTTGTGGAGGCTCAAAGAAGGCGTCAGTTCAGCCGCAGCAGTCCCAATGGAATGTTGCACCGGAAATGAAATTAGCTGACAATGAATGTATCGAGTTGCAACACCAAAAACCGGATATCAGAGCATACGGAGAGGGGGTGAGCACACGTGAATCAAGGGCAATGGCATTTGCGGAAACACAAGCCCGCGCACAATTTAGGAGAAGTATTGAGAGTGCCGTAAAGACGGCTCAAAGTGAAGATGGGGTGAGATATGAGAATAATGCCGGAGCAGATAATGCCGGGATGTCAAATGATATGACTATTAATATTGCCGAGGGGGTTGTGAAAAATATGGTAATTATAAAAACAGAGCGTTTCATGCGTCCTGACGGTTCCTATCATGTATATGTCTGTCTTGAGTACAAAGGTGATAGAAAATCTCTTGCAGATGAAATTACTCAGCGTGCCAAGCAGCAAGTATCAGACGATGAACGATTGAAAATGCAGTATGATTTCAATAAGTTCCGTGAACGTGTAGAGGAGGAATTAGCAAAACAAAAAGCCCAACAGTAGTTGTACCCATGCTGAAAAAAATAGTACTATTAGCTTGTGCCTTGTCGGTATTGTCTGTCAAGGCGCAAGTTGATATTCAAAAGATAAAAAAAGATACTGCATATATTTGGGCAGAAGGAATTGGCACTACGTTTGACGAGGCTGATAGTGACGCATTGAGAAAATTGAGCAGTCAGATATGGACGTTTATTAAGGCAGACGTGATTGATGGAGATGAAATACAGAGAGTATTTATATCATCGTTTACTTCCAATACCATTTCCAATGGCCGAATGCTTGAACTTGCTCCCGAGCCTGAATGCCGCATTTTCCGATACGTACACGAGGATGATGTCAAGAAGATGCAGGACGACAAAAGGCTTCGTATCGTTGATCTTGTAAAGGCTGGACAAAATGCGGAATCGAGATTACAGATTGACGATGCTTTGCGTAACTATTATTGGGCTTTGATGTTAAGTAAATCACACACCGAGCCGGTATATGTAGAACTTGGAGGGAAAAATGTAGAGTGCAAGGCTGAGCTGCCGGCAAAAATCAAGTCGGTTCTGAGTGGGATAAAGGCTGAGCTTGTTGAATGCAAGGAACAGAACGGGATTCATACAGCCCGTATGCATTTCACTTATCTTGATCATGATGTGGCATCGTTACAGTTGAGGTATGATAATGGACAGGCCTTTATCGGACCGCTGGCTGTGCGTGATGGTGTTGGCGAGTTTGACCTGGTGGAACTACCTAAGAATAACAAGTTAATGTTGCGCTATGAATACAGATTTGCAGAAGAGGCTAAACATCTAAATGAGGAATTGGAAGCGGTAATTAAAGGGATAAAGGCTTATTCCATTGATTCGAGGGTCGAGATTCCGGTTAAGGTAAATGCCAAAAAAGGCAAAATGACGGCAGTAAAATCCAAAGAAACAGCCAATACGGGACAACCAATGTCGGATTATAAGGAAGTCTTACCCGAAAATATTAAGATTCGTGAGCGTATAAAAGAAGATGAGGTTGAAGATTCGCGTGTATATATGCAAGCAGTATCTCTTGTAGAAAACGCTATCATAAAATCATCACCCGATATTGCCCGGAGTTGTTTTACCGATGACGGGTACAAGATGTTCAATACTTTGTTGACAAAGACGGGACGTGTTACGATTTCGGGAGAACAAGATTACTCGTTCGTTAAAGCTGGAGATCAGGTGTTGGGCCGTTCCTGCAATATAAAAATCAAGTTCAGCAACGGTCGTACTTATATGGAAAAGCTGGTGTTCAGATTCAATCCAATAAGCCATAAAATCCAGTCGATTGCACTCAGATTGACTAAAAAGGCGGAAGATGATATATTTAATGCCAAGTCCCCATGGGGCGAAATCAGCCGATATACCATTCTGCAGTTTATGGAGGATTATCAGACGGCATTTGCTTTGAAAAGACATGATTATCTCACAAGTATATTTTCTGACAGTGCATTGATTATTACCGGGGCGGTTCTTAAGCCGACAATCGGGAAATTTAATGACGGCAGAGAGATTGATTTTAGAGGAAATAAGAATGTGAGGTACGTGAAACATACCAAGCAAGAGTATCTTAAGAAACTTAAAAGACACTTTGATACAAGGGAGTATATTCACTTGACTTTTGAAAATAATATAACCGGAGTAGTCAATACCAATGGAGTTTTAAGAGACGATGCTGCATTTGCTATACAGATACGGCAGTTTTATGATTCTCCTAAGTATTCTGACAGGGGCTATCTGACACTATTCCTTAATATGCAGGGAAAGTATCCTATAATTGAAGTGCGGTTGTGGCAGCCGGAACAGGATGTCATATCTTATGAAGATTTTAAAAAAGTATTTTATGTAAAATAAATAAGAACTATGAGAAGAATAATTTTAGTGGCGATGTGCCTTGTCGGAGTCCTTTTTGCCCATAGCAAAAATCCACAGCAACTGGAGTTCCATTCATTCAAGGAGGCAAGTAATGAGTCAGGGGTTAACCTGATTGTACAAATGATCGGAAATGACTGGCCTTCAGATTCAAAATCAGACGAAGATGCAGCACTGATAAGGGTAAAATTGGAAAATATACCTATGGTTGATGCGGGTAAAGTGATTTTTAAAACATCATCAAATGGTTATGTACGGGTGGACGATTCCAGATTGGAAAGACTTAATGAGATATGGTTATGGTGTGATCCTATTGCCGCAACATATATAACAGCAGAATATAACGGAAATGCCACGACCCAAACAATTTCTGACCGTTTGAAACCAAAAAGCGTATATGAAATTGTGCTGAAAAACAATAAGACGGTATCATTAAACGTGGAAACGCTTCCTCGCGACGGTGTTGTCGTGGAAATTGAAACGGGACAAAAGGCCGTGACCCCAGATCAGATACACGGAGTGTCTCTCGGTAAGCACACATTAAAAATAAGCTATAAAGGAAAACTTTACGTTACTGAGACAATTGATGTCACGGAGACAAATACGAAATTCGGACCGTATGACTTGAGACAAAAGAAAAATATAAAATTTACAAGCGATCCGGAGGGTGCGATTATTAAATTATACATAGATGGAAAAGAAACCGAGCTTGGAAAGGCCTATAACGACAAGAACAGACGGCTGAATAAGGATTTGGCTTATGGCTCATACCGAGTGGAGGCTATAATCAGTCCGACAGAAACAGATGTCAAGGATTTTACTGTTGATGAAAATTCAGTGGACGAGATAAAGTTGGAGCCAATAAAGAAAAAGACGTTTCAGGTGTCGGCTACTTATGGCGGAAATCCGGTAAACGCGACATTATATGTTGATGGAAAACAGATAACTCCGACAAATCAGGCTTCCTATCAGTTGACATATCCGATAGGCAAGACTTATGAAATGGAAATGTTTCATTACAACAACAGTAAGAAAAGAAAGATCAAGGTGAAAAGCGGCATGAATACCAAACAAGTTTTTGATATTTCATCGAAGAGTTCACATTCTTTTGCGTGGCCGTGGGAAAGGGATTTCAATCCTACAATCGCAGGTGTTTCAATAGGTTATGTTTCGAAACAATATGTAACAACCGGATATGGAGAAAAGCTAAAAGAAAATATTTGGGGCGAGCCAAATAAGTCAATGCATGGCTTATCTTTTGGATTCCATTTTACTCCTGCCTTTCAGTGGGGATTAGGACTTTATACAGGATTGTCTTATGAACTTTATTTTTCATCAACTGATATGAGTGAATGGGATCCATACGAACTGGCGATAGAACATTGTCTATACTTGCCTGTGCATGCATATTACAGGCTCCGTCTTGGCGAGAACTGTCACATTGCTATTCATGGTGGAGTGGGGTTTGATTATGCTGTGGCAGGAACATTGTCGGCTCCCTCTTCAGACTCTGATACATATTCTTATGATTATTATGAGGTCGGGTATGATGATATTTCAGTTCCTTATGGAGATGATGCATGGCCGAAACGTTTCAATATCTCAGGTGAAATAGCATTGGATTTCCGAATTAAATCAGTGATGTTGACTGCATTATATTCACGCGGAATAACTGATCACAAGATGTATAGGTATTTGGGCGATGAGTATAAAAGTAAGCAAAACAAATTGGGAATATCCATTTCTTGGGTAATATCGACAGGTCGGTATTAATTTGGTTAGTTTATGAAAATTAAATTTGTAAAGGTGTTGTTGTTCGCTTTTACAACTGCTGTTGCGGGAGCGAACACTCCTTCCTATGACAGTTATAGGGAGAAAATGAGTGGAGAATTTGAGCGATTCAAGAAGAACGCTCTGTCTGAATATGAGAGTTTCAGAAAAAAGGCAAATGATGATTATGCCGAGTTTTTGAAAAGATCGTGGGAGCAGTTTGATGCCCTTAAATCTCCTCATAAGCCCAAAGACGATAAACCTGTTCCACCCAAGCCTTACCAAGAAGATGAAACTCCGATAAAAGATACTCCGTTGCCTTTTAAGGATATTGTAAAGCCACAACCGCCGGAGCCACAACCGCTACCTGTGAAACCTATTGAACCGGTCACGGTAGTGGATGAATGGCATAAATTTTCATTCTATGGTACGGACATGAAAGTGAGATTGGCAAAAAACATGCGATTCACTCTTAAAGGTTGTGATGGCAATGCAATTGCAGCGGGATGGAAAATCCTATCTCAGCAGAAGTACAATAATCTGATAAACGATTGTCTTGAAATCCGTAAGGATTGTGGGTTGTGTGATTGGGGTTATCTGATGATGCTTAGGGAAATGTCCCGCTCATTTATGGGGGGAGATTGTAATGAAGCCAGATTGCTGATGGCCTATGTTTATTGCCAATCAGGATATAAGATGAAGCTTGCCAATAGTAAGAAGCGGTTGTATATGTTATATGCCAGCCGGCATGTCATGTATGATAATTCTTACTTTCTGATTGATGGAGCCAATTATTATCCTCTCGATTGTGATGAAGATAGGATATACGTCAACGATGCATCATTTCCCAATGAACAGCCTTTGTCGTTATATATGGCAAGGATACCGAAATTGGGCGTTGAGAACACGCCGGATAGGCAGTTGTCCTCAAAACGCTATGCGGAAGCCAATGCCGTTGTGTCAACCAATAAAAATCTGATTGAATTTTACGGGACATACCCGGCATCGGAAGTAGGAAATAATTTTATGACAAAATGGGCAATGTATGCTAATACTCCTATTAGCGATCAAGCACGGCTGTCTTTATATCCCCGATTGAAAAATTCCATTTCAGGAAAGACGCAACAACAGTCAGTGGAAATATTGCTGAATTTCGTACAGACGGCATTTGTATATGGATATGATTCAAAAATATGGGGTTATGACAGAGCTTTTTTTGCTGATGAAACTCTATTCTATCCATATAGCGATTGTGAAGACCGGTCAATATTATTTTCGCGATTAGTGAGAGATCTGGTCGGTCTTAGTGTAGTGTTAGTGTATTATCCGGGTCATTTGGCAACGGCTGTGGAGTTCTCCACAATGGTAAAAGGTGACTATCTGTCGATAGATGGGAGAAAATTTGTCGTATGTGATCCGACATATATCGGAGCTCCGGTTGGGCGAACGATGCCGGATATGGATAATTCCGTTGCTAAGGTGATATTATTGGAGTAGATTTACTTGACAAAAAAGCCAGAGAATAACTCTGGCTTTTTTGTGGTTAGTATTGTTCCTTGTCGTTGGGGAAGTCGCGGGTTTTTACATCATCGATGTAATGGGCGACTGCATCGTTGATTATGGTGGAGAGATCGGCATAACGGCGCAGGAAACGGGGTGAGAACCCCTTATTTATCCCAAGCATGTCGTGCATTACAAGAACCTGTCCGTCGACACCGCCACCTGCTCCGATTCCTATTACCGGAATGCTTATTTCCTGAGCCACTTTTGTAGCGAGTGCAGCGGGAATCTTTTCAAGAACGAGTGCGAAACATCCTATCTGTTCAAGCATTTTGGCATCCTCGATGAGTTTCTGAGCTTCGGCTTCCTCCTTTGCCCTGACAGCGTATGTCCCGAACTTGTTGATTGATTGCGGTGTCAGTCCGAGATGTCCCATTACCGGAATACCGGCGCATAGAACACGCTCGATTGATTCGCGTATCTCCGAACCTCCTTCCATCTTTACGGCTTCGGCATGGCTCTCTTTCATGATACGTATTGCTGAAGCAAGGGCTTCCTTGGAGTTTCCCTGGTAGCTGCCAAACGGGAGGTCGCACACGACAAGTGCACGTTTCACCCCTTTGATCACCGACTTGGCGTGGTAAATCATCTGGTCGAGAGTGATGGGGAGTGTGGTCATGTTTCCGGCCATGACATTTGATGCCGAGTCGCCCACAAGAATGACATCCATTCCGGCTTCGTCAATGAGTCGGGCCATTGAATAGTCGTAGGCGGTGAGCATCGCTATTTTTTCGCCACGTTGTTTCATCTCTGTGAGACGATGGGTAGTGACTTTGCGTCGGTCTTCTGTGTAAGTTGACATTGGTTGATGGTTTAGTGTTTCATAACACGGCAAAGGTACAACTTAATTCCTATATAAATACCAAAATACGGTGCGCCGCAGTTGATAAATATTCATAATGTATTAAAATACCTAATTTTAGCGATTGGTTTATTGCCTGATTTTTGTCATCTTTGCAATCTGAACAGAAACCATATTATTACACATGAAGAATCTAAAACGGCATGTGATGCGGTTCGGTGCAATCGCATTGCTGTTACTTGTGATGACGGCTCAGTTACATGCACAGGATAAAAGGACGGTTAATGTTAAGGGAACGGTCTATGAATCGGAGTCAGGAGGCAAAGCTGTGCCCCTTGGATTTGCTTCGGTGGCGTTCCCTGACTATGGAATAGGTACTACTACCGGTGATGATGGAAATTACAGCCTTTCTGTACCGCCGGGAAAGGTCCGTATGACGGTATCGTTTATCGGGAAGTTGACTATTGACACAGTGGTAAATCTGCATCAGCAATCCCGGTTTGATTTCAGAATGGTCAATGAGGACTTTCATCTGAAGGATGTTGTGGTAACAGCGTCGGCTAACAAGGCAGGGCGTTCAACCGCATCAAACATATCGCGTGCTGCGATGGATCACTTGCAAGCGACGAGCCTGCATGACCTGATGTCGCTTTTGCCAGGAGGTGTCTCATCAGAACCTAATCTGAATGATGCCCGGCAGATCAACATCCGTCAGATTTCCACTTCCGGTGGCGATGAGGAGGCTATAAACGCGCTCGGGACGGCAATAATACGCGATGGAGCCCCGGTGTCCAACAATGCCAATCTCTCGGCGGCCAACCCTACTGTCAATGGTGGTGCAAGTGCTATAGGTGGCGGCGCGTCACCGTCAGGAGGAATGGATGTACGCAGTATTTCCACTGAAAATATAGAATCGGTCGAGATTATAAGGGGTATCCCTTCGGTGGAATATGGAGACCTGACATCGGGTGCGGTAATCATCCACTCCAAGGCAGGGCGTGAGCCGTTGAGGATTAAGGCCAAGGTTAACCCTAATGTCTACCAAGTGTCGGTGGGTAGCGGCTACGAGTTGGGCAAAAAACGCGGTGCATTGAATTTCAGTGCCGATTATGCCTATAATACCAAAGAACCTACGGCC
This sequence comes from Muribaculaceae bacterium, assembly GCA_017462345.1. Taxonomy (GTDB): domain Bacteria; phylum Bacteroidota; class Bacteroidia; order Bacteroidales; family Muribaculaceae; genus RGIG4079. Next base: position 249,753 of record JAFTRI010000023.1, read on the forward strand.
TCCTATATGCACTATCAGCGTGCCACAGCCAAGTTGATGTATTCCAATTCATTCTTTGATAATAAGTTGAGAAGCAACACGAGTTTTGATTTCATATATGGCAAGGATGAGCGTGAGGTTAATCCCGATGACCAGCGTACGCAGACTGCTTCATCGGGTCGTGATGCGGGATTCACATTGAATACCAATGGTACATGGAATATCAACAAGGGTTGGCTGCAATCAGTGAGGTATGTGCTTTCGGGAACTTATACCGATAAACAGAGTTTTTACGAGACAGTGTATTCTTCGGCCAATGCCCCATATTCGATGACAACAACCGACGGTGCCGTGTTGAGCAATATTGCCGGACAGCATGTATATGATGCCGAAGGGAACGAGATAACTGATTTCGGTGAAGCCGATGCCGGGAATTACGCCCAATATCTGCCCAGTAGCTATAAGGGACGTTATGACATTGACAGCCGGGAGGTGAATGTGTTTGCCAAGTTGACCGCTACGTTGTTCAAAAAGTCGGGAGACGTGAGCAACCGTATCCTTTTGGGTGCAGATTTCAAGAGTGACGGTAATGTAGGTGACGGAAAGACATTTGACCCGTCGACACCGCCGTTGCGTAACAACAGCAGTCTCAATAGCAGCTATCGTCCGCGACCTTATAGCGATATTCCGTTCATCAGTCAGGTTGGGGCGTTTGCCGAAGAAAATTTTTACTGGAATTTCGGCAAGCATGAACTGAAATTACAGGCGGGATTGCGCTTTGACAATGCATCGGTTGTCGGTTCGGCTCTTTCCCCGCGTTTCAATGCAACGGTCGATGTGGTTCCCGGAATCCTGTCATTACAGGGTGGCTACGGTGTAACTGCCAAAATGCCTACTTTATTGTATCTGTATCCCGAGAATGCCTACTATGAGTATATAAACATGGATGAATTAAGCAATGGGGATATTCCTGAGGGAGAACGCCTGTTTATAACTACGACCAAAGTATATAATACGGAGAACCGGGACCTGAAGATAGCCAAGAACTATAAGGCCGAATTAGGTTTCCGTCTGAATGCAGGTAAATCCAATCTTACTGTCGTTGCATTCCGGGAACGGCTTAAAAACGGATATTCGCTCGATTACACATTTGACACGTTCCATCCGTTCACGTTTAACGAATATACGCGTAATGATGCCGGTCAGATTGTACTCAGCAGTTCGCTTCCGGTGTTAGGCAGCCATTATACGCCTACCAACAATCTTAATGTTGAGAATAAAGGTGTAGAATTTGACTTGAATATCGGCAGGATAGATGCGATACGCACTTCATTCCAGTTCAACGGTTCATGGATGCGGAGCAAAAGTTGGAGTAAGGGGTATGACTTCTATGACAACAGCGGCAGTGCGGCATCGTCACGAAAGCCGGTGGCTATCTACAGTAAGGATGATACAAAGTCCTACCGTCAGCAGTTTGTCACATCTTTACGTGCCACCCACAATATTCCGCAGATAGGTTTTGTCGTGACTCTGACAGCCCAGGCGATATGGCAGCAGTCCAACTGGAAAACATTCGGCAACGATTCCATCCCGTTGGGATATATCGCACTTGAAGATGCAAGTGTCAATTGGTTTGAACCGGGCAAATACGGAACAACAGAGCAATTGGAAGCCGACGGTTACGGTTATATGTTGCAGAATGCCAATCATTCGGCAGCAATAAAGGAGAGTTATAAACCATACTTCTGTTTCAATATAAATGTGACCAAGGAACTTGGTGATAGGATGCGGGTGTCGTTCTTTGCCAACAACATGTTCCGCAGTTATCCGCGCGTAGAGTCAAAACGTAGCCCCGGGACTTATGTATCACTTAATAACAGGTTCTATTTCGGGCTTGAACTGTCATTGACATTATAAAAAATGAAAAAGATGATGAAAAATATGAGAAAATGTTTGTGCACCTTGCTCTTGGCGGCAGCTTTTGCAGGGTGCGATGAGTATCGCGATATGTTTGACGCAGAAAATATAACGCCTATAACCGTGAATGTGTCAATGGATATTGATATTGATGATCTTGCCGAGATTAAAGAATTGAAACTGAAGCTCGACAATTATGAGGAGGGTGTCCATTATGAAAAGAAATTCAACGGACAGAACGTGTCGATATCAGGAGTAATTCCGGGAATGTATTCGGTTGTCGTAAGCGGAGAAGCCGTTGACAATGATGAAAATGAGTATTATGTGAATGGAAGTGTCATCAATAAAGGTCTGTTTGAAGACAATCAGGCGTTGACTCTTGTCTTGCAGGGATTGAAAAGAAGCCCGCTTGTGTTCAAGGAGATATACTATGCCGGAAGCCGCACACCGCTTAATGCCGTGTATTTCCGGGATCAGTTTTATGAGATATACAATAATTCGTCGGAGCTGACAGTATATCTTGACGGAATTTATTTTGCAAATCTTACTCCCGGCAGAGCTACAACCACACTGCCCGTGTGGCCGGAGGCTGACGGGAATAAATACGCGTATGCCGAACGGGTGTGGAAATTCCCGGGAAATGGTACTGATTATCCGTTACAGCCCGGGGAGTCATGTGTATTGGCACAATTTGCCGCCAATCAACAATTGGAACAGTATAATCCCAATTCCCCTGTGAACACGAGCAGTGCCGAATTTGAGTTCAATATGGATAACGCCAGTATCCCCGACCAGCCGGCGATAGATATGTTACACGTGTTCTATAATGGAAAGGCAGAAAAGGGGACAGGAAAACAATATCTGACACCGGTGTTTGGCGGAGCATACGTAATTTTCCAGGTGCCTGAAGGGGTTAATTGGGATCCTGTAGGGGATAAAAATATGAGTACTACCGATTTGAGCAGTACCAAAAGTACGCTTTATGCAAAAATCCCCATTGACTATGTACTTGACGCTGTTGAGGCAATCGATAACGAGACAAAGGTGAATGCAAAACGTGTTCCCGGTGTGCTTGATGCCGGAATGACGTGGGTCGGCTCGACGTATTGCGGACTTGGTGTCTGCCGAAAGATCTCGACCGACGATAACGGGAATCATATCGTGCGGGAGGACGGCTCGTTTATTTATCAGGACATCAATAACAGTACCGATGATTTTGAACGTGGGGTCGTTCCCGAGTTGAGACGGAACGGGGCGAAAACTCCGTCGTGGAATCATCAGATGAAATAACGTTTTAGTCAGGAAAAGTATGAAAAGATCAGATATAAGGACTGTATTGTCATTTCTTGTAGTCAGCATGCCGGTATTGGCTGTTGCTCAGGGAAATTCTCCGGCCGCGATGGAACAGATAAAGATGGAAAGGCTATGGTTTAATTCCCGGAATGCGGCAGGTACGGTATTTGATGATGTTGCCAATTTCTCAAATCTGGAGTTGTCGTATGATATGCAGGATGGTGACTATCATCGTCCACAGGAAGGGGAGGAGGTTACGGATATAGAGGTTTCGAGTGAGGGATTCGTGGATTTGAAAAATCTCTATGTCTGGGGCTCATTCAATTTTGTACAACGGACGATGACCGATGCAGGATATAATGCATCGATAACCGATCCGTTCAGGGGAATGCCCTACTATATAATCGATTCACATCACAGCAAGTGGAAAAATCAGTATTATGACCTTGCATTTCGTGTAGCTTCCCCGCTTGTCGGAGGACGCTGGGCTTTCGGCCTTGATGGCGAATATCAGGCCTCTATTGCCGCAAAACAGCGGGATCCGCGTGTCGACAGCCGTTTCTATACCTTGAAGCTCGTTCCTGGTGTAACATACAAGATAAATGACGGGAACAAACTGGGACTTTCATTCCGGTATGAATCGGTAAAAGAGGATTCACGCATGGAGAATGAGGATAGCTATACCGATCAGGATTTCTATATATTGTATGGGCTCGGGACGGCAGTCAAAGATATCGGTGACGGACGCGAGACCAATTACTATGGCGACATGCTTGGTGGTGCTTTGCAGTATAATTTTTCCGGGCAGGCATGGAATGTGCTTTTGGAGGGCGGATATGATGTCAAGGTCGAGAATGTGGAGCAGAGTTTTACCGTGCCTAAAAAGGATGCCGGGGTGAAGGACAGATCCGCTGTCGTTTCTGCTACGGCCTATCGCAAAGGTGCTCGATATTCCCATTACGTTAAAGCGTCATATACCGACAGGCATATTGACGGAATCCAATATGTCTCTCAACGTGACAACAGTGAGTCACAATCGGGGTGGGTAGAGCTGTATAAGAGCATACGCTCTACTTACAAGACACGCATAGCCGGGGTGGATTATTCGTTTATAAGGAATCGGGGAGAGGAATATGACTGGAAAGCGGAATTGGGAATCGCTTACAACAAACGGAGTGACGAGTATCTGCTCCCCTATTCGGTAAAGATGTCGGAAAACCTTAGAATTAGCATGGGTGGGAAGAAAAATATAGTGCTTGGCAAGAATATGAACAACCGGTTGCTTGTTGATATTCATGCCGTGTATAACTGTAATATCGACGGGGTATACTATTATGGCGGCAGCAATCCCGATTATGTGAGTGTGACAGGGTTGGAGACGGTCGATGCCTGTTATCTGAACAGTGACTATTGGAGAATGGGTGGTGCTGTTACCTATTCCCAACAGGTAAGGAAAGGAGAAAAAATAAACCTGTTTGTCAAGGGAGGCTTTGATCGTGTGATAGCATCAGGGCATTATTTCTCCGGCCGCTCGTTTCTGTCGGTCAGTGCAGGATGTAATTTTTAGAAAAAAGAAAGAAATTAGTGTATAAGAAATAATGATGAAAAGAATATTATTGGTAATCGCTGCGTATGTGGCAGTGTGGTCGGGGGTGGAAGCTCAGACCATTATAGATCCGTCGGTAAAAAGTAAAACGACATTTGCCATTGTTGTAGATGAGACAAGCTATAAAGAAGCAAAAAGTGAGATAGAGGCTTATCGTGGCAGTGTGGAAAGTGAAGGTTTGGGCACATATATCATTGTTGATGACTGGGAATCCCCGACACCGATACGTGAAATACTAAAAAAGTTACATGCTGACAAAAAAAGTCCGCTGGAAGGGTGCGTACTGATAGGGGATGTACCTATAGCCATGATACGTGATGCGCAACACTTATGTTCGGCATTTAAGATGAGGCAGACACGTTATCCGTGGCATCGTTCAAGTGTGCCGTCTGACCGGTACTATGATGATTTCGGTCTTGAGTTTGACTATCTGAAACAGGACAGCCTGCGTACATCCTATCATTATTATTCGCTGACCAAGGATTCCCGCCAGTATATCTCGCCTGACATCTATTCGGGGCGTATCAGACCGCTGGAGCTTGACGGTGTGAACCGATATGCAATGTTACGGGATTTCCTCAGAAAGATAGTGTCGGACAAAAAAGAGAATACTGAAAATCCTTTCGACAAATTGAGTGTTGCCAGAGGACATGGATATAACTCTGAGGATATGGTTGCATGGAGTGGCGAACATCTTGCATTACGGGAACAATTGCCGCAGCTGTTCAACCCTGGCGGTACTGTCAAGTTCTATGATTTCGGATTCTCTTTCCCTGCCAAAAATCTGTATCTTAATGAGGTGCAACAGAAGGATCTTGATGTGATGTTGTTTCATCATCATGGAGGAGTGGACGCGCAGTATCTTAATGGATATAAGAGTGCCAATTCAGTGCAGGATAATATAGAAAATATCAAGTTGTATGTGCGCAGTAAAGTTCCCTCAATGGCAAAGAAAAAAGGACGGGAAGAGGCTGTCGATTATTATGCAAAGACTCTTGATATCCCCCGTAGCTGGTGCGAGGAGGCTTTTGATTCGGTTAAGATTGCTGGGGATTCGGTGTTTAATTATCATCTCGATGTACACACCGATGATGTACGCAACATTGTACCCAATGCTCGGTTTATAGTGTTTGACGCATGTTTTAACGGATCTTTTCATCAGAAAGATAATCTTTCCGGCTCGTATATATTCAGTCGGGGTAAAACTGTTGCAACACAGGCTAATTCAGTTAATACGATACAGGACAAGTGGCCTGATGAATTTCTCGGGCTTCTGGCTGCAGGTATGCGTGTCGGTCATTTCAACAGGCTGAATTGTTTCCTTGAAACCCATATTATAGGAGACCCTACAATGCGTTTTGCCAACACAAGCGGAGAAACTAAGGATATCAATGAATTGCTGGTATTGAAAGCAAGGGATGTATCGTTCTGGAAAAAACAGCTTGAGCATCCGATGCCCGATATGCGGGCGTTGGCATTACGTCAGTTATCAAATGCCGATTATGCGGGCTTGCCTGAATTGTTACAGGAGACTTATTTCGGTTCAGGCAGTTATGTCGTGCGTCTCGAAGCTATGCGTCTACTTGCGTTGAACTATCCTTTACAGTCGGTAATGGTGCTGAAGGCGGCACTGAATGACAGTTATGAACTTGTCCGCCGGTTTGCCGGGGAATATGTGGAACGAAACGGAGCTGAGGAATTGATGCCTGACTGGGTTAACGGATACTTGCAGCGTCATCATGAAAAACGTTTCCGTTTCAAGTTGGTTGCAGGAATTGATGCCTTTGACTATGAAAAGACCAAGGCAGAGGTTTACAGACAGGCTGCAAAGTATGATCTGTACAATCGCGATGTCATTGAAAAACTGGTCAATCAGATAGATAATTCAGCAAAAAGTGCGGTCAGTGATATGGAAATAATCAATGATCCCAAAAGCAAGTCAAGCTGGATATATACCGAAATAAGTCGTTATCGCAATCATCCTGTGAAAAAAGGGGTGGGAATGCTGGTGGATTTTGTCAAGGACGATAGCCGTCCTATGGAGCTGCGTATTGTTGCTGCAGAAACACTTGGATGGTACACAATGTATCATGACAAGTCGGGAATTGTGGCACAGCTTGAAAATTATGATTCCGGAGTAGATGCTCTTAATTATGAGCTTGCAAAGACAATAAAGCGCCTCGGAAGCAAGAACCGGTAGGCATGTTGCGGATATAGGAATAACAGGCTGCAATATTTGGTAAAACTGCCAAATTTTCCGAATATTGCAGTCGTTTTAAATATATTGCCCGATATGGAAATCATAAATTTTTCAGAAAAGACATCATTGGTGAGCCAATATATGATGGAATTGCGCAGTGTTGAAATACAGAAGGATATGTTGCGTTTCCGCCGTAATCTCGAACGTATAGGGGAAATAATGGCTTACGAGATAAGCCGGAAGTTGGACTACCGTGATATTAATGTGGAAACCCCTCTTGATATTGCCCGATGTCAGGTGGTGGATACAAAGGTTGTGCTTGGAACGATATTCCGTGCCGGAGTGCCGTTTCATCAGGGCTTTCTGAATTATTTTGACCATGCGGAGAATGCTTTTGTATCGGCATATCGTAAATATAAGGATGCTGAAACTTTTGATATCCACATCGAATATCTTGCTTCCCCGTGTCTTGAAGGAAAGACACTTATTATTGCTGACCCCATGCTTGCCACGGGTGCATCGATGGAACTTTCCTACCGTGCCTTGTTGACGAAAGGGAATCCTGCTCACATACATGTGGCTTCGGTTATTGCTTCACGTCAGGCGGTGGATTATGTAAAACGGACGTTTCCGGAAGAGAAGACAACCTTGTGGACCGGTGCAATAGATGACGAACTCAATGCCCATTCTTATATAGTGCCCGGGCTTGGTGATGCCGGAGACCTTGCCTATGGGGTCAAGGAATAGACGGGACAGCGACGGTGGTTGTAATACCGTTGGTCGAGCGGGTATATAGCGAGAAATGAATATCCCTGTCGGGAAGATGGAGCGTGGCGGTGTTATCGGTTGCGGATAGAGGCAGTGAGATTCCGTTGGCAAAGTCCAGGCCTTTACATCCGGCAGCCTTATAGACTGCTTCCTTGGCTGTCCATGCAAGAAGTAATTTGTCTTGGGTCACGTAAAATTCCATTTCTTCGGTAGAAAGGAATCGTGGTTTTATTTTCAGTAGGGAGTTTCTCCATCGTTCGATGTCAATTCCTATCCTATATCGTGGATGGCACGCGATGGCAACCATGCCCTTGCAGTGTGATACTGAGATATTGTATCCTGATTCCGGGATGTAGGGGCTTCCGTCATCATGGTGGCTTATGGCAACAATTTGTTTGTCGGGAAACATTTCGCGAGCCAGCAGTCGTGTGGCAATTATTTCGGCTTGCCGTGAGACGGACTTTATGCCTGATATGTCCTGCAAATCCTCGGCTGTTGCATGTTCCAACAGGCGGGATATGTCATCGGGAATGCATTTGTAGTGAATGGATATTCCGGAGGCTGCTATCATGTCGTTATCATTTCTGGCGCAGATTACGTATTGAATGTACGATGTCGCGCCGGACACTGTGCAGAATCGGGGCAATCGAGTCGATATTGCCTGTATGCTGTCGGGTAAGATACAATGCTCCGGAGAACACCCATGAACGGTTGTCGGTCGCAATGAATTGTAATGGGGTCACAGTGCTTTCGGGGGTGGTCAATATCCGTCCTGTTGTACCGTGAGGGGTGGTGATTTCGGTAAGTTCCGAAGTGAGGTCTCCCGCATTCAAGGACATGCGTTCGTTGCGGTTGCCGGTAACGGTCCCTACCGTTGTTGCATTGACGGGGGTGAAAGTACAGTGTAGTGTGGCATTGTAGCCCGGGTACATGATATTTATCCAGCGGCTTCCGTCGCTATTGTCGCGTAAGGAATCCTCTTGTAGTATTGTGTGGGCGTTGACTTCTATGTTTATGGGCATTGATTCGATAGGAAGATAGACGGAATCGTAGATTTCAATACGAGGATAGGCCGTACGACGTGGAGTTGCGATGTCGTGTCCCGAATTGTTGACGCAATCGATGAATAGCAGTGAGAAAAAGAACGCTACTGTCCACAAGGTAACCACGGTAAGGGCTGCCGTAAAAGTATTGGCTTTTCTCTTGCTCATGGTGCCTATGCTTGAAGGTCGGGCATTACTTTAACCCTGATACTTGTGATACGGTGGTGGGAGATGTCGAGAATAAGGAACCGGCAGTGTCCGTAGGCAATGGACTCTTTCTCTTTCGGAAAATCCCCTTTTATGGAGAGTAGCATTCCGGCGAGGGTTTCCGAGTCTTCTGTAACCTTTGCATACTCGTTTTCATCTTGCCCTGTGATGCGGAAAAAATCATTCAGCAAGGTTTTCCCCTCAAAAATATAGGTATCGTCCGGCAGCCGTTTGTAGGTCTGTTCATCTTCGTCATATTCGTCGTTGATGTCTCCGACAATTTCTTCAAGGACGTCCTCAAGAGTAACGATTCCCTGTGTCCCGCCAAATTCATCCACGACTATCGCCATGTGGATACGACGTTTGCGGAAGTCTTCAAGCAGGTCATCGATCATTCGGGATTCGGGGACGAAATAGGGCTCGCGCACAAGTTTCCTCCAATCAAATTCTTCAGTCGCCTGTCCTACGTAGGGTAGCAGGTCGCGGCTGTACAGTATCCCTTTTATGTTGTCTTGGGAGTTCTCGTAGACAGGAAGGCGGGAATATCCGCTTGAAAGGACGATGTCCATGACGCTTTCGAATGTGGAATTCAGCTCTATGTCGGTAATGTCGACTCGCGGTGTCATGATTTCGGCTGCTGTCGTATCCCCGAATTTCAGGATGCCCTCCAGCATTTCCTTGTCATCATCGGTCTTGACGTCGGTTATCTCAAGAGCCTGGCTCAGCTCGTCGGTAGATATATTGCTTGCTTTCTTTGTGACTACCCGATTTACAATCGACGAACTCCGTACGAGCAAGGACGATAGCGGATAACAGATGTATATAGCTGCCGAGATGCCGCCGGTGGCGAATTTTGCCCATTTTACCGAGTTGCTGTTGGCATATAATTTGGGCAGTATTTCCCCGAACAGCAGGATCAGGAATGTCAGGATGATAGTTTGCAAAATGAAACTCAGGATCTCGCCAAGGGATTCGAATATCGGGCCGAGTGCGTAATTGCAGAGCACCACGATTGTAACGTTTACCAGATTGTTGGCTATAAGTATTGTAGCGAGCAGTCGCTCGGGAGAGGCGAGTAGATTCCGTATTATAGTCCCTTTAGGCGTTTCGTCAAGGGATTCGCATTGTGATGGCGTGAGAGAAAAATAGGCGATTTCGCTTCCTGAAATGAAGCCTGATATAATCAGGGCTATGAATGCACAGACAAGTGCGACAATCTGTCCGAGTCCGAATTCAGGGATGTTTACAATGTCAACAGCTGCCGTTATCATCCCCAATAATGGAGATGTGGCAGGTAAAGGGTCTATATCCAAAACAGGTAATGTTAGTTAAACAATAAGCCGGATTAATCTCTACTGTATCAATCCGCTACGCTTCATGCGCGGTGCAAAATTAAGCATTCTTTCCCAATTACACGACATTTATTTTTAAAATCGTAACATGAAAGCGTGATTTGTCGTATATTTGGATAATAAAAGACTATTGTTATGAAAAGAAAACTTGTTGTGTCGACAGGAGCGGGAATGAGTGCCGAGAGCGGAATCGCTACATTTCGCGACAGTGGCGGATTGTGGGACAAATACCCTGTAATGGATGTGGCAAGTGCCGAGGGTTTTGAACGTAATCCTGAACTTGTGCACCGGTTTTATAATATGCGCAGGAAGGAATTGCTTAACGCCAGTCCCAATGCCGGTCATTTGGGGCTTGTGGAGCTTGAAAAATGGTATGAGACCCACATTATTACGCAGAATGTTGATGATCTGCATGAACGAGCCGGAAGCTCATCCGTGTTGCATCTGCATGGGGAGCTGATGAAGGTGCGTTCAATGCTTGACGAAAACCGGATATACGCTTTGTCGTCCGATAATATCGAGACATCGGTTGATACCCGTGATGAATACGGTGATCCTGTGCGTCCTCATATCGTGTTCTTTCAGGAGGCGGTACCGAATATCGAACCGGCGATAGAACTTGTTCAACAGGCTGATATATTCGTTGTTATAGGGACTTCGCTGAACGTATATCCGGCTGCCGGACTCCTGCATTATCTTGGTCATGGAACTCAGGTTTACTATATAGATCCGAGACCGGCTCCGGTCCCGTCTGGAGTGACGGTGCTTGAAATGACGGCGACAGAGGGGGTTGCCAGACTGATTGAGATTTTGAGTCCACGGTGATGTCACGAATTTACATTTGCAAACGCTGTGAGGGTTTGTGTCGTTAGGGGTAAAACCCGTTATTCATGCGGTGTTTGACGGGGTGTTGATAACTTCTTGAAAAAAGGGGTGAAAAAAGTGTAATTTGGTTATGTAAATTCGATACAAAATAATTACCTTTACGGCTAATTAACCTATCATAGGAATAAGTGTCGAATACGCTATGCCTCAAGATGTTTATCATATTCCCGCGTTGCTTGAAGAAACTGTTTCGGGACTTGGAATAGTTTCTGACGGAATATATGTCGACGCCACATTTGGTGGAGGTGGTCATTCGCGTGCCATTATGGGGTGTCTTGGCTCTTCGGGACACCTGTATTCTTTTGATCAGGATGAGGATGCTGTTGCCAATGCATTCAGCGACTCCCGGTTTACAATTGTATATAGCAATTTCCGTTTTCTGAGTAATTTCATGCGTTATTATGGGGTAGACGGTGTCGACGGGGTACTCGCAGATCTCGGGGTGTCGTTCCATCATTTTGATGATAAGGATAGGGGATTTTCTTTCCGTTGGGAAGGAGCGCTTGATATGCGTATGAACCAAAGGTCTCAATTGACAGCGGCAAAGGTCCTTGCGGAATACAGTGAAAAGCAGATAGCCGATGTGCTGTATCTCTACGGCGAGTTGAAGAATGCCCGCCGGTTGGCGTCGGCAATAGTCAAAGCCCGTGATGAGTCTCCTGTCGATACGGTGGAGCGCCTGCTTGCGGTGGTCAGGCCGTTTGTTAATCCTAAACAGGAGAAAAAGGAACTTGCTCAGGTGTTTCAGGCTCTACGTATAGAGGTTAATGGCGAGATTGATGCGTTAAAGAGTTTTCTGCAACAAGCTCTGAAGGTGCTGAAACCTGGAGGGCGTATGGTGGTTATAACTTATCATTCGCTGGAAGACCGTCTGGTGAAGAATTTCATGCGAAGCGGGAATATGCAGGGTGAGGTGGAGAAGGATTTCTTCGGGCGAGTGATGTCCCCATTGAAATTGCTTACATCCAAGCCTATTGTCCCGTCTGACGAGGAAATTGAACGCAATCCACGCTCGCGTAGCGCAAAGTTGAGAATCGCAGAAAAACGAGATAACTCTGATTGATAAACCGATGGCAAAGGACGATACGGAAACCGGAAAAAAGAAGGATAACGACACCCTGTTGCTGCGTGCGTTGCATGGGCGGCTGTTGTCAACCGATTTTTTTGCCAGAAATTGGCTTAAAGTACTGTTGGTAATAGTTATGATACTCGTTTATATTACCAATAAATACCAATGCCAGACACGTATGGAGAAAATACGTGCGCTGGAGCAGGAACTTGAGATTGTCGAGACCGAGCGTGTGAGGGTACGCAGTGAGTACATGAGCCGTATACGTGAATCGGCAATGCAGCAGCTTGTGGATACGATGCGCCTTAACCTTCAGGTGCAGGAGCGTCCGCCATTTATGATACCCAATAAAACACGATAATGAAGAAAGACAACCGCCGCCACATCCTGTTCCGTTACGCGCTGATTACTGCCGGAATACTGTTCTTTTCGGCATGTATTGTCGCGAAGGTCTTTGATACGACAGTGCTGTCGGCCGACAAGTGGAATGCAAAAGCAATGAAAGAACTTTCGCGTGTCGACCCGATTAAGCCTGACAGGGGGAACATTCTGGCGTGTGACGGCAGTGTGCTTGCAACTGATTTGCGTTATTATACAGTGCGCATGGATTTTCGCAGTGAACGTTTCATGCGGTCCCGTTATGTGCTTGCGCTTGATTCGCTGTCAGACAGTCTTGCTTTGCACTTTCCTGTCAGGACGCGGGATGAATGGAAAGAATATCTCAGGCGTCCGCTTAAATATGCCCCGGAATCGGCTCCGCGCTCATTCCGCATATTGCGTAATATAAGTTATGCCGATTATCTGCTGTTGCGTACTTTCCCGTTTTTCAACATAAAGAACGCTAACCGCAACGGGTTGATTAAGGAGACACGTATGCGTCGAAAAAATCCGTACGGTGATATGGCACGTCGTAGTGTGGGTATCGTTAGCGAACAGAAAAACCGTGAGGTAAGGGGTATCTCCGGGTTGGAGAAGGCACTGGATTCCCTGTTATACGGAATCCCGGGAGTGGCAAAGCGTGTCCCGCTTACTAAGGATATTGTGCAATGGGCCGATACTCCGGCCGTCCCGGGGTATGATGTGCGTACCACCATTGACATAAACATGCAGGATATTGTCGAGAACGAGTTGAACAAAGTTCTTGAACTGTGTGATGCCGATTGGGGGGTTGCCGTGCTTATGGAGGTTGCCACGGGGGATATCAAGGCAATATCCAATCTCGAAAAGGATAAGCGTACGGGGTTGTTTGTTGAAGGCATGAACCGTGCCGTACTCGGATTTGAGCCCGGCTCGGTAGTAAAAACGTTGTCGATGATGATTGCGCTGGAGGACGGTATCGTGAAGAATGTCGATTCGGTGATAGTTACCGGCAGTGCTTTCCCATACGCCGGAGGACGTGCCATTACCGATGCTCATGGAGTTTCCTCATTGACAGTAAGGGAGGTTATTGAACGGTCTTCCAATATAGGTATGGCGAAAATCATGACTAAGGCGTACGATAATAATCCCGGCGGATTCTATTCGCGTCTGAAACGGATGGGTTTCCTTGAACCGATGAATACCGGTATTGCCGGTGAGCGTGTCCCGCGTATTGACAGTCTTCCCAATAACCGGGGTGGACGTATCTCGATGTCCCGCATGTGTTACGGTTATGCCACGGAAATACCGCCAATTTATACGTTATCGATATACAATGCGATTGCAAATGGGGGAAAATATGTGCGTCCCCGTCTTGTTGCGGAACTGATAGGGCAAGGAAAGGATTCCCTGATGCCTGTCACGTATATCCGTGACCGTATATGCAGTGAATCTGTCGCCGAAAAGATGCGCGAGATGCTGCGCGATGTTGTATGGGGCGATCACGGAACGGGCCGGCTGCTGCGCAACGAATATGTCGAGATTGCCGGCAAGACCGGTACGTGCTATATGGTAGATACCGCGACACATGCGTATGATACATCAAAGAAGCGTCTTGCTTTCTGTGGTTTTTTCCCTGCCCGCAAGCCGTTGTATTCGTGTATCGTGCTTACATGTAATCCCAAGCAGTATCCCCGCGGGGCAGCCAGTACAAGCGGACAGGTCCTGAAGAATGTCGCATTGAAAATGTTCTCCCGAGGTATGCTTGATAATTATTCCGATTATATGGCTGAAGTGAATCCCGGAACGGTACCTACGTTGTATGCGTCACTGAATACGGCAAAGCATAACAATTTCCGTAGAGGTCTCTCGGTCTCATCGATAAAACGTTTTGCTATGCCTGATTATACTATTGACAGCGGTATCCCCGATGTGGTAGGGTTTGGAGTCCGAGATGCAATTGCTGTGCTTGAGAAAGCGGGATACAATGTCGGATTCTCGGGTTCGGGATATGTTGCATCGCAGATACCTCCAGCCGGGACGCGTGTTGAATCAGGAGGTAAAGTGGTATTGAATTTGGTAGAATAAATAATAACTGTAGCGAAAATATGAAACTGTTGTATCAACTTCTTTCATCCGTAGCGGTTGAAAAAACAATAGGGGATGAAAATATAGGAATTGCCGCTGTGACAAGTGATTCGCGCAATGTTGTCTCCGGGGCACTTTTTATTGCGGTCAAGGGTGTCACCGTGGATGGGCATTCATTTATTCCCCAACTGTATGGTAAAGGGGTTGCTGCTGTGGTATGCGAGGAATTGCCCGAGCGGCTTGATGCTGCGGTGACATACGTTAAAGTGAAAGACTCGGCTGTAGCATTGGGTATCATTGCGTCAGAATGGTGGGGAAACCCTTCCCGGAAATTAAAGCTTATCGGCGTTACGGGAACCAACGGTAAAACCACAACGGCTACCCTTATCTATGAGATGGCCCGGCTCATGGGCTTCAAAGCCGGATTATTGTCTACGGTGTGCAACTATGTGGAAACAGAGGCTGTCCCTGCGACTCAGACTACTCCTGACCCGCTCACTATAAACGGACTGCTTCACCGCATGGTGGAGGTAGGATGTTCCTATGCGGCAATGGAGGTGAGCTCACATGCTGCGCATCAGCACCGTATTGCCGGATTGCACTTTGCCGGTGGAATATTTTCTAACCTGACACGTGATCATCTTGACTATCATAAAACATTTGACGCTTATCTCGCTGCAAAGAAGTCGTTCTTTGATAACCTTCCGTCATCGGCATTTGCCTTGTCGAATGCTGACGACAAGGTGGGTGAAGTCATGCTGCAGAATACATCGGCTGCCCGTAGGACTTATTCGCTGCGTACCCGTGCCGATTTTATGGGGCGTATCGTGGAAAGCCGTCTTGACGGTACTCTGATGGCTTTTAATACCAATGAGGTCGAGGTGTTGTTCTCCGGACGCTTCAATGCCTATAATCTGCTTGCCGTGTACGGTGCTTCAATACTGATAGGCTGGGATCCGGAACAGGTACTTGTCAATATGAGTCGTCTTGTCCCGGTAGCAGGGCGTTTCCAGGCTTTTCATTCGCCTGAAGGCTGTACGGCGATTGTAGATTATGCCCATACTCCCGATGCCGTTGTAAATGTCCTTAGTGCCATACGTGATGTGATCGGGACATCGGGTCGCATAATAACGGTAGTGGGAGCCGGAGGAAACAGGGACAAGGGAAAACGTCCTATCATGGCTCGTGAAGCGTCATTGCGCAGTGACAGACTGATACTGACATCGGATAACCCACGGGATGAAGACCCCGCTGAAATATTACGCGACATGGAGGCAGGGCTTGATGATGACTGCCGTCGCAGGACGTTGAGCATTGTTGACCGTAGGGAGGCAATACGTACGGCAGCCGCGCTTGCGGCAAAAGGTGATGTAATCCTTATTGCAGGAAAGGGACATGAGGATTATCAGGAGATAAAAGGAGTAAAGCATCATTTTGATGACCGCGAAGTGGTGCGGGAGGTCTTTGGCCTTGATTGAGAGAATTGACAATTGTAAATTATACGGTAAAATAAACAGAAGATAAATGTTATACTATCTTTTTGACTTATTGGAAGAACTGAATTTTCCCGGTGCGCGTCTTATGGACTACATCACGTTCCGCTCGGGAGCGGCACTGATGCTGTCGTTGTTTATCGCTCTTGTCATCGGTCGTCGCATCATAGACAAGTTGCAGCTGATGCAGGTGGGTGAAATAATCAGGGATCTCGGTCTTGAAGGGCAGATGAAAAAGACCGGAACTCCTACAATGGGAGGTATCATCATTATCATTTCCATTCTTATTCCTTGTCTGTTGCTTGGTAATCTTGGCAATATCTACATGATATTGATGCTTGTGGCAACCGTTTGGCTCGGTTCATTGGGATTTCTTGATGACTATATGAAGATTTCCCGTAAGGACAAGGAGGGGTTAAAAGGGAAGTTCAAGATTGTAGGGCAGGTGGGGCTCGGACTGATAGTGGGTCTTACCATGTACCTCAGTCCTGACATTGTGATACGAGAGAACCGCGAGGTGGAAAATGTTGTCAATCATGAGATTGTTGAGGTTACATACGAACAGGAGAACATAAAAGCGACACAGACAACTATTCCGTTTGTCAAGAACAATAATTTTGACTATGCTTATCTTACCCGATGGATGGGAGATCATGCACAGACCGGCGGATGGATATTGTTCATTATTGTTACGATACTTGTTGTTACGGCAACATCCAATGGGGCTAATCTGACCGACGGTCTTGACGGTCTTGCCACCGGTACATCCGCTATTATCGGCACGGCACTTGCGATTATGGCATATCTGGGAGGGAATATAATTTATTCGTCCTATCTCAATATAATGTATATCCCGGGAAGTGAGGAACTTGTCGTGTATATGGCCGCGTTCATCGGGGCTCTGATCGGATTCCTGTGGTATAATGCCTATCCCGCACAAGTATTTATGGGAGATACCGGAAGCCTTACCATAGGCGGGATAATAGCGGTATTTGCCATATTGATACATAAGGAACTGCTCATCCCGTTGCTATGTGCCATTTTCTTTGTCGAGGATTTATCGGTGTTGACGCAAGTCGCCTATTTCAAATATACCAAACGCAAGAGCGGGACAGGAAAGCGTGTGTTCAAGATGACACCGTTGCACCATCATTTCCAGAAACCGGGGAATAGCGGAATCGATGCCATTATTCAGGCACCGTTGCGGGCAATTCCGGAATCCAAGATTGTTACGCGGTTCTGGATTATCGGTATATTCCTTGCAGTAATAACATTTGTGACTTTAAAAATAAGATAAATGGGACAGAAAAGACTTGTAGTGCTTGGTGGCGGGGAAAGTGGCGTGGGAGCTGCAATTCTCGGAAAGGTAAAGGGTTGGAATGTGTTTCTTTCCGATATGGGACAGATTGCTCCACGATACAAGACTATGCTTGATGAGGCTGAGGTAGAGTGGGAAGAAGGAGGACACACCGAATCCCGTATCCTTGCGGCCGATGAGGTGATAAAAAGCCCCGGAATCCCTCCCTTTGCACCTATTATCCGGCGTGTCGCATCCAAAAATATTCCGGTGATATCGGAAATTGAGTTTGCCGGAAGATATACCGATGCCAAGATGGTGTGTATAACCGGCAGTAACGGAAAGACAACCACTACGCTTCTCACGTATCATATACTGAGAAAAGCCGGGTTAAATGTGGGGCTTGCAGGGAATGTCGGTAAAAGTCTTGCCCTTCAGGTCGCTCATGAGAAACATGATGTGTATGTGATAGAGTTGAGCAGTTTCCAACTCGAAAACATGTATGAATTCAAGGCTAACATTGCCGTATTGTTGAATATTACGCCGGATCACCTTGACCGTTACGACTATAAAATGCAGAACTATGTGAACGCCAAGTTCCGCATAATCAGGAACCTTACTCCGCAGGATGCTTTCATCTTCTGGCAAGATGATCCAGTTGTAAAGGCCCAGTTACAGCAGATAGAGACCGAGGCTATGCTGTTTCCGTTTGCCGAGATGGAGGAGGAGGGAACGAAAGCCTATATCGATGCCGAACATGAACTTGTGATAAATACCCCTGACACGTCATTCAGGATGCCACGTGCCGATCTGTCGCTCAATGGGTTGCATAATCTGTACAATTCAATGGCTGCCGGCTTGTCGGCTTGTCTGCTCGATGTGAAGAAAGATGATATACGCCGTGCCTTGTCGGATTTTGAAGGGGTTGAGCACCGTCTTGAATATGTCGATACGGTTGACGGTGTCAGATATATCAATGATTCAAAGGCGACGAATGTTAATTCATGCTGGTATGCATTGGAAAGTATGCCCCATAATACGGTGCTGATTCTCGGAGGGAAGGATAAGGGAAATGACTATACCGAGATAGAACCGCTTGTAAGGGAGAAGGTCAAGGCTATAGTGTGCATGGGCAAGGATAATTCCAAACTGATGGAGTTTTTTGCCGGTAAGGTGTCAGCCTTACGAGATACACATTCGCTTGACGAGGCGCTGAATGCCTGCCGTGAATTGTCCCAAGAGGGTGACACTGTGCTGCTTTCACCGTGTTGTGCAAGTTTTGATCTTTTCAGGAGCTATGAAGATCGTGGAGAGCAATTCAAGAGAGCGGTAAAGAAGATGAAATGATTATTTACAACCGATGGATACTGTAACTGGAAAAAAAGAAAAGACAACCGTAACGATACCGCATGGTCATGCCGACAAGCACATCTGGGCGATCTATATCACGTTGTGTATAGTCTCGATTATAGAACTATACAGCGCATCAAGCCGTGAAGTGGCATCGGCAGGGGTCTATGGCCCTATTTTGCGGCATTGTTTTATGTTGTTTTTGGGGTTTCTGCTGGTGATAGGGATACAGCGTGTCTCTTATAAATGGTTTATACCGCTTACACCGTTGTTTGCATTGGCAAGTGTAGCTTTGATGGTGTATGTAATGTTTTTTGGTGATATAGTCAATGGCGCACGTCGCAGTTTCAATCTTGTTTTTGTCGCCATTCAGCCTGCTGAGTTAATAAAGATGTCGTCAGTACTTGTCATTGCGCTTGTCATGTCCCGAACGCAGATAAAACAAGGTGTGACCAATGCCGGAGTGATCATATCGGCATCGGCGGTAATCCTGTTTGGAGGCTTGCTTTTTTATCAGGGATTGACCAATACCATATTGCTGATGGCAATAAGTCTGTCAATGATGCTTATCGGCGGGGTGCAATGGAAGAAGTTTCTTATGGTGATGGTCGTGTATGTGCTGGTTGCCGGAGGCGGATTGTGGCTGAAAGGAGAAGATGACGATAAGGATGTATCGTCAGGTAAGGAAAAAATCGAGTTGGCGCATCATCAGGTAAAGGTAGAGGTGAATCGTACGGGAACATGGTTTGCCCGTATAGACCGTTGGCTCGGGAAGGACAGTATTGAAAAATATGATGAGCCTATAACAGCCAAGAACCGTCAGGAAATGTATGGATACATGGCGCAGGCCAATGGTGGGGTTTTAGGAGTTTTTCCAGGAAATTCACGAGAGACTGCCCGTCTTCCACTGGCGTTTACAGACTATATCTATGCCATTATTGTGGAAGATATGGGATTGGTGGGAGGAATATTCATATTAGTGCTGTATCTGTGGTTGCTTGCCAGGGCAGGAAGTATAGCGAGCCGTTGCAGCAGGGCGTTTCCGGCGTTGCTTGTGATGGGAATGGCTGTAATGATTGCATTTCAAGCCCTGTTTCACATGGCGATTGTCACCGGTGTATTTCCTGTGTCGGGACAGCCGTTGCCTCTCATTTCCAAAGGCGGTACTTCCATACTGGTGACATCAATTGCATTCGGGATAATGTTGAGTGTGAGCAAATATGCTGTACGTAACGGCAAACGTCAGGATATACGTCAGGAACTTAATTCGTTGCCGGAAAGTGTACGTGCTGAAAATCCAACCCAACTTTAAAAAAAAAACGGTTTTATGGGAAACAAAACACCATATAGAGTATTGATAAGCGGTGGTGGTACCGGGGGGCACATTTTCCCCGCACTGTCCATCGCCAATGCGTTACGACGTCGTGACAGCAAGACCGAAATATTGTTTGTCGGTGCAGAAAACCGCATGGAGATGGAGCGTGTTCCGGCTGCCGGATATGAAATTGTAGGCTTGCCGGTGAGCGGATTCGACCGCCGGCGCTTATGGCGTAATGTCAAAGTGCTCTGCCGGCTGTTCAGGAGCATGATGATGGCCCGTAGAGTATTGAAGGACTTCTGTCCCGATATTGCGGTGGGCGTTGGTGGATATGCGAGTGGTCCCATGTTGAAAGCTGCCCAGAAGAAGGGGATTCCGACTCTGTTGCAAGAGCAGAATTCGTATGCAGGCGTTACGAACAAATTGTTAGCAAAACAAGCTGAAGCGATATGTGTGGCATACGCCGGAATGGACGCATTTTTCCCTGCTGACAGGATAATATTGACAGGAAACCCTGTCCGTTCCGATATCCTCAATATTTCTGTGACGAAGGCTCAGGCAAAAGAGGCGTTGGGTTTCGAACCTGAACGGGCACTTGTCCTGGTGGTAGGCGGAAGTCTTGGTGCGCGTACAGTCAATGAGAGTGTGGCTATAGCATTAAAGGATATTACTGCAACGGGAGCTTCGGTATTGTGGCAGACCGGGAATCTTTATGCCACGGAATGTGCCGATAAGGCAGCCGGTTATGATACGGTTCAGGCTGTACCGTTCATTTCACGTATGGAGCTTGCTTACCGTGCGGCTGATATTGTCGTGTCGCGTGCTGGGGCCGGAACTATTTCGGAATTGCAATTGGTGGGTCTTCCGGTAATCCTTGTCCCCTCACCAAATGTTGCTGAAGACCATCAGCGCAAAAATGCCCAGGCTCTTGCCGACAGAAATGCTGCCGTCATGATTCTTGACTGTGACAGCCGGGCGTCACTTGGCAAAGAGATTGTGTCGCTTCTTGGCGACGAACAACGTAGGGCTTTGCTTGCCGCAAATATACATGAAATGGCCCTACCCGATGCCGATGAGAAAATTGTTGATCGAATTTATGATATACTTGATAGAAAATGATGAACGAGAATAAGAAGAATATATACTTTGTCGGAGCCGGAGGAATAGGAATGGCTGCATTGGTGCGCTATTTCCTGTCTCAGGGTTGTAATGTCGCGGGATATGACCGCACCCGTACTGCGCTCACCGATGCGCTTGTTGCCGAGGGGGCTGAAATTGTCTATGACGAGGCTGTGGAATTGATTCCTGAAATGTTCAGGAATCCGGTAACCACTCTTGTTGTGTACACTCCGGCAATACCGGCTTCACATCAGGGACTATGCTACTTTCGTGAAAACGGTTTTGAGATACTGAAGCGTGCGGCAGTATTGGGAATGATTACACGAGGCACTAAAGGGATATGTTTTGCCGGTACTCACGGAAAGACAACGACATCCTCGATGGCCGCACACATATTGAATAGCTGTGAAGTGGGATGTAATGCTTTCCTTGGGGGAATATTGCGAAATTACGACAGTAATCTGTTGCTGAGCAAGACATCTCCCTATTCAGTGATTGAGGCTGATGAATACGACCGCTCGTTTCACCAGTTGTCACCTTATATTGCAGTGATTACGTCGTCGGATCCTGACCACCTTGATATTTACGGGACTGAGGATGCTTATCTTGAGAGTTTTGCCCATTTTACCGAATTGATACGTCCCGACGGATGTCTTGTCATACATGAAGGCCTGAAAGTCAAGCCGCGAGTGCAGGACGGGGTCAAAGTATATACCTATTCCCGTGACAGTGGAGATTTTCATGCCACGAATATCCGTAGAGGTAACGGTACTATTGTTTTTGATCTCGTTACCCCTGCGGGCGTATTTGATAATATCGAACTTGGTGTCCCGGTGGAGATAAATATTGAGAATGCCATAGCTTCGATAGCGGCATGTTTCCTTACGGAAAGTGTGCAACCCGATAAAATGCGGGAAGCGATGAAGTCGTTCCTTGGGGCAAAGCGCCGTTTTGAATTCTGGGTTAAAGAACCGGGAGAAAGCGGACGTGTTGTAATCGATGACTATGCCCATCACCCCGATGAGCTGAAAGCAAGCATATCCTCGGTAAAAGCGTTGTATCCGGGACGGCATCTGACTGTTGCATTCCAGCCACATCTTTACTCCCGGACTCGTGACTTTGCCATGGAATTTGCCAAGGCATTGTCCCTTTCTGATTCGGTGCTGTTGCTGGATATATATCCGGCGAGGGAAGAACCCATTCCCGGTGTCACATCGGAAATAATTTTCAACAGTATCACTTGTGAGGATAAAGTGATGATTGATAAGGAGAATTTGACCGGGACGATAAAAAATCGTAACTTTGAAATTCTGTTGACGGTAGGTGCCGGAGATATATGTAATTATCTTCCGGCGATATGTAGTGAAATAAAAGGCTGAGAGAGGTTTTATGAAGGGAATCCTGTTTAAATGTCTGTTATCGGTAGTGTTGCTTGCCTATCTTGTCTTTGCGTTTATATGGACAAGAGAGATGTCGGCAGGAGCCCGCTGTACCGGAATGGATGTTGTGATACTCGATTCCGCTGACAATAAATTTGTCACAACGGCCGAGATAATACGGGAGATAGATAATTTTCCGTCCCGCTGTACCGGAATGCTGATAAGTGAAATAGATACCGACAGCATTGAACGCCGGCTGAACCGGATAGACAAGATAGAGTCGGCATCATGTGTGATTCTCAGTGACGGAAAAGTTGTTGTAACAGTTGTCCCGATGAGTCCGGTGGCAAGAATATTTGACGGGGATTACTCTTATTATATCAACCGTGCGGGAAAGCGCATAACAGCCGATGCCCGGTATTTTCTTGACGTTCCGGTGATTTCCGGACAGTTTGACTCGACCTATAAGGCCGTATCCCTGCTTCCCCTTGTCGATTACATATCATCGGACTCTACATGGAATTCATTGGTGTCCATGATAAGGACCGATGGCCGGAATAATATATATCTTGTACCGATGATACGCGGGCATGTCATTAATTTCGGGGATGTCAGCGATATTGAAAATAAGTTTGACCGGTTGCGCCGGATGTATGAGGAGATACTGCCTTTGAAAGGATGGGATTTTTATGATACACTGTCGGTGAAATGGCGAGGACAGGTAGTAGCTACTCGGCGTGTCAAGAAACTTGTAGAACCGCAGGTGAGATATGATGACGAAAGCGAGAATGAATTGCCACAAGACATTGGCACTATGCTTGCTGCCACGCCTGAACAATTGTCACAGCCTGTACAAAATGATACCATAAAAGAAAATAACTAACCTTATATCAATATATTAGAACTAACAATCACGATATGGAACAAAAATATATAGTAGCTGTCGAGATAGGAAGCTCGAAGGTGAAAGGAGCAGTCGGGACGGTGGATAATAACGGGACGATGACCGTGCGTGCAATAGAGGAAGAACCGCTCATCGACTGTGTGAGATACGGATGTATCCAGAATGTCGAGGAGGTAAGCAACCGTGTCACCCGTATTATCCGTAAGATAGAGAACAGGGTTTCTCCCCGTAAGGTAAGGGGGATATATGTGGCATTGGGTGGACGTTCGTTGTGTTCATCCGCCCGTGAGATAGAACGCCAATATTCCGATGAGGTTGAGATTACAGAGCGTATTGTCTCTCAACTCAAGAACGAGGCCCTTGCGACAGGTTTTTCCGATCGTGATGTGGTAGAGGTGATTCCCCGAGAGTTCACGGTAGATAATATGTCAATGTCCAATCCTATCGGAACTTTCGGACAGCAGATCAGTGCCACGCTCAACCTGTTGTCATGTAAGCCCCAGATAAAGCGTAATCTCAACCGTGTACTGAATGAACGTCTACAGTTCAAGGTTAACGGATATATTGTGCGTCCTGTGGCGGTTGCCGATCTTGTGTTGTCGGATGACGAGAAACGGCTTGGATGCATGCTGGTTGATTTCGGTGCTGAGACCACAACGGTATCGATATATAAAAACGGTTCGTTGCAATATCTCGTGACGGTTCCGCTTGGATCCCGTAATATTACGCGCGATATTACATCGTTGAATTTCCTCGAGGAGAGAGCTGAAGAGATAAAGAAAGCGGTGGGGAATGCCAATGCCTCGGTATCGGGTAAGCGCAAACCGTCGGCTGACGGTATCGATACATCCGAAATAAACGGTTATGTTCAGGCTCGGGCAGGAGAGATTGTCGCCAATATTATGGAGCAGGTGAACTATGCAGGACTGAAAGCTGCCGACCTTCCTGGAGGAATCGTTGTTGTGGGTGGAGGTGCCAAGCTAAAAGGATTTAATGCCCTGCTGGAAACTCAGAGCAAGCTGAAAGTAAGAAGTGGAGCTCCGTCCAATATGATTCCTATTGCCGATGGCCGTATACAGCCTAATGATTCGGTAGATGTAATCGCGATACTGATGGCGGCTTCGCGAATGAATCCGGTTGAATGTATGGAGATGTCAGTGCCGATAACGGGAGGAGATGATGAACCCGATGATATTTACGAATCAGATGACACTGATGACGATCCCGGGCAGAAAGTTCCCAAAGGACCGGGTCTGCTCGAACGTATAAAAATGCGTATCGAGGGGCTTATCAGTGAGGATGATGAAGAATTTGACGACGACGAAAGATAACGTTAATAACTAAAAAGTAAAGTAACATGACAATCCAGGATATAAAAGAAAATTATGACTTTGTTGTAGACAGCAATGAAGATACGATCATAAAGGTGATAGGAGTCGGCGGTGGCGGTAACAATGCCATCAACCACATGTACCAGCAGGGGATTAAGAATGTTTCGTTCGTCGTATGTAACACCGACAAGCAGGCTCTTAACAATTCACCTGTTCCTACACGTGTGCTTATCGGACCTACAATAACTAAGGGGCTTGGAGCCGGTAATCTGCCGGAGGTTGCGCGTAAGGCTGCGGAGGAAAGTACCGAACAGTTGAACGAATTGTTTGATGACCAGACCAAGATGGTGTTTATTACGGCCGGAATGGGAGGCGGGACCGGCACAGGCGCTGCGCCGGTTGTTGCCCGTATCGCCAAGGAGCGCGGGTTGCTGACAATAGGTATTGTGACTATCCCGTTCCTGTTTGAGGGCGAGAAGAAGATACTGAAAGCTCTTGACGGTGCCGATGAGATGAGCAAGTATGTGGATGCGTTGCTGGTGATAAATAACGAGCGTCTTACCGAAATATACCATGACCTGAATTTCATCAATGCTTTCGGGAAAGCCGATGATACACTGTCGACTGCCGCACGCAGCATTTCGGAACTTATAACCTGTGACGGTCACATCAATCTTGACTTTAATGATGTCGACACTACCTTGCGTAACGGAGGTGCTGCGATAATCTCAAGTGGATATGGAGAGGGAGAACATCGTGTTACCAAGGCGATTGAGGACGCTCTTAACTCCCCGCTGTTGAAGAACCGGGATATTTTCGGGTCGAAAAAACTGTTGTTCAACCTGTATTTCTCTCGTGAGGCAGAAGATGAGTTCGTTATGGATGAGGCCAAGGAACTTACGGCATTTGTCAACAAGCTTGATACGGGAGTCGATGTGATATGGGGAGTCGCATTTGATGAGACACTTGGTAATAAGGTGAAGATTACGATTCTTGCATCGGGTTTTGATGTGACTATACGCGATGATGAACAGGAAAAGATATTCTCGCCGAAAGCCAAGAACAATGATAAGGACTCGCGTTCCCGACTGTCAGACGAATACGGTCAGGAGAAAATCGAGGATCTGCAGAAGACCAAGGACAGTGCACGCTATATTATTCTTACTCCTGAACAGATGGATGATGATGCTGTGGTTGAGAAACTTGAAAAGTCTCCTGCGTACAATCGTGATAAGAAAGTGGCCGATGAAATCAAGTCTGGGACAAGGGCTGTGCAGGAGGTTGCGCAGCCGTCAGTGACAGACTCTGACGGGATCTTGTCCAAAATCGATTTTTCCAACGACTGACAAGCCGGTTTACTTATTGTAATAGAGCGAAGGTACTCTACTCAATGTATCTTCGCTCTATTATTTGTAATGTTGAAAACGGTATAGTTGCAGTTATATTTTGTTGTTGGATGTGGAGCGGGTGACGAGGATTTTGTCGATGCGAGCCCCATCCATGTCAATGACCTCAAAGGTAAAATCACGCCAGTTTATTGATTCTCCGGATATTGGTATGTGCCCGAGGCGAGACAATATAAGGCCGCTGACAGTGTTATAGTCGGTATCATCGGTTATATCCTCATTTTCAAAGTATATCAGGAAGTCGTAGAACGGGCATTGCCCATCGACAAGCCATCCTTCATTGTTGCCTCTTGGGATTATCTGGGGCTCGTCATGTTTGGAGTTTACGGTGCCGATGAGTCCTTCCAAGATGTCCCGTAGGGTTATTATCCCTTCGCATCGGCCGAATTCATCAAAAACAAGGGCACAACCTATTGTATCTTCTTTTTTTAGGCGTTCAAGTCCGTCGTAGATACTCATGTTCTCATGAAATGCCGGAGCCTGACGTGTCATTCGGTTGAGGTCTATGCCGGTGTTGTTGTGACGTATAAGTTCTTTCAGCGAAACAATTCCGATGATTTTATCAAGAGACCCGTCAGCAACGGGGTAGTTGTCGTGCAGTTCACGGGATAGAATTTCTTTTATTTCTGAGTGTGGAGAATTTATGTCGATCCAGCATATATCTTTGCGGTGGGTCATTATTGAACTGACTTTAAGGTCTCCCATAAGGAAAACGCGTTCAACGATGTCTTGTTCTACTTTTTTCACCTCACCGTCGTCAGTGCCTTCTTGAATTATTGATTTTATTTCTTCTTCTGTTACTTTATTGTCCTGTTGGTTTACACCGGAAATTCTGACAATGACCGCAGTACTGTGTGCAAGTAACCAGACGAATGGTTTTGTGGCTAATGACAACCAGTATACCGGTCTTGCCATGATGCGTGCGACTTTGTCGGCAGCAGCAAGTCCAATGCGTTTCGGTACAAGTTCTCCTAAAACGATTGTCAGGTAAGTTACAATTATGATTATTGCGGTCTGGGCTGAGGGGATGGCGATGCTTGCCGGAATCCCGCATTGGATGAACAGTTTTCCGCATGTTATCGCTAAGGCGTCTCCTGAAAATATACCGGTCAGGATGCCGATGAGTGTGATCCCTATTTGGATCGTTGACAGGAATATATCCGGATCAGTTGCAAGTTTGAGTGCAGTCCTTGCGTTTTTGTTGCCTTTTTTGCTGTCACTTTCCAGACGGCTTTTCCGTGCGGAAATTATAGCAATCTCCGACATTGCAAAGATTCCGTTCAGCAGAATCAGCGATAGTACAATTATAGCAGAACTCATGTCCTCGTTACAGTGGTTTGCGGTAGGCACGGCGGCGGCGGTGCTGACGGTAGTCGAAGTATTGCCACTGTAGCTGGACGCTTGAATTTTCTTCCAACTCGGGATTGCTCTCGGCCCACTTGTAGCCGTTGCGTATATATCCCGGCAGCAGGTCGGAGAAAATCAGAGCGTTGACGCCCTTGTTCTGGTATTCGGGTTTCACGGCTATGAGCAGCAGGTCGACGGTATCGGACTTGCCTCGCAGTGCTTTCAGCAGATGCCACCATCCGGTTGGAAACAGATGCCCTCGGGATTTTTGCAATGCTCGGGAGAATGACGGGATGGATATGCCCACAGCAACGAGCTTGTCCCCGGCATCGACTATTACGCTTACGTCTTCAAGACGCAGTATGCCGAGATACATTCCGATATAATATTCAATCTGCCTTTCGGTCAGTGGGGAGTATCCGTAAAGTCCGTCGTATGCCTCGTTGATGAGGTTGAACAATGCTTGTCCGTACTCGTCTTTCAGTTTCTTACGTGAGGTGTATTTCTTAATGCGTAAATCATATTTTTTACGTACAATTTCGGAAATACGCATGTATTTGTCGGGAACTTTGTCGGGTATCGCTATGCGAAACTCTACCCAGTCGACATCCTTTACGAAACCACGGCGTTCGATATGTTCAGGATAGTAGGGATAGTTATAGATTGTTGCCATTGTCCCTATCTCTTCAAAGCCATCGATAAGCATACCTTCATGATCCATGTCGGTGAATCCCATGGGCCCTACAATTGAATTCATGCCGTTCTGCCGTCCCCATTCTTCCACAGCATTAAAGAGAGCATCGGAGACTTCGGTGTCGTCAATGAAGTCGGCAAAACTGAAACGTACTGTGCGTTCTCCGGTGCGCCGGTTGACCGAGTCATTGATTATTCCCGTGATACGTCCTACGGGGCGGTTGTCGCGATAGGCCATGAATGATTGAGCCTTGCAGAAATCGAATGCCGGATTTTTTTCGGGACGCAGGGTATTGATGTCGTCGAGAATCAGCGGCGGGACATAATAAGGGTTGTTTTTATACAGATCCACTCCGAATTTTACGAATTTGCGGAGTTCTTTCACTGATGGTTCTATTTTTCTTATTTCCAGTGCCATGATTGCAGAGTCTATTCAGTATTACCGTGGTTGACAGACGGTGATGAAATGTTTTCGATTGGTGTTTTGTCCCGGGGCGTAGCCGGCCGGTAGGGTGTGCTGAACCATGCAAGGAACGCTATCATTATCAGAAGAAATACTATGCACAGGATGTAAATCCGGTTGCTTGTGCGGTGTTCGAATGCCAGTTTCAGGTCCTGAACGTCGCGGTAGCGTTGCCGTGGATTGTCCGACATGCATCGTCCGGCTATTTTGCGTAAAGTGGGCTGCTTGTCGGGAATGCAGTCAAGGACTTCCTGCAGTACTTTACCGTAATTGCGTATATCTTCAGAAGCATCGGAAGGTTCAAGGTACTCGCGCTGGTCAAAGCCTACGTCAATGAGTTTCAGGTTACCGATGTTTTCGGTGAAAATTATTGTCTCGGGACGTATTGGGTGGTGTACGATGTGATTATCCTGGATGTATTCCATGGCATCGACAAGCTGGTGGCGCAACTTCAGGATGATATCAGGCGTTATGCGACGTTCGTCGATAAGTTTACGTAACGAATCGCCATAAACGTCATCGGTGATAATGCATCGTCCCAGTCCCGGAACATCCTCAAGGTCATTTATCATTATGATATTGGGATGGGCGAGATTGTAGCGGATGTCGAATTCCTTTTCAATCATGTCCTGATACACGGAGATGTCCCGATACTCCGGTTTCAAGGTCTTTAGCATAACCCATTTGCCGTGTTTCTTGGCTGTATAGACGAGATAGAATTCTTCTTCCCATTCGGGGAGAAGGGTTATTTCTGTCCATTTGCCGGTATCGTCGTTATGCTTTTCGGTCATTGTAATCCGTGTGTCTAATAAATAGGCCGGTATATAAGATAGTATTCGGGATCGATGGGGTCGTAAAGGTACAGATAACCATCGGCTATTTCCCAGTAGTATTCCCATGTAATACCGTCCTCAAAGGTGATTATCAGACGGTTCCATCCGTCGGAGTATGTGCGCCAGGACATTACCCATTGATTCCATTGGTTGTAGTCATCGTAGCTTTCGTATGTACCTACACCGTTGTTGTTGAATGTGTAGTAGTCAATCATGTATTGTGGAACCGGTCCTTGAGGATCTTCCAATAATTCCCATGTCCCAACCAAAGGGGAGTATACGGGATAATCTTCCCTGTCTTCGTCATGGCATGATGTCATGAATAGAATCGTAAAGAGAGGAATAATCAGTCGTAGAAATGTGTTCTTGGATTTCATCGGATTATGCATATTAGTGCAAATATAGGAAATATCTTTAGAAATGTCGGCTTTTGGGGGGTTCAAAAAGCCTGTTGTCAAGAAAATCATGAATAAAGGCAATATATCGGACAAATGGCGTTATTATTATAGAAATGCATTTTTATGGGTGTTAGCCGTCTAATATCAATTGTCATTCCGGTTTACAATGCCGGAGGGTATCTTGCGGTGTGTCTTGACAGCGTCATGGCTCAGACTTACAGTGACATCGAGGTTATTGTTGTGGATGACGGTTCGACCGATAACAGCGGGCGGATATGTGATGAGTATGCTTCCCGCGATTCACGGGTAAAAGTATTGCACCGCAGCAATGGAGGTCCGTCGGTTGCACGTAACGCGGCATTGGATGAGATCAGTGGCGGATATGTTACATTTGTGGATGCCGATGACAAGATTCATCCGCGATATATCGAAACACTGTATCGCAACATGGATGATTACGGAGCTGATATTTCTTCGGTGGGGCTGACGACATCAGACGGCAGTATGATTTCCGGAATGTGTAAACGGAACGTATGCCACGTCTATAGCTCAGGTGAGGCAATGGAACTCATCCTGTTCCAGCGGATATTGGATAATGCTGTATCGGGTAAACTGTACCGTAAGTCATTATGGGATGATGTGCGGTTCAGGGACGGGATATATTATGAGGATCTGGAAGTGTTTTATCATGTATACCGTAATGCCGGCCGTGTAGTGCACATGGATGTGCCGATGTATTATTATCGCCAGCATAAGGTGAGCCGTATGGGGAATTTTGTCCTTGGACGGGCTGATGTGCTGAATGTCACTGATGAGATTCTGGAGTATGTAAGTAAGGAATATCCGTCGCTTACAGCGGCTGCCCGTGACCGGAAGTTCAGTGCCAACATGAATATCCTATGGCTCATGTCGACCACTGGGATCAGTGACGATGCGACAGTGCTGCGTTGCTGGAGGAATATACGTGAATTGAGGATGTCCAGTCTGCTGAACCCGAAAGTGAGGATGAAAAACAAGATCGGTGCGCTGACATCCTTTGGCGGGTTGTGGCTGTTACGCAATGTGTTCAGATTGTTTAAAGCGTAATCGGTTGCCGGTATGAGGGTTGTTACTTTGCGTCAGAAGGAGTTTGAGCAGGCGTGTTTCCGTCTTGCCAAGGATGTTGCGCTGGAATATTCGCCTGATGTGGTGATAGGGATACTGACCGGTGGCGGCTATCTCGGACGCATAATATATGATGTGCTTAATGATGACGGGACTAAAATGTATGTAGAGGCTGAGGCGCATCGCCCGGGACATGTGGTAAGGAGCGGCGGAGCCGTAAAGAAAATTCTTGCCATAATGCCACGAAGAATACTTGACTTGCTCAGGATGTTGGAGTCCCGCTTGTTGGAGTGGCATTATAGTGTGAAATCGCCTGAAGCAAGGGATGTATCGATAAACATGCCGGAGAATGTGCATGACAGGCTACTTGCCGGTGGATGTCGTATTCTGGTGGTAGATGATGCCATCGATTCCGGCGGGACAATGGCGAGTGTCAAGGATTTTCTTGCCGGGGAGTATCCAGGCAACGAAATCAAGACGGCAGTAATAACGGTCACTACGGCATCACCTGTGGTAGAGGCTGATTTCAGTCTGTATTGTGACAGGGTGTTGGTGAGGTTTCCTTGGTCAAATGATATGAAGTGATGAAACGGCAGGCGGTTGTAGTGGATTTGGACGGGACGCTATTGTCGGTTAATTCGTTCAGGGAATATGTGCTGTATGTAGTTAAGGAATCGTTGCGGACGGGGCGTGTCGGGGTATTGTTGCCTGTGATGTGGAATGTGGTGTTGCGTATTCTAAGGGTAATGCCGCATTCGGTAATGAAATGCCGTGTGTTGGAAAAAAGCAGTCTGTTTATGGATGCCGCCCGGCTGTCCCTATTTGTCGATAAACTGTTATTACAGGTCAATGCCGATGTCGTGGCAATGTGTGAAAAATACCGTAGTCGGGGTTATTATATACTGCTTGCTACTGCAGCACCCGTGAGTTATTCGGAGATTATTTCATGCCGGATGGGATTTGACGGATGTTGTGCAACCCCTTTGCCATTACCGGAGCTGAAATGGCATGAAAATGCACGGAATCACAAACGGGAATCGGTATTGCAACATCTGTCATCGATGAATGCGTCGGTTGCTGTGGTTATAACCGACCATCATGATGACATTCCGCTTATGAAAACCAACAGTGGGGAAAATATTTTGATTAACCCATCACAGAAAACGCTATCCTTTGTAAGGAAAAGCGGAATTCCGATTGCGATTTTGTGAAATTAAATTATGGGCTTCGTTTTAGTGGAATTGTTGACATGATTGCTGTGGGTTTTGGTGATTTTGTGTAATTTTGGGGGTGGTAAATGGGTGAACCATGATTGATTTTACTCCGATTGTCAGACCATATTTTGCCCGACGAGTGCGGGCATCGAAGCGGTGGATTGCCGAGGGTGAGCAAGAACAGCGCCGGCAACTTGCGTGGCTGGTCGGTGCTGCGCGAAAGACGTTGTGGGGTGAACGGTTCGGTTATTCGGGTATAAGGAGGTATGAGGATTTTGCCCTCCGCGTACCGGTCACGCCATACGAGTCGTTGCGTCCATACGTGGAACGGATGATTGCCGGTGAGCGTGATATATTGTGGCCCGGGAAGACGTTGAATTTTGCCCAGTCGTCGGGGACATCAGACGGGAAGAGCAAGTATATTCCGATTACTGCCGATTCGTTCAGGCGTTGCCATTATCAGGGTGGTAGCGATGTGGTGGCTCATTATCTGAATCTGTATCCCGACAGCAGGATGTTCTCGGGAAAGGGTTTTATCCTTGGTGGCAGTTATGCCAATGAACTTGATCTGCGAGGAGGAGTGCGTGTGGGAGACCTCTCGGCTAATCTCATCGATAATATCAATCCTGTGGTCAACATGGTACGTGTGCCGTCAAAGCGTGTTGCTCTCATGGAGGACTGGTTGCGGAAGCTTCCCGCGCTTGTCGACGCGTCGGTCGGAGAAAATATCACTAATATCTCGGGAGTGCCGTCGTGGTTCCTGACTGTGATCAGGGAAGTGCTTAAACGGACGGGGACATCATGTATTCATGATGTGTGGCCTAATCTTGAGGTGTTTTTCCATGGAGGAATCTCATTCGCTCCTTATCGTGAGCAGTACAGGGCGATTACCGACACGAGCCGTATGCGATATCTTGAGACGTATAATGCGTCGGAGGGATTCTTTGCCGTGCAGAATGCGATTGATGATCCGGGAATGCTGATGTTGCTTGATGCCGGGGTGTTTTATGAATTCATGCCATTGGACGAACTTGGCTCGGAGACTCCGGAATTGTTGCCGATATGGAGCGTAGAACCCGGAAAAATTTATGCTCTTGTCATAACGGCTTGTAACGGATTGTGGCGTTACCCGCTGGGTGATACGGTGAAGATTGAGAGTGTAGATCCGGTGAAGGTTACGATTGCCGGACGAACGAAACATTATATAAACGCCTTTGGCGAGGAGCTGATGGTGCATAATGCTGATGCTGCACTTGAAAAGGCATGCAAGGAAATGGGATGTTCGGTGTCGAACTATACCGCAGCCCCGGTGTATGCCGAAAACGGCAATCGGGGCCGTCATGAGTGGCTGATAGAGTTCTCGTGTCATCCGCAGGATGTCGATGCGTTTGCCGAAAGGCTTGACGGGCTGTTGCAGCAGGAAAACTCCGATTATCAGGCGAAGCGTTACAAAGGGATATTCCTTGACCGGCTGTCGATAGTTGTCGCACGGCAGGGAGTGTTTGATGACTGGCTCGGTAGGACCGGAAAGCTTGGCGGGCAGCGCAAAGTGCCCAGATTGAGTAATGACCGCCGTTTTATTGATCCGTTACTTGAGTTGAACAAAAATAAACAGTGACAAGAATATGAAAATCAGAAATTGTATTGTGGCAGTAATGCTGCTTGCCGGTTTGGTGGCGGGAGCCAAGGCTCCGAAGTATGTTTTTTATTTTATCGGCGACGGTATGGGTATGGGACATGTCATGGCTGCCCAGACCTATAACCGTGTAGTATTGGGTAACACCAGTCCGTTGTTGATGATGCAGTTCCCTGTTGCATCAATGGCAATGACTTATTCGGCAACCGGTCCTATAACGGATTCGGCTGCTGCCGGTACTGCTTTGGCGACAGGATATAAGACGCTGAACGGGATGCTTGGTGTGACTCCTGATACGGTGGCTGTCGAGTCGGTGGCTAAGGTGTTGCATGATGCGGGCTATGGGGTCGGTGTCCTGACGACTGTTGCTCCTGATGATGCTACTCCGGGAGCTTTTTATGCTCATCAGGCCAGCCGCAGGATGAAATATGAGATAGGGCTTGATTTTGTCGCGTCGGGTTATGAGTTCCTTGCCGGCTCCCGTCTGTATGGGGATAAAAAAGACGGAAAGGATACAGACCTGTTCAAGGTTCTTGCGGATAATGGTGTAACGGTTGTGCGCGGGATGGATGGCGTACAGTCGGTGGGCGACAGCCGCCGGGTGGTTCTGCTGAATCCGGAGCATATCAAAAGCGGGAATGTTGGCTACACGATCGATTCGATCGGCGGAGCCTTGACTTTGCCTGATATGACGCGTGCGGGTCTTGCGCATCTGGAGAGGGTAAGTCCCGAGCGTTTCTTTATGATGGTAGAGGCCGGGAACATAGACTATGCCGGTCATTCCAATGACGGAGCAACGGTGATCAAGGAGATACTGAAATTCAATGAAGCGATAGCGGTTGCGTATGATTTCTATCTTGCCCATCCCGACGAGACACTGATAGTAGTGACTGCCGATCATGACACGGGAGGTTTGGCGATAGGATTCCCGTCCCAGGGTTATAGCGGATGGCTCAAGAATGTGGACTATCAGCGCATATCGAAAGATTGTTTCGGAGATTTGTGTAAGTCAATGATGGCTGCGCGAGACACTTTTGTATGGGATGACATGAAAGCAATATTGTCGGATAAACTCGGTTTCTGGACGAACATCAGTATTCCTGCGGATGCCGAGCGGCTGTTGCAGGACAAGTTTGATGTGACGTTCAACCAGCGAGCCGGTAAGGATGAAAGGACGTTGTATAACGATTTTAATGAATTTACCGTAGCCGTGTTCAAGGTCATGGATAATGCCACCGGTATCGATTGGACTACGACCGGACATTCAGGGAATATGGTGCCTGTTTTTGCAGTCGGAGTCGGTGCCGAGCAATTCGGTAAGGTTAATAATAACATAGAGATTCCGGCAAAAATAAAGTCAATTGCCGGAATGTAGCCTATGGAGGAGTTGAACGGTCACAACAAGCAGGAGTATCCGCCGATGCACACGGCGGAACATTTGCTGAATGGTACGATGGTGAGGCTGTTTGGCTGTAAGAGGTCAAGAAATGCACATGTCGAACGTAGGAAGTCAAAATGCGATTATCCGATGGCGCAGGCATTGTCGGATAATCAGTTGCGGGAGTTGGAGGATATTATTAACGCTGTCATTGAGCGGGATTTGCCGGTAACGTTTGAGTATGTCGCGGCAAAAGATGCTGTTGAGAAGTATGATCTTGAACGCCTGCCTGAAGAAGTTTCCGAGATGTTGCGGATAGTGCATATCGGTGATTACGATGCCTGTCCGTGTGTAGGTGCGCATGTTGAACGAACTTCAGAGATAGGGCATTTCCGTATTTCCAGCGCACGGTATCAGGACGGGGTTCAGCGCATCGTCTTTCGTCTCGATTAGCTGCGATGCCACAAAACTATGTTTTAGGGCATAAAAATTTTGTGTATGTTAGGCTGGTGGCTTTCAGGGTGTTGTGATGTGTTTGCCGGGAGCCGGGCGGAAAACGTGTAAAAAAAGATGCAAAAAAATTTGGAGATAATGGGTCGGAGGTTGTACCTTTGCACCCGCTTTTGGGGCGGAGCCACGGCGGTGGCGGCTGGGCCGGAAGTTAAATTCCGTTAAATATGCTGATAGGATTTTGGTGGTTCAA
>JAFTRI010000024.1 GCA_017462345.1 Muribaculaceae bacterium
CTCTCGACAATTCCTCGTCTATGGCCTGTTAATCAGCTTGTATGGGCGACCGTCGACAGTGACAATGTACACGCCCTTGCCCGGCAACTCCATGGTCGCGGATGCTCCGCCTGCAACCATGCTCCCCACCATCTTACCGTCATCTGAGAACACCGCAATCCTTGTCCCGGCACTGATCCCGGTTACCGTCAGCCGCCCGTTGGCACTTGCCACCGAAACATTCCCGGCTTCCACCTCCTCGACACCGCTTGCATCTCCTCCAACAAAGTCGATGTAAATATCCTCGTTCCATTTCGTCACTTCCTCATCCATCGTCATAAAAACTTCCGGCTCGACATGCAGTTGGTATGATTTGCCCTTAACCGGGGTGAATGTAGGGGAGATGTCCAATACCGCTTTTGTCTTGTCTCTATCCTCATCGCTGAAGAATGAGTGTGATGCGTTTCCCAAAGCTACCTCCTCTCCGTCGCAATAGATATATGCGTGTGTAAATTCAGCCATTGTGCATGTAACCTCCTCGTCAAATGTGAATGTGACTGTATTGATAGGCTCACATACCGTATCGGTCAGCGAGCAGGAAGTCGGTATCAGACCGTAGTCGAAGTCTTGTGCCGAAGTGGTGATGGCACATAACGTCATTATGGTATTTATTATAATCCGTTTCATAATTGTATTGTTTTAATAGTTAATTCTTTGGGGTAAGCATCACTGCATTATAGGCATCTATGAGCCCGTATCCGTAATGTTCGTTCCACACTCCGAATTCCTTTTCGGTGTCGTACTCATAATCGCCTATCTTCTTTGCACTGCGTGCTAAAATGCTTCGGACTTGGTAAGCTGTCAGGTTCGGATTCCGCTCCAATACAAGCGCGGCCACTCCTGCCACGTGTGGCGCAGCCATCGAAGTGCCTCCACGTGTTCCTATTTTATTTTTTAGTACAGTTGACAATATTTCAGTTCCGGGTGCGGTAATGAATAGGTTATCGCCGAAAGCCGAATCTTCTCGAAGTAACCCATTTTTCATCATATTCGCTACGGCTAGAACTTCTTTTCTGTAATTTCCTGGATAAGAAATTGCTCCATAAGTGTTTCCTGCGGATTTCACAAATATGCAGCCTTTGCCGTTACGACCTCTTATTATGGCAGAATCAATGGCTTCTTCAATATAAGCATTTTGGTGACACCACCATGAGCAAGATATTATATCTGCTCCGTTTTTCCATGCCCAATTGATCCCGTTCGCTAATCGTCCGATAGCCTCTTCTGATAAATCTAAATTATGGCTTACGGATATTAATTTTGCGTCAGGAGCTACCCCGGTAATCTGAATGCCATTGTTCCTTACGGCAGCAGCTATTCCTGCACAATGCGTTCCATGTCCACCATGTACTTTACTTGGAGACGTTCCGGTTAGTGTATTGTAACTTAATGGGTATATATTTGCAATCAGATCTTGATGAGTTAATTCTATTCCTAAATCAACGATTGCAATCTTGATACCTTTGCCTGTTGCGTAGTCCCATGCCGGACTGACCGAGATGTCATAAACCTCGTTATCCTCGTTGTACAGCCCCCATTGCTCATCATTATTGGGATCGTATGAAAATTCAATCCCGTCAAACGAAAAGTCCGGGAAGCATTCCGCAAAAACTTCGGTATCATGGATTGCGTTTGCCGCCTCTAATGGTGACATGGTTGCTGCCGTTGTCTGCCGCAGTGTGTACCACAGCGGCATGAACTCGTTCTGGCCGACAACCTCAAGACCGTACTGCCCCGCAACAAGGTTCAGGGCATCGGTATGGCTTGCCTCCTTGAGCTTTACATATATATAGC
>JAFTRI010000025.1 GCA_017462345.1 Muribaculaceae bacterium
AAAATACATCTCCTCTGTGAGGTAGGCATACAGATAGTGGTCACGGATTTCAAACGGGATTTCTATGGGTTCTTTCCATTCTTGGCTTAAAATCAGGAAGCAGTCTGACCCTATGGCTTTTATGTCCGTGGGGAAATTTAATAGAAATGAAGTATAGTGTGCCGATGCAATGGTGTCTCCGGAAAATGTTGCTCTTCCGTATCCGAGGTCATCGGGAACGGTGAAATTCAGATGGAATTCGTTATTTGTCACAAAGAGTTCTTTCTTTGCATCTATTACTCCTTTTGTTAGATGAAGCTGGTAATCTCCTTTCGGCAAAATTGAAGATGACTCTGCGTCATATTTGATAAGTACATAACCTTTTCCGTATTTGTTCCAACATTTTACTATATCTCCTGCGTTTGTTTCTACTCCGTCTTTTGTGACAGTTGAACTTTTGACATAGACTGTTATATTAGCGAGACCTCCATTATAAGCGTCAATGACTTCTTGGTCAAATGCAAACATCACTGTATCCAATGGGGCATAAATCGTATCGCCCAACGAACAGAATGCTGGCATCAATGTGTATTTATGCTCTTGTGCCGATGCACATATTGAACTTATAGCGATTGCTAAGCATATTATAACCCGTTTCATAATCGTATTGTTTTAATAGTTAATTCCTTGGTGTAAGTGCCACTGCATTATAGGCATCTATGAGCCCGTATCCGTAATGTTCGTTCCACACTCCGAATTCCTTTTCGGTGTCGTACTCATAATCGCCTATCTTCTTTGCACTACGTGCTAAAATGCTTCGGACTTGGTAAGCTGTCAGGTTCGGATTCCGCTCCAATACAAGCGCCGCTACTCCTGCCACGTGTGGCGCAGCCATCGATGTCCCGCTTGATATTCCGATTCGATCGTCAAGAACGGTTGACAAAATGGTGTCACCGGGGGCGGCAACAAACATATTCTCTCCGTAGCAGGAGCGGTTATCCAGCTCGCCATTTTTTTTCATCCAAGCGACAGCCAACACCTCTTTTCTGTGGTTTGCCGGGAATACGATGGTGTCAGATGAATTTCCTGCTGCAAAAACAGCAATACATCCTTTCCCGTTTCGACCTTTTGTTATTGCTGAATCGATTGCATTTTCGATTAACGCGCTTTTAGAGGACTTCCAAGAACATGAAATAATATCAGCTCCGTTTTTCCACGCCCAATTAATTCCATTAGCTAAACACTCAATGATTTTACTCGATCCAAATAGGCAACTTATCGACATCAGCTTTGCATCAGGAGCAACTCCGGCAACATGAATGCCGTTATTCCTAACGGCTGCGGCTATTCCTGCACAGTGTGTGCCGTGGGAACTGTCACTCCTATTGGGATATGTTGTGCTTGGAGATGTTCCCGATTCTGTGTCATAGCTTAGCGAGTCGATGTTTGCAGCAAGATCAATATGGGTAAGTTCTATCCCGGTATCAACGATTGCAATCTTGATACCCTTGCCTGTTGCGTAGTCCCATGCCGGACTGACCGAGATGTCATAAACCTCGTTATCCTCGTTGTACAGTCCCCATTGGTCGTGAACGTCAGGATCGTACGAAATCAATAACCCGTCAAAAGAAAAGTCCGGGAAGCATTCCGCAAACACTCCTGTCTCGTATATTGCATTGGCTGCCTCCACCGGAGATGTGGTTGCTGCCGTTGTCTGCCGCAGTGTGTACCACAGCGGCATGAACTCGTTCTGGCCGACAACCTCAAGACCGTACTGCCCCGCAACAAGGTTCAGGGCATCGGTATGGCTTGCCTCCTTGAGCTTTACATATATATAGC
>JAFTRI010000026.1 GCA_017462345.1 Muribaculaceae bacterium
GCGGTTATCGCACTCATTCCGTAAACACCGAGTGACGACATCGTTTTCAAGTCGGCCTGGATGCCTGCTCCGCCTGATGAGTCGGAGCCGGCTATCGTGAGGACGGGGATATAGCTTTTCATCCTATTGCATTTATTTATTTTGTGAGCAACGGGGTGAAACTGTCCGATAGTTATGTGGCTGGTGAAAGGAAACAATCCCTGCGCCGGTTCTAACCGTATCAGGTTCTAAGGGTATGATCTCAGCCATGCAGGCACCCCTTTGTCTTCGGTGCAAAGATATACCTTATCCTTGGTTCACGAAAAATATTTCTCAAGGTTTGCCACAAGCTGCCCCCATTGAATAGTTGTTGTCTCCGCTTTTGTTGCCTGAAATATAGAAGCCGTTTAGTGAATTATATAAGTAAGAAAACAAAAATGTATCAATATAATCTTAAATTTGGTCGTATTGATACATTTTTGTTGTTTTTAATCTATATGATTATTTTGAAGTTATATAAACAGATAATTTATATATTTATGGATTAGAACAACATAATCTAAAACCAATTAGTATTTGTCTGTTCCCTGGACTGTCGTCAGGGCGATTCGAAATTCGGCTATATTGTTTGGTACTATCCCAACTGCCACCTCGCCTAATGTGATATGAACCTGTTGATGGTCCTGTTGGGCTTGT
Source organism: Muribaculaceae bacterium (assembly GCA_017462345.1). GTDB lineage: Bacteria > Bacteroidota > Bacteroidia > Bacteroidales > Muribaculaceae > RGIG4079. The sequence goes on from JAFTRI010000026.1 coordinate 676, forward strand.
TTGTGCTTGAGACGAATAGCTTCCAGAGTAATCACTACACCATTCACATACATTTCCAGTCATGTCATATAGATTTAGTTCATTTGGTTGCTTAAGTCCTACTTGATGAGATTTAGAAGAATTACCATTATACCATGCAATATCGTCAATATTATTACTCCCACTATACTTATAATCCTGCGATTTATTTCCTCCTCGAGCCGCATATTCCCATTCTGCTTCTGTTGGTAGGCGATAGTTTCTTCCTGTTATCTTTTTTAATCTCGGCAGAAATATATTAACAATATCATTATAACTGACATAATATGCGGGAAACCAATCGCCGACACCATAACTTGACGAGGGGCTGTTACCTAACCATGGACTTGACGAATAACGTGTCATAGTTGTCCCATCAGCACAAATGCCACTATAATTCATAACATATTCCCATAATTGCTGAGTAGCCTCATATTTACAAATGTAAAAATCATTTAATGTTACTTGATGAACAGGGGCTTCATCACTATCTGCTTCTTGGTCATAATTAGGTAATGAACTATTGGTTGATTGTGCTCCCATTAAAAAAGTCCCTCCCTTTACAGCAACTAATTCGGTATAACTAATATTTGCAAAAATCTCCAAATTCGAATCTTCATCACCTTCAGTCATTGGTGGAAAAGAGAGACCGTTTGACACACTGTTATATACATAGTATTTCCCTTTTTCAAAGTTGAGATTTCCTGTGTAAATCAAAAATTCGGCATCATTAGTGTATTTGCCGATTATGTATGCTTCGTTTTTGGATGACACTTTATATAGGCAATCATTAACAAATGCATATTTATAGGTTTTGAATGAGTAAAAAGAGGCAGTCGCATCTCCACTATAATTATGTAAGGATTGTATCGCCTCATCATTAAATATCAATAGTGAGCAGTCATATTCGGCATTCAGGGTGACGACTTTGCTTGTGATGCTGATATTGATCTGTTCGTTAAATACAATAGAGCATTTGTCTTGAATGTGGTCTCCTGTCGCTGTTGAATAACCTGTCACATTGTAGGTGCCGGTGCGTAGGGTTACAAAATCATTGTCAGCCCAGTTGCCTTTGAAGTTATATGTAGCTCCGTTATCAACATTGGTAAATGTTATGTCGTATGATGGAGCCAAAAGTTCTCCTGTTTTGATCTCTTCGTAGAACTCATTGAATACCTCCTCGTTGGTAGATGCAGACTTTGCTATAAATACCTCCTCATTGGTAGATGCCGGTCTTGCCATATTCCCACCGGTAGATGTGTCTAATGTATATGTTAGATATACCTTTACTTTGTCCGTATTATCGTTTCCGTTGTTCCCATTGCTCGGTTCGTCACTATTCCCACAAGATGATATGCTGCATAATGATGCGGCAAATATAAATCGGATAATAAATTTTTTCATAGCATTAGAATTAATCGTTTTTCTCATTACTGTGATACCATTTAATATTAAGTTCCTGACAGGATTCTTCGAATTGCAAGGCTAAATTTTTGCTTTGCAATTTTGAGAAAGCATCATTATTCATCACTTTAAGATTTTCATCTTTGGAGTCATCTTTTATCAGGTTTAAGATAAATACGATGTCTTCGGAAGTGACGCCTTTCGATTGCAGTTTGTCCTTTAACTGAGAATAGAATTCACCTTCTTTTGTCATAATATAAAGGTTTTATGCATCGTAAGGCTCTCCCAATGCGGGTTAATAAATAGGGGTTATAAATAGAAAGTGTGAGCCTATTAGTTTTATCTAACTGATAGGTTCACCACAAACCTTGTAACAGATAAAATAAAAAGCCCACACCTTTGGCTTATATATGATAGAACATATACTTACACCAAAGGAAGAACGCTAATCATTATTCCTGTTACTTGGATGATATGTGGTGATTCATCAGTTCGGAATAAAGCCAAACGCTTCCTTAACAATATGTCTGTCGCCGAAGCGACACCACAAAGTTAAAGATTATTTAGCAGAAAGCGTTCATTGTGAGCTTTAAAATTTAATTATGTTATACGGTTCCTGTCGGCTGTTGAACTGAAAGATTTTGGCAAGATTGTCCCTAAAAGCAAGAGGTTGTACCTGCATTGATACAACCTCTTTTCGGGGGGTGGAAGATGGGGCTCGAACCCACGACCTTCGGAACCACAATCCGACGCTCTAACCAACTGAGCTACATCCACCATTTTGAACGGTGCAAAGGTAGTGCTTAATTTTTATTCTTGCAATACCAATCCTGTTTTTTTTGAACTTTTATTCAATTATTGACCAATGGAGGGTATTGCGGTAGTGTCGCGAGGGACATTGATGTTATGTTTCTTCAGTATTGTTTCAGCCGACTTGGTGAACGCTTTGCAGTGACTGCTCCATGTACCGGTAGTGTAGCTTTCAACGGGAATGAGGCGGAAATTGGGTACTTGTTGTGACGGTGGAATGGTGAAGACCAACCGGTAGCTTGCTTGTCCTAACCGTACACCCCCGAGCCAATTGCGTGTAATCTTTACTTTCAGGAGTGCCCCTCCGCGTGTGTCACGCGTTTTCATGTTGGAAATGAAGTTGCCCAAAGAGTACACGACCAGGATGTCCTTATTGTATTTCTCGCTGCGCCGTATTTCCATCGGTTGTATCACATGAGGATGTCCGCCTATAATCAGGTCTACCCCTAAGTCGCACAGAAATGAGGCGAGGGATTTCTGGGAAGAATGTGGCAGCATTTGGTATTCGTTGCCCCAATGTATACACACGGCGATAATCTCCGCGCCTTTTTCCCGCGCCTTGGTGACATCGGTCTCAATCTGTTTTTTGTCGATATAATCGACAACCACTTTGCCTTGAACAGGTATGCCGTTTGTCCCGTATGTATAGTTAAGAAAGGCCACTTTGATTCCTTTTATGTCGGCAATGAATGGCATCACAGAGTCCCGTTCGGCCTTATTGCGGTAAGTTCCGGTGTGGGATATGTGTTGGGCGTCAAGACTGTCAAGCGTCCTTGTCAGCCCTTTGTCCCGACGGTCGAGTGTATGGTTATTGGCTGTGAGCATCAGGTCGAAACCGGCATCGGCAAGAGCTTCGGAATAGGGATCGGGTGCACTGAAACACGGGTAGCCGGTGTAGGGTTTGCCTCCTAACGGTGTTTCAAGGTTTACGACTGCATAGTCGGCATTGCTTATATAGGGTGATATAAGCCTGAAGCATTCGTCATAACTGTAGTTGCCGTCGGCTCGACGTGCGGCCTCTATCTGTGCCTTATGCTGCATGGCGTCTCCGGCAAATACGATTTCAACATCGGAATTCCATGACAGCAACGGTAGCCAGGAGAATAGCAGGGAGAGGAGAAGCTGCATAGGGCAGAGACTATTCGTACACTTCGTGACGTGCAGCCAGCAAAGTGTTCTTCATTAATGACACTATTGTCATGGGCCCTACACCACCGGGTACAGGTGTGATATAGGAGCACTTGGAAGCTACGTTTTCAAAATCGACATCCCCGCGCAGACGGAATCCGCTTTTGCGGGTCGCATCGGGAACACGGGTAGTGCCTACATCGATTATCACAGCTCCGGGTTTTACCATGTCGGCGGTAACGAATCCCGGTTTGCCGAGTGCGGCAATGATAATGTCGGCTTGGGCACATATTTCCTTGATGTTTTTTGTCGCGCTGTGGCATACTGTTACGGTTGCATCACCGGGTTGGTGCTTTTGCATCATGAGGGTTGCTACCGGTTTCCCTACGATGTTGCTGCGGCCGAGTACAACACAGTTTGCCCCCTTGGTGTCAATATTGTAGCGGTCGAGCAGCTCGATGATTCCGGCAGGAGTTGCCGACAGGAAACAGGGCAGCCCTATGGACATGCGTCCGACATTGATGGGGTGGAATCCGTCGACATCTTTACGGTAATCGATTGCTTCGATTATTTTCTGTTCGGAAATGTGCTTGGGTAGCGGGAGCTGTACGATAAATCCGTCAAGGGTCTCATCGGCATTGAGTTTCTTGATCGTTTCAAGAAGCTCCTCCTCGGTTACGGAGTCTTCATATCTGATTAGTGTCGACTGAAATCCGCATTGTTCACAAGCCTTGACCTTATGGGCGACGTAGGTTTCGCTGCCTCCGTCATGCCCTACGAGTATTGCTGCGAGATGGGGGCGTTTTTTCCCTTCGGCAACCATTTGCTCTACTGTTGCGGCAATCTCTTTCTTTATGTCATCGGATATTTTCTTCCCGTCAATGAGTTCCATGCTTTTCGTTATGATTATTTGGTTGGAAAATTAGCGACGGCGCATGTTGCGCATCATCTTCATGGGGTTTTTCATCGTTGTGGCGACTTTCATCATCTTGCGTGTCTCCTCAAACTGTTTCAGCAATCGGTTGACTTCTTGGATGGTCGTACCGGAACCCCGTGCAATACGTTGCCGGCGACTACCGTTAATTATCTCAGGGTTGGTGCGTTCGGCAGGTGTCATTGAATGGATTATCGCTTCAATTCCCTTGAATGCATTGTCATCGATGTCGATGTCTTTGATTGCTTTGCCGACTCCTGGAATCATAGAGGCGAGGTCTTTGAGGTTGCCCATCTTCTTGATTTGCTGAATCTGATTGAGGAAGTCGTTGAAGTTGAACTGGTTCTTGGCAATCTTGCGTTGCAGTTCCCGTGCTTCTTTTTCATCAAATTGCTGTTGGGCTTTCTCTACAAGAGACACGATGTCACCCATGCCGAGAATACGGTCGGCCATACGTGCCGGATGGAACAGGTCGAGCGCATCGAGCTTTTCTCCCGTACCTACAAATTTTATGGGCTTGGTAACTACTGTGCGTATCGAAAGTGCTGCACCACCACGGGTGTCACCGTCGAGCTTGGTCAATACGACGCCGTCAAAGTCAAGACGGTCATTGAATTCCTTGGCCGTATTGACAGCATCCTGCCCGGTCATCGAATCTACGACAAACAGCGTCTCCTGCGGCTTGATTGCGTTCTTGATCGCCTCGATCTCGTCCATCATCTGCTCGTCGACAGCAAGACGTCCGGCGGTATCGACAATCACGAGGTCAAGGTGGTTGGCCTTGGCATATTGTATGGCGTTTTGGGCAATCTGTACAGGATTCTTGTTGTCATCCTCGCTATATACCGGTACTTCAATCTGTGAACCGAGTATTTTCAGCTGCTCGATTGCGGCCGGACGATACACGTCACAGGCAACAAGCAACGGGCGTTTGGCTTTCTCGCTCTTGAGTTTCTTGGCTATTTTGCCTGAAAAAGTGGTTTTACCCGAACCTTGCAGACCCGACATCAGGATTACGGTGGGATTTCCCGACAGATTGATCTGTGCAGTGTCGCCTCCCATGAGTTGGGTCAACTCGTCATGGACTATTTTTACCATCAATTCACTCGGCTTGATGGCATTTATTACGTTTTGTCCTAATGCTTTGGCCTTTACTGTGTCAGTAAATTGCTTTGCCACTTTATAGTTTACGTCGGCATCGAGTAGGGCACGGCGTACATCTTTCAGGGTCTCGGCAACATTGATCTCGGTTATTTTGCCTTGTCCCTTAAGGAGTTTAAAGCTGCGTTCAAGTCTTTCGCTAAGATTTTCAAACATATATTCTAACGGGTAGTGTTGTTATCGGTTGGTTTATTTTACAAGTCTGTTGGTCGCCGTGTCAGGGAATATCACTGCCGGCTTGAATTGCTTGGCTTCATCAAATGGCATGGAAGCATAGCTCATTATGATTATGATGTCGCCTTTCTGCACTTTACGTGCGGCGGCTCCGTTCAGGCATATCACTCCCGAACCGCGTTCGCCTTTGATTGCGTATGTGTCAAAGCGTTCGCCGTTGTTGTTATTGACTATATAGACACGTTCGTTTGCGATAATATTGGCTGCGTCCATCAGATCCTCGTCGATGGTGATACTGCCGATATAATTGAGGTTGGCCTCGGTTACGGTTACGCGGTGGATTTTTGATTTTACTACTTCGACCTGCATCATTTTGACGGGTATTTAATGTTGTCAATAAGTCTTACCTCCCCACAGTACACGGTGACGCATCCTACAGCTTGTGTGCATCCGCTCCAGTCCGATACGGGCTGCATTGTTGAGGCATCGACAATTTCGTAGTATTCCACTTCCATGAACGGAAATGAATTGATGGTGTCTATGACATATTGTTTGGTCTCTTCAACGGAGTGAGTCGTGGCGTAGTCAAGGCTTGCGTCAAGCGTGGCATGGATATTGGGTGCTATTGCCCGTTGTTCGGGTGATAATCTGACATTGCGGCTGCTCATTGCCAGCCCGTCATCTTCACGTTTTATGGGGCAGTCGATAATGTCGATGTCAATGTTTTCCAGTTCAACCATGCGACGTATGACGGCTATCTGTTGGAAATCTTTCTCTCCGAAATAGGCACGGTCGGGGGTGACCATACGGAACAGTTTGCTGACTATCTGTGCGACTCCGTTGAAATGTCCTGGACGCATTGCCCCCTCCATTACTTCAGCTACCGGCCCAAGGTTGAATACACGGGTGTCGGTTTCGGGATAGATTTCTTCTACTGTGGGTATGAAAGCATAGTCGACACCGGCTACCTGCAGCTTTTCGCAATCGGCTTCCTCTGTGCGCGGATAGGTGCGCAAATCTTCCGGGTTATTGAACTGGGTGGGATTTACGAATACACTTACCACCACAATGTCGTTGTCGGCACGAGCCTTGTCTATCAGGGATATATGGCCGGCATGGAGTGCGCCCATTGTGGGAACAAGCCCCACGGTACGACCCTGAGCCCGTTGTTCCGTTATGCGGTTTTTGAGCTCATCGACTTTACGTATTATTTCCATTATTCTATTTAGCAAAATGCTGGTTCCAACTGCAAAATTAACCAATAATATCTATTTGGCAAAAAATAAGAGTGTACGGGTTTTATCTATTTGTATTTGCCGTGGACTTGGGCTATATTTGCAACATATTTGATTGTTTTATGGATCAGGAATTTGCTTCTACTCTACTTGAAAATGCGGTAAATGAACTGTCGCATCTGCCCGGAATCGGGCGTAAGACGGCATTGCGTCTGGCTCTTCATATCCTGCGTCAGGATGAACGGATGGGGGTGGCTCTTGGTGAGGCGATAATAAGGATGCGTCAGGGCGTGAAGTATTGTAGCGTGTGCCATAATATATCGGAGGATGATGTGTGTCCGGTCTGTTCTAATCTGTCGCGTGATTCCTCGGTGGTGTGTGTCGTGGAAAGCGTAAAGGATGTTATGATAATCGAGAATACACGTCAGTATTCGGGGTTGTATCATGTGCTTGGCGGGGTTATTTCTCCCATGGATGGTATCGGTCCTGACCAGCTTGAGATCGAGTCCCTTGTGGAGCGTGTAGGGCGTGGGGGTGTCGATGAGGTTATTCTTGCCCTGAGTCCTACGATGGAAGGGGAGACTACTGATTTTTATATCTACCGTAAACTCGGACATCTGCCGGTGAAAATTACACAGCTTGCCCGTGGTGTTTCGGTGGGTAATGAAATAGAATATACCGATGAGGTGACGTTGGGGCGGTCGTTGTTGAACCGTACCCTGTTCAGTGATTCATTCAATAAGCGTTGAATATGATGGATGACGGTATTCTGTGGTTAAGGGCGTTGGAACCGACTGATTTGGATACGCTTTACCGGTGGGAGAATGATTCCTCGTTGTGGGATGTAGGGTGCTCTATTGCTCCTTTTTCGCGCAAGCAGTTGTGGGATTATATTGAGAATTATGATGCTGACATATTCAATGCTCGTCAGTTGAGGCTTATTGTTGAAGAAAAGGCTTCCGGCAAGGCTGTCGGGACGATTGACATGTATGATTTCGACCCGGTACACAGGCGTGCATGGGTAGGAGTGCTGATTGATTCGGCAGTTTCTCATCGCGGGTATGGCACGCGGGCATTGGAGTTGCTTGCAAGGTATGCATCGGATCGGCTCGGTGTTCATCAGCTTATGGCTGTTGTCCCGGAGGGTAATGAATGGAGTTGCCGCCTGTTTGAGAAGTGCGGGTATCACCGGTCGGGTATCCTGATTGATTGGTTGAGGGCCGGTAGCGTGTATCGGGATGCGGTAATCTTTCAGCTGATTCTTGAATAGAATCAGTTTACCATAGGATTTTGCGGGTGGTACAGCCATCCCCGGTAGCGTTTTCCCATTGAACGCACGAGATTGTGCCAATAGCTGTTCTCTTCACCGGTGAGCAGTGTGTCGATTTCGGGAATGTCGGTGACTGCCCATACGCTTTTGCGCAGTTCCCCGTCAAGTTGACCTATATCCCATCCGCTGTACCCTATGAAAAACCTTATTTTCCCCTCGGTCGGGTAGCCGGAGTTTACATAGTCAAGCATTGCGTCAAAATTCCCGCCTATGTACAGTCCGTGAACTATTTCTCTGGAATCGGGGATAATGTCGCCTAACGTATGGATGAAATAAAGCCTGTCGCAGGACATGGGGCCGCCACAGAAAACCGGAATCTCATCCTTGACGCTTATTTTGTCGACAAGGCTGTTCAGTGTATAATTGGTTGTCCGGTTCAATACAATGCCCATTGATTCCTTGTTGATCCTGTAGTCGATAAGGCATATTACGGCATGGTTAAAATATTGCTCGCGCAGAAACGGTTCTGCAACCAGTAATGCTCCCGGATGGGGCAGTTGGCTGTTGATGTCTATATTGAATAGAACCGACTCGAAATTAATCATGCTGTAGTGAATCAATGAGGGTTTAATCTTATTTCGACTACAATATACGCAGGAATTTTTAATTGATTTGTACGGGAATGGCAAATATTTGATTTTTTAAGGAATTTGGGCAAAAAAAAGAATCCCGAGTTGTGTCAATCTCGGGATTCTCATGTTATAATGGCTGTTGCGATTATTTCTTTTTGCGGTTGCCGTAGCGGCTCATGAACTTGTCTACGCGACCTGCGGTATCGACAAGTTTCTGCTTCCCGGTGAAGAACGGGTGGGAAGAACTTGTGATTTCAAGTTTCACGAGAGGATAAGTAACACCATCAACTTCGATTGTTTCTTTAGCTGCAACAGTTGAACGAGTGATGAAAATTTCCTCGTTTGACATATCTTTGAATACTACTTCACGATAATTTGACGGATGGATGTCTTTTTTCATTTTGCTATGTATTTATTTTATAATCAAAGTTTTAAATTCACGCTGGTAAGGCGTTAATTCGTAATGGCTTGCAAATTTAGCCATTTTTCTTTGATTGGCAAAACATTTCGTGCCGTTTTTATTCAAATTCAATGAGTATTGCATCGTTGCCTACGATTTCATCGGGTCTGACAAAGATGCGTTTGACGGTCACATCCTTGTCTGATGTCACGTCATTTTCCATCTTCATCGCTTCGTACACGAGCATTACCTGACCTTTCGTTACCTTTTCACCCGGTTTTACGTTTACGGAAATGATTCGTCCGCCCATTGGTGCACGCAATACTTCTCCGGTAATTGGTTCATCATTGGGCTGTTCGGCAGTTTCATTGGAGGATTCTTCTGTCGCTTTTGCTACTTCAGTGGCATTATATTCCTCGGTGCGGCGACGGCGCAGGAATCCGTTGGCTACACTCGGAAGCAGTTCAAGCAGCAGATATTCCTCATCATTGCTTGCGAGTTTTACTCCACCCAGGTCGTCAAGAACCGGATTGTCGGGTTTCTTATAGGTTGATACATCGTAGGGTCGCTCATCGGGGCTTCCTGTGATCTGTGCGCGGAAGTCAGGATTGATGGCAACCGGAGTTTTGCCATATTCACCTTTGATCAGTGAAATGAATTGGTTTGACGGATTGGAATAGTCCGGATTGCCTTTTTTCCGGTCGAGTGCCACGCTTACAGCCTGGCTGCCTACAATCTGGCTCGTCGGTGTAACGAGCGGGACGAGCCCGGCATCGCGTCGTACTTTCGGGATAAGGCGCATCGCGTCATCAAGAAGGTCTTCGGCTTTTAGGGATTTGAGTTGGGCAACCATGTTTGAGTACATTCCGCCGGGGACTTCAGCGTCTTTTACAAGAAGATTGGGCTTGGGGAATCCGAAATATTCTTCGATACTGTGGCAGGCGTCAAGCAAGGCTTCCTCGTTATCTGCCTTGGCAGCCTCTATTGCCTTGTCAAATAGTGAGTCTATCTCCTTAGGTAGGACACCGGTGAGCGGATCAAATTCTTTGGGGAACTGCTTTACGAGATCGAAATCGTGCAGTTGTTCACGGGTGCTGCGCAATTCCTTGCGTATCTGTCCCACTGCTTCCATGTTCACTTCAACTTCAATTCCGAGTTTCTTGGCAAAAACATAGATGAGTTCAAGTGCCGGAGCTGCTGAGCCACCGCCGAAATACCAGATGTTGGTATCGAGAATATCCACGCCATGTATCATTGCCATGAGTGATGATGCGAGACCGTAGCCGGGGGTACAGTGGGTGTGGAAGTCTACCGGAACTCTGACGGCGGCTTTAAGCTTGGATATGATTGATGCGGCGCGTGACGGGTTTACTAGTCCTGCCATGTCTTTGAGCGTTATTATCTTGGCTCCAAGTGCCTCCATCGTTTTTGCTTTTTCGACAAAGTATTCGTCGGTGAATATCTTTTCCTGTTTCTTTTTTTTGCCGAATAATGATTTGAAGAAGCCGGTTTTCTGCTCTTCCTCTTTGGGGTCAACTGTGTAGCACACTGCACCGTCGGGAATGCCTCCGAGTTCGTTGATGAGTCTGATGGATTCTTTTACATTGTCGATGTCATTGAGTGCGTCGAAGATACGCATTACGTTCAGCCCGTTTTTGATAGCTTCTTTGTAGAATCCTTGGAGTACGCTGTCGGGATAGGGGACATAGCCGAACAGGTTGCGGCCGCGGGACAGTGCAGTCAACAGGGATTTCCCTTTCATTGCGGCACTCACGCTACGCAGGCGATTCCAGGGCGACTCGTCAAGATAGCGCATCACTGAGTCGGGCACTGCTCCTCCCCATACTTCCATTGCGTAGAAGCCTGCATTTTCATAAAGCGGCAACAGCCGGTCGATGTTGGCTTGATTAAGACGTGTGGCGAACAGGGACTGCTGTCCGTCACGAAGAGTAAGGTCTCTGATTTTTAATTTGCGTTGTTCCATTTTATATTTGGTATTAAGATTCTCCTTCACCGGCATACATTGTGAAATGTATTTTGATTATGAGAAATTATATAATTATTAACTAATGACGCAAATGTAATGTTTTTTATTTGAATTACGGAAATTTATCCGTAATTTTTTCTTGGTTACGTCAGATAATAGTACATTTGCAGTGTAAAACCTTTAATTTAAACGCTAATAATCATGTTTGGCTTGTTCAGGAAGAAACAGCCCGTACCATGTGGACTGTGTTTTTCAACCGATATTCATTGTCATGTTATCCCGGGAATCGATGACGGCTCGCCCGATGTTACCACATCGGTGGAACTGATCGAGCGTATGCAGGGGTGGGGGATAAAGCGCATTATAGCATCGCCTCATGTGACACAGGACTCGTTTGAAAATACACCTGAAACCATTGTTCCCGCCTATACTTCCCTGAAAAGGGAGTTGGAGGAGAAAAGCAGCGGTCTGGAACTGTTACATTCTGCCGAATACCGTATTGATGAGTTCTTTATGGCACAGTTGCAGTCAGGGAGTGTTGTCCCTATGCCCGACGGTTATTTGCTGGTGGAAAATTCATTCATTCAAGAGCCGTGGAATCTTGACCAGTTGTTGTTTGACCTTAAAGTAAAGGGATATAAGCCAATATTGGCACATCCTGAGCGATATTACTATTATCATGGTAACAAACGTGTACGCTATGAGGAGATACACGCCACAGGCACGATGTTCCAGATTAATCTGTTGAGTCTTGCAGGATATTACGGTAAGGATGAGAAATCCGTAGCCGAGTATCTTATAGAGAAAGGATGTGTGGACTTTATAGGTACTGATCTGCATCACCATCGCCATGCCGATGCCATTGATGCCTATCTTGTGTCCAAGGACTGCCTGCGTCATTTCAAGAACCTGACAGTAATGAATGACAGTATCTCTTGAGCCGCTGATTCCCATCGGTAATTATGCGGCTTGTTCCCGGCAGGGCTCTGTTGCCATTTTGGCAATTAACAACACTCGGGCTGCTTCGTAACGAAGCAGCCCGAGTGTTTGTTGGTTGATAGGCGGGATTATTTTGTCAAGGGGGAGTAGTCGCGTGAGTAACGGAGCATCTGCGGGATGTAGTCTTCGTCGTATGAAATGGTTACATCGGTGATTTCTCCATTCCCGTCGAATACCGGAGTGTAGACGGGGTTTACGAATCCTTTGTAGGGTGCTATGTCAAGGTGGGAATAACGTTCAAGAACTTCAGCGTGAATCTTGGGATCAACCTTGATGGCATATTTTTCCACGAGTTCGCGCCCTGCTTTATAGTCTCCTTCACTCTTGATGCGCTGTATCTCATGTAACAGTTGACCGAACAGTTCGCGCAGTTTGGTGTAATCGTTTATCTGTATGAAGGTTTTTCCGTTACGGGTCACGTATTCCACTACATTGTCCTTGCTGCCATGTTCCATTGCCCATTCGGCAATCAGTTTCCGGTTGCGCATGTGTGCCTCTTCGACATCCTTACCAGGTTCGATGCGCATCAATTGTGTCATGAGACCGTTGAGCATGTATTTGTAGTATTCGGCTTTATAGGCATCGGGATTGTCGAGAAGCCCGAGCTCAATCAGTTTCGGATCGGCAAGATAATAGAGGGCAAACAGGTCGGCACGTGTTTCTTCAAGTGTCGAGCCGTGAGCCTTGAGTGCATCGGGGTCTACACCGGGTAACAATTGCCCGGAACCGTGACCGAGGCATTCGTGGAGGTCGGTGTGCAGATTGTCGGTGATGAACAGGTATTTGTCCATGAGTTCACGGGTCTCCTGATCAATAACGAATTCCTCGTTGAAGCCGTTGCCGTGTGACGCTTTGTCGTATGCATCGGTGATATTCTCGATTGTTACCGATTTTGAGCCGTGGGCGGCGCGAATCCAGTTGGCGTTGGGAAGGTTGATGCCGATGGGTGTTGCAGGATAAGCGTCTCCTGCAAGGATTGCCGAAGTGATAACTTTAGCGGAAACCCCCTTTACTTCCGGCTTGCGGAAGCGCGGGTCGATGGGTGAATTGTCTTCAAACCACTGAGCGTTGTCGCTGATTACTTCTGTACGGTGGGATGCCTCGTTGTTCTTGAAATTGACTATGGATTCCCATGAGCCGGTCATGCCGAGAGGATCACCGTATGTCTCGATAAAACCGTTGATGAAATCAACTTGTGATTCAGTGTCCTCGGCCCATAGGATTGAATATTCGTCAAACGTACGGAGGTCTCCGGTGGTGTAATATTCGATCAGCTTGCCGATATAGGCGCGTTGAGCATCGTTCTCGGCATACTGTGATGCCTTGCCGAGCAGTTCCACGATGCGTGATATTGCAGCAGAGTACCGTCCCCCAACTTTGTAGGTCTCTTCCACTATTTTACCGTCTACTTTTGTCAGGCGGGTATTCAGCCCGTAGGAGATGGGAGTGAGGTCGGTTGTGTCTTTAAGTGCCGCGTAGTATTGTTCAACTTCGGCTTGGGTTACTCCGTCATACATGTTTACCGAAGATGTCAGAATCAAGTCCTGACCGTCGGCTTGATTCACACGTTTTGGCGATACCGCCGGATCAAAGATCTCGGGAATGATTATCGCAAGCATTTCGTCGGCAGTCTGTCCTTCATTGAGGGGTAATTTATCGGCCGGAAGCGATTTTACTGCATCGGTGAAAAATTCCTGTGAAAATTCCGGGACAAATTTGTCCATCGAGTAATGGTGATGCAGTCCGTTGGCAAACCATATCTGTTTCAGGTATTTTTCAAGGGCAAGGAACTCCTTGGAGGACTTGTCTCCGGTGTAGCCGGTATATATCTGCTCTATTACCTGGCGTATCACGAGATTGTGTTTGCCGTGCTGGTCCCACAGTATGTCGCGGCCGGTGATTGCAGCTTCGGTGAGATAGTAGATTAACGCTTTCTGTCGTACAGAAAGATTCTCAAATCCGGGAACTTTGTAACGGAGTACTTCGATGTCGGCAAAACGGTCGACTGTATAGTCGAAGTTATCGGCTTTTTTTTCTGTCATGTTGCAGGATGAAATCGAGAGTGCGATGATGGCACTCGGAATTATTCGGTTTATGATTGCCATGTTTTATGATTGGTTTGGTTTTATTCGACATATAGGATTAATCCTTTGAGATATTCACCTTCGGGATGGTAGATGCTGATGGGATGGTCGGCAGGTTGTGTCAACTGGTGCAGAATCCTGACTTTCCGTCGTGACTGTGCCGCTGCCGAAAATACTGCAAGCCGGAACTGTTCCTTATTGATGGCTTGGGAACAGGAGAATGTGAACAGGATGCCTCCGGATCGAATTTTCTCGAATGCCTTGGCGTTCAGTTTGCGGTACCCTATGAGCGCATTCTTTATAGCACTCCGGTGTTTGGCAAATGCCGGCGGGTCAAGGATGATCAGGTCATATCGGTTATCCATGCCGTTGAGAAACTTGAATGCGTCCTCGGCAAATGCTTTGTGCCTGTCATCATCGGGAAAATTGAGCTCGACATTGGCATTGGTCAGGGCAATCGCTTTTGAAGAACTGTCGACGGAATGTACGAGACTGGCACCGCCTCTCATCGCATAGAATGAGAAGCCTCCGGTGTAGCAGAACATGTTAAGTACACTGCGCCCTTTTGCATAATGTTCCAGCAGGCTGCGGTTGTCGCGTTGGTCGACAAAGAATCCTGTCTTTTGTCCTTTAAGCCAGTCGACATGGAATTTCAGCCCGTTTTCCATCGCTATGTTTGTCTCGTATGAACCGATAATGTAGTCATTCTGCGGGTCGAGCTGGGCTTTATAGGGCAATGTGGTTTCTGATTTATAGTACACATTCCTGATTCCAGCTCCGTCTATTGCCACAAGTGCATTGGCTATCATGTTGCGCGCATAGTGCATGCCGGGAGAGTGGGCTTGCAGCACAGCCGTATTGCCATAAATGTCAATTATAAGCCCGGGAAGAAAATCCCCTTCGCCATGTACAAGGCGGAATGCGTTATTGTCATCACGTATGAGGTTCAGTGTCCGGCGCAATTGATAGGCCGCATTCAGACGTTCGGAGAAAAAGTCCTCATCGATTACTTTGTCTTCAAAGGTAAGTATGCGCACTGCAATGCTGCCTATCTGGTAATGCCCTGTTCCGATAAATGAGCCGTCATTGTTATTGACAATTACGGTTTCTCCCTCTTCAATGCCGTCGGGAAGAGATGCCACTGCTCCCGAGAATACCCAAGGATGGAACCGGTTGAGGGATTCCTCTTTTCCTCTCTTGAGTGTGATAGATTTATATTCCATGATTATTTGAAGAAAAAGCGGTAGACATCATTGCCATTGGCATAGAGTAGTAGCAGGATAAGGAATACCATGCCGGCAATCTGGGCATATTCCATGAACTTGTCACTTGGTTTGCGGCGTGCAACAATCTCGTAGATGAGGAACATTACGTGCCCGCCGTCAAGTGCCGGAATCGGGATAATGTTCATGAATGCGAGGGCTACTGACAGGAATGCCGTTATCTCCCAGAATGAACGCCAGTTCCAGCTGTCGGGGAATATGCTCCCTATTGCACCGAATCCGCCAAGGCTTTGGGCACCCTCGGCACTGAACACATGTTTCATGGAACTCACATAATTGGATAATGTGGTCGTACCTATTTCCCAGCCTTTGGGGAATGACTCGAAGAACGTGTAGCGGGTAATCTTGATTGGGTAGACATCGGTTACCGGCGACAATTGTATACCTATCTTCCCTTCTTGGGTAGGCGTGATGTTGAGTGAGATTAACGCTCCATCTCTTATGATAGCCATTTCTACGGCTTGTCCGGCATATTTTTTCAGTGCCGGGGTGAACTCGGTGAATGCGGGAGTCGCTATCTCTCCCACGCTTACTATGCGGTCACCTTCCTTAAGTCCGGATTTTGCGGCAGGTTCTCCAGGCGATAACGCTCCTACAAATACCGGCATTCGGTATGCAAAGAATCCTTCATCTTCGTTGAGCCGGAAAATAAAATCATCGGGAATCGGGATTGTTATGGTATCGCTGTTGTTGCGCAACACTGTTACGGTCTTGGCCTCAACCATGCGCATGGCATGGTCGCGGTCAGAGGCATCGAGCTTTACACCGTCGGCTGTAAGGGGAATATCCCCGTTACGGAATCCCACTTCCTGTGCGGCAGGCACATAGTCCATTCCCTCGTAGGCATCCTCGAACTGGATTGTTTTTTCGCCCCAACTGAATGCTATCCCGGCATATATGAGTATTGCAAGAATAAAGTTGAACAATACTCCCGCAATCATTACAAGTAGCCGTTGCCAAGCGGGCTTGGCTCTGAATTCCCACGATTGGGCGGGCTTGGCAAGCTGTTCCTTGTCCATTGACTCGTCGATCATCCCTGCAATCTTTACATATCCTCCGAGCGGAAGCCAGCCGATGCCGTATTCAGTATCACGCCAGGATGCTTTTTCGCTGCCGTCAGGGTTAGTCGCTGCTTTCTTCTTCGGTTTCCATTTGAACAACGAAAACCATGGGTCGAAAAACAGGTAGAACTTTTCTACCTTGATTCCGAACATGCGTGCAAATATATAATGCCCGAACTCATGTATTATCACTAACAGGGCGAATGCCGCGATAAGCTGTGCGGCTTTAATAAGGAATGTTTCCATTAAATCTTGTTGTTGATTAGCGACTCGGCATATTCGCGTGTCGCGGCGTTGGTATTTACATAATCATCGTAGGTCGGTGACGCTATGAACGGAATGCGGGCAAGCGACGATTCTATGATGTCTTTTATCTCTAAAAATCCGATGCGTTCATGCAGGAATGCCGCGACAGCAATCTCATTGGCGGCATTTATGATGCAAGCTGTATTCCCTCCACGTGACAATGCGTGGTAGGCAAGGTTTATGCAGGGGAAGCGTCCGGTATCAGGAGCCTCGAATGTCAGCGTTGAGTAGTCGGCCAATGTCAGGGCGGGTGCTGTTGTTGCCAGACGGGTGGTGTCTCCGAGTGCATATCTTATGGGAAGATGCATGTCCGGCAATCCTAATTGGGCTTTTACCGCTCCGTCGATAAATTCGACCATTGAGTGTATTATCGACTGCGGATGTACGACGGCTTCGATGTTTTCCGGCTTTATGCCGAACAGCCATCGTGCCTCGATAATTTCAAAGGCTTTATTAAGCATTGTTGCCGAGTCGATGGTAATCTTTGCGCCCATCGACCAGTTGGGATGATTAAGCGCATCTTTAACGGTTACGTGTCTTAATTCATCCATCGACTTTGTGCGGAACGGTCCTCCGGAAGCTGTGATAATAAGTTTTTTTACCGAGTCGGAGGCTTCTCCTGCAAGACATTGGTATATTGCCGAATGTTCGGAATCTACGGGTATTATGTCCGATGATGAAGTCTTCAGTAATGATGTTATAAGCTCTCCGGCTACAACGAGTGTCTCTTTGTTGGCAAGGGCTATGCGTTTACCGGCTTTTATTGCGTTGATGGTCGGTTCAAGACCGCTGTACCCCACTGTAGCGGTTACTACCGTGTCTATTTCCTCAAGGTACATTGCGTCGGCTATTGCTCTTGCCCCTGATGCGACTTTGATTCCGCGAGGGGATAATGCTTCCGACAGCTTGCTGTAGTACCGGTCATCGGCTATGATGACGTGACGGGGGGTGAATTTAATGGCTTGCTGGATCAGTAAGTCCACATTTGAGCCTGCTACAAGCAGTCCCACTTCAAATAGCCCGGGGTATTCGGCGATTATGTCGAGTGTCTGTGTCCCGATTGAACCTGTGGAACCCAGTATGGCAATTTTTTTCCGTGATGTCACTGGCGATTATTGTCGGTTAATAATTCTAACATGCAAAATTAACGCAAAATCTTCATTGTTTCAATACGTAGCCGGTTAAATTGCCTAAAATGAAATGTATTCGAGAGGATTGAGCGGTGTGCCATTGTGCCATAGCTCAAATTTTATAAGTCGGCTGTCATTACCGGGCCGGCTTAGGGCTATCCCGATACGGTCACCTGTGTGCAGTCGGTCCCCTTTGGTAATGAATATTTCACTGAGACCGGAATATTTTGATATGAAATCATTGGGATGTTGGACTATGACAGTGTTTTCTGTCGCCGATGTGTAGTAACATTCGATTACAGTCCCGTCATAGATTGACGAAACCGGTGTCGTGTATGGTGTAACAAGAGACACTCCTGAAGAAACTTTGCCGGTCTCCGGGACAACTGCACCTTTAACCGGTGTGTAGAACGCCATTCCCTCTGCTACGATAGGTGACAGTACCGACAGGTTGAATTTTTCTTTTTCTTCAAACTGTCTGACAAACTGTTTTTCTCTGTCGGATGTGCCGGTTATAGAGTCGACCGGTAATATTTGTCTGATGGAGTCGGGTGAAGCCGTGTATGATATGGTGTCGATATTGCCGGTGAGTATATCGGTCAGGTTTGAGATATAGGAGTTTGTTATACTCACTTTAGTGAAGAGCGAGTCGATGCGCATGTTGTTTATTACGTATTCCTGTCGTTGCGAGCCTTTCAGGTAGCCGGGTAGCAGGGTGCGTATTGGTGTTGCCACGATTATGGTCGAAATGATGCACCACATTGCCGCTATTATGGCTGCTATTGCCATGATTACCTTTATGCGTGACATTCTTATCGTCCATACGACATTGAACGTGTTTTCATTTATGAATGACAGCCTGAAACGTTTAGGTGTCCTGAAATCGTGAGCCGGTTGATCCTGTTTGGGCATAGTGTATCGGTGAGAATGGATTAACTTGTGGCAAAGGTAGAAAACAATCCCCAAAGCATTGTCCGGTAGGGTGTGTATTTTTTAGAATTGCTTATACATTTTTGAACAAAACATGTGAACGTGATGTTATTTAGACGAAATCGGGACTTTGAGGGCTGATACCCTTGCCATTGTGATTAAAGATAGTTGTAATTATTAATAGTTCATAATTGTTTAATTAAATCTATAGGAGAATGAAGAAGAATGTCTTTTTAATTATTGCTGCTTGTGGAGGAATACTGCTTCCGGCAAATGTGGCTGATGCTCAGGAAACTGTCATTGTTGAGGAGGATCTGGTTGTGACTGAGACTGTTCCGTGTAAAGACCATTATTATTCTACATGGAAAGACAACTGGTTCATGCAATTGGGTGCCGGTATAAATGCTCCGTTCCTTGAGAATCACTTGATTGACGGTGATGCCGGACATCACTTGACTGCTGCCTACAATCTTGGTTTCGGCAAGTGGATGTCCCCGTATCTCGGCTGGCGTATAAGTATGCTGTACGGAGCTATCCATTGGGATAACAATGTTTACAGTAAGGCAAAATATGCCAATACCAACTTTGACTTGATGTGGGATATGTTCAATTCTCTTGGCGGAGCAAATCCCGGGCGAGTGTTCAGCATTGTCCCGTTTGTGGGGCTTGGCGGTACGTTTGCATGGGATTTTGATGCACCGTCATCGGTTATTGTCGGTAAGCATGGTAAGGCAAAGTCCAATTCATGGACGTTGCCGGTTTCTGCCGGTTTGCAGATGCGTTTCCGCCTGGGAAAATATGTCGATTTCTTTGCCGAAGGTCGAGCCCAATTCTATGGGGACAATTTCAACAATTGTGCCTACGGCGAGCCTGTCGATGTGAATATAACAGCTGTAGGAGGATTCATCATCAACTTCGGTGGTTCCGGTTTCCGCAGCTACAATCCATGTAATTATTTGTCCTATATCGACAATCTGAATGGGCAGGTGAATGAATTGCGTGCCGCGCTTGCCGATTGTGGCAACCGTCTTGCGGCTGCCGAGTCTCAGCTGCCTTGCCCGGAAGTTGTTACGCCTGATTGCCCGGAAGTCGCTGCCGCACCGTTGATGTCTACAGTCCGCTTCTCGCTGAATTCGGCAAAAGTAATGCCCAATGAGTTGGTCAATGTTTATAATGTGGCACAGTGGATGAAAACAAATCCCGAGACAAGTGTAGTGATTAAGGGTTATGCCGATAAGGATACCGGAACGAGTGAATACAATAAGGAATTGTCAAGAAAGCGTGCCGAAGCGGTATATAACATCCTTGTCAATGATTATAAAGTAAAGGCCTCGCGGCTTTCAATACAGGCCGAAGGTAGTGATACTCAGCCCTACGATACCAATAACTGGAATCGGATAGTGATTTTCTCACAAGATAAATAATCTATAAAAACATAAACTGGTAAGTCACCCCTGCTCCGATATGTCCCACACGGAGCGGGGGTGACTTATGTCGCAACAGAGCCAATGCGTGTAATAGTCTTAAATATAGCGCGGATGTCGGATTCCTTATTTCCGCTAATCGCCTTCGTCATGGATGCAGGATGAGATGATTGATTTGCCAAAACAAATGACTCAATAATTTGAATGACATGACAGCATTTTGACTATTGCCATGATTGCCGATGCAAAGAGTGTTATTTTTGTCATAGGGGGAGTCGGGTTGGTTGCTCTCCTTTAAAGCCGCTGTTTTTGCTTCAGGTTTCTACTTCATTTACTTCTTTTCTAAAATTTATTTAGGAAAATATTGGTTGGAATGTCATTTTATCGTGAATTTTTATTGCTGATTAAAAACTAATGGTTACATTTGCAGCATAAACGTAAATACAACATGACACGATTTTATGCATATTATTATTCCTATTATTTTTATTTCAGCAAGAATAAAAACGGGATTTTATGTGCGTAACCTCTATGATTGAATGATTAACAGTAATATAAAATCCCGCCTACACGGGATTTTTTTATTTCTATACATTGTGACTGAGTAATGGAAAAACGAGTGACGATACAAGGTGTGGCAGGTTGCTATCATGATGCCGCAGCCCGGGAGTATTTCAATGGGGAGGATATTGTGACGATACCGTGCGATTCGTTTCCTGAGATGTTTGAGATGTTGTCGGGTGACGCCTCGCTGATGGGTATTCTTGCTATCGAAAATACGATTGCCGGAAGCCTTTTGCAGAATCATGAGCTTCTACGCATGAGCAACATGCAGGTTGTCGGTGAGCATAAGATGCATATATCGCATGTGCTTGCCGCCTTGCCCGGGCAATCGATAGATGACTTGACCGAGGTAAACTCCCATTCGATGGCATTGATGCAGTGTGAGCAGTATCTGCGCCGTCACCCCAACCTTAAAATGGTGGAGAAGTTCGATACGGCCGGAAGCGCCCAGGAAATAGCCGAGGGAAACCTGACGGGACATGCCGCGGTGTGTGGGGAATATGCCGCCAAATTGTACGGGTTGAATGTCCTTGAACGGGGGATCGAGACCAATAAGCGTAACTTTACCCGTTTCCTGATTCTTGCCGATCCTCTGCTTGCCGGGGAATTACGTCCGCGTGAGGAACAGCTCGACAAGTCATCGATCGTGTTCACTCTCCCCCATACTCATGGGGCATTGTCAAAAGTACTGACGATATTTTCGTTCTATGACATAAACCTGTCCAAGATCCAGTCCCTTCCCATTTTGGGTCGTGAATGGGAGTACCGTTTCTATGTCGACCTGACATTTGACAGTTATGTGCGTTATCGGCAATCCATTGATGCCGTGCGGCCGTTGATAAATGATTTTAAAATACTTGGTGAATATATTGAATGTGGATATGAATTCTGATGGACTGAATATTGTTCCGGCTCATAGAGTGTCGGAAATTCAAGAATATTATTTCTCGAAAAAATTACGTGAGGTAGCTCAGCTGAATGCACAGGGCGCTGATATTATATCGCTTGGAATAGGAGGTCCCGACCGTCCGCCTCATGCCGATGTCATAAGTACATTGTGTGAAGAGGCTCACAAGGATGGAAACCATAGTTATCAGCCGTATGTGGGTATCCCTGAACTGCGTCAGGCATTTGCCGGATGGTACAGGAAGTGGTATGGGGTGGAGCTTGATCAGGCAAAGGAAATATTGCCTCTTATCGGTTCCAAGGAGGGCATCCTGCATATCTCTCTGGCATTCTTGAATCCGGGAGACGGGGTTCTTGTCCCTAATCCGGGCTATCCGACATATACCTCGGTGAGCCGTCTTGCCCAAGCCGAAATCTTTACGTATGACCTTACTGCCGGAAACAGATGGCTGCCTGACTTTGAAGCGTTGGAGAGGCTGCCTCTTGAACGCATAAAGCTGATGTGGATTAATTATCCCCACATGCCTACCGGAACTCCGGCTACAATGGAACTTTTCCGGAAGATTGTCGATTTCGGCCGACGTCACGGCATTGTGATAGCCCACGACAATCCGTATAGTTTCATCCTTAATGACAATCCCATGAGTATCTTGCAGGTAGATGGTGCAAAAGATATTGCCATAGAGATGAATTCGATGAGCAAGTCCCATAATATGGCCGGATGGCGTGTGGCGATGCTGGCTTCCAATCCTACATTCGTTTCATGGGTGCTGAAGGTAAAATCCAATATCGATTCAGGTCAGTTCCGCCCTCTGATGCTCGCTGCGGTGAAAGGGTTACAGGCCGATAAGTCATGGTATGACACGGTTAATAGTGTATATTCGGCACGGCGTAAGGTTGCGGAGAGGATAATGGATGAGCTCGGATGTTCTTATGATTCCAATCAACGGGGACTGTTCCTGTGGGGACGCATTCCCGATGATGCTGTTTCAAGTGAATCGCTTGCCGACAAAGTGTTGTACGATGCACGCGTGTTCATTACTCCTGGCTTCATATTCGGCAGCAACGGTGACAGGTATGTGCGCATATCCTTGTGTGCGACTGAAGAGAACATGGAACGCGCTTTGGATAGAATTAGAAAAGTGAATGATAACAAATAATAACATGGATACAATGAAAGATTTACTCCCAATTACGCTTGACGGCATTGATCCCCGTAAACCTCTTGTTATAGCGGGTCCTTGCAGTGCCGAGACTGAAGAACAGGTAATGACTACCGCAAGGGAACTGGCTCATCACGGCATAAGGATATTCCGTGCGGGGATATGGAAACCGCGTACCAAGCCGGGTGGCTTTGAGGGTGTTGGTGTTGAGGGGCTGCAGTGGTTGAAACGCGTAAAGGAAGAAACCGGAATGTACACAAGTACCGAGGTTGCCACGAAGCAACACGTTGAGGCCGCACTTGCCGCAGGTGTCGATATACTGTGGATCGGTGCACGTACTTCGGCTAACCCTTTTGCAATGCAGGAAATTGCTGACGCCTTGCAGCAAGCGGGTGCTGATGTCCCCGTACTGGTGAAAAATCCGGTAAATCCCGATCTTGAATTATGGATTGGAGCAATGCAGCGTATTTACAATGCCGGAATACGTCGTATCGGAGCCATCCATCGCGGATTCAGCGCATACGGAAAACATCTTTACCGTAATCTCCCACAGTGGCATATCCCTATCGAACTGCGTCGTCGTATGCCTGAAATGCCCATCATCTGTGACCCGAGCCACATAGGCGGTAAGCGTGAATTGGTGGCATCGTTGAGCCAACAGGCTCTTGATATGGGTTTCAACGGACTTATTATTGAAAGTCATTGTGATCCCGATTGTGCATGGAGCGACAAGAGCCAGCAGATAACACCCGATGTACTGAATTTCGTTCTCAATACATTGGTGCTGCGTGAATCAAAGCAGACGACTGAAAGTCTCACACTCCTGCGTCAACAGATTGACGGAATCGATAACGAACTGCTTGAAATACTGAACAAGCGTATGCGTGTGTCGCGTGAGATAGGACAGTACAAGAAAGAGCACCGTATGCCGGTTCTTCAGGCAGGACGTTATGACGATATCATGCAGTCGCGTGTGAAACTTGCCGAGGAGATGGGTATGAGCGGAGATTTCATGAAGACTGTCCTGTCGGCAATTCATGAAGAGTCTGTGCGCCAGCAGATAGAGATATTGAACGACCGTGTGATCTGATTCATTCCCACCTAAAGAGTAGCCGATTATGAAAATTCTGATAGCAGGGGCCGGTAAGATGGGGTCTTTTTTCTGTGACGTGCTGTCATTCAGTCATGAAGTGGCAATGTACGACACTGATGCCAGACGATTGAGGTTCACTTTTAATACCAGACGCTTTACTTCACTTGATGAAATAGATGACTTTGCGCCTGATCTTGTCATAAATGCAGCGACGGTAAAGTACACGATCGATGCGTTTAACCTGATTCTGCCTCACATCCCGTCAGGATGCATCTTGTCGGACATCGCGTCGGTAAAGACCGGGTTGCCGGAGTTCTATGCGTCATGCGGACATCCATTCGTAAGTACTCATCCGATGTTTGGCCCAACGTTTGCCTCGTTGAGTAATCTGGGTAGCGAGAACGCCATCATAATATCAGAGAGTGATCATTTGGGTAAAGTATTTTTCAAAGACCTCTACAACAGCCTGCATCTTCACATTGAAGAATATTCGTTCAAGGAACACGATGAGACCATAGCTTATTCGTTGTCAATCCCGTTTGCCTCGACACTGGTATTTGCCGGTGTGATGAAACATCAGGATGCGCCGGGTACAACATTCAAGCGGCACATGGCCATCGCTCACGGGCTGATGTCGGAAGACGATTATCTGCTTAGCGAAATCCTTTTCAATCCCAATACCCCTGAGCAATTGTCAAAGATTCAGCAGCAGCTGACGGAGTTGCAGGAGATTGTAGAACGTCGGGATTCTGATGCCATGAAGAAATACCTTGCCCGTGTCCGCGAGAACTTGAAGTAATCTTATTATTCCGATTACTGATAAAAAGCCCGGTGAGGAAATTATACGTTATCCTGCACCGGGCTTTTATTTCTTAATGTGAATCTTATAATATATTCAGAGTTTTATTAAAAAGTTCCAGAACCGTTTTTAAGTAATCTCGAAATAAGATCTTAACAGTTCCTTAGTCGAAAACTCCTTCAATACTTGATTCGGTCGGAACCGTCTCATCGACAAATTCTCCTAAGAATTCTTTTTCGCACAGATCTATCGGAGGGAATGTAAAATGCTGATCCTGAGAGTAGGGGA
Source organism: Muribaculaceae bacterium (assembly GCA_017462345.1). GTDB lineage: Bacteria > Bacteroidota > Bacteroidia > Bacteroidales > Muribaculaceae > RGIG4079. The sequence continues at coordinate 25,859 of JAFTRI010000026.1, forward strand.
GGGTCTTGTCGGCATATACCTTGGATATATACAGGCCGTAGATGGGAAGAGCCATTGATGCACCTTGTCCGTCGGCCATGCCGTTGAAATGGATGTAGCGTTCATCCCCGCCTACCCATACGCCCGACACAAGTTGAGGGGTGAATCCCATAAACCATCCGTCGGCGTTGAAATTGGTGGTCCCTGTTTTTCCGCCCATCTCGGCGGTAATGTTGTATGGTGCACGTCGCAGACGGTTACCTGTTCCGCTGTTTACAACATTAAGAAGCATAGACAGGATTTTATAATAGGCTGTCTCGCTGATTACTTCAGTGTGGGCAGGGGTAAATTCCGATATGATATTGCCGTTGGCATCGGCGATTGCCGATACGAAAATCGGGTCGACTTTCATCCCTTTGTTGGCAAATGCCGAATAGGCCGTTACCATTTCTTTTACTGACACGTCACAAGAGCCGAGACACAATGATTTTACCGGATCGATATAGCTTGTGATACCGAAATTGTGCATGTTACGGGCGAGTGTCGCGGGATTGAGCTGATCCATAAGCCGGGCTGAAATCCAGTTATTGGAATTGGTCAGGGCCCATCTGAGGTCGACCATTTCCCCGATACGGGCCTTGGATGAATTACGGGGAGTCCATGGGCGGCCTACCTCATCGATTATGGTGGGCTGTTCGTTCAGCATCTGGTCACATGGCGTGAATCCTTCTTCCATTGCGTAAGTGTAGAGGAATGGCTTGATTGTCGAGCCGATCTGCCGTCGTCCCGTAGAAACCATGTCATATTGGAAATAATAGAAGTTAGGTCCTCCAACGTAGGCTTTTACATGCCCGGTTCGCGGATCCATTGACATGAAGCCTGTGCGCAGGAAATGTTTGTGGTAGAGTATGGAGTCCATCGGGGTCATCACAGTGTCTACCGAACCGTTATAGCTGAATACTTTCATTTCCACCGGAGTGTTGAATGCCTTTGTTATTTCGGCATCGGACATCCCCGCCTTTTTCATTATACGGTAACGGTCGCTCTGTTTTTTCGCGTTGTTGATGAGGCTTGACAACTGGGATGAAGACAGTTCATTACGGTTGCTTGTATAGGGAGCACCTTTAACGTTGCGCTTTTCCTTGAAAAATCTCGGTTGCAGGGTCTTGCTCATGTGTGTAACGACAGCATCTTCGGCATACCGTTGCATGCGGCTGTCGATTGTCGAGTAAATTTTTAGACCGTCGGTGTAAAGGTCATATTTAGTCCCGTCGGGTTTGGGGTTCTTCTCTATCCATCCGTATAGCGGGTTGTTTTCCCATGCAATGGAGTCATCGGTATATTTCTGTTTTTCCCAGGCCATGTAATCGCTTCGTTCAGGCTTGTGTGCCCGTAATATGCGCCTGAGTTCTTCGCGGAAATACGGTGCGAGTCCTTCTTTGTGGTCAACGCGGTGAAAATCGAGGGAAAGAGGCAGTTGTTGTAAAGAGTCGAGCTGGCTCTCGGTGAGCATGTCGGCTTTGTACATTTGTTCAAACACTATGTTACGTCGCTGGCGGGTACGCTCGGGCTGTCTTACAGGATTGTAATAGGACGGGTTCTTGACCATTCCCACAAGTGTTGCAGCCTCCTCTATCGACAGGTCTTTGGGGTCTTTGCCGAAATACACGTAGGCTGCCGATTTGATTCCGACGGCATTGTACAGGAAGTCAAACTGGTTGAGGTACATCTTGATAATTTCGTCCTTGGAATAAAAACGTTCAAGTTTTATGGCAATCATCCATTCGATCGGCTTCTGTAATGCCCGTTCTGTTATTCCGTTTGATTCGGGGGAGTAGAGCTGTTTGGCAAGTTGTTGGGTGATTGTTGAGCCTCCTCCGGCATTCTTTTGCCGTAGAATTATGGTCTTGACAGTAGCGCGCATCAGTGCTCGCAGGTCAATGCCTGAGTGGGATTCGAAGCGTACATCCTCAGTGGCAATAAGTGCATCGATAACATGTTGGGATATGTCGTCATAGTCGGCATACACACGGTTGCCGGTGTTGCGGAAGTACCGTCCGAGTTCCTCTCCGTCGGAAGAATAAATGACTGACGCAAACTTGTCCTGTGGGTTCTTCAACTCTTCTATCGGAGGCATGTAACCGATGTATCCGTTGTATATCAGAGTGAAAAAGAATGCGGAGACGACAACGAGAATACCGAATGTCATCCACATTGCAGAAATTATTTTCCTGTTTCTTCTGTTCTTGTCTTTTCCGGCCATAATGAGTTATATTAGCAAGATTCAGTTCGGCTTGATGATTGTGAGCCTGGCAATAGATACAAAGTTATATCCTTTGGCTCAAATATGCAATATTGTTATGCCCGGCATGAATTAATGTTTATGAAATTTTAATCGGGGTATAATGTGTTATATCTGTGCTTTGTCGTATCTTTGTAGTAATATTTGAAAAGTGTAAGAATGAGAAGAATAATTATTTGCCTTGTTGTCTTGGCCACTATGATAGGTGCCGGCAGTGTTCACGCCCAGTTCCGTTACGGGCCGGTTGCCGGAGTCGATTTTACTGATCTTAATTTTAAGCAGAATCTGATAACGGTAGATGAAAGCACCGGTTTCTCGGCCGGTATAATGGGTGAAATGATGTTCCCCGGTATAGGTTTCGGCCTTGATATCGGATTAATGTATGTACAGCGTGGGGCAACGCTTCATCTTGGTGAAAAGAGGGTCTGGGCATACGATGGGTATGGAACGGAACGCAGTTATCTGCATTACGTGGATATCCCTCTGAACTTGAGATTCAAATATACGCGGCTCAATGGAATCGAAGACTATGTAGCTCCGTTTGTATTCGGGGGACCGTCGCTTTCATTCCTTGTGGCTCATAGCAGTATTCATGCGTTGGAGTATGCGCGTGGGGAGTTCGGGCTGTCGGTAGGCGGTGGTCTTGAAATCATGAGGAACTGGCAGGTGTCGGCAAGTTATACATGGGGGATGAGTTATGCGCTCAAGACACGGCTGCTTGATGATTTCAGTGCAAAGAACCGCACGTTGAATATACGGTTGGCTTATCTTTTCTGATTTATTTCTCTGTAAGAGTATTATAGTCAGGTATCTCCGGCAGGAATGAGTAACTGTGACTGTCGTAATCTATGTGGCAGCAATAGTGGTTCATGCCGTTGGACACGATGAGGTATTGCGCATGGAGCACCATGTTGTAACGGACTATCTGATCGAATGTTTTTTGGCTTATATCCACTGAACATGCTTTGTATTCAATGATGACCAATGGCTTGCCGTTCCGGTTGAATACCACGGTGTCGCTTCTGCGGGAAGTGCCGTTAAGAGTCAGGGGGACTTCGTTGGCCATTAGTGAGGCGGGATAGCCTTTGTGTTCAATAAGGTATGATGTGAAATGCTGTCTGACCCATTCTTCGGGAGTAAGTGCAACATACTTGTTACGTAACCGGTCGTAAATTTTGTCGCCGCTACTTGTATGCCGGATATTGAACTTATATTGCGGAAGATTGAGAGGCATTAATATTTTTGTCGCAGTTGGATATTTTGTGTAAATTTACACAAAATATTTGTTCTGACACAATCAAATATGGTTTTGTAATGGCTGCGGTTCAGGTAACGACATTTGAAGGGATAAAGGCTCAACTTGCGAGACGTCAATATGCTCCTGTCTATCTGTTGCATGGGGAGGAGGGGTATTTTATTGATGCTCTTGTAAAGGAGTTTGAGGAGATACTCTCTCCTGAAGAACGCGATTTTAATATGTACACGTTGTATGCTCCGCAAGTGTCGGCTGATACAGTGATGGATACCTGTCGCCGTTATCCGATGATGGCTGACCGGCAGGTGGTGATATTAAAGGAAGCTCAGGCTGTGCGTGCCGACCAGCTGAACCGGCTGCATCTTTATGCTTCACAGCCGTCTCCTTCGACGATATTGGTTATATGCTGTCGTGGAGCGGTGTCCAAGGCCAAGAATCTAATGGATGAGATGAAAGCCCATGGAGGTGTCATTTTCGAGTCCAAGCGCTTGGATGAGCGGAATATAGGGGGTGTCATAAGCGAGTTTATCAAGAATAGGGGATTGAATATCGAGCCTAAAGGTCTGGCAATGTTGCGCGATTATGTCGGAACGGATCTTTCCCGGCTTTATAATGAAATTGACAAGTTGACAATTATCCTTGGTCAAGGTGCTACTGTTACTCCTGAAAGCATAGAACGTAACATCGGGGTCAGCAAGGATTACAATAATTTCGAGCTTGTGGACGCCATTGCCCGCAAAGATGTTTTGAGGGTATTCAACATTGTTGAATATTTCAGGAGCAATCCCAAGAATAATCCCACGATACTTACCGTGTCGACTCTGTTCACGTTCTTTTCCAATCTGCTGATATTGCATTTTTGCAAAGACAGGAGTGATAGTGGTATGTGCAACGAGCTTGGTTTCCGATGGCCTCGTGCGCTTGAGAATTACAAGCCCGCATTACGTAACTATAATGCCTATAAGACTATTGAGATAATTTCTGCCATAAGGGAGTTTGATACCCGTAGCAAAGGTATCGACAGCAGGCAGAATGAATATGACCTGTTGAAGGATTTGGCTTTCAGGATTCTTAATGCAGCCGGTTCGATCGCTATTTAAGCCGGTACATGTAAGACAGGGTTATTGAGATTGTCGAACCGCGTGATGCTGAAAATGTATCACGTTTGTTGTCGGGATATATGTTCCCTAATCCGAAATAATAGCGGCCTTCAAGCATGATGGAGTGACGGCGTTTTATAAGGTATTCCATGCCGATACCGGCTGATATGCCGTAGTCGAATTTGTTTTTGACTTTTGTGTACAGCTGCTCGGTCATACGGTTCTCGGTGGGAAATCCGGGAACTGACGGGATATTGTTATAGTTAAAGTTGGCATTGGTGCTTTCTCCGAGCATGTAAGACACTTCGGGACCTAAATTGATGAAACCCTTGAATTTACGCCCGCCGAAGAATATGTGGGTGAGTAACGGGACTTGTATATATGTCAGCTTGCGTTCGTAAGAGAACGGATATTCTTCAAAATCCTCTTTCCATCCACGCTGTTCAATATTGATTTCGGCCATTAACCCCACGTGTTTCTCTTCGGTGTAACGGAATGTTACTCCTGCGATAAGCCCGTTTACCATCGATTGTTGCACATCGGGGTTGAAGGCTATGGATGACATTGTCGCTCCGGCTTTTCCTCCAATGGCGACATTTGGGGAGTAATGTCGCTGGGCGTAAACCGGGGCTATTGAGACTATAGTAATGATTATAGCGGAAAAGAATCTTCTCATTTGGCTGACAGGTTCTATCGGTTAATCTTTGTAACTGTTCCGTCGGGGCGGAAATTGATAAAATATAATGTTTCGTTTATCTTGCCTTTGGCGTTATCCGGACGATGGAATGAGAATCCGGACTGTATTCCGTTGTAGGGGGAAGCGGATTTTTTTATCTCTTGGTTGTGCAGGTGTGTTATTACGAACATGCCGGTATCGAAACCCAGAATTCCCTGTACCGGAGCAGTCGATATCATATTGCTCCCGTACCATTTCTTGAACAGAGCCGTAACACGTTGGGTTCTGTGGCTGTCGGTTTCATTGTAGAAACGGGAATACACAGTCGTGTTAAGTTCGTGCATGCGTTGCAGGGTCTCGCCTCTGAATGTAGTCCATTCCGGATAACCGAATAGACGTATTCTGCCGGAAGTGTCCGATTCTCCCTGAAAGGCTTTGAGGGTAGGCAGTATTTTGTTCAGCTCTGCGTGGCTTCCCGATTCAGGGATGAATATGTACCGGATTGAGTCGTTCAATGTTGCCATATCCTCAATCTGTAATGCCGATGTGAAAAATATCTCGTCATAATATTTGCCTTCATGGTCCAGCCTTGACTTTAACGAGTTGATAAATTCGGTCTTGTCTTCTTCTCCGTCGCTGTTCACGATGAAAATCGGGGTGTGTCCGCCAAGATTACCCATCAGGTAGTCGATCGCTTTTGCGTACATGTTTTTATGTGGAATATTGGCGTGGAGCATGTTCCCATGAGAAAGATACAGGGCGTTTCTGACAGAGAAGATGTTAAGCACGTCACAACCGTTTTCCCGTCCGAAGTCGGCAATGGTCTTCAGTTGGATGTCGTCTTCCGGGGCAATAATCATGTCCATTCCTTTCATCTCTTCGCCTCGTAATATGTTCTGGACAAGTTCGAGGCTGTCGGCTGTATCGTATGCGTGGATATGTATCGGTGTGCCTATGTTGCGCAGGCTGTCGGCTGCGATTAGGAATCCTTTGTAAAAATCGGTGAATAGCAGTGCTTTTTTGTCAGGATTTTCTTTGTCAAGCATAAACGGCAGCATTATGGCAATGTCTATTCCGTGGCGGTTTACGTCATCATTGGCGGTTTCGGCAATTGTTGTATCAGGAAGAGTGCCGTTTGTGGCTTTTGTATCGACCGTATCGGTCTCTGTGGCCGCTTTGACCTGTTCCCGGTCAGGAAGTCTGATGTATTGCCCTTTTTTTATGACTGACAGGTCGGGATTTACTTTTTCGATGTCTCTTGCCGTCATTCCGTTTTTCTGTGCTATCGAGTAAAGTGACTCGTTGTCTTTAACCCGGTAGCCTGTTGTCGGTTCGTTGTCCGATGGGCTTTCGGATGCGAATGCCGATACGGGAAAGTAGAGTGTTATGTGTTTACGCATCCCGTCGGCAACCGAAGGGTTGTATTTTATGATGTCATTTTTGGAAATGCCTAATTTACGGCATATCTTGTATATGTTTTCATTCTCTCCTGATGTGTAATAGTAATAATCCTTGCCGTTTATGGTCTTTATAGGCAAGTCAAGAGAACTGGCTTGTAACCAAAATGTTGCTATTATGATGGTTACAAATAGCCGAATAAGTCTGCGTGATTTCTTTTCCATTGATGGATTGTTTGTGTAATCATTGCAAAGGTAAAACCTTTGGGGCAAATATGCAATACGCCGCATTTTACGTGAAACCGGAGTCTCTGCGATGTATTGGATTGCAGGACTCCGGTTTATGGATCGTGTCAGTGGATGATGCTATTTTTTCAGCAGGTATCTGATGAGGAAATACCCGCCTATAATCTGGACTAATATTCCGGGTAGACCGATACGTAGATCCTGTATTGCAGCTGCAAGGCTGCCGGTATAGATCAACTCAAGGATTCCTCCTGCGATCTGGTAGGATAGTACCACTCCTGCGATTATCGGCAATGACAGCTTGTTGAAACGCCAGGCGGCATATCCGGCAGCCGATGCAAGTAATACTGATTTTATCATGATTACCGGTAGGGCTGAAACCAGAGGCATACCGAATAGGAGTGTGTTGGCAAGAGGGGAAAGTATAGCGGTTAAAAGACCGGCTTTCCATCCGAACTTGTATGCAGCAACAAGTGTAAAGAAGTAGATGGGGAGGAATGTTGCGCCTCCGTTGGGTATGGCATGGCATAGCTGGGGCAATAGGATGTTGCCTGCGATGAACGATGCCGCTACAAGGTAGGTACGGATGTCACGATAACTCAGAGAATAGAGTTTTACTGTTGATGTGTTCATACAATGAAAAAATTAAGTTATTGTCCGAATATCTCTTTCCCGATATGGGCAAAGGTACGGAAATATAACGGATAATGGGCTTTATTTGTTCGGATATTGTCGTATGCTCGAAAAAAAAGAGACCACTTACGGTCTCTCGTGTATTGGTATGTCCGGAATTTCTTATAGTGTACCGGCATTCGCTTTCTGTATCATGGTCTCGTTGGCAGTGATGTAAATCTCGACACGGCGATTCTGTGCACGGCCTTCGGGAGTGTCATTTGATGCCACATAATCAGCCATGGGGATTCCTGTTGCCGAAATGCGGGAACCGGAAACACCGCTGTTAACCAAATATGTACGTACTGCATCGGCACGCTCGTTTGATAATTTCTCGTTTATGCTGTAAGACCCGGTGTTATCGGTATATCCGAATATCTGGATATTGGTATCGGGATTGTTGATAAGTGAGGTCGCAAACTGGGTAAGCGAGGACTTGGCATTGGTGTTGAGCGTGTATTTTCCTGTCGGGAAAAGGATACCACCGTCAAATGTAACCTTGATAGCCTGTAAACCGTTCTGGTCAGTGGTCTCTTCAACCTGTGCGGCCTGTATCCTTTCAAGTTCTTTCTGCTGCTTGTCCATCTTGTTACCGATGAGAGCACCTGCACCTGCACCGACAGCCGCTCCGATGCCTGCTCCGATGCCTGCACCTTTGCCTCCGCCTATCAATGCTCCGATACCTGCACCGACAGCAGCGCCGCCACCACCACCGATGAGCGCGCCTTTACCAGTATTAGTCATTGTGGAACATCCGGAAGTGAGCAGTATACTTGCAGCAAGAAGTACTGCGCCTGTACATTTTAGAATTTTCATAATGTCATAAATTAAATTAAGTGGATAATTTTTTTACAAATGTAGTATTTTTATTTAAATATAACCCTATTTGAGTGAAGATTAATTGTCGTTTGGCAGACGTATGTAGGTTTACTTTTTATTACAAATAAATTGTGGGATAGTTTTGTCAGGAGTGGGAAATTTTTTCTATGTTTGCATTTATGTTATGACTCAATCGAAGATGGGTAGGAATGCACATACGGCGAAAGGGAACTCCGGAAGTCTCCTGTTTCATGTCGGGGCCTTGCTGACGGTCATGGCGTGGGGAGTGTCCTTTGTGTCGACCAAGGTTCTTCTGGATAACGGGTTACGTCCTGCGGAGATATATGTCTATCGTTTTACGCTTGCCTATCTTATGCTCCTTGCAGTCAATCATAGACGCTTGTTGAGTAATTCCGTCAGAGATGAGGTACTGTTTATGATCTGTGGGCTGTGTGCCGGCTCGATATATTTTATTGCGGAAAATACGGCAATTGAATATACGCTGGTTTCCAATGTGTCGCTTATTGTAACAACATCTCCACTCATTACCGCTCTTCTTGTAGGAGTGATCTATAAGAGCGAGAGATTAGGGCTGGGGACTATGGCCGGCTCGGTGATTGCGTTCCTTGGAGTGGCATGTGTGATATTCAACAGCAGTTTTGTCGTGAAGATGAATCCCATCGGGGACTTGCTTTCGCTCTCGGCTGCGGCAAGTTGGGCGGTATATAGCCTTGTGTTAAAGAAACTGAATGCGTTATACAGTGTCATGTTCATTTCCCGCAAGACATTTTTCTATGGGATCATCACGGCCTTGCCTTATATGCTGTTTGAACCGGGATTGTCATCTCCCGCAGTGCTGCTGGATGCTGCGGTTCTTCCGCATCTGCTGTTCCTCGGGATGTTCGCGTCGATGCTGGCATACGTTGTGTGGGCGCAGGCAGTAAAGCGGCTTGGGGCTGTAAAAGCATCCAATTATCTGTATTTTTCCCCGATAGTGACTTTGATTGCGTCGGTGTTTTTCCTTGGAGAACACATAACCGTTGTCGGTTATATAGGGTGTGCTCTCATCCTTGGCGGAGTGTGGCTTGGCGATCTTCTGAATCGCCGGTTCAGGTGAGTGTCCGCGGTTCTTCCAAAAATCCTATTTCGTCCAGCATTGACCGGCATAATGATGCGGTCAGTGTGCAGTTGCGCTGTAATTCGGCAGTCGCGTAATTTTTTGCCTGTTGCAGGTCTGATGGCAACAGGTTGAACATCAGGCGTAATGCCGTATAGCGCTGCATGTCACCGGCTGATACCGCCAATTCCGTTGCAAGCTGTCCGGCAAAATCCGTGTACCGCAAAAGTTTGTGGCACAGGATGTCCGTTACTTCGGCAGTGGGCGATTGGGATATCCATATCCGTGCCTTGTCGATGGTGAAACACTCCCGAGGGTAAATCATAGGGGCAAGCAACATGCTTTCACGTGTGGAAGTGTTTTCCCAAAGGGATTGTGCCACTGATTCGTTACAGGGAGTTTCTGATGCAATCCGGACAAGCTGAGGCAGATTCAGTCCGAATATGATGCGGTAGGGCGCTCCTTGCCGGCGCATGTTGTCGGCCAATGCCCCGTTACGCAGGGTGAAGAATTTCCGTTTGATTATCTGTATATCGTTAAACTCGGCCAGTGATTTATCTTTTGGTCGCCAATTGTCGGCAAATGTAAGGATTTTATGTGATAAACCGGTTATTGAGAACAGGGCGAACTGCCAGTTTTCCCTGTGGCAATCCACCCTGTTTTTATGATTCATGCAGCTGTGGCTTATTTTTTTATGTTGGGAAGTTCAAGCCCGTAATGTTTCTTCGCATCAAGAGTCTTGAGCCACAATCCGAACAGTAGCGCGAGTCCGCCAAGACAGGCAAACAGAACCATTGGCCATGTGTAGTCATACAGCAGCGGGTTCTTGACCAGCTGGCCGGTTTCTTCGTTCATGATCATCGGTACATCGGGATTGGTGTTCTCGAGAACCGAGCCGATGATCATCGGGAACGCATACAGTCCTATGTTCTGTATCCAGAATATCACGGCGTAGGCAGATCCGAGGAGCTTGCCGTCGACGAGTTTCGGTACTGACGGCCAAAGTGATGCCGGGACTAAAGAGAATGAGATGCCGAGCAATACGATTGCAGCGTAGGCCACAATGTAGGCTGTCATGGGTGTCGGTTCACCTGCGGGAACATGGGCTACTGCCGGCAACAGGAATGCAAATGTGAGGTGGCACACAATCATAAGCAATGCACCGTATATCAACATTGTCGCACCCTTGCCTCTTGAGTCGAGGAACTTTCCGAGGAACGGGGTGATCGCAGCTGCGCCAAGCGGGAACACGAAGAATACCCATCCGGCCTCTTTTTCACTGATTCCGAGGTTGCATTGCAGCATGTTGTTGGCATACTTCTGGAACGGGAATATTGCCGAGTAGTACAGTACACACAGCAGGGCTACGATCCAGAAGACTTTTGACGAGAAGATGTATTTCAGGTCACTGATCTTGAACGGGTCATCTTTTTCCTCTTTAACTCCTGTCTGCTTTTCAAGAGCCTTGTCCATGAATGAATAAACGATGAATGCCATAAGCCCGATCAATAACAGCAGGACTGCAAGCCCTACGGGACGTGATACGGAGATCTCCCCTCCGAGTTCAGATATTACCGGAGAACCGAGGAACACGACGGCAACGCCCACACGAGCTATAGCCATCTCGATACCCATTGCAAGAGCCATTTCCTTTCCGGCAAACCATTTCACGATTCCGCGTGACACGGTAATACCGGCCATCTCGACACCGCAACCGAAAATCATGAATCCGATTGCCGATAACTTGGCTGAGGCGGGCATCCCTTCATAGAACGGGGTGATGTTCCACCATGCGGAAGGAAGATTCATGAAACCTTCCATGAATGGCTTGAGGCTGCTGTTGTCAAACCATTCGGTCAATGCAAGATAGTTGACAAATGCCCCTATAAGCATTACCGAACCGGAGAGGATTGCAGTGAATCTTACGCCCATCTTGTCAAGTATGATCCCTGCAAAAATCAGGAAGAATACAAACACGTTCAGGAATGTCTCAGAGCCGGCATAGCAACCGTAGGCGTCTCCTGTCCAGCCTTCAAGACTCTGTAGTGTGGATTTTAACGGCGACAGTACATCCATGAAGATGTAGCCGAAGAACATCGCCGACGCAAGCAGTACCAAGGCTGTCCATCTGACCCATGCCTTGTCATTGAGAGCTTGCACTTTAGGTGAAACTTTATTTTCAGTAAGCATAATGTAATATAAAATTGTTATTGTTTCAATGGACCGTTAAAGACCGCAAAATTAGTGAAAATCGTTCAGAATGAAAATAAATTCCTATATTCGCGTGAGTTAACAATGTTTTATTTCAAATAAAAGCCAGATTATGCCGGAACGTCAGCCATATACTTTTGACAGGGTTGTCAGAATGGTTATTGCCATTGTTGTAGTGTTGCTTGCCCTGTGGCTGTTGAATACGCTGAAAGGGGTACTGCTGCCATTTTGTATCGCATGTCTCATCGCTTACATGCTTGAGCCGTTGGTGCAGTTCAACCGCAGGCTGTTAAGGCTCGGCGGACGTGTCATAGCAATATTTGTCACCCTGTTTGAGGTCGTTTTCCTTGTTGGGGTATTATGCTATTTCCTTGTCCCGTCGGTTGTCGATGAAATGCACCGTATGGCGTTACTGTTGCGCCAATATGCGACGAGCGATATGACAATCCCGTTTCTGCCTGACGGTGTGCATGAATTTCTTAAACGGAATATCGACTTTGAACATCTTTCAGGGATGTTTACCCGTCAGGAGTGGATGAATATTGCTGAAAGGGCATTGTCGTTCATCAGCAGTGGCGTGGATATTGCAGTGAGCATAGTGGGATGGTTTGTCGTTGTGCTGTATGTCGTGTTCATAATGATTGATTATGACCGTCTAAACAGAGGCTTTGGACGGATGATCCCGATGCGCTACCGCAGGACCATATTCCGTATCGGCAATGATGTGAAAACGAGTATGAACCATTATTTCAGAGGGCAGGCACTCGTCGCATTCCTTGTGGGAATCCTGTTCAGTATAGGTTTTCTTGTCATCGATCTGCCTCTTGCCGTTGTGTTGGGGATGTTCATCGGGTTACTCAATATGGTCCCGTACCTGCAGCTTATCTCCATCCTGCCCACAACGTTGCTGTGTCTTGTCTATTCTGCGGATAACGGCGGTGATTTCTGGCCCATATTCTGGGCGTGTATGGCGGTCTATGCCATTGTCCAGGTGATACAGGATTTCTTCCTGGTACCCAGGATCATGGGTAAGGCTATGGGTTTGAATCCGGCACTGATACTGCTGTCCCTGTCGGTGTGGGGAACGTTGCTCGGACTGCTTGGTCTCATAATCGCTTTGCCTCTTACGACGTTGCTTATCTCTTACTATAACCGGTATATAATCAAGACACCGACACCATAACTGGGCTATCTGATTCCCCGACGGTTAAGCTCGGAGCGGTAGCGGCCGGCATTGCGTTGATGAGTGGCATAATCGGCCGCGAAATTGTGCCTGCCTGAAAAATCCTCTTTGGCACACATGTATATGTAATTGTGTTCTGGTGCATCGAGTACCGCATCGATAGCGGCTTTTTCGGGTATGCGTATAGGTCCGGGAGGCAATCCGGTGTTTCTGTAGGTGTTATAAGGCGATTCTACGGCAAGGTGTTTTCCCGTGATGCGGCGAATCGACAGGTCTCCTACGGCAAATTTTACAGTGGGGTCGGCCTGCAACATCATCCCTTTTTTCAGACGATTGAGATATAGCCGGGCGACGACAGGACGTTCATCAATGGCATTGGTCTCCTCCTCCACGATCGACGCCAGCGTAGCAACCTTAACCGGATTAAGTCCGATGGCCTTGGCCTTTTGCCGGCGATTGGCGTCCCAAAAATTATTGCGGTAGTCAAGCAGTCGTGTGACAACCGATTCGGGAGATGCGTTCCAGTAAAATTCGTAGGTGTCGGGCAGGAACGCCGCGGGAAATTCGGCAACCTTAAATCCTGCTCCGGGGAGAATCGTGCTGCATGCAGTGATAAAATCATCCCCGTCCCATTCCATCTTGCGTGCAATGCGTTCCGAAAGTTGGCGCACTGTGCGGATATTGTTTATCGTGACGCGTACAGGTGTCTGTTGTCCACGCATGAGCCTTTTGCCGATATTGTATGCCCGGTCTCCATCTTTTACAAGGTATGCACCGTGGGCATCGCAAGGGTTTCCGCCAGAGATTTCCCACAGGAAATACGCATTGGTACCTGCGGAGCCGAGACGGGTCTCAAGGGAGTCCCTTATTGAGCCGCTATCGGCATTATGCGGTATATATATCCATTGGGATGTGCCGTTATATTCCTTTATCGCAAAGATGAAAGCCCATGCGATAATCGCTATTATTGCCCCCAAGCCTAACGAGAGGGGGTACAGGTGCTTGTTTTTATTGTTTTCCCGTTTCATGGACGACAAATTTAGCCACAATTACCCGGATTGAAAAATTAAATACGTAATGTGTTGACTGGTATGCCATTATGTTCCGTGGATAAAATAAAGTCATAAAAACATTTGGCAGTTAAATAATTTTGCCTACCTTTGCACTGCTAATCGAAATCAGCATATCCATTGGAGAGGTGGGTGAGTGGCTGAAACCAACAGTTTGCTAAACTGTCGTAGGAGTAATCCTACCACGAGTTCGAATCTCGTCCTCTCCGCAATCACACAAAGACCTGTAAGCCACAAGTTACAGGTCTTTCCTTTAAAACCAGCATATACACACTACTATTTAAATCAATCATTTATGAAAAAGAATCTACTTGCAGCGATACTATTGGTAATATCGGCTGTGAATGCTTCGGCTTTGACTCCGGGCATATTTGACCATCTTGGTCTGGGAGTAGGAATTGGAACAACCGGTATTTCCATCGAGGCGGCAACACCTATTACAAGTTTCGTACAGATGCGTGCCGGAGTATCGATTGTCCCTTCAATCACGTTCAATTCCGATGTTAATGTGGAATACTTGTATGCCGGTCACAAGGGTGTAAGCGATGTTGAATTGGAAGGTGATCTCGGGCGAGTTCAAGGTCAGGTGATTTTCAACGTATATCCCATCCCAAAGTGCAATTTCTTTATTGCTGCCGGTGCGTATTTCGGCGGAAACACAATAGTAAAGATTGAAGGGCATTCCGATGAATTACAGCAGTTCCATCAAGCTGTTGACGGTGTGGTGATAGGTGACTATAAGATTCCTGTCGACGAGAACGGTAATGTCAAGGGTGGTATAAAGGTCAGTTCTTTCCGTCCGTATTTCGGTATCGGTTTCGGACGTGTTGTCCCCGGCAAGCTCTTGAGCTTCAATACCGAGCTTGGTATGCAGATTCATGGCAAACCGAAACTCTATACCGATTATGGCGAGATTGATGTACCCGAAGAGTATGATGACAACACTTTCCACAAAATCATGGATAAGGTTACGGTTTATCCGACGCTTACTTTCCGTCTTAATTTCAGAGCATTCTAAAATCGACCTGACATAAAACACTGCGACAGCCATCCGCCAATACCGGGTGGCTGTCGCTATTATGGCTGATATACGGAGTCTTTCAGTGGATGGAGAGGAAGGTGCCGTCGGGGGAGAATATGATTTCGTCGGGACCGGATTTTTCAAGTTCGACTTTGTAGCCGCGGCTGATGCGTTTTACCGATTCGACAATATTGAGTTCACCGCGTTTTTCCAATTCGGTGTATGCTTTTGCCGGGAGAATGTCTTTCAGCAGTGATGCAGATAAAACCGCCCTGTTGCCGGCATCGATTTCGATAATGTTGCCTTTGGAGTCAAATTCCATGTCGGTGTCATCGGCAAGCTCGACATCGAATTTGCCTGACAGAAACCCTTTCTCGCACTCGGTAATTGCAATTCCATTGAAGTGCTTGACTATGAATTTTTTGGCGGAAGCAGGGAGGGAGGAGATATTGACATTTCCTGCTACAGCCGGTTGGGTGGCCTGTCCCTGGAGGTCCAGGGCAAACAGAAATCCCGCTGCCATGATAATTGCTGCCACTGATAGGGCCTTGAATCTCAGTTGTTTCATCGTAATGAGGTTTTAGTTAATAATAGGTTACTATGGTATAAGACAATAAAACATACAAAAGGTTTAACGGCATGATACGGAAGAAATGCTGTAAAACTGGTTGAAATATTGGGGAATAATGATTTTTCTGAGTAAGTTTAGTGATGTTTTTTAGAATTTTTTGTAATTTTGCCGCTCAATATTAGAATTTTGACAGCATCTTAATCCGTACATTATCAATTTTGTAATCAATACATCTATAAATTAATCTAAACTACAAACTATGTTTAAAAAAATTACATTACTACTGTCGCTTGTTGTGGCATTCAGCCTTAATGCAAGTGCACAGTTGTCCTATTCGGCCGACTTCACTGCCGGAGCGGCATCGGACTGGACAGCAATCGACAACAATGCTTCCGGAACGACATGGGCTGCAAATGCGGATATGAGTGGAGAAACCGGTATGTGTGTTTTAGAATCATCGTTTGATGACTATTATGTGTCACCTGCATTCGCTCTTGTCGCAGATGTGACATATACCATCAAAGCCCGTGCAGCGAATCCGTATGGGGTATGTGGCGGAACAATCACACTTGAAAATGGGACATCAGCCACCGATGCAACGACATTTGCTACTGTTGGAACAGTGAATGCCGCTTCGGTGTATTCATGGTCAGAAGCTACAGCCGATGAGTTTACCTTTACCCCGGCAGCCGACGGTACTTATTATTTCGCATTCCACTTGACAGGAACAAGCGGAAATGCGTATAGTAACTACCTGCTTGACTTCTCGATTGAAGGGGCGCAGGGTTCACTTGCAACCGGAGGAGGAGAGGAAGAAACCCCAGAGACACCGGAGCTGGAAGAGGGCGAGTTCGTTATCGTAGAGAACTTTGACGATGACAGCCACTTCACAGCAAGCACCTCCGTGCCTGACGGATGGCTATGTAACGGAGATTATCCGTTCAGCCGTAATACCGGTTCTTATTTCGGAGCAACAGCAAAATCAGGTTCATACGTATTTGGAACACCGGCAAGTTATTCATACGGTCGCGGTGAGACTATTTTTACCCCATTGTTGAAGCTTGCCGCAGGGAAAGAGTGTACGATAACGTTCAGCGTGTGGGCTCCCGGTGGAGGTTCTTCAGCCCGAACCAACAAGATTATTGTTAGAGCCGCATCTTCACAGAGCTCGGATGCTACCACTACCCCGTGTGGTGAAGTGCCTGCAGCATTATATTCTTCATGGAGCGAATTCTCGTT
The DNA here is from genome assembly GCA_017462345.1 of Muribaculaceae bacterium. Lineage (GTDB taxonomy): Bacteria > Bacteroidota > Bacteroidia > Bacteroidales > Muribaculaceae > RGIG4079. The sequence goes on from JAFTRI010000026.1 coordinate 42,717, forward strand.
CACATTCACCCCAGAAACCGATGGTGAATATTGTTTCCACCTTGTTTTGGTAGCTTCAATCGGAAATTCAGGGAATGTAGCAATCGATGATGTGACCATCAAGGGTACAGGCTACGGTGTTGAAAGCACACCCGGAACGGGAGAAGAAGAAGCAACAGCAGCCACACTCCCATATTCAATAGACTTCACTGCCGGAGCGGCATCAGACTGGACAGCAATCGACAACAACGCTTCCGGAACGACATGGACTGCCAGTTCAGATCTTACAGGGGAACTTGGTCTGAGCGTGTCGGAGTCTTCATACGACGACTATTATGTATCGCCTGCGTTCACTCTTGAGGCCGATGTAACATATAATATTAAGATCCGTGCAGCTAATCCTTGGGGCGTTTGTGGCGGGTCAATCGCTCTTGAACAAGGAACATCGGCAACCGATGTGACTACATTTGAGTCAGTTGGAACGTTAAATCCTGCCACTGTTAACAGCTGGGCAGAAGCAACGACGTCGGATGAATTCACATTTACCCCGACAGAAGCCGGTACTTACTATTTCGCTTTCCATATTACGGGAACACATAATATGCCGTACAGCTGTTATGTGTTAGACTTCTCGATTGAAGAAAAAGAGGCTGAGGTTGTACCTGTAGCACTTCCCTACGCTATCGACTTTACCGCAAAGGAAAACACCGAGTGGACCACTATCGACAATGCCGGCGACCTTACCTGGAACTATGAGACCGACGGTTACAATATGAGCTATCCTGCGGTGTCGATTGCTCCGGGTTATGGCGTAGAGGTTACTGCCGACGACTATTATGTATCGCCTGCGTTCACTCTTGAGGCAGGAAAGGAATATAAGGTCTCTACACGTGTTGCCGACGGGTTCAACCTCTCGGGCGGAACATTCAATCTCATGATAGGTACTTCGGCAAAGGATGCTTCATCGTTCAAACTTGTTTCGGCATTGTCACCTGCCTACAGCTGGGATTATGATGATGGAAGGGCAACAACCAATCTTCCCGTTAAGGAATATACCGTTACTGTAGAGGAGACCGGTGTCTATTATTTTGCATACTATATGGCGATAACCTGCAATGTCGGTTATCTTTACTCTCTTGTGGACTTTGCCGTGACAGAACCGCTTTACGTTACCGGTGACAATATCGGCGGAAACTGGGATGCCGTAAATCCTGACTCGTTCACATTGGATGCAATGAAGAATGCATACGTGTACACTGTGGATGAAAATACTGCCGCATTCAAGATCTCTACCGCCAAGGGCGACTGGGACACATTCAACGCCAGCAATCTTGCCGCCGATGCCGCAATCACCAAGAACGGAACGGTCAATCTTTCGGTAAACAGCAGTGCCGACAACATCACGTTGCCATGGAAGGCCGACTGGACTATCTCTGTGGCTTCAGACCTGAAGACTTTGACTGCCCAAACCGACAGCTACCAGCCTCTATATATCTTCGGTTCATTCCAAGGCTGGACTCCTGCATCTTCAACCCAAATGGCATGCTCTAACGGAGTATATTCGGTTGAGGGTCTTGAATTTGCCGCAGGCGGAAACTTTGCACTGTCGACTGTTCAGTCGGATGATTGGGATGCTGTGAATGCTGCCCGCTACGGCTTCGCTACCGATAATGCATTAGCCACTGATGGCGTTGCAATGCCTATTGTCAAGGGTGAGGGCGCAATCCAAGTCCCGTCGGAAGGTGTCTACACTATATCGGTGAGCCTTGAGGATATGACCGTAACAGTAAGCCGCACGGGAGATCTTCCTGTGGAATATCCCGCCGCATTGTATGTGCTCGGTAATCTGAGCAGCGGTTCATGGTTGCCCAATGCCGGTGTTGAACTCGCAATGGGCGAAGACGGAGTGTACAGCGGAAGCTTCGAACTTGTACAGCAGACCGACGGTTATGCCTACTTCTCGTTTGCCACTGCACTCAGTGCCAGCAGCGATGACTGGTCGGCAGTCAATGCATCGGTGAGATATGGGGCAACTGAATCCAATGCCACTCTTGAAAAGAATGTGCCGGCAACGATCGTGGCTGATAACAGCGGTAACCCCAATGCATGGAGAATCGCTGTTGCAGAGAGCGCGACAGTGAGCGTAACCGTAAGCCTTGTAGATATGACAGTGGTTATCGATCAGGTGGCTTCCGGTATCGAAGGTGTTGAGGCTGAGGTTGCCAATGCCGAGGCTGTCTACTACAACCTGCAGGGTATCAAGGTTGCCAATCCTGCTGCCGGTGAGGTTTATATCGTGCGTCGCGGTAATACCGTAACCAAGGAGGTCAAGTTCTAAATGATGACGAATGATTGAGTACCGGGGAATGCCGGTATTCAGAATGGATGAGGAGGTGTGTCATTTTTTTGACACACCTCCTTTGTTGTATGCCTGAGGGGTCGAGAGGCTTGGTTTACCGATGACCCCCTCAGCCGGCAGGGCGGCAGCTCCCCCTCGTAGGGGGAGCACTTGTTGGGTGGATGCGTGAGGTTTGAAGGGGAGCAATTTCCCTCTTGTAGGGGGCGATTGGTGAATTTGTGCGAAGATCGCATGTCATGAAAATTTATTGGCATTATCTTTGCATCATAAAACCGTGTATTAATATCCAATATCAAGACTATGTTAATTATTTTTATTGCAATAGCGGTTATAAGCTATATCGTACAAGCCAACCTTAACAGCAAGATGCAGCGTTACAGCAAGATTCCTGTTGCCAACGGGATGACCGGCCGTGATGTCGCGCTGCGTATGCTTTCTCAGAACGGGCTTTCACACGTGCAGGTCACTCAGGTCGACGGGAAGCTGACCGACCATTACAATCCGGCAAACCATACAGTAAATCTAAGCAAGGATGTGTATTACGGCAATGATATTGCCGCTGCGGCGATTGCTGCACACGAGTGCGGACATGCCGTGCAGCATGCGACGGCATATTCATTCCTGCAAATGCGCTCGAATCTTGTGCCGATTGTGGGATTCGCGTCGAAATTCACGCCCTGGCTGTTGCTTGCCGGCATACTTACAGTCGAAACAGTCCCTGTGTTGCTCCTTGCCGGAATAGTATTGTTTGCCTTGACGACACTTTTCAGTTTCGTGACGCTTCCTGTCGAGATTGATGCTTCCCGCCGGGCACTTGCATGGCTCAACGGTTCAGGAATAACCGATGCCGCTACTCACGACAAGGCAAAAGATGCCTTGAAAAGTGCGGCATACACATACGTGGTTGCGGCTCTCAGCTCGCTTGCGACACTTATTTACTATGTCATGATATTCACCAGCCGCCGGGACTAATGTCGCAATTATTTAGTAACTTTGCATTCCCTATCTAACGAAAAACAGAACAGCAATGGCACAGAAACCATCCATACCTAAGGGTACGCGTGACTTTTCCCCATCGGAGATGGCACGACGCAATTATATTTTCGATACAATACGTGAAGTGTTCAAACTTTACGGTTTCAAGCAGATAGAGACTCCTGCAATGGAGAACCTGTCGACCCTTATGGGGAAATACGGGGAGGAGGGTGACAAGCTGCTGTTCAAGGTACTCAATTCGGGTGACTATCTGAGCAAGGCTGACAAGAACCTGATAGAGTCGGGCGACTGTGTGAGGCTGGCATCCCAACTGTGTGAAAAGGGGTTGCGTTATGACCTGACGGTACCATTTGCCCGGTATGTGGTGCAGCACCGCAATGAACTCCAGTTCCCGTTCAAGCGGTTCCAGATTCAGCCGGTGTGGAGAGCCGACCGCCCCCAGAAAGGCCGTTACCGTGAATTCTACCAGTGTGATGCCGATATTGTGGGCAGTGACTCGTTGGTGAACGAGATAGAGCTGTTGCAGCTGATAGACGAGGTGTTCAAGCGTCTGAAGATAAATATTACCATCAAGCTGAACAACCGTAAGGTGCTTGCAGGAATAGCCGAGCTGATCGGAGCCCCGGAGAAGATTGTGGACATAACAGTCGCAATAGACAAGATCGACAAGATAGGCATCGACAATGTAAATGCCGAATTGCGTGAACGCGGGCTCGGTGAGGAGGCTATATCAGCACTCCAGCCGATACTGTCTATAGACGGTACTCTACCTGAACGGCTTGCCAGGCTTGACGAAATACTGTCGGTGTCGGAAATAGGAAAGAAGGGTGTAGAGGAGCTGCGTGAGGTGACGGACGGTATAGAAACCATGGGGCTTCATGCAACGCTTGACCTCGATGTGTCACTCGCGCGCGGATTGAATTATTATACCGGCACCATAATCGAGGTCAAGGCACAGGATGTGGAGATAGGCAGTATCACCGGTGGCGGACGCTATGACAATCTTACCGGTGTGTTCGGTTTGCCGGGGGTGTCGGGAGTGGGTATCTCATTCGGAGCAGACCGTATCTACGATGTCCTTAACGCACTTGACCTGTATCCTTCAGATACGTGCTCGTCAACCAGGGTGATGTTTACCAATTTCGGGACTGCCGAGGCCGGAGCAGCGATGAAAATGCTCAAACAGTTGCGTATGGCAGGAATATCAGCGGAGATTTATCCCGACAGTGCAAAAATGAAAAAGCAGATGGGATATGCCGATGCCCTTGCAATACCATACGTGGCAATTGTAGGGGAAACGGAGATGGCTGAGAATAAGCTAATGCTCAAGGAGATGGCGACAGGCGAGCAACAGCTGCTGTCGGTCGAGGAAGCGATTGAAAAACTGAAATAGAGGGGATTCCCCAGCAGCGGAGATATGCACAGGACGATTGTAAGTGCAGCGGTGGCGAGTATTGCCGGATTATGCACAATGGCCGGAAATGTCATCAGGGTAAATCAGGCGGGTTATCTGGAAGACGATATGAAGGTCGCGGTAATGCTTATGTCAGAGGCTGTTGACAGTGAGACAGTAAAAAACGTAGAAAACTTTAAGATAACTGATGCCGCCAGCGGCAGGGAACGGATAGTGGATGCCGTTAAGGTCACCGAGCCGTGGGCGCCGTCGGCCATGTCATTGAGGATAGATTTCTCATCGGTCACAGAGCCAGGGGAGTATTATATAACCGCCTTGGGGACACGTTCGGGAAAAATAAGGATAGGCAATGATGTCTATGCCGGGGCTCAGGAAATCCCGCTGTATTACATGCGCCAGCAGAGATGCGGTTATAATCCGTCGCTCGGAGATTCGTGCCACTGTCATGACGGACGCCTTGTGTTGAGCGGAAAGGATGACGGACGATATGTGGATGTAGTGGGCGGATGGCATGATGCGTCCGATTATCTGCAATATCTCACGACATCGGGCAATGCCGTTTATCAGATGCTTTTTGCCTACCGGCAGACACCCGGGGTGTGGGGAGACAGTTTTAATGACCGAGGCGAACGCGGGGCAAACGGAGTCCCTGACATATTGGATGAGTCCCGCTGGGGATTGCAGTGGATGATGAAGATGAATCCGGCTGACAGCCTGTTCCTGAACCAGATAGCCGATGACCGGGATCACCGGTTTGCCGGTCTTCCGGCAGATGACCCTGTCGATTATGGTTGGGGTGCGGGTAAAGAACGTCCAGTGTATCCCTGCTCGGGAAAACCGTACGGACTGGAGTCGAACTATAATGACAGCAAAGGCCTTGCATCATCGGTCGGTAAATTCTGTTCATCGTTTGCCCTCGGTGCAGAGGTGTTTGCCGGAATAGATGCCGAATTTGCCACTGAGCTACGTCGCCGGTCAGCTAATGCATACGAGGTTGCCAAAGCCCATCCGGGAGCATGCCAGACAGCTCCGTGCGTATCGCCATATTACTATGAGGAGGACAATTGGGCTGATGATATGGAACTTGCCGCAATGGAGATGTACCGCGCCACGGGTGAACGCGGGTATCTTAAAGATGCAGTGGATTACGGCCGGCAGGAACCTGTAACACCGTGGATGGGCGCGGATTCGGCTCATCATTACCAGTGGTATCCGTTTGTCAATCTTGGGCATGCATGGCTTGCAATGGAGAAGGACATGCGCGTGAGGGAGGAGTTCCTGCGCAATATCCGTTCGGGATTGCAACGTGTCAAGGATCGAGCCGGAAACAATGCGTTCAGTCATGGAATCCCGTTTATCTGGTGTTCAAATAACCTGACTGTGGCTTTTATAACACAGGCAATGCTATACCGCGAATTGAGCGGAGACAACAGTTTCAGGGAGATTGAAACCGCAATGCGGGACTGGCTATTCGGCGTAAATCCTTGGGGAAAGTGCATGATAGTGGGGTTGCCGGCAGATGGGGATTTCCCGACAGACCCGCACTCGGCCCTGACCAATCTTGAAAAGATACAGGTTACCGGTGGGCTGGTAGACGGTCCGGTGTACGGAAACATCTTCAAGTCGTTGCGTGGCGTGCATCTGCGTAATGCCGACCGCTATGCCGCATTCCAAAATGATATTGTGGTCTACCATGATGACTATGCCGACTATTCGACCAATGAGCCGACGATGGACGGGACAGCCTCGATGACATTCTTCCTTGGCAAACTCGCTTCAGCGGGAAACAAAAAAGATGATGAAAAACATGACATGTAGAATAGTATGTGCAGCAGCCATGGCGTTATTGGCCGGGGTGGTGCATTCAGCGAGCGAGACGTTACCCCAATTGCACCGTCCGTTGGATATACCAATGGTGTTGAGCGGTAATTTCGGAGAATTGCGAAATAATCATTTTCATTCGGGGCTTGATTTCAAGACCCAGGGAAAGACCGGTTTCCCGATATATTGTGCAGAGGACGGATATGTGTCGCGGGTACTTGTCTCGCCGTGGGGGTTCGGCCGTGCCATATATGTCGTACATCCGTCCATAGGCCTGACAACGGTCTATGGGCATCTTGAGGCATTCTCAAACAAGATAGACAAGATTGTCAGACAGGAGCAATACCGTCAGGAGTCATTCAGGGTCGACATGTCGTTTTCTCCTGATGAGATACCTGTCAGGAAAGGGGAAATTATAGCCCGCAGCGGTAATTCAGGCTCATCGGGCGGTCCGCATCTGCACATGGATGTCCGAGAGACAGCGACTGAGAACCCTCTCGACCCGATGCCCTATTTCAAGAAGTATATCAAGGATAATGTCGCCCCCAGTGTGCGGTCGATAGCATTATATCCGGAGGATGACAGCGGAGTCGTCGACGGTGTCGGGAGAGCCGCCTACCGTCAACCTGCAAAATTCGGTGAGCCTTTTGTGGCATGGGGCAGGGTCGTTCCCGGAATCAAGGCATACGACAAGATGCCCGGAGTAAGCAATATATACGGGGTCAAATACCTGACGCTGGAAATCGACGGGAAGCAGGTGTACCGAAGGGTAATAGAACGGTTCAGCTTTGACAGCACGCGTGCTGTCCACACATTGGTCAATTATCCTGACAAAGTGAACAAGTCGTCGTGGGTGATGGTAACCAGAGTGCCGAAAAGCAGACCTCTCGGGGCAATGATAGAAACCGATGGAGACAACGGTGTCATCACCATTAATGAGGAACGCGATTATAATTGCCGTTTCCTGCTGGAGGATGAACATGGCAACAGGTCGTCGGTAAAGTTTGTGATCCGTGGCAAGAGATCGGAAATTCCGGAGAAGCGCGATGCCGGAACCCTCTTCCGGTATGACGGGACAAACTCCTATAATATGAACGGGTTGAAAGTGATGTTCCAACCCGGTACATTCTATGATGACATCTATTTCAGCACTAAATGTTCGGACGATGCAGGCTACTGTTCGCCGGTACATAGTGTGGGCTCGGCTGATATACCGTTGCACAAGAGTTTCGATATGGAGATAGATGTCACCCGTGACACATTGGTTGACAAACGCAAATACTGTCTTGTGAGGATAGACGGCAAGTCAAAACGGGCAGTGCCGGCAGAATATAAGGAGGGGAAAATGGTGACACGGGTCAACCGGTTCGGAAAATACACCGTTACAACCGATACAAAGTCGCCTACGGTTACTCCACGACGGCCGGCTCGTTGGGGAAAACGCAGATGTGTAAGCTACAGAATATCAGATGGCATGAGCGGTGTAGAGTCATACCGTGGCGAGATCGACGGGAAGTTCGTATTGTTTGAATATGACGGGAAATCAGGGCTGTTGACCTACCGTCCGGAATCTTCAAGGGTCAAAAAGGGGAAGAAACATGTCGTGACAATGACCGTAACCGATGCATGCGGGAACACAACGGAGTCACGTTCGACATTCGTGTGGTAGGCTACCGCTTATTGTCCGACCTGTGTGCCACGCAGGAAATCGGCAGCAGGCATACGCCTCTTACCGGCGGCCTGAAGTGACAGGACCTCTATCCTTGCATCGGCACAGTCGATGATAAGCCGTTTACCGCCGAGTATCGACACACGTCCCGGCCGGAGGTGTTCAACGTTGTCAACGTCAAGGACTTTCGTCTCAAAAATCTTTACTGTAAGTGTCAGACTGTCACCGGACGGGATTTCTGTCCATGCGGCAGGGTAGGGGGACAGACCCCGCACAAGGTTGTGTACTTCCAACGCGGAACGATTCCAGTCGATCATGCAGGTTTCCTTGAAAATCTTGGGTGCGGGAGCGGGTTCTATACCAGTGAGGAGCGAATCCTGAGGGACAGGCTTCAGATCCCCTGCGATAATGTGTTCTATCGTGTCGATTGTGAGCTCGGCACCGAGCATCATGAGCCTGTCATGCACGTCTCCTACGTTGTCCTGCGGCAGGATGTCAATGCGTTCCTGACGCAATATGTCTCCGGTGTCGATGTCGTGTTTCAGAAAGAATGTGGTTACACCGGTCTCGGTATCACCGTTGATTACCGCCCAGTTGATTGGTGCCGCTCCACGGTATTTGGGCAGCAGCGAGGCATGAAGGTTGAATGTGCCTAAAGGCGGCATCGCCCATACCACTTCGGGAAGCATACGGAATGCAATGACGATAAACAGGTCGGCATTCAGGTTGCGCAGCTCCTCGACAAATTCGGGCGCTTTCAGCCGTGGAGGCTGCATAAGGTATAATCCGTTGGCAACGGCATATTGCTTTACCGGCGATTGCAGCAGCCGGTGTCCCCGCCCTGCGGGCTTGTCGGGCATTGTAACGACACCCACTATGTTATATCCGCCTTCATGGATGCGCCTTAAACTTTCTACTGCAAACTCGGGAGTGCCGAGAAATACTATCCTTAAATCTTCCTTGTTCATTTTTCCGTAGCTAAATTTTGTGTTATCGCTTTCCACAGGTTGTCGTTGTCAGGAATCGGTGCCGTCACATCAATGAACTTGCCTGAAACCGGATGTGTGAAGGAAATGTGCCTTGCCATCAATGAGATGCTGCCGTCGGGGTTGCTGCGCTTGTCGCCGTATTTCAAATCGCCGCGTATAGTGCAGCCGATAGCCGAAAGCTGTACCCGGATCTGGTGCTTACGTCCTGTCATAAGGTTGACTTCAAGCAGGTGATAGCGGTCAGATGAAGAAATATGGCGGTAGGAGAGTACCGCTTCCTTCGCTCCATGCCTGGGGGCAGTTGAGGCATAGGACTTGTTGTTGCGTTCAGTCGTGGTTATGTAATGGGTGAGGGAGTCTTCGTGTTTCGGAGGCTGGTTGCGTGTTATCGCCCAATAGGTCTTCTTCACTTCCCCGTTGCGGAACATTTCGTTCATCCGCGCCAAAGCCTTGGATGTCTTCGCGAAAACGACAATGCCGCTCACCGGACGGTCAAGCCGATGCACTACTCCGCAGAATACGTTTCCCGGTTTGGCATATTTCTCCTTAATCCATTCTTTTAGTGTCTCAACAAGAGGCTTGTCACCGGTCTTGTCCCCCTGGACTATTTCTCCAGATGCCTTGTTGACTATGATGATGTGGTTGTCCTCGTACAGTACTTCCATGCTACACAATTCCTATTATTCTGCAAATATACGTAAAATAAGGGTATGTCAGAACCGGAAATATATGAACGGGGACACTTCTTCACTCATGAATTGGATGACAGTCTGAACCACAGCGATGAACACTACCAGTTTCATAATCCACGGCATTTTCACGAACAGTTGCCCCATGCGGTCAAACCATCGGCGAGGCATGGCGTGAGCCGAGATGATAACCGCCATCATTATACACCATACATATCTGACTGACACGAATGGAATCACGTAGTCAAGGCTGAAGCCGGAAAAGATGTTGCGGATTATCAGCCATGAATCATTCCATGAATCGGCACGGAAGAATACCCACAGCAGGGAGACGCATGTCATTGTTACGGCCCATGAAATGGCTTTTACCGGCCATACGTCGGGTATCCTGTCAAGTAGCGGGCGGGATGCCTTGTGTATGGCAAGCCCTACTCCGTGCATCGCTCCCCAAAAGACGAATTTCCATGCAGCCCCGTGCCAAAGCCCGCCAATGAGCATGGTGAGGAAATTGTTGAGGTAGGTGCGGAATGTGCCTTTGCGGTTCCCTCCCAGAGGAATGTAAAGGTAATCCCTCAACCAGGAGGATAGCGATATGTGCCACCGCCGCCAGAACTCGGTGAGGTTCTTGGCCTTGTAGGGGAAGTCGAAATTGGCACTCAGACGGAATCCCATGATCAACGAGATGCCAATCGCCATGTCGGAGTAGCCTGAGAAGTCGCAGTAAATCTGCATGGTGTAACCTATTACCCCCATGAGGCTCTCGAATCCGGAATAGCCGGTAGGGGAGGCGAATATGAGATCGTTGTATTGGGAAATATAGTCGGCAATTATCGCTTTCTTGATTATCCCGAGTATGATGAGCCAGAATCCGTAGTATATGTCATGGGTCGAGGCTTTGCGATTTTCGGCAATCTGTGGAAGAAAATAGTCGGCACGGACGATAGGTCCTGCGACAAGAGCGGGGAAGAACGAGAGGAAAAAGATGTAGTCCATCCATGTGCGAGTTGGGGCAACACGGCCTTTGTACACATCGACAATGTAGCTTATCGACTGGAAGGTGTAGAATGATATCCCTACCGGAAGTGCGATGTCGAGCGGCTGGAAATTGCCTTCGACCATAGTATTCCAGTTCCATAGGAAAAAATTGGTGTACTTGAAATAACTCAGTATGCCCAGCGACGCGACAAGTGATGCCGTAACGCAAAGTTTACGGGCAATGGTGCTTTTCATTCTTATCATGAGGTGGGACAGCCCCCAGTCAAACAATGATGTCCCGACCAGCATGAGGAAGAATAATCCGCTTGATTTATAGTAGAAGTACAGGCTGAATGCGATGACAAATGCCGTCATCTGCCACCTGCGTTTCTTTAAAAGGGCGTATATCGGCAGGAACAGGATAAAGAGCAGCCAGAATATGCCACTTGAGAAAATCATGGGCGCATCCTTGTCGTAGGATAGCAATTCGCAGATATTGTGCCAAACGATTGTTAAATCCATATAGCTCTTCCCTGTTATCGTTTTGGTTGTAATACGACGACTCTGTCGGGGCGTGCCGATTGGGATTGCGGCAAGTCAAGACGTATGATGTGAGCTGCGTTCCGGGGCATCCAGCGTACGATGCTGTCCATCCACTGTGCCGCTGATGAACGAGTGGGGTGTGCCCCGTCCTTGGTACGGTCAAATTCCATCCCGTCGGAGAGGAAAAAGCTTCCTTCCCGGACATTGGAGGCGATCAGCCTGTTTATCCCTGTGTCGGGTTTCCAGTTTGGCGGACCTATCCACAGGTAGGGTATGTCGCCAATCTGTTTCAGAATCGTCTTTACGTAACGGTCGCGTTTTTTCTCGATGTCCTTGACGAACAGCTCGTTGGCACCAAGGCATAGGAGTATGTATGTGGGCTTGAAGCGGCGGATGAATGTGCGTAGGGTGTCACAGCTTCCCCAAACATTGGAGGTGGAGCTATACCACACTACGGTGTACATCTTGTGTCCGTTTTCCTTTGCGTATGCCGCCATGCGCGGTGACAGTCCTTCAAGCATCGAGTCCCCGATAAACAGGATTGTCTGGGCAGTCGTGTCGACGGTCTGTTTCATGGTGTGGACCTGCGGAACGGTGTCGGTGGCTATTGTGCCGTTATTGCCGTTATTAACGGAGTCGGGGTTCAGAGTAAGCCGTTCCATGATTCCTGAATTGCGCAACTCCAGATTCCCAATCGTTATGGTGTCCATGCTTGATGTCACAACAAAAAAAATCAGTGACGCTACAAGTATGCACCACAGTCCTATATATCCTCGCTTCATTAAATATTTTTCTAAAATCATCCCAAATTTACAACATTTTTGCCGCATATTGGTAATTTTGGATTACCTTTACTAATAATTAACCACGATAAACGGATTAAACCAGATGTTTGCTATAATCGCACTTTCGGTGACAGTATTGGTGTGTGTGATGTTTGCCTTGTCGATGATGAGGAAAAACAACGGATTAAGGGAACGGGCAGAGGCTTCATCGGCGGAGTTGGCTGTAGTAAATGCCCGCTATGAAGATGCATGTTCCCGGTTGGCTGACACAGCCCGGGAGCTCGCCGAGTTGCAAGTGCGTGACAGTGCATTGCGTGAGGAGAATGGCAGGATGAAAGAGCGGATGAAGTTTATCGAGGAGGAGAAAGAACGCCTGTCCAAAGAGTCGGAATTGCGTTTCAGGAATCTTGCAAATGAGATACTTAGTGATAATTCACGTGTGTTTAAGGAACAGAATGAAACGCGCCTGTCCGAAATACTTGCTCCTCTGAAAGAGAATATAGAGCAGTTTAAACGCACAGTGTCGGAAAGTTATTCGGCGGAGTCGCGGGAGCGTTTCTCCCTGCATGAGAAGATCAAGGAGCTTATAGAGCTGAACCAGTCCATTGGAAAGGAAGCGAAGGACTTGACGCAGGCGCTGAAAGGCAACAGCAAGGTACAGGGGGACTGGGGGGAAATTATACTCGAAAATCTGCTCGAACGGTCTGGGCTGCAACGTGACCGCGAGTTCTTTGTGCAGAAAACGACAGATGAGAATGGCAATGTCCTACGGAATGAAACGGGAGGGGCTTTGCGTCCTGATGTTGTGGTAAGTTACCCTGACGGACGTTGTGTCGTTATCGATTCAAAGGTGTCGCTTACGGCGTATGTCAACTATGTGAATGCCGATACTCCTGAAGATCAGGAGCGTTACAGGAAGCAGCATCTTGCATCGGTGCGTTCCCATATAGCCGAGCTTAGGGACAAGAAGTACCAGGACTATGTCGGTGGGGGAAAGACCGATTTTGTAATGATGTTCATTCCCAATGAGGCTGCGTATGTTGCGGCAATGCAGATGGACTGTAGCCTGTGGCAGGAGGCGTATGATGTGAGGGTGCTTATTATATCCCCGACGCATCTTATCTCTGTCCTGAAGCTGATTTCCCAGTTGTGGAGTCATGACCGGCAGACGCGTAACGCCATAGATATTGCCGTTGAGAGCGGTAAAATGTATGACAAGTTTGTAGGTTTTGTCGAGGATATGAAAAAGATAGAGCGGACGCTTGGCCAGACTCGCGACGCGTATGACAGTGCAATGAAAAAACTTAATGACGGAACAGGTAATCTCGTGTCGCGTGCCGAGAAGTTGCGCAAGATGGGTGCGAAGGCGTCCAAGTCACTTCCTGAACCGGTAAAAAGCAAGGATGATGATGGAGAATAATGTTATGCCGGGCAGAATCGGAAAAATATCGGAACGTGTCTCGTTTGCCAACTTGCTCTTGTATATCCTGTGGCATGTGGGGTTGTTGTGTGAAAGCGACGCAGTGCTTTGGACGGTTGTTGCCGGGGTGTTGGTTTCGTTTGTCCTAACTGTCTATTGTTGGGTAAATGTGAAAAAGATTGAGGGTGGGAAATTCCGGAAAAAGGTTGTGATAAATATTTGGATTCAGGTGGCGTTCAGTGCCTTGTTTGCCATTATGTTCCTGATGGTGCTGTGATGGCATAAATGTAGCGATGGGCAGTATCCCAAAACCACCCATCGTTACAATATTTCAGGTCAGACCCTGAGTTCATTGAAGTCTGACTGATGTTTTTATAGATTATTTATAGTCTTTCAGCATTACCTGCAGGCGTTGGCGCGCAAAAAATATGCGGCTTTTTATTGTCCCTAACGGCAGGTTCATCTTCTCGGCAATTTCGCTGTATTTGTATCCGGCGACATGCATCGAGAATGGTATGCGATATTCGTCGCTGAATGAATTTATCGCATCGGTAATCTCTTTGGCGGCAACTGAGCCTTCGGGGGTTTCATAGCCTGAGTCCTGAGGCAGATTGAGGTGGTACAGATCTTCTGTCTGGTCGATGATTGTAGCTGATCGTACCACCTTACGGTAGTTGTTGATAAAAATGTTGCGCATGATGGTGAACACCCATCCCTTGAAGTTAACATTGTCCACGTACTTGTCCTCGTTGTCAAGTGCTTTCAATGTCGTGTCCTGTAGCAGATCATAAGCATCATCCCTGTTAGATGTCAGAATGTAGGCGAAATTCAGCAGATTGTTTTGCAGGCCCAATAGTTTTGCTTGGAAATTTTTTGAACTCATAGTTTGTAGAATTAGTTATGTAATATTTTTCGTAATCTTTCAAGTAGATTACGATGCAAATATACAAATAAATTTAATATCAAAATTATTTTGCAATAAAATTTGATAAAAAATTTCATAACAAAATATGTGTATTGATTATGTTTTTGGAAATCAGCGATATATATATGGGATAAATTTATTACATAAATGTTACAATAATAAATCTTTTGGTGTAACAACTGTAACAGTGATTGTAATAATTGGATTGTATTTTATATATGTTATTGATATATAGAATGTTGTGCTAAAATCGCATCTTTGCTGTGTTTATAATAGTATCAGAAGATATTGTTACAATATATATTCCGTGTGCAGCATTGACCGGATATTGTTGTATGGTGGATATATGACCGAGGTGACGCCATTGGCCTATCTTCCGTCCCCTGGTATCGGTTATATGGATTAATGCGGCCCCCGGATATTCTACTATAATGGATGCATTTCCTTGATTGTCAAATTCTTTCCTTATTTTAAAGGAATCATGAATGGATGATGTGTTATTGAGTCCGGCTTCAGAAGAGCTGTAATAAAATGTTGTTGATTGGGAGTAGTCTGTTGACTGTGTTCCTTTGGGTGAATTGTATGAGGCTCTTGTTCTTATATAATATTTTTTCCCATTGTCAAGTGGCTTGCCGTTAAGCCGTATTTGTGAGCCGTATGATCGGTCAATGCCGTCCATGGTCGATATATTCTCTGTAATGTAGCTTAATCGGGAGGCAAATGAAAGTGTTTCGGAAACTTCTATCCGCAACTTGTTCGCTCCTTCGACGGGTGTGGATTGCAGTTGTTGGTTGCTATATAAAATCCCTTCATCAATAGGTGTTAAAATTGCCGGAATGTCGGGTGTCATTTCTGTGGTTGAAAATGAATATGTGCGGCTTATTGTGTCTATGCCGTCATCAGTTCGGTGCAGGAGCCGGGCATAGTATGTTGTATAAGCACTTAACATGTAGTTAGGGACCTGGAATATCCCGTTATTTACTGAACCGCTAAAAATTATGCCGTTTGAAAAATCGGGGGATGTAGATAGTTGGAGAGTGGTTTCTCTTTCCGGCATTGAGCAGGTGATGGCAGGTGTCAGGCATACATCTGTAGCTCCGTTGAGGGGGTGTGTAATTCTCTGCTCATGAAATGTTATTGTGTTGGTGTCTGATATGCCGTCGGAGCAGTAGTCTGCACATGAGCGTACTCTCCAATACAATGGTATTCCAAGCGGTATGCTATCAGTGTCGAAACCTGACGTCGGAAAGCAATTCCGGTTAGTTGCCCGTGATTGTATGATTCTGTCCATGGATTGATCCCGAGCAATTTCAATAATGTAATTTGTCGCATCAGGAACTTTCTCCCATGTGAAAACGAATGGGATTTCAGCACAGCATTTTTCGGCGGGAAATGTAAGAACTGGAGCGGGAAGTTTTTTTGTTGCCGGATCAGGAAGGACATGGTCGTATTCATTGCCGTACCGGTCATAAATACATAGCGCGTAATTGTATCCGCTTAGAAGACTGTCGGGAATTGTAAATGAAGTATCGTAGGTAATGTCTACAAGGTATTTTGTTTCTTTGTTGAAGTCGTGAAGCGGAAGAGAGTCAGGGAATGCGTAGACGGTGTAACGGACATTTTCGTATCCAGACCATTTCAACGTTGCTCCATTTCGTGTAAAACTGTGAATTTTCCCTGGGTTATGCCCTTGTTGCCATGTCATGGTGGGAATTAATGCGGGATACAGGTTGTTATTGGATTTTATGGCTTTTCCCACTCCTTTAAGGTCTGATCCGGAGATGTTTCCTGCTGAGAATGTGATAATTCCAGGAACTCCTCCGCTGAGTTCTGCTGCTTTCCTGTTGAAAGTGATTTGGTCGGATACTTCCTGCCGGTTTTCATCGGTGTTGTTGATCTCTATAATATTTCCCGCAGCATCAGTTTCGGGGGATAGGAATCGTATGGAATTGCTTGCATAGAAGTGTCGTCCAAACCTGTTGGCAACAATATTCCACCATTGAGCCATCGGATAGAATGGGTTAGTGGGATGGTTTGTCTTCCAATAAAGTTGTGGTGCGATGTAGTCAATGGATTTTTCTCGTAACCAGGTTATAGGGTCGGAAAATATCCCGTCGTACTGCCAGTCGACGGCTTGACAGTAATGTGACAAGTCGGGCAGGCTGTCTGAGGGGATAATGCCCTTTCCGGCTGCGCCAGCCGGACTTATGCCGAACCGTACCCACGGTTTTATTGATTTTATTGTGCTGTTTATGGTTGAAATCATTTGATTGACGTTATTTCTGCGCCAATCGGCAATGTTATCGGTTCCTCCTGCAAGAATGTATTTGTTGTAGTCGCTATAGTCTCCGGACGATTGTCCGTCATTGGAAATTCCATTGGGATAAAACCAATCATCAAATACTATTCCGTCAACATCATAGTTGTTTAGTATGACTGTGCATATATCGGCAATACGGTTGGTCGTTTCTTGGAGAGCCGGATTAAAGATGTAGTATGTCATGTAGCCTCCATCTTCTTTCGGTATGGTGTGGCTGATGATATGTCCGCTATCGAATGTCTTGTTGTCAAAAGCTGACTGGTTGATTCTCGGGTTGCATGATTTGTCGGGAATGGAGCGTGATTCAATGTTGCAAAAACGGTAAGGGTTTATCCATGCATGTAGTTCCATGCCACGTCTATGGCATTCGGTTATCCAAAATGCCAGAGGATCGAATTCCGTTTGTGTACCACGTTTTCCTGTTACATATTCTGAAAATGGTTCATCGATCAGTATCCCGTTAAATGAATTTTTAAGGTATATGCGATCAGCCATTTGACGGACGTGCAGGAATATGCAATTAAATCCGTAGCTTTTCAGCCGGTTGATGTGGATTATTGCTTCTTGTTTTTGTGCAGTAGTATCCCGATTCCGTTCCTGAGGCCAGTCACAGCCCATTGGAGACACCCACACGGCTCTAAGTTCTTGCTTTGGGGATGTTGAATCATCGGCAAGTGAAGGCAGACATGAGCAAGTTATAAATATACAGCAGATGAGGTTTTTCAGCCGTTTCATGATATCGTTGGGGTTCTCGTATAAATGACACGACTGGTCATGGTGTTTTGACCAGTCGTGTCGTATAGTTTTTGGTATTGATATTTAGATTCCGAGGTCTTTCTTGATTGTATCAATTTTGGCTTCGGCTTCAGTGATGGCTTTGTCATAGTCAGCGGCTGACTCCATTCTGCCTTTGACTTCGACGTAGAACTTGATTTTGGGTTCGGTCCCTGAAGGACGAACTGAAATCTTTGTGCCGTCGGCTGTGAAGAATTGCAGCACGTTTGACGTTGTGGGCATGTCCATTTTCTCGACTGTGCCGTTTGCGATATTTTTCAGTGACAGATCGGCATAGTCTTTGACAACGGTAACGTTGCTGCCTGCGAGTTGCTTTGGCGGGTTGGCACGGAACTGTTTCATGATGGCAACGATCTCTTCGGCTCCGCTCTTGCCTTTGCGTACGAGAGAGATTCCTGCCTCGCGGGAGAATCCGTATTTCATGTAGATGTCCTGAAGCATCTGGATGAAGTTCATGCCGTTTTCCTTTGCCCAAGCGGCGGCTTCGGCCATCAATGATACTGCTGAGACGGCATCCTTGTCGCGTGCGAAATCTTCGGCAAGAAATCCGTAGCTTTCTTCTCCTCCACCGATGTAGCGGTCTTTGCCCTCAAGGTCGCGTATTACCGATGCAATCCATTTGAAGCCGGTGTAGCAGTCGTACATCTTGATGTTATTGGCTTCGGCGATTGCCTTGATGGTCTCGGTGGTCACGATTGTCTTTACTATGTATTCGTTGCCTTTGAGCAGACCGAGCTCGGTGCTGCGGGTCATGATATAGTTAAGAAGAATCATGACAATCTGGTTGCCGTTGATTAGTACGTATTCGCCTTTATCGTCGCGGATTACGCAGCCTATGCGGTCGGCGTCGGGATCGGATGCCATAATGAGTTCGGCGTCCACTTCTCTGGCTTTTGCGATAGCCATGGCCATAGCCGACGGGACTTCAGGGTTGGGCGATTCGACTGTGGGGAAGTCTCCACTTGGGATGTCCTGTTCGGGGACATGGATGATATTGGTGAATCCGAAGTTACGGAGTGATGCGGGTATGAGTTCAACGCCTGTCCCGTGGATGGGGGTATAGACGATTTTCATGTCGCTGTGTTTGGCATTGGTTTCAGGGCTTAGTGACAGTCCTTTGATTGCCGTGAGGAACTTTTCGTCGATCTCTTTGCCGATGATTTCGATTTTGGACGGATCTCCTTGCATCTTGATGCTCTCGACTCCCTTTATTTTGTTCACATGGTCGATAATGTTGGTGTCATGCGGGGCTATAATCTGTGCTCCGTCTGCCCAATATGCTTTGTAGCCGTTGTATTCCTTCGGGTTGTGGGATGCAGTGATGTTCACTCCACTCTGACAGTTGAGCTCACGTATGGCAAACGATAGCTCGGGAGTAGGGCGGAAACTGTCAAACAGATATACCTTGATACCGTTGGCTGAAAATACGTCGGCAACGATTTCGGCAAATTTGCGGCTGTTGTTGCGTACATCGTGACCTACTACAACTTTTATTTCGGACAGCTCGGCAAACGCTTCCTTTAGATAGTTGGCAAGTCCTTGTGTAGCCGATGCTACTGTATATTTGTTCATGCGGTTGCATCCTGCACCCATGATACCTCTCAGTCCGCCTGTGCCGAATTCAAGGTCGCGGTAGAATGACTCGATAAGTTCGGTCTTGTCTTCAGTGTCGAGCATACGTTTTACCTCAGCGCGTGTTTCCTCATCATATCCGTTGCCGAGCCACACTTGAGCCTTAGCGGTAACCGATTTCAACAATTCTTCATTTTCCATGTCATTGAATATATCTAAGATTAATAATTATCTTTTTTGTGTCTAATGTCTACGGATTATCACCGAGATTATACAAAGATAGTAATTTTAGCTGAGAACAAGTTAACTTACGGCAATATTCTGTCGGGAATAAAATGTTGTGTGAGCCTTGTTTATCGTGAGAGGGAGAGGTTGAGTGAGATACCGTAGCTGCTGTTGGTGGTCGGGTAGGAGCTTGTAGATACCAGCGGAGTATTGATCTGATGGTCAAAGTAGGCTGATACTGTGAGCCGTTTGCTCATGACGTAGCTTGCTGTGAGGTTGATGGCAATGGAACGTGTTCCGCTTGTCGCTTGCGTGTAGTTATCCTCGATGCGACGTATCAGAGCCTGGCTTTCCTGGAATGAGAAGTCGGCGTTGACTGTCAGGTCGTTGCTGACGCCTTGTTGCGAGCCTTTCATTTTCAGTACGGTATTGAATCCGACAATTTTGTATCCTGCACCAACGGTAATGCCTTTGGTATTGGCTTCGACCAGTTGTCCTGCCGATGAATTCAGGGTAAGTGTACGGCTGTCGCGGTATTCGGCATTGAAAGAAAGCTCGTTTTTCAATGTTACAGCCAGTCCTACAAGTGGAGCAAATTTTTCGGTAATTGCTACAGATGAGATATTGTAGGGGGATGACGGTATCGGTTCTTCTGTGAGTTCATCCATCGTGAAGCCGAGATTTCCGTCGGCACTTATCCAGTTAAGATAGGATGAATAGGAGCCTACGGTGTAGGTACACTGGTAGGCATGGCTCAGTGTGAATGACTTGAACCATTTGCGCATGTTGCCGAGATTGATGAAGCCATCGTAGGTGACACGCCAGTTGGGCAGTACTTCGGCAAATGACGGGAACGGGTCAAGGTATATCTTATTGGCGTCGACACCGGTATATGCTGCGATGAATGCCGGAATGAGCACATCGCTACTTGAAGAGTTGACCGTACCTACTGCCGGGCTGAACGGAGCTCCAGCGTGGGGGCTGTCTTTCATGAATCCGGTTGTGGGGTAGTTAAAACCGGCATACTGTCTTTCGACGCGTTTTGAAATGACAGGAATATTATCACGGAATTGGTTGAATGCCTCGCTGTAGTATCCGTCATCGGCACTGCTCCCGCGCAATGCTGTTGCGATTGCGCAGTGGGTTTTGGTATAGCTTCCGCTACGTGTTATGGGAATATCTTCAAACATAAACTGAATCTGATTGGTGCGGTTGTCGGTACGGTTCGTGGTCAATTGCACTTTCAGTCCGCGAATAGGTTCAAGGTTCAGTTCGATATTCAGTTCGTTGGCTTTGGACCATATTGCAGGCGATGTCTGTTCATCGTCGCATATCAGCCAACCGCGTTCCTTTGCTTTATAAATATAGCTGTCATCGGTGAAACCGAATGCAAAGTCAAGACCGGGGGCCATCGGCCCGTAGCTGTTGGACTGACCGAAAACATTACCTATTTCAGGTGAATACAAAGGCAACGACAGCGACTTGGTAGTACGCCACCTCACACTCAGGCTCCGTGGCATCATGGCAAAACGCGTAGCGTATTCACCGATTTCCCGCCAGATGCTCTTTTCGTCTTTCAGAACTTCAACGATGGTGAATTTTACGTTCTCATCACCCCGGTTGAGGATAAGAACCGAGTTGGCGTCAATGGGTTTGGACTTGATTACTACAGGCTTTCCGTCGGTTGTTACTGCTGTGATCTTGACTTTCTTGCTGCGCAGATTATGCTTGATTGTCAATGTCGTGTCAGGCAATAGCTTGTAGGTGCGTTCAAATTTCTTCGGTTTCCTGTTTTTAGTGGCTTGACGCTTGTTGGAGAAGCGTTTGTTCACATCTTTCAGGAACGGAATCTTGTTGTATAGTGTCTCGAAGTTTATGCGTCCTTCGGTATTCCATGTCGCCTGATTGCTGATTGTGTTTCCGAGGTTCACGTCCTCTACTGTCGCTCCGCGATCCCACCGGTAGGTAGAGTTATAGGTTACTGAACCGGTGAGAAAGTCAATAACCGGAATCTTGCTGAACGGTGCTTTATAGGACGCAACAAATGTCTGGTTGTATGCCCACGGTGTACCCATGTGCAGAATGCTTTGCCAAACGGTGTCTTTCCACTGCTCGTATTTGTCGGGGAACAGCTTGCGGTTTACAGCACCGACCGGTTCTTCGATGCGTGCCGATGTGTTGGAGTTGAATGACAGGTTGAGTTGCTTGGTGATATTCCACGTCAGGGCAAGCTGGCGATCCCACAGGAAATTCTTGCTTACCGAAACCGGCAACCTGAACATTACATCGACCTCGCTTCGTGTCTGCTGTTCGTAGTAATAGCGGGACATTGTTGTAAGGAATGAAATCGAGGTAGGCAGATAATTGACTTCCCAATCTTTGATGAATTTCAGGTTCTTGTTCTTGCTTTTTATCCAACTGAACGGTTTCAGCCCTTTAATGTAAGGCGTATATGAGTACTGGAAACTGCCACGGTAATCGTTGGTATATTCGTATTCGGTCGTGGGATCCATCTTGGTCTGCTTGTTGAATGAGAAATTAAGCGTGAAGTTGGCGGGATCCCATGGCATGGGGTTCTTGCTTTTTATCCCGAAATTAAGCCCTGAAATACTGAAACTCTGTATTGTCGTGCGTTCAACGGCATAGTCGTTAATGGAGTCTTTTTCGGCTTCGGTCTTTGCATCGTCAAGAGCATCCTGTAACAGTACGTCCTGATCGAGAGGGTTGTATTTCGGAGAGGTCTTTTCTTTGGATATGGAATAATATACCGGTGCTTTCAGTTGTACTTTTTCTGGAAGAAAACGTCCGAGGTCGGCTTGTACGGCGAAGTTATACTGTTCATAATCATCAAGACGACGTTCGTTCAGAGCCTGGTCAACACCTCCGAAACCGGCAGTCTCAACATGAGTGCCGAAATTCAATGTTGCAATGTCGGATATTCCCAGGTTTACATTGGCTTTGGCTGCCCATCCTCCCTCGTCGTTAAAGTCGGTCACTTTAAGTTCGTTGACCCATACGATGGCGTCTTTGGTGGTACTTGCATTGTTTCTCACACCGACAAGCAGAACCCTTACATCACTCAACGACGGGTTACCGAGCACTGATATTGTGTTGCGCTCATTGTCCGGATCCCGTCCGGAATACAGGGTCGCATATCCCACAGTACTGTTTTCCTGCATTTTTGCCACGTTGCGTTCTTTTTTGAGATCGACAAGATTCTGTAGGTTGAAGTTCATGTAGTTGGCTTCGGGCCATACGATATACTGGTCGGATGTGAGATAAGTGTTGTATTTACCGTGAGGAGTGAGCATCAGAGGAATTTCGTATTCGTAGTAGTTGTTCTTCACATCGGAACCGAGACGGATGAAAACCGACATTTCACCTGAGCGAAGATTGGTTACGTCATCGATGAGGCTCTCGGCATGTACCCACATCTGCATACGCTTGTAGTTGCGCAGGTCGAGAGATGTGTTACGGTACACTCCGCGTGCGTCTCCGGCTTGCAGCCCTGTCACTTTCATTGACATCGACTGTTCATTGAGTTGTGTAATCTGTGACTGTCCCGGGTCGACGATGCGTGTCACGCCGGGAGGGAGAACGTAATTGACAGGTTCGCGTCCGGCATTCTCCTCGATGTTGACTACCGACAGGTCAAGTTGTCCTTGGGCAGGAGCGTCACCTCTGCTGTTAAGGTTGAAATCATAACCGCGCCATTCCCCGCGCACGAGTTCGAGTGTCGCGAAACGCAGGTGGGTCACTTTCTTGAAGCCGGTCATGAACATGCGGGCAAAACGCACGGTTGACAGATCGCTTATAGAACCGACAACCTTGTCGGGACTGCTTAACGGAATCTTAAATTGGAACCATTCCACTTCCACGTTCTTACCGTCCTCGGTGTGGACTAAAGATACCTGTTTGTCGGTAATATAGTTCTTGCCGACAACAAGATCCTCGGGACGTATCGATACTTTATATTGGAAATAGCGTTCGTATTCGTTAAGGGTGTTATCCTGATTTATGTCCTCGACATCAGGTACGCTGCGTGCCGACTGGTATAGGGGGTCACTTGCATCTTCCGGAGACAGGGAGTTGCCCTCCACTCCGTTGTAATGTTTGTACCGCTCAAGGATCGACAGGCGTTGTTCGTCGTAGTCATATCCTCGGAAGAAATGGTAATTGTCTCCTGCCGGGTCATTTAAAGGGGAGAACTGGTCGGATTGCATCCTGGCTATTGTAGTGGCCGGAAGTCTCAGACGCAGTTTGTCGAGATAGTTCTTATACGTATCGAATCCGAATTCGGCATCGTTCTTTAAGCCGTCAAGACCTACATCCTGTACCGGACGGGATCCGCTATTGTTGTCAAAGGCGTATGTCAGTGAAGTCTGCGAAGATACGCGTCCCCATACGGTATTCTGCATGTATTCGTTGCTTCCGTTATAAGGAACACCGTTTTCGTATGATTTTAATCCGTCTTTCAGTATATCCTCACTCATTTCGCCAAAATTCAGATACAGATCACCTCCCTCAAGGTTAGGATTGCTCTCGTCAAGGAATGGATTCATGAGCCAGAATTGTACGTATTCAATGTTGGATTGCTCGAAGTTGGTATTATCCATCTTGCGCATGATACCTCCCCAACGTTTTTCGGGACTGAGCAGTTTGCCTTCATCGTCAATGTTTTCGGCATCGAGGTTGTAAGGTCCTCTCTCTTCGGGGTAGAATGACAGGTTGAGGGTCTGTATCGTCGATGATTCACCGTAACTCAATTCACGCCCCGGAAAAATTTCTTGTGATGTGACTTCACGAACGTATGGATTGGAAAGCTGGGCGAGGTCGCTCTTGATGTATCCGGGTGCAAGACCCGAGTTCTTTTGGGTGAACATGCGGTCGATGTAGTACCATGCCAGCAATGCACGATTCTTGCCGTAATCGATGTTATTGGAGAGTTTGGCCTCCTTGAATAGGGCATCTTCGCTCGGGTCGTATGGCGTGGATGCAAGAAACCATGAATATGGCGAACGTAGGTCGATTCCTGTCTGTGATGATTCAAAGTCGTCGACGTAGGAACTGCCTTGGTTTGAACCGGACTTCTGTTTGTTGGGGACAAGTTGGGCAAACTCGGCGGTCACGTTGAGCGTTGACGCTTGCGTGGCATTTACCGTGGGGATTTTGTTGACAAGATTGGTGAGCCACATGAACTCTGTGTTATAGGCCATGTTAAGTCCCCACATTGTATTGTTGATAATCTCGTCTCCGATATTTACTTTTTCAGTCAGTGCTTTTTCCGAGAAGTGTAGAATGGTGGCTCCGATGTTGAAGTCTTTGTTGAATTGATAGTTAAGGTCAAGACCCAATAATGTCTTGCGTTGGGTGCTGAACATGGACTGGTTCTCAAGTGTTACACTGATGCTCTGTCCCGAATCTATGATGCTCTGGTTGGTAATTGTCACTATACCCATAGAATAGTCGACAGTGTAATCGCTGTTCTCGGTCAATGTGACACCTCCGGCAGTTACCACTACCGACCCGCGCGGAACGTTCATTGCGTTGAGGCGTATCTGAGAGCCTGCCGAGGCCTGATATTCACCGGTGAGTATAAACTTGTTCTTGTCGGCGAACTGCCGAGCGA
Source organism: Muribaculaceae bacterium (assembly GCA_017462345.1). Classification (GTDB taxonomy): domain Bacteria; phylum Bacteroidota; class Bacteroidia; order Bacteroidales; family Muribaculaceae; genus RGIG4079. The sequence goes on from JAFTRI010000026.1 coordinate 67,822, forward strand.
CGGTTATGGTAGAGTCGTACAATTCCTGGTAAACGTATTGCTTGGCTATGGCCGGGTCGGTTATTTTCTTTTCGAGATGAGATCCAAACGGTTCTACTACGGGAAAGATAATCTTGCCGTTTGAAGACAATACGGTGTATCCTTCAATGAAGTCGAAGAATCCGTCGGAGTTGGATTGTTCGTTCGAGTCCAACCGGTCAAGATTCATTACCTGTAGCAGGGGGATATTATTGAGTCCGGGGATGGGAAGATAGTTTATCTCCGTACCGGTTGTATCACTCAGATACTTTATATTCAGCTTAAAATTACTTTTCTGTACTTGATATGCCCCGAGTGAATATACATTCTTCATCATCAAGTCCCACATTGGCAATTTAGGGGCAACGGTGGTGCTCTTGAGCATCTTTACATACAAGGAGTTGTCGGTAGCTGTTATATCTCCGGAAAATTCACCCACCTGATATACTTGTCCGCGGTAGGTATATTCGTAGGCAACGGCAAGAACCTCATCGGCGTTAAGGGCGCTCTTTATCGAGATATAGCCGAGTGTGGAGTTCAAGGTGTATTCCGAAGAAGACAGTAATCTTGCGCTTTCAACTTTCTCATAGTCTTTACCTCCGTCAACACCATAGGCCGACAACGGTTCAAGAGCCTGAGTCACGGTGCTGATTTTTCTTGCATCAGGGTAGCTTTCCTTGATGACTGCCAACAGATTGTTGGAGGCATTGGCTGTGTTGTCAAGAGCGGGGTTCGGTGTCCATACGTCATTGGCAAGGACTTTGTTTTCTCCCAAGTCCATGAATGCAACGATGTTGCGTGACTGGTTGAAATTCCCGCTCTTATTGGTTACCCAAACTTCTATTCGTGTAATGTTTACACCAGAGGACACGTATGGCAGTTTTGCCGCAAATGTGTCATAGTTATCACGGAAGAAGTGACCGAGGAAATAGTGGCGATTCTGGTCGTACTCGTCGCTGTTTATCGAGAAATCGGTTGTCTGGACTCCTCCCTTAGTATTTACTGTCTTTGATTCAGAGTTCTGTTGTGAAACAAGTGCCGTGGCAGTGAGTTTGCCGAATTGCAGTTTGGTCTTTATACCGAACAATGCCGTACTCCCCCTGATAAGGGATGAGCCGGTTGTCATGCTCACGTTACCCGCTTCGATATTCTGTATGATGTCATCTTCTTTTCCTTCGTAGGCAAGTTTAATGTTTTTCGAATCGAAATCGAATGTCGCATCGGTATTATAGGTCATGTTGAATTTCAACCGGTCACCGACTGAGGCTGCGATTGTTGCCTGTATTTTCTGCTCGAAATCAAAATAGGTCTTGCGCCGGGATTCGAGTGACAGGGACGGATTATCGGTTTTGTTAGACTTGATTCCCAATGAAAGTTGTACCGACCCTTGTGTTTTTAATTGGACACCTCCGGGCCCGAATATTTTTTCCAATGGTCCCAGGGCAAAATTCATGTCAAAGATGTTGAACGGCTCTTTCTCTTTTTTCTCCACAAGCTCTGAATTCCTCTGCCGGTAGTATTCCTGCATAGACTGTCGTAATTGCCAGTTATTGTACTGGCTTGCCGACAACATGAACGGTGTGGCGATATCGATGTCTCCGAGTTTTGTCCTGACAATATAGCATCCTGTGGCAGGATCATACTCAGCTTCGGTCTTTATATTGGACGGTGTTGCCAGATCTGCCGCAAATTCATCTTCCATAAGATTCCCGTAACTTTGCGGAACGGTCTGTTGAACCGGAAATGGCATCATTATAGAATCGGCAGGATTGGCGGGAGGAGGCGGAGTCACCGGAGCGGGAGGAGGCAGGGTAGACTTGTAGTATTGCCCGTAAGTGAAAAATGTAGTAGCCGAGAGCAGCACAATGCTACACACGGCGGTTATTATAGTTATTTTCCGTTTTTTGTTTTCTACTTTTCTCATCAAGGTCTTATACCATCACCCCGACACCGTTTCCTATGATTAAGGAAGAGCATTTCCGTTACATCATTGAAAGTGCTTTCTTGATTGCAGTCTCGACTTTCATGGCCGGGTCGCTGTCAAAGAGTTTTTTGAGCACTTTTTGTGACTGTGTACGGGCAAATCCCAGCATGACAAGTGCAGCAAGAGCCTCGTCAAATATATCGGAAGCAACAGTCGGCTGTAGTATAAACGCATCACTCATGGGTTTTATTTTATCCTTGAGGTCAACAATTATGCGTTGGGCGGTCTTTGTGCCAATACCTTTGACGTTTTTCAGACGGGAATGGTCACCTGAGATAATGACGTGTTCCAGCTCCGGAGCCGGTACAGACGACAATATCATACGGGCAGTGTTAGCTCCGACACCGGAAACTCCTATCAGGGAGCGGAACATCGAACGTTCCTGTTCATCAATGAATCCGTATAGCAAGTGAGCATCTTCTCTGATAACTTCATGGATAAGTAGCCGGGTTTCTTTTGACCCCTCCAATCGGCTGAATGACGGCAGGGTAATATTCAGCATGTAACCGATGCCTCCACATTCCACAATTGCGTATGTAGGTGTGAGTTCGGCAATAGACCCTTTTATATATTCAATCATCTTGTAATCTGAGATTAGTGTTACCGTTGCAAAATTAGTCATTATTTTCCGTTATCGGCAATATTGGAGCGGCTTGATGAAAGAATGTTGTAAATGAGAATACAGATTTGTGTGTGACGCTAATTTTCAATATTTTTGTACAATTTTTAATGTTCTGGAAATTATTCAATAACTAATACCAAAACTTATTTGTCAATGAAAAAACTGTATTTTTCAGTGTTTGCCGCTTTTTGTGCGATTACGGCATCGGCATCAGGGCAGTGGACATTGCAAGACAAAGTCTACACAGTAGACACATTGTTCCATGCCAAGGTGGGTCCGGGAACGACCCAGACATCTTTGAAATTGTCCGGGCCGAGTAATTTGAGAGTGTTCTATACTGTAACTGACTTGACCAATCCCAATGTGGAGATGCGTGTAGTAAAGGCCGGGGATAAACTGGCTGCGTGCGCAACCGTCTCATCGATGGCCAAGTCAAAGTCGGTGGAGGGTGCGCAGTATTTTGCCGGGGTAAATGCCGACTTTTTCGGTAACCAGCAGCCGATAGGCACTACTGTCGTTGACAGTGAGATCTATTATGCTTCAAATAACGGGTGGACTCATTGGGCAATAGATGCCGACAAAAGACCTTATCTCGGACAGATGTCCGTAAGCGGAACAGTATCAAGGGATGCTGACGGTTCTTCTCACTCGCTGACCGCTGTCAATGCTTACCGTGGGGAAGATAACTTGATAATATTCACACCGCGATATGGAACGACATCGGGAACGAATGCCTACGGTGCAGAGGCAGTCATTGTCCCCGTGGACAATGCGATTGCTCCGGGGAAGGATGTGAAAGTGAAGGTTGTGGGAACGCCTGAAACAGCCGGTTCGATGACTATACCTGCCGGAGGATATGTATTGTCGGGGCATGGTACAGCAAAAACATTTGTAAATGCGCTTTCGGATGGTGATATATTGACAGTGTCGACATCGATAAAACTCGGAGACACTCCGATTGTCCCTACACAGGTGGCAGGAGGTCAGCCGATGATACTGTCAGAGGGAACTGTACTTGAAACGCAGAGTGCTCTTGACCATTTAGGTTCGCTTAATCCACGTACAGCCATAGGACATGACGCCACAGGAACAAAGTTGGTCATGCTTGTCGTCGACGGGCGTACGACAACTTCAGTAGGTGTCGTGTCAAAGGTACTTGCTGATATGATGCGCGAGACCGGATGTACCGAGGCCATGAACTTTGACGGTGGCGGTTCAAGTGCATTATATATTCAGGCTCTTGGCGTGAGAAACGATCCGAGTGACGGAAATGAACGTGTGGTAACCGATGCTGTGTATGCAGTGGCAACAACACCTGACGATGACAATATTACCGAGATTGCATTTGTCGACAATGTGATGACGCTTCCAAAGTATGGCTACTATACTCCTGTAATTTACGGCTATAACAAATATGGTGTCCTTGTCTCAACTGATGTAAAGGGTGTCACGTTGTCTTGTCCAGAAGCTTTAGGGCAGGTTGTTAATGACGGGGCGACTTTGTTTGCTAATGGAAGCGGATGTCATGCATTGACTGCTACATACGGTGAAGCAACGGCATCTATTGCAGTAACAATAGGGACGGCTGAGCCAAAATTCCGTCTGTCGAAAGTATTGGTCGATTCTTATACAGACTATAGCGTAGAAGTGACTGCGATAGTAGGTGATATTGAAATGCCTTTGGATAACGGTGCGTTGACCTGGACAAGTGATGATCCTGAAATTGCAACTGTAGATGAAACAGGCAAGATACATGGGTTAAAGAATGGAAGCACAGTTGTGCGTGGTGCTGTTGAGTCATTTTCAGGAGAAATAACAGTAAATGTAGAAATCCCGGAGTCGCGTTATATGGCAGTGGATTCAAATATTGACGTTACGACATGGACTGTAGGAAAGAGCGGTGTGACAGGACAGAGTATTTCCGCACTTGGTTCTGATGGCTTTGCCCTTGATTGTACGATAAGTAATGCGAGAAACGCTTATATACGAGCCCTTAAGGATATAGAATTATACAGCCTGCCTGATTCATTAAGTATGGCTGTAAATCCCGGAAGTACAAAGGTGAGCAAGATACAGGTTGCTGTAAAGAATGCCGCAGGGCGCACAATCTGGACAAGCTATGATGTTGATTTGATTGCCGATACCGAGAATAATCTCCGTTTCAGTTTTGCTGAAATGGTGGATGTGACCGATATGGGGTCTTATCCCATTCTTTTAACAGGAATAATGTTCAACTTGTCAGGTTCGGCAGGTGATGTATGCCATATTGAAGTTCCACGGTTGGAGTCAGTATATACCGCAGTCCCTGCCGAGGTCGGTGGCGTTGCTGATATCGTTGCCGACAATGGTAATCATGGGCTGACGTTGAATCCTAATCCTGTAAATGCCGGTGAGGCGGTTGTCATGAATGTCTCTGGACAGGCCGTTTACGGAATATATTCAATCAGCGGATCATTGATAAATCAGGCAGTGGGTAATGTGATATTTACCGAAGGTCTTTCTGCCGGAGTATATGTTGTATCGGTTTCCGATAATAATGTAACCCGTTCGGCTCGCCTGGTGATAAAATAACGATAACGGAAAATAGAGATACAGGTCGTGTCAGCTTCTGATATGACCTGTATTTTTTTATGGAAGTGTCGGGGATTTTGAGAAACGGAGGCGAGTTTTGTAGAGAGGAAATTCAAAAGAAATGATTACCTTGTCGATGACATCGGCATGTATATCTTTGGAAACGGGTGTCATCATCGCGTCTATCCATACCAGATCGTAATGGTCGGTGAATATTGTGGATATAAGACGGCCTTTTATCATGCATTCATGCCAGTTGTCCCGATTTATTTCTGCACCATTGGCATAAAGCAGCAGATAACCGTCATTATCTTTAACTATCGCGATTGTATATCTCCCGCCGAGTTTTGCCTGCTTTTCATCGTTTTCCCTGTCAAGATAGTTCCAATAGCCTTCCATGGGATCGGAAGAGTTCCTGAAATGGTTGTTGAGGGAATCAATTGTCCATGATGTCTTTAACGGGAGTTTTTTATCGGGTTCAGTCTCAATGACAAGTGAAGATATTGTAAGGTTATCGTTACTTAGGATTCCACATTTCCCTTTGTCGACAGAAGGCATCGGTAAGGAGAAGATGTGTTGTAATTCTTTGTTCCCGACGAAAATACGTGCTTTTCCGGCTTCCCATTCCATCAACAGTGAGTTATATCCCCGGTAAAAATCTACACCCTTGTATATCCGCTGTCGTGAGATTATAGAATCGTTATCAGACATGTGATGTCCTACGGTGATCTCTGCATAACGCTTGTCGGCAAAGTCCCCATAGTCGGTGTTGCCACACTGTATTGATGCATAGTAATAGTTGTCGACTGATATGCAGTTCCATATCAATGCCCATAATGCTTTACTTTTTCCATGGCTGTCGTCATTCTTGTCGAGTGCGGCTCTCGCTTCAAGGCTGATTGAGGCAGATGCGCTGTCGGCTTGGGTAAGAAACATGCCGTTATGATCCAGTTTTACACTGTCGAGATACCGATATCTTTCAGAGTGACATAAAAATGAGGATACGGTGACGGCACAAATAGTGATGGTGAGTTTTATAAGCGGATTCATGGCTTCACAATAATTTTCTTACTTCGTCAACGAATTCCTCCGTGTCCATGTCCCAAGGTAACCAGTTTATTTTGAATCCACGACGCTCCATGCCGCGAAACCACGTCATTTGCCGTTTTGCAAACTGATGAATTGCGATTTCGAGTTCTGAGACCATACGGCTATAGTCGATTATTCCGGTCAGGTAAAGGGTCAGGTATTTGTATTCAAGTCCATAGTAAATCAGGTCATCAGGAGACAGACCTGAATCAAGTAACCGTTTTACTTCATCAACCATTCCAGCGTCAAGACGTGAGCGTAAACGGTCACTGATGCGCTCACGACGCTTTTCCCGGTCGATATTTACTCCAATGATAATTGCGTTTGTCATTGGTCTCGGTTCGGTAAGGATGGCTTTATCGGGATGCTGTCTATAGTAGGACTGTATCTCAATTGCCCTGATGGCTCTTTTACAGGTGTCGATATCGGTTACGTTATGGAGGGTTTTGAATTCTGATAATATTACAGCCAGTTCGTCCAATGACTTTGACACAAGTGATTCGCGTAATTGGGGGTTGACCGGGACTTCCGGTAATCTGATGCCTTTGACAACCGATTCGACATATAATCCTGTACCTCCGCAAAGAATGGGGATCTTTTTCCGACTAATTATACTTTTATAGGCTGATTCAAAGTCTCGCAAGTATTCGTACAGGTTGTATTTGTATCCGGCCGGACATACATCTATCAGATGATGGCTTACATTGCCATATTCATCCAGATCTTTCCCTGTGCCTAAGTCCATTCCGCGATAAATCTGACGTGAGTCTGCACTGATTATTTCACCGTCAAAGGCTGTGGCAACATCTACGGCTCTTCGGGTTTTTCCTGATGCTGTAGGCCCGGTTATGACTATCATTGGCGTGTCTTCTCCCATTGTGGACCTATTCTCCGATACCATTGATGTATTTCCTCCAGAAACGTCTTATCCGGTAAAACGGGCGGTCTTCATTGTTTATGGACACAAAGAGCCATACCGGATCATTCAGATCGATATCCCAATCCTTGAAATCCCGTAGCCTGAATGTCGGTTTGTAGTTTTTGATGTTATATAGGCGGCGTCCGGTACGGTCGTAGGTTTTCCACGCCATTGTCATTGTGTAAATACGGTTTATTTCCGCGCCAAGAGCGGGTGCCAGTTTGTTCTCGTTTAGCATACGCTCGATCTGAGGCATTGTAAACCATTTGCCTTCAAGCCGTGACTGCTCGACAAGTTCCCTGTCTTCAACTAATGTCGCATAATGGTATATGTTGCAGTCGGTATCAAAGTTGGGGTTCAGATACATGAACCGTATTGTACATTCTTTTATGTCGGAAAATCCCTTGAAATAGAATTCTGCATCATATTCGCTCATGCGCGTACGGTGAGGGATATAGATGTGTGCCGGTGTATCTATTCGTTCTTCTCCCGGATTCAGATCTTTGTTTGTATCGGGAATATTGAGGAAAATGTAGTCCCCGCACATCACAATGTAGCGCAATAGGGTTGAACTGCCGTGGCGTATTACGCTGCCTTCGACGTTCTGGCAATAATATGTCCATAGACTCAGGTAACGTGCACCAAGGTATAAAAACGACAACAGGTACAGAATGACAGGCATCCATACGAAAAAGAACCGGTCGGGCAAATTGAGGTTGACATTAATATAGAATACCGAATAGTAGCCCCATCCGGTAATTGTCAGCAGGGCTGACAGCCAAAAAAGCATTCTTGCCTGATAGTTGCCTTCCTGAGTGAATATGTTTCCCAAGAAACCACGTTCGACTGCATTTCCGTGACGAATGCGGCAATCGACGCAATAGGCTAAACGCTGTCCTTTCCATATAGCCATAGCTGTAAGGGCGAATGTTACCGGTGAAATGATAAGAGTGGAAATGAATGGTATTTCGGGATTGATAAGCCCGGGGTCAAATATGCCGTCCAAGATCCAGATATGCAGAATGTTGATTATAACCATGATTGACGCTGACCAGAACAGGGCTCGTGTCACAATGAACGGTATCAGATAGCAAACGGGAATGCGAGCCTCTCGATTCCTCCGTACAAGTGTAAACAACAGAAACTCCAGAGTGAATGCAACTAATGGTAACCATAGTTTGGAAATCAATGGAGACATAAAAATAATCAGTCCCAATGCTCCTACACCCATAACCCAATTGAGCCATAGACTGAATATGCCATATCCGTTTGCCATGCGTCTTTTGTCCATGATAGAGCTATTTTAAATTGCGGTTAAAGAAGTCGAGCATCTTGGCATACACTACCGATCGGGCATTACCCCCATTGATGGAATGGTTCATATCTGGGAAAATGAACATGTCACAAAGCTTTCCATGAGCCTGTAACTCCGATACGTATTGGAGTGTGTTGGTGAAGTGAACGTTGTCATCGGCAGTCCCTGACATTAAAAGCAGTCGACAGTTCATCTTTTCAACTAATTTTATAGGAGAACCGGCATTGTAACCGTCTTCGTTTTCCTGAGGAGTGAGCATATATCTTTCGGTGTAAACTGTGTCGTAGAATCTCCAATCGGTTACCGGTGCGATTGAAACGGCGGCAGCATACGGGCAGTTATCGCAGGATATAGCCATCAGGGTTTCATATCCGCCGTAACTCCATCCGTATATGCCTATACGGTTTTTATCGACGTATGGTAATGATGCGGCATAATTGGCGGCAGCATGTTGATCGATGGTTTCGTAGTGACCTAATCGTTTATAAACGGTATTCTTAAACTCACGTCCTCTTCCTCCTGTGCCTCTTCCATCGACACAAATTATGATGTATCCCTGTTGGGCAAAGTAATAGTCCCAATCCATCTCCCACCGGTTCAATACTTCCTGTGAGCCGGGACCGCTATATTGCGACATTATCACCGGATAACGGTTGGAGGGGTTGAATCCGGTCGGTTTGATTATATATCCATTGAGAGTTGTGCCGTCGTTGGTCAGTGTAAAGAATTCTTTGACTGGCAGTCCGGCATAAAGTGATGCGTATTTGTTGTTGTCCTCCAGCGTTCTTAGTCTCTTGTTTTTAGTGTCATATAAAGAATATTGCGGAGGGGTGGACACATTGCTGTAATTCAGGATATAATTATCGAGAGTAGGGGAGAATGTTGCCGATGCGCTTCCTCCTGGGGCTGAAAGGTCTGTACGTCTGCCTTTTGTATCAATGCTGCTCACTACACGATTTGTCGCACCCGAAACCGTTGACTGGAAATAGTGGGTTCCGTGACTATTGCATCCATAGTAATCGGTAACATCGTAATTCCCCGATGTTATCTGGGTTATAAGATTCCCTGAATAACTGTACCGGTACAGATGTTTATAGCCTGAACGTTCTGATAACAGGATGAATGATTCGGTGTAATATTTTATTTTTTCGTATGTATCAGGAGATATCCATGCGTCTGATTCTTCGACATACATAGACTTGGCTACCGTTGATTTCGGGTTAACTGAATATATTTCAAGTCGTGTCTGTGCACGGTTAAGTGTTGCTACGGCAAGTCTGTCGGGAGAGCCGGCGTAGGAGATACGCGGAATATACTCTATACGTGCATCGGAAAATGTAATCTTTTTTGTCTTGCGTGTTTCCACATCATAGCTATGGACTGAAACGGTAGAGTTTTTCATCCCTGCTACCGGGTATTTGTAGGAGAACAGTCCCGGATATATCGCGTATTCATCTCTTGCGTCAGATGAACCGTGGTAGAGCGGGAATGTGAAAGAGGGTACGTCAGTTTCGTTGTATTTCAGGAAGCACAATGTGAGATTGTCCGGGGCCCATGCCATTGAAGATGTGGTGGAAAATTCTTCCTGATAGGTCCAGTCCGGAACTCCGTTGATTATTTTATTTAATTGTCCGTCTGTTGTTACCGGCAATTCTGTCTGATAATCGAGTTTCTTTAAATAAATGTTGTTATCAACAACGAATGCGACCATTCTTCCATCAGGGGAAAATAACGGGGCTTGCTGATATTCAGAGTTCTTGGACAGAGGCCTGAGAATGTTATGCTGTATTTCATATACGTGATAGTCGGCAGCGAATGAGTGGCGATATATGGGCTTGTGTTTTTGGTAAACAAGCAGTTTTAAGCCGTCGGGACTTAATGAGAATCCTTTTATCTCGTTAATTTTATTTTCGCGGGTTTTGGTGACATCAAGAACCGTCTCGATAATTTCACCGCTTTTGGTATCATGTCTGATAATGGATTTTCCGTCACTGCTCAGTAACAGATATGATAGCCCGTCAGGCATGTACACAAAATTCGCCGGAGACTCCGGACGGTTTCCCGGATACACATATTTCCCGAGTTCATCAACAATTGCCTCTGTAGCGATTCCGGCATATAGTTGCATCGGTAGCATTGCTATCACGGAAACAATATATTTCAATAGCTTCATTTATCCTGTATTTTGAATTTATGAGAAACTTACCATAATGACATTTGGGCTTCATTTTCAGGGGTACTCTTACGTACAGGAGCCTGATATCCGAAGTCATTCTCGCTTGTCGGTGATGACGGTCGGGTCGGAGTCCCGGGAGGTGGTACGGCAACAAGCCAGTCGGTATCATCGAGAGATTCGTCAATTGCCGAGATTTTTACTTGCCTTTTTTTCTTTGGCGGTTTTTCTGCGGTTTGTGTGGGCGTGGGGTTATTGGTCGCTGCTCCGGCTGTCTTGTTTTTTAATTCGGCCGTAAGTTCATCTATGCGGCTTTTCAATAGCCGTTCTGATTCAGCCTGGCTGTACAAGTTCTTTTCGATTGTTTTTTTCAGGGATATGGTTTCCTCTTCAAGCTGTGCTATACGTTCAACTTGAACTTTTGATTCTTCGGTGAGTTCAGAGATGCGGTTGTCTTTTTTGCGCTTTATTTCCTCGAAACGTGTCAGTTGTTCCTGTATCTCATCCACCGCCTGTAGGGTTGAACGTGCTTCGTCAAGTTCTTCCTGTGATGATTGCAGTTCCTGGTTGGCAAGTGATATTTTTTCTTGTAGTTGCTCAATTTGAACCAATGCCGACGAATGTTCGGTGTTGAGTGTTTCCAATGTCACATTCTTTTCTTCGAGTTCACGTATAGCCTTGGATGCTTTTGCATTAAGGTCATTTATCATTGTGTCGGCTATCTGCTCCTTGGTTTTGAGTTGTTCTATTGCTTCTTGCAGTTTCTTGTTTTCATCGGAAATCTCCTCTATTTGCCTGTTGAGGGATTCAATTGTTCCGGCGTTGTCGTTAGTGGTGTTATCTCCGGTCTCTAATTGTGCCAGATTTTCCCGAAGTGTGGCAATTTCCCTGTCTTTGTCAGCAATTGATGCGTTTGCTGTATCGATAAGAGCCTGTAACTCGTTAGCCTTATCAGTGTCGCGCGCTTCTTTCAGTCGAGCTTGAAGCGTTGCAATTTCTTGACGCATCTCTTCAAGGTCTCCATCTTTGACGGTTGAGACTTTTAGCTTGTTGATAAGACTTTTATTTTCAAGATCATACTGCTCTTTTTCGGCTTCAAGCTTGTTTATCTGGTTTTCAAGATCGTGAACACGGTCGGATAGTGCGCGTTTCTGACGTTCGGCACTTAACTGTTGACGCTGCCAGTCGGCACGATTTTCCTCGGCATGGCGATGTTGTTCTCTAAGCTGTTTTATCTCGTCCTGTATTTTTTTGCGTTCGCTTTCCCACATAGAAGCACCACGCTGGCGTGCGTCGTTTCCGACTTTATCAATATAGGCCTTTAGTGACTCATCGAGTGAATCATAAATGTATTTCCTTTGGGCTTCGACATCGACACACGTTTTGATGAAATCGGGCAGTGACTGATTGAATATGGATATTACGCTGTCAAATATTTCATGTTTGAATTTTGTATCCTGTGTGCTGTTCTGGGGTTCGGTATTCTCGATATGTATTTCTTCTTCCGGAGTATTCTGCTGATATAGATTTCCGGGTTCGGATGAGGGTTTATGAACGGTAGCATCGATGCCTTCATCGATGTAATCATCTTCAGTATCGGAGAATCCGAATGCTCGTTTAACACTTCCAAAGAATGACATCTAATGTTTTAATTTTGTTTAATCGGTTATTAATCGGGTTTCGCTACTACTCCAATTCCTTTGCGCCCGTTTATACCGATGGACAGAGGTTTGGAGAATTTAACTATTCTTACAAAATCGCTTTCATACACGGCCGGCCGGCTGTTAAGGAAGTCGATGTCGTATATGCCGTTATGTGACGACTGGTCAATGGTAAAATATCCCACTCCAAATGAGGTGAGGTTCTGGAAAAAGTGTGTCCCTTGGCTCGGCTCGATGCGGTAGTTGCTGAGTGACGACTCAACAATGAGTTTGGCCGATGATATATGCGGCCATTTGACCGGAATGCCCAAGGCCGTATCACTCGACCCCCAGCGTCCGGGCCCGATAAGGATATAACTTTCTCCTTCTGCTGTAAAGTTACGATTTATTTTTTCAATTTCGCGTGCAATCAATGAATTATTTGATGAAGAGAAATTCTCGGGACGTATGTAGACTATCGTGTTGACGTTGTCGATATTCCCATGCCCAAGCGCGGTGTTGCTACGCAGCAGTACTTTGTCGTCGGGGATTGACAGGATGCTTTCATCAACGAGATCTTTGCGGTCGATGATGGGACGTATCTGAAGCCAATATAATTTACCTTTATTCTCTCCGTTTGTTTCCACTATTCCTGCAAATTCAATTTCAATCGGGCGTGCCATCTCTGACTGTCCTTTGGTGAGCATAAAATCGACGGCATCGGCAAGAGGGAATACTTTATGCTGGAGGATATTGGCAAATGTGACAACCCGGCGACCGTCACCGTATTCGCTGTCTCTTATAACTTGGTCATGATAATCAAAAGTTGACACCATATATCTTAATCCACCACTCATGGCTGCATCCTGTACTTTAATTTTGGAGATATTGAAACTGTCGTCGACACTGAAATTGTCGGCCATGTTGTTCATGTCGATAGCATACATGCGGGTCTGTGTATCTCTCAATGCAAGGTCAAGTGTGGATGTTTGCAATACTTTGTCGGGATGGCGGGGAGAGAATCGCAGGCTCAGTCCTCCGTCTACAATGTATTTACCCAAGCCCACGGCAACTTCGGCAACTCCGTCCTCAGGCTGTTCGTCATTGATGGGGTAGTAGTTAAGGGAACGGCCTACTCCTGAAAAAGACGGGTAATAGTAACCATCGACCTCCTTGCCGACTACTTCTTGGATGATAACTGCCATTTTTTCCTGATCGATGACATTGCTTGTCGCTGTCATGTAGGCTTTGCTGTCGGCATAGAATACTGAGGCATACACACCTTTAATTGCGTCACTTAACATCCGTAACATCTCATAACGGTCGTTAACGTGAGGTATCATGTAGGTTGAATATATGCCGGCAAATGGTTGGTAGTGTGAGTCTTCAAGCAGACTTGAACTACGTATGGCAAGTGGCTTGTCCACAACTTCAAACAGAGCGAAAAAATCTTCAATGAGTCTCTCTGGTAATCTTGCTTGCAGGAAACTATGGAGGATTTTTTCATCGGGAGCATCACTCAATGCCAGCGGATACAGATTGTTCGTTGTCATGAACTCATCAAAAATGTCGGTACACAGTACGACTGTACGTGGAATCATGATTGCTGCTCCGTCAAAGTTGTCGCACACCGGATTCTTTTTTATTATGGAGTCGATGAATGCAAGTCCGCGCCCTTTACCTCCGAGTGAGCCCTGACCTATACGGGCAAAATTGGAGTAGTGGTCAAACCGGTCTTTGCGGAACACGGCAACAACCCCGCGGTTTTTCATCTTGCGGTATTTCACTATCAGGTCAAAGAAAAGCTGACGTACCGCAGGTGCTTCTTCCAGAGAATGAAAACGGTGCATCTTTACCACTTCGGCGATAGGGAACATTGCACGGGAATATAACCATCGCGATATATCATTGGTTGATGCGTGATGAAAAAGGGCTCCGGCAGGGATGTCGAATATGCAGTTCTGCATGTCTTTAAGCGACTTGATGCGTATAATTTCCTCTCCGGTATCAGGGTCATGCATTACAAAATCCCCAAAACCGAAATTGGACATTATAGCATCACCGAGGTCAACGGGAAGTTTCTTAGAATTTTTATCAAGAAATATACCGCCGAATGCCTTTACTTTTTCGGCGTTTTCCACTTCTGATGACTCTATTATAATGGGCAGGTATGGATCATGTCCTTTGAAATATGTAGCTAATTTTAATCCTGCCTGAGGGTCTTTGACTCCTTTTCGCATGAAAGAGACATCGCTGATAACACCGAGCATGTTTTTCCCGTATTTTTCATAGAGTTCAACTGCCTCTTCATAATCACGGGCAAGCATCACTTTGGGACGCCCACGCATACGCAACATCTGTTCATGTTCATTCAGTGCCTCGGTTGAAAATTCTTTGGATTGTTTCAGTAGAAATTTGTAGACATGAGGAAGTACTGAAGAATAGAATCTTACCGAGTCCTCCACCAGGAGTATCATCTGTACTCCCACGTCGTTGATGTCGTTGTCGGCATTCATCTTATCCTCAAGCAGCTTGATTATAGCAAGCAGCAGATCCACGTTTCCGAGCCAGCTGAATACGTAGTCGATACCAGTAAAATCTTCTTTGGACAATCGTCGAGAAACTTCCTTGGAGAATGGGGTGAGAACAATAATAGGAATGTCGGGATAGCTGGCTTTTATTTCTCGCGCTCCGGTGAAAGTCTCGCTGATGTCAACACCGGGCATGGCTATAATCAGGTCGTAATGTTTTATTGCCAATGCATTCAATGCTTCGCTGACATGATTGACTTGTGTAACGCGTGGGGGTGAACTGAGGTTCAGTGACACGTATTCGAAGTATAGTTGTTCCTCGACACGTCCGTCTTCCTCCATCATAAATGCATCGTAGGGTGATGCGATCAGGAGTACATTGAATATGCGTTTCTGCATAAGATTCTGAAACGCAGTATCTTTTAGATACAATTGGCTAAGTGAATCCTCGTTCATTGTATTGCGGAAATAATATACAAAAGTACTTATTTAATGCCGGTTGTACAATGGTACATAAAGATTTTGCATAATTGTAAAAAATCCCGGACTCGTTTTGAATCCGGGATTGATGTAAAAGATAAGGTGAGATTTATTTTACCAATACTTTGCTTGCTTTGTTGCCTTGAACGCGGATGTATATGCTGCCGGTTGCAGGTTTGTTTACCTTTATTCCCTGAAGGTTGTAGTATTCAGCCGGTGCGTTGTATTCAGCATTGATTTCTTCAATGCCCGATGAGGGTATTTCAATATCCGAAATGCTTGCAGATTGTATTGCGGTTTCATCCCACTTGTTATATTCAAGACTATTGAAGATCAGTTCTCCGGACCATGCTTGGAACGGTACGCTGTCATCGTCTTCATCGGTCCATTCGTGTTTGATGAGGAAACTGTCAAAACGCCATTGGCTCATTTCGGTTGCTTCTCCAGTGAATGCCTGGAATGGGTCATTGGCCAGATCCCATGTGACTAATGTCCATCCGCGGAAATCGATAGTTGTAATAGGATCTGTGAATTTGAGCTCAGAAGCATTGATGCGTAACATCGCGGATACACCATTGTTTGAACCGTCTCCATATAGCCAGAATGAGAGGATATATTTGTTGTCTGAACGGTTGGCGTTAACTCCTGATTGAGTTGGAGTATATTCGCGGATTTGCCATATTCCGTCGGCAAAGTCCGGGTCAAATGAATAGGTCAGTTTGGCCGCACCGCTCACTGCCTTACTCGGTGTGATGTCTGTCGTTGTAAAAGAGTTGCCTTCATCGGTAAGACCTGAGGTGGAACCAGAACCGTTAGGAGCCCAGAAACCATCGGCACTGTCAAGTGCGAAGAGGACATTGGCTTCGGTCTTGGTGCGATATTCTGAAAGGAAGCGGAAACTGTAGTCTTCGGTGAGGTTTCCGGAAAGGTCGGGTATGCCGCCTTTAACTGTTACAAGGAAGCACTTGTCAAGGGGAAGATCTTCATTGAAGTAGAAATGAAGAACTGATGCGTCACGTATGACAGTGTGGGTCATTGTCCCTTCATAAACATTGTTGTCCTTATCGGTAACGGTGATAATATCGGTGTATTTGTCATCATTCCAATTGAGGGTTTCGCTGAACTCGATGCGGATGGGAGGACGTTGGGTATATACCGCAGTCGCATCAGCCGCCGGATAAGTGGAAACTACCATTGCAGGTGTCTCGTCAGGTTCAGCCATCGTGATGTTGAGAACATAGTCTCCTCCTGCCACTCCGTCACCGTCACCATCAAGTAGTTGTTGTGTCTGGGAGTTCTTGGCAATATCTCCGCTGATGGTGATTTTGTAGGCCCAAAGCGGAAGAAGTTTTGATACGTCGAGGATAAGGGTGTAATCATTTTCCCATGATAATGACAGTTCTCCCTTGTTGTTGATGGATATTGCCTGTTCAACCGATTCCTTGTCCATGTTGCGGGAGAATGTGATTGTAATCGGATATACTGGTGACACATTTTCGGCGTCGGATATAGATATGCCGTCCACCTTTGCAGGAGCGTTATTGGTCATTTCCACGTTGGCTACGGTTATAAAGTCGGCTGTTTCACCTTGTCCTCCTTCGAGTATGGTTACATTCTGAGTCACGGGATCAAATCCATCGGCGGAGAATGTGACTTCGTAGGTCTGTCCGGCTGTAAGCCCTTCAAAGAAATAGAAACCGTTGTGGATAAGGTTTTCGTTTTTTGTAAATCTATTGAAAACACTTTCCCATGTATCGGTTGTATAGGTTTTTCCGTCAACTGTTACTGTGACGCCATTGATGGGAACCTGATTTTCAGAATTGGTGATGACACCGGCAAGCATTGTTTGCGCAGGGACATCCATTCCGTGGAATTTCAGTAGGGACTGGAATGCCGCAAGGGCCTCGATGCGCTTGTACTCATTGTTGATGTTGAGCTGCTGCTGTGCTGCGATTGTGTGATAACCGCCTTCGCTAAGAAGAGATGCCATGTTCGACTCGCGGTTAACCGAGAGATAGGGATATTGGTTGGCATGTGTGGTCTGTCCGGGATAGTAGTAGCAACGGTCGTAATAGTTACCTCGTGTACCGGTACAGGCAAATTTTTTCATTGCATTGGTCAGGTTAGGGTTGAGGATTTCACCGTAGGCTTTCCCTCCGTTAGGAGTTTTCTCAACTTCGACACCGTCCTTCATCCATCCTCCGAATAAGGTGACAGTGGTATTGTTGTTCCCTGAAGCATCGGAGTGAATTGAGTAGTAAAAATCAGCCCCCCAGGCGTTTGCCATATCTGAACGTTCGCCAAGGTCGACAGTTGTATTGGCGTCCTCACGGCAAAGCATGAGGTTATCAGCAGGCATGTCGGTATATGTTGTGAGATATTCCTTGATTGTCAGTGCTATACTAAGGGTCTTTTCTGCTTCGGAATAACCCCATAAACCCTGATTCTCTGTGCCTGAGTGTCCGGGATCAAGGAATAGTTTCCAGTCACCCCATCCGGTAACGCTTGGAGACGTTGTTTCCTGAGCAAAAGCCGGTACAGCCATAGCGCAGAGAGCTATCGCAAAAGTACCTTTTCTTATCTTGGTTGCAAAATTTTTCATATCAGTCATTAGTATTTAAGGTTAACAATATAGATTGACGCATCTGCAGCATTTTCAAATACGACTTTCTGTCCGTCAGGTGATACGGAAGGACGACGTGGAATCAGGTCGGTGTTCCCGGTCAGGAGGTATTCTTTCTTGCTGTTGATGTTGATAGAGTAGATGTCGGAAGATGTGAACCGTTGTCCGTCATCAGTGGTACGGGTGAAGATCAGGTTTTCGCTGTCAGGCATCCATGCCGGATTTGAACCTTTTCCGAAACTGATAAGATTATTGCCGTCGATGTCGCATACGAACATTCCTTTGCCCGGAATCTGGAATGCGACTTTCTGCCCATCGGGTGAAATGGCGGGATTGATGACGATGCTCTTGGCATAAGCTGTCAGCGCCGGGAGTTTGGCTGTAGCACCAACGGGGTCGTTAACCATCAGTTCGTATGCATTGGATGAACTTGATGCAGTCGCCAATGTCTTGGTATTAACGCTCTTTACTCCGATTCTATCGGCGACTACTATATTTGATGCCGATTTCCATGTGGGAGTGCCTTTGAGATCACGTGTCTTGGATACAAGGGTTGTTGCATTGCCGCTTTCAATGTCCCACACTTTAACTTCATGAAACACACGGGCATTTTCGACAACATTGGTACGCCCGAGTATCTCTTTTCCGTCGGCACTCCACATCATTTTGTAGCCGGCACCAGATGCATCAGTGAGTTGCCGAAGGTTTGAACCGTCGGCATTAGCGATGAGAATGCCATTGTAATTATCGGTTGTCACGGCAATCTTGTCCCCTTGTGGTGACCATACCGGAGCCATGAGCCCTTGTTGTGATGCATTGATGAGCATCTGCGGTTGACTTGCTCCGTTTGGTTGGGATGCAAGCATACTACCCCCACACAAAAGCAGAGAAAGTACAGAAATAAAATGTTGTTTCATAAGTTTTTGGTATTAAATTGTTAGTACAGTTTAATAATTGGTTATTTGTTTCTGTAAAAATAGCGAATTGTGAAATACATTATATCATTGACGAATGTTAATAAAATGTAAAAAAAAGAACCGTCCGGAAATATTCGGAACGGTTCTCTCGTAAATGTTTACCGGTTTTGTTTTATTGTTGAAATATAATTGAAAATTGGTTCAGGAGTGTTTCAAAACGGGGATCTTTGCGTAATGGGGCAACATTGATGCGTGCATCGTTGTCATTTTTCCACTGGTGATAATTGGCATATCCGTTCTGTAGTGCAATTTTCATATATTCAAATGCCTTGTCATAATCCCCGGACCACGCATAAAGGCATGTGGCGTAGTAGTGTTCCAGCCCATCGGAATCTCTGAGTCCGGCGAGAATATCTTCTATCCATTTGATGGCTTTGTCCTTTTTCCCTTGATGCAGGAGGGAAAACCCTTTCAGTGTACGTACATTATTGTTGAATACGTCCAATTCTGCTGCCCGTTCATAAAATGAATTTGCATTGTTGCCCTGGTTCATGAAATCTTTGAGTACCCATGCCCGCAGCATGTAGTAATAAGAGTTTTCGGCATCGTTAAGTATCGCTTCTCCAAATAAAGCCGACGCGTCATCGTAATTTTTTGCATCACACAATGCAAGTGCTTTCTCGATAATGGCCGGATTGTGGTTGATGTCTTTTTTTAATGCCTTGTCGGCACAATCCAGAGCGTCTTCGTAGTTGCCTGTTGCACGTTTGATTTTTGCCTTGAGCACGTAATAATCACGGTTATTGGTTGTTGCTCCTATTGCATAGTTGATATCATTCAGGGCTTCGGTGTAGTTGCCGAGAGCATAGTGGCATTCGGCTAAAGAACCGTATAAACCATGATAATTGTATAGGTTTTCGTTGATGATTTTATTGAAATCGGATATAGCTGCAAGGTAATTGTGGTGGGTACTTGCAATAACTGCACGAAGATAGTAGAACATTCCCACTTTGGGGGCTTGGCGTATTGCATTGCTCAGCCCTGTCATTACAGCGGAATAATTTGTGTTGCTTAAATCGACTATTTCCTGTAATGCCTTGGTGTTATTCTTGTCGGTACTTATCGCGAGAATGAGGTCATCGACCGCGCCGTTGTAATTTCCCATCATGGTACGTACTGATGCCCTACGGACGTAAATGTCGGATTGTGACGGTGTCATTGCTACGGCTTGGTCGATATATTCATTGGCCAGTCCAAGGTTGTTCTCTTTTACTGCGACACGGGCAAGCCCTATCAATGCTTCCTGACTGCGGTTATTTATGCGTTGCATACGCTGATAGTCAGACTTAGCTTCGGAGTATCGACCGAGATTGTATTTAACGTTGGCACGTTGATACAATGTTACGTATGACGCGGGGTTTAGTGCGGCAGCACTATTCAGGTCGGCCAATGCGTCATCATATTTTTTTAACATCTCATAGATATTGGCTCGTAGCGAGTATTCCTGAAAACGCATGTCGGTCTCGTTTCCGGGGGTATATTTAAGTGCGTTGTTGATGTCGTCGAGGGCTTTCAGATACTCATTGTATTTGTAGTATTCATTGGCTCGATGAAAATAGGTCTCATAGTCTTTAGGGTCTTCGTCGAGCAGTTTCTGATATACGTTCATTACTGCTTTTGTCATTGGCGCATCAAGTCCTTTCTGTGCATATATTACAACTGATGAACATGCAAGGACGGCACTAAGTATATATTTTGTTGCCTTCATAATTATGATGACGTTTAGAATTGGTTGATGACGTTTCTTATTTTGCTCATTCTTTCAAGAAGGTTTGGCAATAGGCTAAGTTGCAGCATATTTGCCCCGTCGCTTTTTGCTTTTGATGGTTCTTGGTGGGTTTCGATGAATAATCCGTCGACACCTGTGGCGATTCCGGCCCGTGCAATTGTCTCTATGAGGTCAGGTCGTCCACCGGTTACTCCTGCTGCCTGATTGGGTTGTTGCAGAGAGTGGGTGACATCAAGGATTACAGGGCATCCGCACTTTTGCATTTCCGGTATGCCACGGTAATCCACGATTAAATCCTGATAGCCGAAAGTTGTACCACGTTCGGTTATTGCAACCATGTTATTTCCGGCGTCACGCACTTTCTGAACCGCAAATGCCATTGCCTCAGGGGAAAGGAATTGCCCTTTTTTGATATTTACCATCTTTCCGGTGCGTGCTGCGGCAACAAGCAGATCGGTCTGCCGGCATAAAAAAGCCGGTATCTGTAATATGTCCACATATTCAGCAGCCATTGTGGCTTCATCGGCAGTGTGGATGTCGGTCACGACAGGAATATTGAAAGTTGACCGTACTTTTCCAAGTATTTTCAAGGCATTTTCGTCGCCTATTCCGGTAAATGAGTCTATCCTTGAACGGTTGGCTTTGCGGTAGCTGCCTTTGAAAACATAAGGGATTTCAAGTCGATCAGTGATAGTCTTGACTGTCTCGGCGATCTCCATTGCCATACGTTCTCCTTCGATTACACATGGCCCTGCAAGTAGAAAAAAGTTATTGGTTTTTGATTTTTTCAGATACTCTAACATGATATAGTGGTATTTAGTTGATTGACAATATGACAAGTGTCACATGCCGTTATTGCTGCTGTTTCAGTTCTTAGCCGGTTATCCCCCAGAGTTATCGGGGTGTATCCGTTATCTAATGCAAGTCTTATCTCTTCAATAGAGAAATCTCCTTCAGGTCCTATAAGAATAGTTGTGTCCCTATGTGCTGCATATTCTTTGCTCAATAGTTTTCTTGGAATTGTCTTATCACAGTAGGCGATGAACTTTTGAACGGAATTGTCGTTGGTTACGATGTCCTTGAATGGTGTCATCGGAAAGATTACCGGAAGTGTCGTTTTAAGAGACTGTTTCATCGCGGATATTGCAATTTTCTCGAGTCGTTCCACCTTGATCTCCTTGCGCTCAGAATAGCGGCACAATAATGGAATGATGCGGTTGACACCTATTTCAGTAAGTTTTTCCACCATCCATTCCATGCGGTCGAGGTGCTTGGTGGGAGCAACGGCAACTGTGATGTTGTTTCCCCAAGACAACGGTATGTGCTGTCGTTCGATGATTTCAACATTTGCATGTTTTGGATGGGCATCGATAAGTCGGCATGCGTAGCGGTAGCCTTTTCCGTCTATTACATCAACAATGTCTCCCGGTTTCATACGGAGTACTCTCACACAATGTTGTGAGTCACTTTCGGGAAGGGTTAAAGACGTTTCTATGTCAGGAGCATAAAATTGGATCATCGGTGAGGACTATATTTTCTCAGGTTGGTGCTTGTATTTGAACAATAGGGCAAACATGATTGCAACAGCGAGTGCGTATGCTGCAAAAATAAGCCATGTGGATTGCCAATCTCCTAATAGGTATCCATTTTGCCATTTGCAGAAATGATCAACAACTTTGCCGGCTATTAAAGTCCCTACGGTTGCGCCTATCCCGTTGGTCATCAGCATAAACATGCCTTGGGCTGACGCTTGAATAGATCTGTCGGTCTCTTTCTCCACAAACAGTGCGCCTGATACGTTAAAGAAATCGAAGGCTACCCCATAGACAATCATTGACAGAATAAACATCCATACCCCACTGCCGGGATTCCCGAGCCCGAACAGACCAAAACGGAATACCCACGCAATCATTGCAATGAGCATGACTTTTTTTATGCCAAACCGTTGCAGGAAGAATGGAATCAACAGGATGCAAAGAGCTTCGGATATTTGGGATAATGATGTGAGCAGTGTGGCATTGTTGGCTCCGAATGTGTCGGCATACCCTGTCCCCTTGAAACTTGTAATGAATGGGGTCGCATATCCGTTGGTTACCTGTAATGACATCCCAAGCAACATGGAGAATATAAAAAATAATGCCATTTTATGGCTTTTGAACAACTTGAATGCGTTAAGTCCGAGTGATTCAGACAATGATTTTTTTTCGGTATTTTTGATGATGGGGCAGTCGGGCAGGGCGATGAAGCAATATATGGCAAGCAATATACCCAATATTCCTGATACAAGTAATTGCATATAAGTGTATTGGAAACGCAGTTCGCTATCAAGGCTGAATGAAAAGTGTCCGTCGTGAGACCATGTCGCGCAATTTACAAACCACATTGTGGCGATGAACCCAATTGTACCGAACACTCTGATAGGTGGAAATGCCTTGATAGTATCGTATCCGTTATTCCTTAATGTGGAGAATGCGACGGTATTGGATAATGCCAATGTCGGCATATAGAATGCCACACTTATAGTGTAGAAAGTAACCATTATTGTCGCATCGGGGATTTCAGCCAGTTGTCCGGCGCTATATCCGAGATACCAGCATGATGTCATGAATATACCTGCAATAAGGTGGCATATTCCCAACATGCGTTGAGGCTGTATCAGTTTGTCGGCAATAATGCCTACTATGGCCGGCATGAATATCGATACGATGCCTTGTATTGCGTAAAACCATGGTATGAGGTGCCCTAATTGAGCCGCTCCGAGATAGTTCCCTATACATGTGAGGTAGGCACCCCAGATAGCGAACTGGAGGAAGTTCATTACAATAAGTCTGGATTTTAAATGTGGCATGGTATGATTATGTTTTATTGTTTTTCTTTTTTACGTTTGATTATTTCGTTCACTTTTGCCGCTTCCTCATATTGTTCCTGTTCTATGAGGCGGACAAGCGTTCGTTCAAGTTCTTCGAGAGTAAAGTTCTCTATCCGCGGCTCGTCATTGCTGCTGTCTTGAGAAGAAGTCTCGTCATCGGTTGTCTGTATCTCAAGGATAAATCCTGTTTCGTGCAGGATTTCGTAGGTGGTGTATATAGGTGCTTTAGTCCGCATGGCTATAGCTATTGCATCGGAAGTCCGGGAATCGATTGTGACCTGACGGTCTCCATCGCTGAATGTGAGTTCCGATGAAAATATACCGTCCTCAAATTTGTATATGAATACCTCTTTGAGTTTTATTCCGAATGCGTGTGCAAAACTTACAAAAAGATCATGTGTCATGGGGCGTGGCGGTGTAATACCTTCCATGCGTATCGCAATGGATTGGGCTTCTGCAGCGCCAATTACAACCGGGATGCGGTAGAGCCCGTCGGCTTGAGCCAGGATCATGGCGTATGCCCCTGTCTGGAGCTGGCTGTATGAGATGCCTATAACTTTCAGTCTTACTCTTCCGTTCTCTTCCACTGCTTGAATATATTATATTATGACATTCTGTCCGGTGATAATTCCGCTGCCGTAACACAGGTGGCTGTCTTTATCGTACAGCACGGCAAACTGCCCGGGGGCTATTCCCTGAACTTTATTTTCTGACTCTATGACATATTCCGAATCGGTAAGTCGGGTCAATTTTCCCGGAATGAATTCGGGGGTATGCCTGTTCTTGAATGTAATTTCTATTTTTTCGCAGGAGTCTGTCCATGGATTTCCTGAGATAAAATGCATTTCATCAAGATGTAATGTCTTGCCGTATTGTTTTTCAGTACCGTATCCGTTGCTGACATAGATTACGTTGTCATGTACATTCTTCTTAACGACATACCATGGTCCGCCACTGAGACCGAGACCCTTGCGCTGCCCGATAGTGTGAAACCAGAAGCCGTTATGCTCTCCAAGTTTACGTCCTGTCTCAAGTTCGATTATCGCCCCTTTCTTTTCCCCTAAATGCCGTCGGATAAAGTCATTATAGTTTATTTTTCCGAGAAAGCATATCCCCTGGCTGTCCTTGCGGTAGGCATTTGGCATTTTAGTTGCTATTGCCGTTTCTCTTACCATAGCTTTCGGCATGTCTCCAATTGGGAACATCAAATGGCACAGTTGAGAGTAACCGATGCGAGCAAGGAAGTCGGTCTGATCCTTTACGGGGTCAACTGCGGTCGACAGATATACGGTATCACCAATGGTTGTGGTTGTTGCATAATGTCCTGTTGCGGTCTTGTCAAATTCGTGCCCCCATCGTTGTTCAAAATACCCGAACTTAATCATTTTGTTACACATGATGTCAGGATTGGGAGTCAGTCCAAGTTTTACTGTCCGCAAGGCATATTCCATGACATTCTCCCAATATTCTTCATGAAGGGAAACTACATCGAAAGGTAGCATGTAGCGTGTTGCAATGAATTGGCACATCTCTATGTCTTCTTCCGCCGAACAATCGCCTTCATCGGTATCAAGTCCTATGCGTATATAGAAAAGATGCAGATCGTGCCCCTGTTCAAGCAGCCGATGAACTGTAACCGCACTGTCAACTCCTCCTGAAATCAAAACTGCTATTTTCATGAAATCTTGTGTTAATAAGCAGAAATATAGGTCAGTACGCTGTCAATATCCATGTTTTTTGCGATTATGCGCTTATCACTGTTAATGATATATATGCTTGGCGTGACTCTCAGGTCGAAGTATGAATCGGCATCGGGTGAGGCTGTCACAATCCAATTGGCGGGATAACCTGCCGCCGCTTTGAGCCAGTTCTCATCGGCTTCGCCCGGATATAGACTCACTATTGCCAATTTCCTTTCTGAAATAAGCTGATTGGCCTTTATATTGGCTGAAAGCCGAGCCTTTGCAAGCAGACAGTCGTCACAATCGGGTTCGTTTATAAACAATATTGTGATGGGGGCGGATATTGTGTCGATAGAAACATTTCTGCCATTTTGGCTGTATGTTTTTATCTTTGGGACAGTCATCCCTATCTGTGAATGACTCAGGACCTTGACATGGTGCTGAAAACGAGCCTTGTCGGCATCGGATATTTTTTTTGAAGCAACAACTGCCTGCGCAAACGGCAGATACAATTCGTCGCTCCATATTATTGCGCTGTCTCCGTATAGTGTATCTTCGGCAATCTGTCCTAAGATCAGGAGGTTGTTAGGCGATTTTTTGACTGTGTCTATCAATGCAGAAACCGATGTGCGTATCGTGTCAGTATCAGCGTATGGCATGAATGATACATAGTCGGAAAATGCCTTCTTGAACTTGTCACGTGACGAAAATGCCGATTTCATGTCGCAGCGTTCCCAAAAATGGGCAACAAGATAGGTGGTACGCTCTTGTAGAGAAGTAAGGTCGTGTGGAACTTGCGGGTACTGGAAATATGTTTCTTGAGCATTTAATGACAATATGACGCTAAATGCAATAATTGTTGTCAGAATTATCCGTCTCATTTTCTGTTTGGCATATCTTTTGCAAATACAAAGATAATGAATGCCGAGTGAAATAAAAAATAGAGATTCTCCAATTCTCGGTCGGCAACGGGATTCGGACATGATGCCAACTATTTTGGACATCAGATTGTTAAAGGGATTAAAGAAAAAACACTAATAAAAACTGCGTCTTATGAATTTCAACAATTTTACAATCAAATCTCAAGAAGCGATACAGAAAGCGGTTGAGATAACACGTGGAGCCGGAAACCAGGCGATTGAACCGGTACATCTACTGAAGGGCGTAATGACGGAGGGAGAGTCGTTAGTTAAGTTTATATTCCAGAAAGCAGGTGTGGATGTCGGACAGCTGTCGATGGCAGTTGAACGGGGAATTGCGTCATTGCCCCGTGTTTCCGGAGCAGAGCCTTATTTAAGCCGCTCGTCAAACGATGTTTTGCAACGTTCGGTTGATGTCGCAAAGAAAAACGGTGATGAGTTTGTGCCGCTTGAAGACTTGCTGGTGGCTATTTTTGCCGTCAATAGTCCGGCTTCTTCCATTTTGAAGGATATGGGGCTTGGCGAGAAAGAGCTTAATGCTGCAATAGAAGAGCTTCGAAAGGGAAAGAAGGCAACCGGGCAGACTGCTGAGGATTCATATAATGCCCTCAATAAATATGCAATTAACCTTAATGAACGGGCTCGGCAAGGGAAGTTGGATCCGGTTATCGGACGTGACGATGAGATAAGGCGGGTGTTACAGATATTGAGCCGCCGTACAAAGAACAATCCTATGCTTATTGGCGAGCCCGGTACCGGTAAGACCGCTATTGCCGAAGGTCTTGCCCAACGTATTGTGCGTGGAGATGTTCCTGAAAACTTGCGCTCGAAACAGGTGTTCTCTCTTGATATGGGTGCACTGGTAGCCGGAGCGAAATATAAAGGTGAATTTGAGGAGCGATTAAAGGCGATTGTCAACGAGGTGACGCAGAGCGACGGTGAAATTATCCTTTTCATTGATGAGATTCACACTCTTGTGGGTGCAGGAAAAGGGGAGGGGGCAATGGATGCCGCCAATATACTTAAGCCGGCATTGGCTCGCGGGGAGTTGCGCAGCATAGGAGCAACTACACTTGATGAGTATCAGAAATATTTTGAAAAGGATAAGGCTCTTGAACGTCGATTCCAGAAAGTTATGGTCGAAGAGCCCGATGAAATAAGTGCGATTGCTATTCTTAGAGGCTTGAAAGAGCGTTATGAGAATCATCACAAGGTGCGTATTCGCGATGAGGCGATTATTGCAGCAGTTCAATTGTCGGAACGTTATATTACCGACCGTTTTCTTCCGGACAAGGCTATCGATCTTATTGATGAGGCTGCTTCTAAATTACGGCTTGAAATAGATTCGGTGCCACAGGCTCTTGATGAGATTACTCGTCTTATTGCCCAGAAGGAAATCGAGCGTGAAGCGATAAAACGTGAAGGCGATTCGCTGAAAGTTAATGAGATAGAAAAGATTATTGCAGAATTACGTGAAGAAGAGAGGAGTTATTCGGCCAAGTGGAAAGCTGAGAAAGAGTTGATAAACCGTATCCAGCAGAATAAAATAGATATAGAACAGCTAAATTTTGAGGCTGAGCGCGCTGAACGGGAAGGAGATTATGCGCGAGTAGCTGAAATCAGATACTCAAAGGTTAAACAAAAAATTGATGAAAATAGCGATATACAGCATAAGCTCAAAAAGATGCAGGGAGAAAAGGCTCTGATAAAAGAAGAGGTGGATGCTGAAGATATTGCTGATGTGGTTTCGCGTTGGACCGGTATCCCTGTTAAGAAAATGGTACAGAGCGAAAAGGAAAAATTATTACATCTGGAAGAGGAATTGCACAAACGTGTCATCGGTCAAGAGGAAGCCATAAGCGCTATTGCCGATGCCGTGCGGCGCAGCCGTGCGGGGCTTAACGACCCGCGCCGACCTATCGGCTCATTCATATTCCTCGGTACTACTGGAGTGGGTAAAACTGAACTGGCAAAGGCTTTGGCCGAGTACTTGTTTGATGACGAGAATATGATGACGCGTATCGACATGAGCGAATATCAGGAGAAACATACAGTGTCGCGTCTTGTAGGTGCGCCTCCCGGATACGTCGGGTATGATGAGGGCGGACAATTGACGGAGGCTGTACGCCGAAAGCCGTATTCTGTCGTATTGTTTGATGAGATAGAAAAGGCTCATCCCGATGTGTTCAATGTCCTTCTTCAAGTGCTTGACGACGGGCGTCTTACCGATAACAAGGGTCGTCTTGTCAACTTCAAGAATACGATTATTATTATGACATCCAATATGGGTTCCCAATATATCCGTGACAACTTTTCGAAGATGACCGAAAATGACCGTTATGATGTAATCGAACGGACAAAGGCTGAAGTGCTTGAAATGCTGAAGCAGACTATACGGCCTGAGTTCCTCAACCGTATCGATGAGATAATAATGTTCACTCCGCTTGACGAAAAAGAGATTGAAAAGATTGTCGAGTTGCAGATTAGCGGTATAAAACGTATGCTTGCAAGTAATGGGGTTACGCTTGACATTACCCGTGCTGCATTGCATTATCTTGCCGAAGAGGGATATGACCCTGAATTCGGGGCGCGACCGGTAAAACGTGTTATTCATCGCATGGTACTGAACCGGCTGTCAAAGGATATTCTTGCCCAGAAAGTGGATAAAGAACGTCCGATTACTATTGATTATAGCGATGGAGAACTGTTGTTCAGGAATTAAGAGATGTATTTGACAGGGATTATGATGGAAATGCAGGTGGCTGTTGGTCTCCTGCATTTTTTATTTTATATTTACGGATAAAAATGTACCGTGTGATGAAAAGTAATGTGATTAAGACCGGTTTGTACAGCTCGCCCTGTGGTGAATTGGTCATTGGGGAATATTGTGGCAGGTTGTGCTTATGTGATTGGGTTAAAGATAGCCGTAGCGTTTTGGGGTCAAGATTGCTGAAGCGGCTGGATGCCGTGTGTGAGGAGATGCCGTCGGATATTGTAGACGCGGTAATCGTAATGCTTGATGAATATTTTAGCGGACACCGCATCACATTTGATATTCCCGTGCTATTTACCGGTACTGAATTTCAAGAGAGTGTGTGGAAAGAGTTGTCGACTATCCCTTACGGAACAACAATATCATATTATGAATTGGCGTGCCGCATCGGTAATCCGAAGGCGGTAAGGGCTGTCGCATCCGCTAATCGGGCTAACCCGATTTCAATAATTGTTCCGTGTCATAGGGTTATCGGGTTGAATGGTACACTGACCGGATATGGAGGCGGACAACCGGCAAAGGAGTTTTTGCTACGACTTGAAGATGCATTGTAAATAAGCGATATATGAACTAATGTCAAAGCCGGTTGTTTTAAAGTCAGTAACTTTAATGAAAAAGGCTTGATATTATGAAACGGTTATTTTATTTGTTGGCATTGTTGCCGGTTATGTTTGTTTCATGCAGTGACGATGACGACGATTTTCCTGAAGTAAGGATTACGTTTGAAACATCGGGTGCGGTTATCGTTGACGGTACTGCGTATGTAGTACAGGGTGATACACTTTCGGTTGACAGTATCGGAGTTGTACCGGTTAATTCCGGCAAGCGGATTGTTATTGGAGCAGCGTCTTATTACTGGGATTATATGCCGATAGGTACTAATGTACTGAAACCGTATAATATTGCGGTCGTCATGGATAATGTCCCGCTTGGACGTCATCTGTTACAGATCGAATGCTCTTTGTTAGCGGTGGATTATGCTCCTGTTACGGCTTATTTTGCCTATCCTGTCGTGGTAGTTTCATCTGCTGACGAAATTCCCCCTGGAGGAACGGAGGCCCCTGATGCCGTTACCCCTAAAATCAGGTATAAATAAAAAAAGTTGTCCCCTGATCCTCAAAATTCAGGGGACAACTTTTTATTTCTGTTTCCGATGGATTTATCCGTAAATGATTTTGCCGTTTTCGTCCATGTATTCTTCAAGTCCTTTTTCGTATGCGGCCATCGCTCTAAGGCTCATGCCCATGCTTGAGAAACCGCCGTCGTGGAAAAGGTTCTGCATTGTCACCTTGCGTGTGAGGTCTGAGAACATCACTATACAGTAGTCGGCACATTCGTCGGCTGATGCGTTGCCCAGAGGTGACATACGGTTGGCGAAGTCAAACAACTTATCCATTCCTTTTACTCCGGAACCGGCTGTTGTCATTGTCGGGGACTGGGATATGGTGTTGATGCGCACATTGTGTTCGCGACCATAAATGTAGCCGAAGCTGCGGGCTATGGATTCCAGCAATGCTTTGGCGTCGGCCATGTCATTGTAACCGAAGAATGTGCGTTGGGCAGCCACATAGCTCAATGCCACTATCGACCCATATTCAGAAATGGCGTCAAGTTTTTTTGCTGCCTGAATCATCTTGTGGAATGATACGGCTGAAATATCAAGTGTTTTATTTAATAAATCATAATCAAGGTCATCGTAAAGACGTTTCTTGCGGACATTCGGTGACATTCCTATCGAATGGAGAACAAAGTCGATTTTTCCGCCAAGGATTTCCATTGATTTGCTGAAAACCATTTCAAGATCTTCTACATTGGTGGCATCGGCAGGAATTATTTCAGCCCCGAGTTTCTCACCAAGTTTGCTTACATCACCCATGCGCACTGCAACAGGGGTGTTGCTCAATGTGATAGTTGCACCTTCCTCTACAGCTTTCTCAGCTACTTTCCATGCGATACTCATGTCATTGAGTGCGCCGAAGATGATACCACGCTTTCCTTTTAATAAATTGTAACTCATTAATTATTATTTTTGGTAATTAATTCGTTGCAAAGGTACGGATTTTATCCCACTCGACAAATCGGGGAGTGCGTCGCAGTCAGCCAATCCCAATGTATGGAAAAGTATCGTTATCGGGACTTTTGGGTCTAATCATTTAAATACAAGCGAATACACATATTTGGCAATTGACCAGGGTGTTAATGAATGTGAATGGAGACCGGCGTGCTTGGCGTTGTGCAGCTGTGTTAAAATGTGTGTATGCTTACGCAATTGGGTTGGCCGGTTGTTTTCCCGGCATTAAATTCGTATCTTCGCAACACAAAATACATATTGTTAATACAAACCCTTAAATTTATAATAAATGAAGAAAAAGTTAATGTCGCTATTCATGTTGGCGATAACTGTGTCGGCAGTTGCATCCGGCAATCCCAAACGTGAATTTCGTGGAGCCTGGTTACACACGGTGCACCAAGGACAATATGCCAAGCAGTCCACTGAGGAGAACAAGGCATATCTCCGTGACCAGCTCGACAAGTTACAGGCCGCAGGATGCAATGCCGTGATTTGGCAGGTACGCCCGTCGGCCGATGCTTTGTATGAATCCAATTATGAACCGTGGAGCCGTTTCCTCTCAGGTGTCGCAGGAGTACCGCCGGTTCCCGCATGGGATCCGTTGCGGTTTATGATCGATGAGGCTCATGCCAGAGGTATGGAACTTCACGCATGGCTCAATCCCTACCGTGTAACGACTTCTCCAAAGGAGGAATTGCCTGTGAACCACATATATTATGATCATCCCGAACGCTTTGTCAGATACGGTACACAGCTTTATTTTGATCCGGGATGGCCTGAAAATCGTGATTTTATTGCCGATGTGGTAAAGGATATAATTACCCGCTATGATGTGGATGCGATCCACATGGACGATTATTTCTATCCCTATCCGGTGGCAAAAGTCGATTTTCCCGATGACAAATCCTATGGTGTGCATGGTAACGGAATGAAACGGGATGACTGGCGTCGTAAGAATGTCGACCAGCTAATCGAGCAGTTGCACAAAACCATTGTGGAGAATAAACCGTGGGTGCGTCTCGGTATCAGCCCGTTCGGTATCTGGCGTAACAAAAAGTCAGATCCGCGTGGTAGTGATACCAACGGTCTCCAGAACTACGATGCCCTTTATGCCGATGTCTTGTTGTGGACCGAGAAAGGGTGGGTTGACTATATGATGCCTCAGCTCTATTGGGAACGTGAACACAAGTTGGCTTCACACGATGTCCTCAACAAGTGGTGGGCTGAAAACAATAACGGCCGTCACATGTATATAGGCCAGTCGGTAAATAAAACAATGGACAAGGCTGATCTTGCTCCATCAAAAGAAAAGAGCCAACTCCGTCGCAAGGTGGAGATGTCGCGTGAGGAAAATGGCATTCACGGTAACTGCTGGTGGCCGGGATACTCGATTACCGCCAACTATAAGGGTGTAGCCGATTCTCTTGCCGCTACTCTCCAGTCGACTGTCGCAATCGTTCCGTCTTATCCGTGGATTTCGACCTCTGTCCCCGTTGCCGTAGTGGTCAAGGCTTCTAAAGATGGCAAGTTGACATGGGATGCACCTTCAGTCGAAAACAAGGTGACCGATGTGGTGCGCTATGTCGTATATCGTTTTGATACCAAAAAGGACATCAATCTTGAGAATGCAGCGGCGATAGTGTCTGTTATCCCTGCCAACGAATATGTGGCAACGGAGAAAGGCGTTTACGTTGTTACTGCACTTGACCGTGTAAACAACGAATCACCGGCCTCCAAGCCTGTCGAGATAAAGTGACACGCGTTGATTAGTTGAGATTTTCGTATAAAACAAAGAGGCTGCTTGATTTTCAGTGTCAGGCAGCCTCTTTTCAGTACACCCGTGGGGATTGTGTGTAGGTGGACTAATTTGGTTATTTGTTTTGTGTTATTGCGGATAGGGTATATGGTTGTACACATAAATGTACACAAAAATGTAGATAAAAATGTAATTGAAAATGATTGCTATTGCTCTGTATTCACGCGTTCGCTCGCGCCACGAAACTATTAGACAATTTAATTATAAGGCTCTGGAGGGGCAGGAATATGATGTGGCAAAGCACCGAGTCGATCCAATTTTCGATTATCTCGAGCCACTTTTAGAGCCCCTTGCAAATCTCTTGATAATTCAATTGACTCTGAAACAAGTCGCTTTGGTTCTTCAAAATATACATTAAGTAATCGATTCCTTCTATGAAGAAATATAAAATTAAGCATTATATAAAATATAAATGAAGAGTACATTAAAAAAACAGACATGAATTCAAATCCAATTATTATGTTTTTATTTATATTTTCTGTATATCCGTTTATAGCATCTTGCATGAAAAATGCTATAAAAATTGAAATAACAGAGATAAACAATCCAATAATAACTCCCCATGTTGTATTAAGAATTTTGCCAAATTTCAGTCTAGATTTCTTAGCTTTTTCTCTGTTTATCTCTCGCATCTTTTCAATTTCAGAATCTAAATATATCTTGCGTAGTTTATTCTCCGTTTTTAAATAACGTGCTAAGAAACAGATATGAATACGCAACCATAATTTTTCGTATATATGTCGGACTTGTAATGATTGCTGGTGTTTCTCTCTAATAATATCTTTCGGGTCTTTTTTTAGATGCCCTATTTTATGGAATAAATACATCATAATATGCATTTTAATCGCACCAAATATAACAACCCCTATAAAAAACAGAATGATGCATACATGGAATGCAGAATTATAGAAATTCGGATAATCTTTTTCTATGGCAAATAAACTCATTATGAAAAAACCAAGAATTGCACACATCGCACATATTCCTGTCATATATTTAGGATGACATTTTTCATTTATTTCTGATTTAAGATTATTGTCAATTTTGTTATTTAAAAGATCTTCTATTTTGTCTTTTGTCTGTTTTAGCAAGCTGTAGGTTGCATTGGTATTAACATTAACATTAGGATATTCTTCGAGAGTTTTTTCTACCACCTTGAATTGCCCAACAATGGATTCCTTTCTTTTATCTATAAGTGCTTGTGTTGGATAAGCTGATTCAATTATATTTTTAAATGCAGTTAAATGGTATGCGGTAATACCTGCTATATTAAAACCAGTTGCAAGCTGGATTAATGACGAAAGTTCCATAAAACAATCGAAGTTTTAACATTCTTGAATCTTGCTAGATTCGATTTATTATAGTATCCATATCTATTTCCTCAGTAATAAGATTATTATTCCATATTTCTGCAAAATAGTTATTAAGAGTTTTTACGTATTCTTTATCGCCAAAACAGCCTTCAGCCTTTCGCTCTGTTGTATTATATTCTAATCTGTATTTATTATCATCACCAATACAAATATGATATTCAGGGATTATGTCTCTCCGTAAACTTTTTACCGTAATTTTATCTTTATATGGATATAATTCCCTAAATAAAGGAGAATATTTTTTATCGTCAGAATGGTAGGTTACAATGACTTGGAGTTTAGCTTCGGGTTGATTTAAAAATGATAATAAAGAACTCCTATAGCATTCTGATTTGGTCACGTCATTATTCAAATCATTTGCTAAAATTCGTATATTTCTTTTGCTATTGAAAAATATATGTTTGAATATGATTTTAGCATGCTTATCTCCTGAATTTAAAAAAATATCAGTACTATTTTCTTGTGCCATTTTTGAAATTGCATTGTCATACATCTGCAAATCAGATAATTCTTTTTCGTTCATATTCAAACATTATGATACAACAAAAGGCTTATAGGCGCAACAGCACCCAAGTTCCTCTTATTGTTAATTCACTTGTAGCAATATTGCCAGAATTGCTTTAATTAATTAACAACAATGAACCGTTTGGCAATTTGTCAAGCTATAGACAAAACGGTCGTCCAATAAATTGTTACAAATGTAACAAAATTAATTGGTTAATAATTAATATTATTATAATCTTTTAAGTTTTGAACGTCGTTTTTATCAATAAATGGCATATCCCATTTTCTCAAATATAGATTCTCTCATTTAGCTTAAACGAATATGACTGCACTATTTTTTCAAATCATATTAAACTTTACGATATAAAGAGTCGTGCTTGCTCTGTATTTTGTCTCTTGCTGATATAATATGCGTAGTTAATTCATATAGCTGTTTTTGAGCATATGCTAAATTAGGCGTTATATTTTCAATAGCCTTTTTTATGTCAACAAAGTTCCACTCAAAATATCCGGAAGAATCCGTTAAGCATTTTTCGATTTTTTCCTCAATGTCTCTAATTATACCGTCATTATATTTATGTGGACATATTTTTATTATATCTTGATAATATGTAAATAATAAAATGTCAAATGCATTTAGGACAGTGCTGTTTTCAGCAATTTGGCTAACATTTTCACAGGAGCTGCGGTTACTGTTATTCTTAAGCATATCTAATACACTTAATTCTAATTCAACAAGTTTGCAATATTTAAGATTCAATTCTTTTTTAATGCATTTTGTTGTAGAGTAATTGCATTTTTTGCAATACTTCGTTTCAAATATTTTTGCGCATTCTTTGCAAATCTTTTTTTCGCGAATAAGATCTATACATAATTTTTTTCCGCATCCTTTGGGAGTCGCATCAAATTTACTTCCTAAAAAGTTATTGTGGATATATTTTTTGCAGTCATAGAAACAATACGCAGTTTCTTTTCGTATAAAAGATTCAACATCATGGCATAATCTTATACCTCTATCATAATCGCTTAAATTATAACATAATTCAATTATTTCATTATATGACCGCATTAATTTTCGCACATAATATTCATAAAAATCATTATGTGAACTTCTATCAATTTGCTCCCAGTATTTTAGGGTATAGTCTATCGCTTTTTCATAGGCCAATATTGCATTCCGTTTATAAAGTATATTCTTTCGTTGTAATTTTTTATAACAAACACCTAAAGAAAAGTTGATTTCAATCTGCTCTTGAAGGGATAAATCGTTTTTGGAAACAACAACACTATTGAATAGCTCAATAGCTTCGGCATAATAGCCAGCTAACATTGCTTTAAATGCTTTAGTATAATATCGTTCATTGATGTCTTTAATAGCATCATCTAATGAATTACTTTTGCTGTTTGCTGTGGCAAATCCCACAGGGTCATTATAAATTGAGGATGATTTAATACAAAACATCGATTTTAAAATCGAGCAAATAGGTCTTTTTAAGTAATATGGAATTGTTATTTTCATCATAGTCATATCAGACATGTCAGACACCTTGAATTGTTCTATGCCAAAAAGAAAAACACTGTCTTGGCGAGCAATTCTGCTATTTATTAAAGCCGGATCCCATAAGCAAAATCTATCTGTAACGACTGAACATGCATCTACAAGTCTGTATGTTTTAACAAGCAAATCTCTTATCGGTTTTCGACATTCTTCTTGAGTCAAGATGGATAATGAATTGTTATATATTGCATCTTCAGTAATGTTATAACAGAATAGATATCCATCCGATTCATAATCATTATTGCATGCAAACCAAAGAGATGTTAATATGTTTCGGCTAAAATCCACTAAGCAAGTTGCCCCTCCATTGTGTTGGATGTCTGCTAATACCTCTAAATCAGGAGTCTTTGGGGTGTATTTTTGAGGATACAATTTTCTGGCATCAGAGATTAAGCTTCTTAGATTTTTGATATACTCAGCTTTATTGAGGGTTTCGGACGGTGTTTTTGATGTTCTAATGCGGACTGATAATCCTGAGCGAATGTACCAACATTTGTTCTTTTCACATCCTTCATGATCTTTGGTTATTCCGCGATATATTATTTGCGTATCAGGATACATTATTTTTCTTAACCTTCGTTCCGAACCTTGTCTTTGTGTATTAATTCCAAAATTTTCATTAATGGCACGTAATATATGATATAAAGCACCTATTCCGTCCATGTCTTTGTTCAGCCCGTTGTAATCTTTCATGGTAAAAAATTTTATGTTTTAAGTATATATCTATTTTCGGTTTGCTGTTTTTATAAATTCTTTCAGTTCCATATTATATCATTTTATGACCTCATATCTGGCATTTATCGAAGAACACATTGTTGGGATTTT
Organism: Muribaculaceae bacterium; assembly: GCA_017462345.1. GTDB lineage: Bacteria > Bacteroidota > Bacteroidia > Bacteroidales > Muribaculaceae > RGIG4079. Next base: position 104,884 of record JAFTRI010000026.1, read on the forward strand.
TCGTATAGCATCTGTTGAAGGATTATCTAATCAATCGTTTTAGCGTTTAATCCGAAACCGCTGAATATGTTCTTAAGTTCTTGCGCTCCGGCTGAAAGATAAACATCTTCAGAACATTTAAGCGACACACTCCACATTGCATTATCTTTATGGAAATTATAGGTTATTCCGTAACTTCCTTCATCAATAACATCATTTTTGATACTTTGTTTGACTATAATTTTTATAGCATTTGCTCCGGCAAAACGGCATTTTTCAAGTTTTATAGGTTTTGTATCTCCACCTGTCCGTCTTGTCTTGCTCAAAGCCCGACAATGGGGCGGCTCTACAACATCGCAGTTGTATATGGCATGGTTGCAACTCGTCCACAAGGTAGGTCTGAACTCGCTTATTATTGCTCATCAAGGTGCAGGTTCTGACGAAATCAAGGATATGTTCGACCGTATGATTAAGAACTATCCTGTCGATATGCTGCACAAGTTGGGCGAGGTGTACAACGAGAACGAGCCGAGATTGGTCGGTGTCGGTAAGTCGGGCAGTATCCACCGAGTACCACAGCGTAACTGCAAAATCAAGATTGGTACGGCTGAACGCCCGGACTCCTGTCGCGGTGGCGACTATAACCTTGTGCATCTGTCCGAGGTCGGACTATGGAAAGCCACCGAGGGAAAGAAGCCGGAAGACATCGTTCGTGCCGCCTGTTCGGGTATCCTGTATGCCCCGTACACAATGATAGTGATGGAGTCGACGGCAAATGGCACGGGCAACTATTTCTATACGGAGTACAAGGCTGCTGTTGACCCCAAAGCAAAATCACAGTACGAGGCGATGTTCGTGTCATGGTTTGATATCGAACAGTATTCCGAACCGTTTGAAAACGACAAAGACCGGATTGGGTTTGCCCATAAACTGCTCGTTAATAGGGAAAACAACAATGTCACATCCTCAAGGGAAGAAAGCGGGAAATATCTGTGGTGGCTATGGAAAAAGGGTGCAACGCTTGAAGCTATAAACTGGTACATCAAGGAACGAGCCGGGAAGAATGACCACGGCATTATGGCATCAGAGTACCCTTCCGATGATATAGAGGCATTTGTCCATTCAGGCACAATGGTATTCGACAAATACAAGGTTGAGGAGCTCCGGCGTTCCGTCCGTCCGCCTAAATTTGTCGGTGATGTATATGCTAAAAGTGATGATGGGGCGGAGGCACTTGCCAATCTGCGGTTCAAGGAGGATAATCAAGGTCTGTTGTGGGTATGGTCTTTACCTGAAATTGACCCCGATGACGACATAATTGACCGTTATCTGACGGTTGTGGATATTGGTGGGCGTACATCCAAAGCCGACTACTCCGTGATACTTGTCATTGACCGTCTTGAAATGATTGAGGGAGGGCGTCCGTCTGTCGTGGCTCAATGGTACGGACACATCGATATTGACCTCTTGGCGTGGAAAGCTGCACAGATTGCTGCATTCTACGACAACTCCCTGCTCGTGATTGAGAGCAATACGGTAGAGACACATGATAATGAGCGTCATATTGAGGGAGGGGATCAGTCAAGATATATCCTGAACCAAATATCACAAATATATCCTAACCTTTATGCCCGTCGTCAATCTGAGGATGAGATAATACAAGGGATGCCACGCAAATATGGTTTCCATACCAACATCGCCACAAAGCCGATGATCATCTCAACGCTTGTAAAGGTCATACGTGAACAGTTATATACCGAACGTGACGAACGTTGTCTCGACGAGTATCTGACTTACGAAAAGACAAGCCGCGGCACGTACAGTGCAATTTCAGGAAAGCACGATGACTTGCTGATGACACGGGCTATAGGGCTGCATATATGTTTCCATGAAATGGATCTGCCACGCGTTATTCCACGTCGTAGGACAAATAAAAGGTCTGAGAGCCATCGTCCGATGACCGCCGCAACTATATAGCGGCGGATTAACGGATTGTTTTTAAGGCAGCATTGGCCCTGTCAACGGCATCCATGTCTGCTCCTTGCTGTACCCGCTGCATCAGTTCCGGGGATAGTCCTTCCGGAATCTGACCGGCTGCAATTTGTTCACGTTGGCTCTTGATGCTCTGCAACAACTCGTCGGCAAACGGGAAATCCCCATGTTCAAGCAACTGCTCTACACTGATAGCCTGCGACTGCCACAACTGCATCAGCATATCATTTGTTATTGCCCTGTATGCGGGAGTTGAGGTGCTTTCTGTAATACTCAAATCAAATTCCACATCCCGTATCTTCTTCGGGTCATATACGATTTGTGTGCCGCTTTTGCCTGCGATGTTGAACACACGCTTTCCGTCATAGAACTGCTGCATGTTCTTCACATCCTTGTATGCCCCTTCTCTTATGAATGCGGAGAAACTGTCAAGCAGGTCAAGCAGTGATGTGGTTGCGTTCTGCGTCTGCTGATTGTAAAGGCTTGCACTCATGCCACTATAACCGGGCTTACCTTGCAACGCCCCGTTTACACCGGATATGTCTTCAAACAGTTTCAACTGCATGTTCAGCAGCTCGGCGATACCGATATTCGTTGAATTGTTAGCTATCTGCTGGGGTAGAGGGACTCCGGGCTTCACCTGGATTCCGATTACTCCATCAAAACGGCTCCACTCATCTGCAACATCTTTCAAGTCCCATCCTTTAGGCAGGCATGTCTCAGGGAACAGCAGCACTCCTTTTGCACTGGCTCTCATTATCCAGTCATATAGTGTGATAAGCCTGTTCACGTATCGTTGCTGGTCGATCACGTCAGACACATACGAATGAATCTCCCCGTCTATGAACGGATATGCCATGAATACGTACGGGTGGCTCTTGTGGTCGTAAGGTGTCTCCCCCTCATCGAGTATATCTCCGAACGGTGTCAGATAGTAATAGTACCAGTATGAGTCCATGAACCATTCTGCTTTTACCAACGGGATGTCATCGGTTGGCATTCCCGCCTCCTGACCCTGTTGGAGACGCTCCCTGTTAATTTTTCCGACAAGCTCGTCGTAATCCTCAATGTCAATCTTGAATATGTCACCATTATTCATGTCATGACAGCGGTAGCGTGGCTTGCACTCTTTACGCCACACTTCGATTACCCTGCAACGGCTTGTGTCAAAGGGAACGAGAAAATCATAGTAACCCTGTAGAGGATAACCGAACTGGTCGTATGTCATGCCGAGTACATCCTTGTCCCTTGCAAATGAATATATCTCTGCAAGATGCGTATAATCTTCCGCTGTCCTTGCAAAACGTTCGCACAATGTTTCAAAACTTATATCATGAATCTCCCCGACACAACTCACATCCCATGCACGGAAATCGCGCATGTTGTTGTCGATGAAGAAATTGTTGGGCTGTACATAGTCAGTCCAATTGTCGAGTTTGTTGTTGCGCCAACCGAACCACTTCCTATGTACTATAAACCCGCTTATAAGAAATTCCTCAAGACTGCGGGCATTCACCTCCGTCATCCGGTTTAACTGCATGTTACACTGCAGTACGGTACTCATCGTCTCGCTGTATCTCTGTTCATCACGGTCACGGGCAAAGCATGTCGGCTCTTTAGCCTGACTACGGTACACTCCGAGGATGCTCCTTACCATCCGTCTGACAAGATTGTTTTTCAACGGTATGTTGCCTTGGCTTTTGATATAGCTTTCCTCTTTCATGAGTTTCCCGTCGACGCATATCACGTCATCCCACTGTTTGCCATAGGTATAGTTCTTGTTCCGTTCGCGGTCTTTTCGGAATGTCTCCATCGACAGCCAGTACTGCTGTGCCTCCATCAGGATGCTGTATGCCCGATTGCCACCGAGGCTCTTTGCGCGAGCCACGCTGTCCGGTTGCGATTCTCCCTTGACCCGGCTGAGACTATGTATTTTTGTAGATGCCATTGGTATAAACATATTTGTGACGGTAACCGCAAAGATACTCCTTGTCTACGTTGTCCCGCCTTTATCTGTTGTCACTTGAATGGATCATCGACTCATCGGATGCTCAAACATTTAACTGTTTTTTCTTGTTTGATTGGTGTCTGATGCTTAATTTTGCATCCATTCATTATGGAACAGACCAACAATATAAATGCAATACGTAACACTGCAACCGGAGTTTCCATAACTCTTGATGTGTATGTTTTTGTAGAAGACGGAGTTTTTATTGCCTATAGCCCGGCACTTGATTTGTGCGGATATGGAAACACTGAAGATGAGGCAAAGTCTTCATTTGACATATCTGTACGCGAATATTTGTCCTATGGTTTCTCCCGTAAAACGTTGGTAAAAGATCTGAGGGCGCATGGATGGAAAGTGAAATCCATAAAGCAACGGCGTATGTCTGCACCGAGCTTTGATATGCTGGTGAACAATAATGATACATTTAAGGATATTCTCGAGAACAAGGAATATCGCAAATTGTCCGAACCGATGCCATTTCCGGCATTTGTATAATCAATGAATACGCACAAATTATCAAACGTTCCTCTTGCCGACTATCGGTTATTTCTGTCAAAAGCGGGATGTCGTGCCGTATCTATTGAGGGTGGACACGAAAAATGGACTAAGCCGGGACTTTTGCGTCCTATCATTGTGCAAACCCATGTCGACCCTGTACCTGAATTTATAATAAAGAATGCTTTAAGGACACTCGGGCTCACCAAGAAAGATTTCTTCATGATTCTATTTTGCGAATAGTCTTAGTTTAATATTTACTTCTATGTAACCAATTCATAGGATATAGAAACAGCCACAACATGAGGATGCCTCGTTTTGAGACACCCTCATTATTTTATGCCGCTATCCCGCAATCCTGTTCTCTACGGTTGCCTCCTCTGCCGGTTTCGATGCCATTTTCACAAGCTCATGCTTTAACGAGTCCATCTTCTGCCGGTAGAGCTTCAGGCTCGTCTCGTCGGTCTCCGCACGCTCCATCTCACGCTCCATCCGTTTTATGCGCTTGAACTCCCTGTCGAGTTTCAGATGACGCTTTCCGGCATCCGTACCTAACCACCGTGTCACCCTGTCGGCTGCTCCCGTAACACCGTCGCGGTCAAGCTTGGTCAGCTTGCGCAGATACTCCTTTGATTCCTGATATTCTTCGCTCAGGTCAAAATACATGTCACTGAAACGGCGTTCCTTTGCCCGCTCATCCGCACTCTGGAGAAATTTGCGTGCCACCGGGACATTGCGTAGCTCCCTGACATCCTCGTTCCGTATCATGGAGACTGTCTTGGCGAAACCGTTGACTGCCTTTCCAAGTCCTCCGGTATATGATTCCAGCAGATGCTCCACCACCGCAGGGTTGATGTCCCCGGTATACCAATGCTCGGGATATGAGACTACGCCGTATCCATCAGTCGTCGATACGGCTTCCGACAGCTTACGCGTCATATCCACGAGGGTAGGGCTTGTGCCCTTGTAGGCTTTCGTCCATTCAGGCTCATTCTTGTTCCACGGTGTGTCCTTATATATCGGTTTGCCGAAATAATCCGTGTTGCGGGCGGCCTGTACTGCCGGTTGTGCCAACGATGGCGAGAAATTGACAACGGCATCCCCGCCGTTGCCGGTGAAGTCAAACGGCAGCAGCCCCGAAAATCCCTCGATGGCTTTCCATATACCGTCCTCTATTGTCTCTTTGCCGCACATGATGCTGAATGCTATTTCTCCCATGCCGTAGAACGGACGCAGCTCGTGGGAGATAGGGATAGTAAGGAACTTGCCGGGTGTAGGGATGTAGAATACAAGGTTGTTTCGCCTTGTCCATTCCGGCAAGTCCCAATAGCTGTCATCATCGTCATCACCACCGGTTATGGCGGCAAGCAGACATGATGCCATAGGCAACAGGAATCCTGCACCGGCAAATGTCGACATGGCAATGCTTGCCTTTATCGGATTGTTCTTTACAAGCCGTCCCGCATTTGATATGGACTGCATACATGCATTGAAGAACACATACAGGAATCTCATCCATTTTGCTCCGTACTCGCCACTGCCTTTCCGGTTGAAGTTCAGGGTCACCTCCTTGGCATCATTAATGCTCCGGGCAACCGAACGTCCTTTCTGGCGCGATGTCATGTATGTCGCAAAGCGTGCCACATCCTCCGTCCCGCGGTTCAGGAACTCGAGGCCGTCCATTCCATTACGGAATATCTTGGCAGGCATGTGCGACAATCCGCCTTGGAGCTCCCTCAGCATCCGTGGGGATTGTATGCGTATAGGCTAATACGTTTATTCGTTATGTGTTATTGTGGATGGAGTGTATGATTGTACACATAAATGTGCACAAAATGTAGATAAATAAAGGAGTAATTGAAAATGATTGCTATTGCTCTGTGCTCACGTGTTCGCTCGCGTCATAGAACAAAATGAAATCATACTTCAACATTATCTTCCTTTACTTCAGCATCCTCATTCTTCACTTTTAAATTATTAGCTTTTCTTTCTCGGATTGTATTCAGATGATTTTGTAGCTGTGTATGATAATTTTGTATATCTAAGAAATTTGCTTCTGGTTCTTTAAAATAATCATCAATTATATTGTCTCTTCTTTTTTTGAAAAGATAATACAATATAAAATATATTCATAATGGAAATAGAAAAATTACTTATAAGTGGTGGTATTAAGAAGGGTTTAATAGTAGGGGATTGGTGGGGTTTGTGGAGGTGTTGAATTATAATCGAATAATTTGGAAACAATAGAGTTGCTATAATTCATCCAATTTGTGTTCATGAATTCAATGTATTCTAAACGATATCTTTCCTCTTCTTCGTTTTCCAATTTTTTTTCTTTTATCTTGTAAAAAGCATTATTAATGTCAATGATAACTTTATATTTATCGTTATGTGTTGAACTGTTAGATTTAATGATTTTAATACATTCTGTTATTTTAGGTTTTATTGCTTTGTATGATTCGCTAAAACTATGTCCTCCTAAATATGCATATTTAAGAGCATTGTTAAATGCTCTAAGTGCATTCCATGCGTATAATATAGGTTGGCCTGCTTTTGTTCGTTCAGTTTGCATGTATCGTTGTTGACCGATATTATATGCGCTATAGTACATTGACTCGTTAACCAGTCTTTCACGATTATATTCAATATCGCGAAGTGCATTATGTAGTCTTTCTTTTTCGGAGTTTAATTCAGATAGTTTAATTTCGAGTTCCTTTAATTTTTCGGATATTTCTATTCTGTTATATATTTGAAAACCAACAACAAATGTGGCACATATCCCAATGAATGAATATGCATGTTCATGAGAAAACTTATACTCTATAGAACTAAAAAACGGGATATTCCAAACTAATAGAGCTATGACTGCTACAATAAACATTATTCCTAAGCCCTTTAAGATTGTGTCAATAATATAATTGCTTTTCATGATAAGAAATGAATATTTTAAGTATATATCTATTATCGGTAGATGTCATCGTGGATGCCTACTGGCATTTTCTTTTTTGTTTAAACGTTTTTATCATGGGATATTAGTTCTATTTAGTGGTTATAGTTTGTTTCAGGTAGTATTTATAAAATTATTTAGTGGAGGAAGTTTGGTTTGACTGTGATACTGAAGGATCATTATGCTCAATAGAATGAACCATATCATTCTCTATGCGAATACAACCTTTATGCTCTAATTTAGTCAAAATATTATTAACTCTGTCTTGTTCAATTTTGTGTTGCTCTGCCAAATCAGATAAACTAATTTTGGTAATTATGTACAAGTTTACACCAATTAGGTGCTATGTTCGCTAACGCAAATGTAGCACTTTTTTGGGGATATAGAAAAGTAGTTAAGGGTTTATTTCGTGATAAGGGTCGTAAAATAAAGGATATAGCATACCATGACTTCCTACAATAAAATGTATTCTTGGGGAACGTTTTCCTGTGCTCTTATCGGCTATATCCTTATCTGTATATAATGCAAAATGATAAATTTCTGGTAAATTGTCTATATTTTTCTTATTAAAATGCCTTTTTAGCTCATTTAGTATATTCTTTCCCCTTGTAGGATGTAAATGCCACACACCATTGTTATCCTCATTCAACAAACCATCAATAGAATTATCGCACAATGCTTTTATTTTTTCAAAATAATTATGACTATCCTTGCCAAAAAGTTCTTGATTAAACGAGAACTTCCCTCCACTTAAATCAACATGACTGTAACAAATTACAGGTGAAATTATTTTGGATATATAAATATCGCTATCTATGATTTTATCTCCAATTTTATATTTACGATGCAATTCATTTAATTCATCTGCATCGTAATCTATTCCACCGAATTTCATTGTTCTTTAGCTCTATTTCTTAACATCCTTTGGTTGTAATATTCAAACATTGTATTTAATGGTATTTCTTTTTCTGAATGTTCAAATGGCAACAATCCTTCTCGTTGTTCACTCCACGGCAATTCTGAATGTGTTAAAAAGACAAGTCTATCGTGTTCCATTGCCCCATAATGGTCATATATAGACTCTATGAATTTATTTTGTTCTTCTGTTATATTTAAATTGGCACGTTGTTTTTCGGCTTCTGTTGAAAGCAGAATTTCTATTTCTTCTCCGGTTTGCTTGACACCAATATCCTCTATATTAAACTGATTATACATAGGGATATGTTTATAAGTATCATAAACGGTTCTATAAACAGGTCCATTTACCCATGCTTGAGGTATATCTTCAAACAATGTGTTTTCTTTGCCAAAATACACCATGTGCCACGCTTGCATATAATACAATACCTTTTGTAATTTCAAAGGACATATTGAATCCCCATTTTGGATCAATCTCAAAATGGTATATTTTGCTATATCTTGAATATCTACCATTGTTATCATAACATACACTTTTTTTGCAAAGATATTGATAAATATGTTCTTTTTCAAAGTTTAGACATTTAAAATATCAAAAAGTTTAACTACCTTTGTGGCGATAGTTGAAATGCTATCACGACATTTGGATTTTTTATAGCGTTTTTGCTATTGTACTTAGTTCAGAAAACTGCCAATTTTCAAAACACTACAAGGACAATAGACACGAAACGCCTACGCATAGCGTGGGTGGTGTTTGTATGTAGTGTGGGTATGGCAGTACCTCTGAATAGTACAACCAACCTGCGCTTTCTTTTTATGGTTAGTGCAGATAATTAACGGCAATATTGCACTAACTAAAAACTATAACTCATGAAAGTAAAATCATTCCCATTAGCATTAATTGTCTTATCCTTCGCATGCTTTCAATCATGCTCAAGTAATGATGAAGCATTGGATTCGTTAGAAGAAAAAACGAATCCACAAGATGTAACCGTCACGTTGGACTATACATTTTCCGAAAGCGGCAGCTTAACAAGGGCAATAAGAGAGAAAGCCATCAAATCATCAGAAATTACAACAACCGCGAAAGGCGAAGAAATATACACGAATTTCCATAAAAAATGTCTTGAAACAAGACAACTGACACCTACCACCTACTCATTGACCTTTACAAATCAAGAAACTGGTGCTGTTGCAATCATAAATGGTAGGTGGGATAAAAAAGATGGAATAAGATTGCCTGAGGGAACTTATAATGTTAGTGGTACTTCTACACCGAAAGAGGGTGGTTTTAAGGAATGGTCGGATAGTGTTTATTTGGCTTTCAACGAAACCGTTTCCTTAAATAAAGATGATACACAACTTACTCTTACTGCAATCTATGATTCATTCTTGTTGATGCTTGACGCAGAAAATACAACTAACGTATCTTGTAAATGCACGAATGTTACATCGTCAACGAAAAAAGGCGTTCCATACGACGATAAACTATTTTGGATTTTTTGGCAAAAAACGGGACATTTTGCTATTTTTGCAGCGTGAATATGAGATGATTATGAGTGTAACACGAGAAATAAAAAAAGAATTGCTGCATTGAAGTGAACCCCAAAAGTTGGACAAAAAACTTTTGGGATTTATTTTATGCGTAAGAAACACGATCATTCAGCATTGCTAAAATATATGCATATGCTTGAAGATGGTTATTCCATCAATTACATTCACACCAGGTATGGGAAGACCAAAGAAAGTACAGAAACCGGAAATGGGACTTGTACGCCTTCGCAGGGAGAATCAGGAACTAAAGACGGAGAATGCGTTGCTAAAAAAAGTGAAAGCCTTAGTCGAGGAGAGAGAAGCCCGTCTGCGCGATTGGGCGGGGGCAATCCGAGAACTAAGGCAAGAAGGACACA
>JAFTRI010000027.1 GCA_017462345.1 Muribaculaceae bacterium
CGACTCTATACCGGGATACTGGTGGGGATTGGAGAGGACATCGGCACTAATGCCATTGATGCATACTTTTTGGTCGGGTTGGAGATGAAGTGCCTCTCCCATATAGGTCCATCTGGATCTGTTGTCAAGATCATCCTTTGATGAATCGACATACAGGTAGTCGATATTTGTTTGACCCGTTACTTCCTTCTTGCCCAATTCGGCATAAATCCGTTTCCTCAGTCCGGCAAGGATAGATCCCCCGGTACCGCCAAGTCCGATAATTAAATGATTCGCCATTTTGAATTAAATATTTAAACAATTACACCCACTCATCCTGACTATTTCATGAAGACGAGGTAGACGGCGGCAATCAGGAACAGGAATGCAAGAATGTGATTCCAACGGATTTCGGTATTTTCAAATGCCAGGAGGCTGAATATGACAAACACGACAAGGGTTATCACTTCCTGCATGACTTTCAACTGTATAAGTGAAAACGGACCGCCATTCCCTTCAAAGCCGATGCGATTGGCCGGGACCTGAAAACAATATTCAAACAATGCGATTCCCCATGAAAACAGTATCACAGCAAACAATGGCCAATCAGACGACAAACCTGATGACTGCATTTTAAGATGCCCATACCATGCAAATGTCATGAATACATTCGATACAATCAGAAATATTATAGTCAATATTGCAGCACTCATTTTCTTAATGATTTAACGATTGAATCACGGCGCATATAACCGTCAATATAATTTTTCCGGCTTGCGGCTTTACATCCTCGGGAATATTTTTTTATCATATCCATATCGAGATAATGGCTACCGCTACCCCGTAGGATGGAAAACACCTCGTGCTTACGGGCGACAACACTATCACACATTTCACTGTGCCACCCTTTACCTCGCGGCAGAAGGGTTTCAGGTACAGAATCTACCGTAACAGGAATAACGTATGAACACGGAGGATAACCGATTGCTGTCCACATGATACTCAGTCCGGGATCTTCATCAACGGATACACCCTCGATCACTACCGACGCGCTTGATGACCTGCGGGGAATAAAATCCTGATCGATAACCCAGCGGTCGCCTCCCATTGCAAAATCCCGCCCAATCAACGAATGATAGAATGATCTGGACAATACATCGGTAAACGTTGCCGGTGTCAATGAATCCCCTTCAATATATGGTTCAAGAAGCTGTCGTGCATTATTTTCCCTAATATACCCATATCCTTTATCACATTCACCCGTGCATGAATAATTAGTGCGTATAAGTACTCCATTTTCCGCATCTTCCAACGGGAACTTCTTATAGGTATAATCATCTGTCTCATAATATGCCCCATCACCGGAAGCGTCGATAAGCCCGAAATTGGCCTGTACACCCATCGGCTTTGGCAGGGTATCAAGCAATGCCTCAAAATCGGCAAGCGAACGACAACATTTCAGCGCACGTGACATCACCTCCCCCTCGCGATCCTTATACACTGCCGTGTCCGGAGCAAGATTATAAGATGCAGTGTTCATTATGGCAAATCCTGTTTCATTCATACCCATCCATGCTTCACTCAAAGCCGAATCCCCGGCATTATAGAGGGCAACATAGGCATAACTGCCGTCACGGGACGGGACACGGGCGACAAAGTTGTGTTCTGTTCCCGTATCACGGTGTTTCCACAATAACGGACGACGATTTCGAGCGGCTTCACTACTCACAATTGCTGACGTACATGCCAATATCTCAAATACAGCCAAAGCTGTAAATATTACTACTGATATAAAACGATTATTCACAATGATTGGGGTTATAGACTTATTCAGTCTGCAAAATTACATTTTTATCAGATACAAGTTTTGAGGAGCCACCATTATTTTTTATCTTTACTTTACATTTTATTGTTATGACAATGGATAAGGACAAATATATTTTCGAAATGCCCATGAAAGTCAGGGATTACGAGGTGGACTCGGAAGGGATTGTAAACAATGCCGTATATCTGCACTACCTCGAACATACCCGCCATGAGTTTTGCGACAGTGCCGGACTGTCATTCCGGGACATGCACGCCCGAGGAATCGATCCGGTAGTGAACAAAATCGAAATAGAGTACAAAAATCCACTCGGGCTTGGAGACACGATGACAAGCAAACTCTGGATCGATCGTGAAGGAGCACGTTTCATATTCCATCAGGATATTTTCAATGCTGCCGGGAAAACGGTAGTTAAAGCAGTGGTCAACTGTGTATGCATAGAAAACGGACGACTAAGCCGTGGTGAAATCCTGGCTGAAGCATTCAAAGACTATTTCCCGCGTGAATCAGAATAGTAACGGTATGACGACCTACCAGATAGCATTTGCTTCGTTACGGGGTATGACCCGGACACTTGCCGGAGAAATTCTTGCCCGCATAGGCAGCGAAGAAACATTTTTCACAGCCTCTGAACGACAGCTTGCTACAGTATTGGGATTCAATAATAAATTGTTAAGCCGCAGCTATCGTGATGACATATTGGAAAAAGCGCGCATAGAGACCGAGTTCGTGACACGGAACAATATAAACGTATGCTATTTCACCGATGAGAGATTCCCGACCCGTTTTACCGAATGTGACGATGCGCCAATAATATTGTACACCCTCGGCAACTGTAACCTTAACGCCTCCCGAATAGTGAGTATCGTAGGGACAAGACATGCGACTCCATACGGTATTGATTTCACGACACGACTTGTTGAAGAACTTGCCACGACAGTCGAAGACCTTATCATTGTAAGCGGACTCGCATACGGAATAGACATTGCCGCCCACCGCGCCGCCCTTAATTGCGCAATCCCCACTATTGCCGTACTTGCTCATGGTCTAAATACCATATATCCGGCCCAGCACCGCAATACGGCAGCCGACATTGCCCGGCAAGGAGGGATGTTGTTGACCGACTATATGTCTTCCGATCCGGTACACAAAGGTAATTTTGTAGCCCGTAACCGTATTGTTGCAGCTTTATGTGACTGTCTTGTCGTATCGGAATCGGCAGAAAAAGGAGGCGCTCTCATAACTGCCAACATTGCATCAGGATATAACCGCGATGTCTTTGCATTACCGGGACGGACATCCGACCGCTACAGTGCCGGCTGCAACCGGCTGATTGCCTCCAATATCGCAGGCTTAGTGCAGTCGGCATCAGAACTGAGTACAGCCATGCGATGGCCGACAAAGGCGGTTGAAGGAGACCAGACCGAGATGTTATCTCCATTAAACGATGAAGAGCAAGCGGTAATCGATTATCTATCGACACGCGATGATGCGACAATAAACCAGATGTGCGTGGCACTCAACTACCCGATTGCCCGATTAATGGCTCTGCTCATCGACATGGAGTTTAAAGGGCTGATACTGACATTTCCCGGCGGAAGATACCGCATTGCATAAAACAATAGTACAATCATTCACGTTAACATCTTAAACAACATCACGATTGACATCATGGAAAAGAAAACAATCGCACCATCAGAGATGATTATAAATGATGACGGGTCGGTATTTCACCTACATTTGCATCCCGAGCAACTGACTGACCGCATTATCCTCGTGGGAGATCCCGGACGGGTAGACATGGTTGCATCATTCTTTGACAGAAAGACATTTGAAGTCACAGCACGAGAGTTCCATACAATAGGCGGAATCTATCGCGGGAAACCGATAATGTGCCTCAGTCATGGTATAGGGCCCGACAATATAGACATTGTCATAAACGAGCTGGATGCTCTTGCAAATATAGATTTCAAATCCCGTGAAGTAAGGGAGATACACCGTACTCTGTCAATGGTGAGAATAGGCACATCCGGGGCACTGCAACCCGAACTGAAAGTCGGCACACCGGTTATCGCCGAAAAAGCGATAGGTTTTGACGGAGTGGTCAATTTCTATGCAGGACGCAACGACATTGCCGATACCGAATTCGAAACAGCATTCTGCCGGCACGTCAACTGGAATCAACTTTGGGCAAAACCATACGTTGTTGATGCCGATGCAGAACTTGTCAACCGCATCGGACAGGATGACATGATAAAAGGGAACACAATCTCAGCAATAGGATTTTACGGTCCACAGGGACGTGAACTACGGTTGCCACTCGCTAACCCCGACCTGAACAGCCGCATTGAATCGTTCCGCCACAACGGCCGTAAAGTAACTAACTACGAGATGGAAAGCGCACCGCTTCAAGGGCTCAGCCGCTTACTCGGGCATAAGGCAATGACAGTTTGTTCAATTATTGCCAACCGTATGAACCATGACGCGACACCCAATTACAAGACAGCAATACGTGATCTTATCGCTACTGTACTCGAACGGATTTAAGAGAGTTTTCACTTACCCCACTGATGCCCTACGATATAAAACTACAGCGATAACGGCATAAATAAAATTAGGAATCCACATTGCCACAAACGGGGATGTCAGCCCTGATACCGCAAACGTGGATGTAACAGTCATGAACAGAATGTAACTGAAACTCAATACGAGACCGATGCCGATGTTCACTCCCATCCCACCCTTGACCTTACGCGATGACAAGGACATTCCTATCACCGTAAGTATAAATGCAGCAGCACACATGGCATAACGCCGTTCGTTTTCGATCTCGAATGCCTTGATGTTGGCAACACCGCGAGCTTTCTGCCGTGAAATATACTCACGCAACTGTGGCGAAGTCATTGTTTCATGGTCATTCTTGGATATAAGAAAATCTCTCGGTTCTATAGGTATTATCGTATCAAGGCGCTGTCCCCGGGTAATTTCTTCCCGATTATCCTTGAAATCACGTATGACATAGTTACGCACTTGCCATTGGTAAAGAGTGTCCCATTTTATCGATTGTGCGGTAAGACGCGAAACAAGTTTTTTTTCTACAAACTTTTCAAACGAGAACTTATATCCCGTCTTTGTCGTATTATCATACCGGCTCATGTAAGCGATCTCGCCCGGAGCGACCTGCAGCTGGATGTTGCTGCCGTAATCAACCCTTTTGTTCTTTACATAGGTATTGGTATAAGCGATACGTTCCACATTGGCGGGCGGAATAATGAATGCACTCAACACGTATGTTGCAACAGCTATTACGGCAGCCGACATCATGTAAGGACGCATAAGCCTCTGAAAGCTCACGCCCGAAGACAACATCGCTATAATTTCAGAATTGTCAGCAAGTTTCGATGTAAAGAAGATAACCGCAATAAATGTGAACAGCGGACTGAACTGGTTGGCAAAATAAGGAAGAAAATTTACAAAATAGTCAAATACAGTGGCCTGTAACGGAGCTTTCAGGAAAGAGTCAAGTTTTTCGTTTATATCGAACATTATGGTAATTGCCAGAATAAGTATAATGGCAAATATATATGTTCCGAGAAACTTCCTAATGATATACCGGTCTAATCGTTTAATCATCTTCTAACTGTATTGGATTAAATCATAACCGACGTGTCACGCGTTCAACCATTTCAGTCTTCCATGCCTTGAAATCTCCGGCAAGGATATGGCGACGCGCTTCACCGACAAGCCACAAATAGAATGCCAGATTATGAATCGAGGCAATCTGCATGGCAAGAATCTCCTGACTCATGAACAGATGCCGCAAATATGCCTTGGTGTACTGACGGTCAACATAGCTGGCACCATCTTCCTGTATCGGAGAAAAATCATCTGCCCACTTCTTGTTACGCATATTCATGATACCATGAGCAGTAAACAGCATGCCATTGCGTCCATTACGCGTCGGCATCACACAATCCATCATATCTACTCCACGGTCAATTGCCTCAAGAATATTTGCAGGCGTCCCTACTCCCATAAGATAACGAGGCTTGTCCGATGGCAATATCTCGTTCACGACCTCGATCATATCATACATCACCTCAGCCGGTTCACCCACAGCGAGCCCGCCTATCGCATTTCCGTCTGCACCAAGTTCGGCAACAGTCATTGCCGATTGACGGCGCAAATCAGGGTAGGTACACCCTTGTACAATAGGGAAATATGCCTGGGAATAGCCGTATTTTCCTTCTGTTTCCCTATAGTGTTTCCATCCGCGCATAAGCCAACGAGTGGTCAATCCGAGTGATTTTTTTGCGTAATCATATTCCGATGTCCCTGGAGGACATTCATCAAGTTGCATCATAATATCAGCACCTATCGAACGTTGTATATCAACAACATTCTCCGGAGTAAAAAGATGTTTTGAACCGTCGATATGACTACGGAAATAAGCTCCCTCCTCTTTCAGTTTACGATTGGATGACAGAGAAAACACCTGGAAACCACCGCTATCAGTCAGAATCGGCCTGTCCCACCCGTTGAACTTATGTAATCCTCCTACCCTTTCCAATATCTCAATCCCAGGACGCAGATACAGATGATAAGTATTGCCTAATATTATTTGTGCCTTTATATCATCCCGCAGTTCATGTATATGAACTGCCTTTACCGATCCGAGAGTACCTACCGGCATAAATATGGGTGTTTCAATCGTGCCATGATCGGTGGTAATGAGACCGGCACGGGCATTGCTGTACTTATCAGTTGCTTGCAGTAAAAAATCCATATAGATGCAAAGTTACGCAAAACTATTGAATGGACGATATTGCCGTATGATATTTTGTAAGGTTTACAGACTTGTTGATCGCCTTATAGACCCGATGCCCTATTGTCGGCTCAAGATAGTCCCAGAATGTTTTCATCTTTACCAATAAATGAGAATCGCCCTCAAGTACCGAGGAATAATGAGCATACAATCTGTCATGCAGAATCATCAGACGCGACAACATTTCATCGCGTTCCATTTCTTTTCCGGCAACATACTCCAATGCCAATGACGGACGTGACAACAATCCCCGACCTATCATTACTCCTGACAAGCTTGGAAACCGTTTCTTAACAGCCTCAATATCATCCAACGAACATATATCTCCGTTATATACCAGCGGGTGTTCCAATTCGCAGTAAAACCGATAGAAAGTTTCTTCGTCAATATCACTTTTATATTGTCTGATACCCAATCGAGAGTGCATAACGACACATCTTAGAGGAGTCTCATTTATTAGCGGAAGCAAGCGGAAACATTCTGACACATCATTCTGCCCGGGTCTCATCTTTACAGAAAACGATATGTCTCTTCTTGACTTTATGGCACACATGACATCTGATACCGTATCTGTCCGGGACAACATTCCCGCCCCGCGTCCGCGTCTGACCTGCAACGGAAACGGACACCCCATGTTCACATCGATTTCCTTATATCCGACACCGGCAAGATGTTCCACAAGACAGTTAAATTCATCAATCCCGTTAACAATCACTTGCGGAATCACCCGTACTCCGACATTGTTTCCGGCACTCACATCTTTTATATCCTTTGCTCTGATTCCATCTTTATCCACACGGATAAAAGGTGTATAATAATACCTCACGGTCTCACCGTAAATCTCACGATGAAACCGTCGATAAGGGGCATCAGTGTACCCCTGCAATGGAGCAAAATCAATTGTCATCAGAACATCCTGTCGGGATATTCCCCTGACTCGTGCAACTCGGCCAATCTTGCCACCACACCAGATCTGTCGGACGCATAAGTAACTCCGAACCATCGGGACGAAGTCTCCAGCACTTTGACAGTAGCTGCACCGGATGTAATCATTCTGTTAACGACCGACGGTATAAAATATTCGGCCTTAGGATTATCAATATTCTCATCAAGAAATTCCTTGAAATATGCCTCGCTATAATCAAAATAATCAGGTGTAAACCCCCACATATTCATTGATACAAGGGTTGCTGGGTTAAGTTTTTGGATGTTACCGTTTTCGTCAGGGAAAACAATCTCATTCTTTTTGTTATAACCTATTGCAGTGCGCTCAACGACCGTTGAAAGAAAACCATTCTTGACGTCACACACACCTCGTGCAACCGTTCCACCCTCCGACATTGTGTTTCCGACCTTGAATCCGACCATGCAATAATCTCCTTCATCACAACGTTCTCTCATCAATTCCTTAGCCATCACCTCAAAGGTATTCCTTCCATAGAAATCATCTGCATTTATCACCGCAAACGGCTCTTTAATTGCCGATTTACCCATAAGTACAGCGTGATTTGTACCCCATGGCTTCTCTCTTGTTTCCGGACAATTAAAGCCGTCCGGCAGACAGTCAAGACCTTGAAATACAACTTCTACCGGTATGTGATTCTCATATTTTGACAAAATTTTTTCTCGGAAATCAGCTTCAAAATCCCTACGGATTACAAACACAATTTTTCCGAATCCGCTGCGTATGGCATCGAATATGGAGTAATCCATAATCGTTTCTCCGTTTGGGCCAAGACCGTCAAGTTGCTTTAATCCTCCATAACGGCTACCCATTCCGGCAGCAAGAACAAATAGTGTAGGTTTCATATCAATTAATTTACAGTCCTAAATTAAAATATTACAGCTCCTCTTATTTTCCCTCCTCTATTCATTAGCGTATTAGCAACGCAAATTTACACTTTATTTCCATATATACAAAATCGCGCACTAAGCCTAAAATTATTCAATCACCTCAAAATAAAATTTTTCTCCATCAATTAGATTATCCTGACAAAATTCACTAATTGTTTGCAAGACTCACAGTCTCATCTCAAAAAGAATCATTATATTCGCAGTACAATTTTCGATGATTTCATTCAAATAGATGGTATATAATATCATCTTGTTCAATAATATTTCAACTGACGATGCAACAGGTTTATGCCGAGGTAATACTTCCACTACCGCTCCACTCCACATTCACCTACCATATACCGGATACATTATCCGATAAAATAAAAGTCGGTCATCGTGTTATTGTGCCGTTCGGACGAAAAAAATACTACACAGCAATCGTCACTTCAATAAGCCCAATCAAACCTGATGGTTACGAAGTCAAAGACATCACAATGAGCCTTGACGGATACTCGATAGTGAAACACCCGCAGCTGAAATTCTGGGAATGGATTTCAGAATATTATTTATGCTCCATCGGCGATGTTTACAAAGCAGCACTTCCAGCCGGATTAAAGGTAGAAAGCGAGACTTTTATTGAACTTAATTCCGATTATGAGGAACCGGACAGTGACAGACTGAACGAACGCGAAGCCATCGTATGCCAATTACTGGATCATTCCGGAAGAATGACTCCTGCGGAAATCGAGAGAAAGACCGGATTCCGCAACGTAGAAGCCATCGCATCCAATCTGCTGGAGAAGGGTGCGATAATAATTTCAGAAAAGCTGATGGAGCGTTACCGTTCCCGGCAAGAAACATACGTGAAATTGACGGTACCACAAGGGAACAATGATGCCATCCATTCTGCATTTGACATGGTGAAGAATGCAAAAAAACAGGAAACCGTGCTGCTTGCATTACTGGAGCTATCAGGATTCACACGAAAAGACAGTCCGGCCAAAGAGGTGTCCCGCGCTGAACTGCTTGAACGCACCGGACTTACTGCCCCGATAATAACCGCAATGGCTCAGAAAGGAATCGTCGAAATCTACAAGAAAGAAATAAACCGGTTTAAATACAGCGGACTGGTTAACGGGCAGCTACCCTCGCTGAGCGACGCCCAGATGCAGGCTCTCGATGAAATACACCGCTCTTTCTCAGTCAACGACATATCATTGTTACATGGCGTTACATCAAGCGGGAAAACCGAAATATATATCCGTCTCATAGACTACGTATTACAACACGGAAACCAGGTTCTGTATCTTGTTCCGGAAATTGCATTGACAACACAACTCACCCGTCGCCTACAACGTGTATTCGGGAACAAGGTTATGATATACCATTCCAAATTCTCCGACAACGAACGAGTGGATATCTGGAAGAAGCTATTGGACTCAAATGAACCATGTGTAGTCATAGGAGCCCGATCATCGGTATTCCTGCCATTTAACCATCTTGGGCTTGTCATTGTTGACGAAGAACATGAATCAAGCTATAAGCAATACGACCCGGCACCCCGATACAACGCCCGTGATGCAGCAACCGTCCTTGCTTCAATGCATGGAGCCAAGACACTTCTCGGCAGTGCTACCCCATCGATTGAAACATATTATAAGACACAGACAGGAAGATATGGTCTTATAACATTAAGCGAGCGTTACGAAGGTGTGCAATTGCCCGATATTGAAATTATAGACATGAATACCGCACGCAAGAGGCACACTGTTTCCGGGACATTTTCCGACCGCACCAAACTACTTGCCCGCGAAACCTTGAAGCGAGGGGAACAAGTGATTTTTTTTCACAACCGCAGAGGTTTTGCACCTCTTGCCCGTTGTAAGCAATGTGGTTGGGTTCCTAAATGCGAGCATTGCGATGTGTCACTCACCTATCACCGTCGATTCAACGAACTCGTATGTCACTATTGTGGAAAAAGTTACCAACTCCCCACTCTGTGCCCGACATGCAAGGAACCCGGCATTGAGATTCTCGGATATGGGACCGAACGTGTTGAGGATGAAGTCGAGACGATATTCCCCGACACAAAAATCGCACGCATGGATCTTGACACGACACGCAATAAGGATGGATATGAAAATATCATCGAAGATTTCTCCCAACGGAAGTCTCAAATTCTTGTAGGGACACAAATGGTAACAAAAGGGTTGGATTTTGAGGGAGTGAGTCTTGTCGGCGTACTGAATGCCGATACAATAATAAATTTCCCTGATTTCCGTTCCACGGAACGCGCTTTCAACATGCTTGAACAAGTTGCTGGACGTGCGGGACGACGCAACACCCGCGGACTGGTTGCCGTACAGACAACCCAGCCAACCCATCACATCCTCTCATTCCTTACCTCTCACAATTACATCGGATTCTATAATAATGAAATAGAAGAACGGCGTAATTTCAATTATCCGCCTTTTACACGTCTCATATACATCTATCTTAAACACCGGGACATAAATATCCTGACCGAAATGGCTGCAATATACGGCAACAAGCTACGGGAGCTGTTCGGCACTCGCGTATTCGGACCGGAAGAACCGCTGGTATCTCGCATACAATCACTTTATATACGCAAAATCATGCTTAAAATAGAAGTACAGGCATCGATGAAGAAAGTCAAGGGCATACTCCGCGACACGTTCGAGCAGATGCACCAACATCCCCGCATGAAAGGCATCATAATATATTACGATGTCGACCCAATGTAATAACCTTACAAAAAAGAAACAGCCTAAAATCTTATTGTGAAGTGCCCCCAAAAGTTTTTTGTCCAACTTTTGGGGGCACTTCATTCGATTCAGGACTGTTTTCTATAGACTACCGATATTTATTTTATTACAATTTTCCGTGTCTGTACCACACCGTTTTTACCATTCATTACAAGAATGTAAACTCCATGCAATCCATTGACATCCATTTGATTTGAAGCAGCATCACAAACCATAGCACCACTTATGGAATACAGACGTGCCATCGCAACCTCTATTCCATTTATTGATAAAACTCCATTCGAAATGCAGATATGCATATTATCGACCGAAACCCCCTTGATCGGTTCAACACCTGTTTCGGTCTCTCCATTGTATGTGTAATGGGCTACCCCCTGCAATACGCAGCATATCCAAATATCAAGAACCTTACCATTATTACGCGTAGATTGACAGAGTGATGACAAGTTCTGTGCATTGGCCGTCTCACCGAGACCGTTTTCAGGATATTTACAATTATATGTTGATGAAGCACTCATTCCGTTAGTGACATCAATCAGCGTAAAATATCCATTAGTCTGGGTTGTCCCGCTATAAGCAACCGCAGCAGCATATTTCTTACTTCCGAAATCGAACACGTTCATTGCTGTTCCATGATTATTTTCATTAAATGCTCCGGCTTGCATAATCGCAGTCTGTTTTCCTGCCGCATCAAACAACCGGGGATATGAAGCCTGTCCTACGACCCAGAATGTACCGTCGTCATTGGGAACTACCTCAGATGCTCCGCGAGAGCCGGAAAGCGACAATGAATCGCCATCCATTCCGATCAAAGCAACTACCGCAGGAGTGGTATTTACCACTCCACCCGTAATCGTATAATAGAGTACATTCTTACATCCGTCATCGGTTGCCCAGATACGGCCATCAGTCAAATTCCCACTGACCGATATATTGGAACCCATTATGAGACCTCCATGTGTAGTATCCTCCAAAATCTTAGTCGGTGCTGAAGCCACTCCGTCTTTCCATGCATAAACAGTAAACGTATGATTAGCATTAACCGCTGCAGCACCAACAAGAATTCCATCCACAAATCGGATACTCGAAATCGGAGTCAGTCCACCGGAAACACCATCAAGATTTACATTTTCTCCAGTATCCTCTCCAGTATAAGCATCTATGATGTTTATCTCAGGAGATCCCCATGGCTTACAGTTAAGCACATACAATTTTCCGGAATTTTCTGCAATGAAACGTGTTGTAGTTCCGGTTGAGGAGCCATCACTCAAATCCAACCATGACGGTTGTGTTGTATTGCCGCTATAGTTCCACACTTCAGTCATTTCTATGATATTGTCATCAAATGTGGAAACAGGGGTGTCAGGCTCTTCCGGTTCTGCCGACGAATCGGTATAGGTAGCATTTATAGGTATCACAATATCCGTTGCTAAAGGGGACGACAGTCTCAAATAAGCGGAATAGCCTGATTTTAATCCATCAGGGTTAAATGTTACCGTTGCCTTAAAACTATCCGAGAACGGTGTGTTTTCAGAAATATCGACACTGAAAACTTTTCCATCCGCTCCGGTAATTGTCCCATTCCATGAACCATACAGATACTCGCCGACATTGGTCACTGTTATTGATTGTGATGGAATCTCGGCCATGGATGAAGCGCTGAGACTATATTCATTCGCACTCTGAGACATAGTTATTCCTGAATACTGCGCAGTTTTGAAATGTTTCATACCCGTACTGGTATCTACACCAATCACACTTCCAGAATCATCAAGATGCCGGTCAATATGATACTTAAATATAGAAGCCTTGCGCGCACCACTGCTGCCAACTGCAATTCCAAGATAGGCGCTCACATTACCGAACACGTCAGGACGTATAGTGAACGCTTCAGGCTCTCCAAATGTGTCATTAATACGTCCGTAATTTACACGTGTACGCAGCAGATACTGTCCTGTACGCCAATTATAAGTACTTATTACGACAACCGGATCTCCCGAAGTGACCGGATTGCTTGTATCCTGACTTTCGCCTTCCAGTAGATACAAATAATCACCATTTATGGCATAACTTTGATAACTCCATGTGCAGAAACCTTCATCATTGCTCAATCCCGTACCGGTAATTGGATCATCGCCGGTTTTTAGGCTGACTTTCTTAATCAACGTAGGACTTGAATTACCTTCAAGATATTCGTCCAAATCATAGATATAGTATTTTCGTGTTCCACTCCCCGAAGAACTGAGGCAGATATAACGCGATGATTCATCTACTGCCCCATAGGCATTTTTCAATCCGGCAGGATGCTCAAAGTAAATCACATCCCCGTCAGTCTCGCCACTTCCGTCAAGAATAAGAGTTTTTCCGCTAACAAATTTAAATCTTGAGATAGCAGTACCCGACACGTCGTTACTTGTACCATTATCACTGCCCTTTCCTCCGGTTATCATCCACAATTGTCCGTTCTTGTCCCTAACGACCGACAATTTCACGCCATGACCGGCCTTGGCAATTCTCATTTTCTGGACTGTTGTACTGTAAGTAAATGTTCCGTTGGACTTTGTTGCCTTCTTCGTGCATGAAACCCGCGTAAGCACAAGCGGGTCGCAATTAGTGGCACTCAACCCGTAAGTAGAGCAGAAGCTTGACACATCACCGCTATTCATCAACTGAAGAAAATACATGTCTCCGGTAGCCATATCGATATCCATACTCTGTAATACCGTAACAGCTCCAAGTGACACATTTTTGGCATGATTACTTATATCAACTCCATCGATTATTGATGTGCCCATCGTAGAATACGTACTACCGAAAACAAATTGGTCAAATGTATTGGAATACACTTCCCTCTGCCCTATTCCATCATCAAGCGTTACCCAGGCAAATTTATAAAAACGATTATCATAATGGTTATCTGCGATATTAAACTTGACATCACCAGTCGTTCCCTTATCGGCATACATAAGCATATTTTCATTCAGCTGACCACTATTGGTTGCAACCGATGTCTTGTTTTTAAACGTATTATGATTGATATTTACTTTCATGTTGACAGGAGCGACACAATTTGTCGATCCCGAGGAACCGGGATACACCCTTATCAATGAAAAGTAAGAAGACTGACCGTAACATCCGTCAAATTCGTTATTACGGATATTAAGATTAGTGCTATTGGCATAAGCGCATCTCATCGCATATATACAGAAATCTCCCTTCGAGCCACCATCTGGAGCTGTCGATGTCGTCACTCCCACATTTTTAAATACATTATGACATATATTCAAATCTCCTTGGGCATTATCGATATGGACACTTGTCCCTCCATCATAAAAATAATTGTCCGTTACAAGAGTTGTACCATATACTCCAGCTAAAACAACAGGATTGGCGATCTGTGCAGATGATCCTTCAAACCGGTTATGAGCCACTTCACAATTACGGTATCGGCACTGTGATATTACAGAATTTGCATTTTCATTGGCATATCTTGTCCCAATTGCCACTAACGGCGTGCCTTTATCCCTTGCAACAGTTGATCCGGCAAAATAATTGTACAGGACTTTAATGTCTGACTGGGGAGATGTATTTGTTGCCGCCTTAGCCGATATCCTACCTGCTCCGGTAAAGTAAAATCCGTTAACTTCTATACCTGTAGCATCCAATGTCATTATTCCGGTCATATATGTCTCGGTTGTTCTTGTCACGACCCAATCTCGATAGGCATTACTCCCAAGAATTTTTAGTCCAGGCGTTGAAAATGTAACATTCTCACTATACGTACCTGGAGCGACATACAGTACCGAGTTTGACTCTGGCGATGCCGCATTAAACTCAGCAAACGTCTGGAAAGCCGTAGTCCCGACAACAAAATCGATTCCTCCATACGAAATGGTAGTACCTGATGACGTAGCACTGCCATCGACTAGATAATTGGCTGCTCCTACTTGAATGACACCAAAAGCAATCACAACAGATGTAAGAAATAATTTTTTCAATTTCATGGCTATTGTATTTATGGGATTCTTTTATATCGCAAATTTAAATACTTTTTCGGTTAATTCAAATAATAACAAAAAAGACCTGCCTAATCAGGCAAGCCTCAATACTGTTAATGACTTAGAATCTGTGTCAAGCTCTCTGCACTCGGATTTTTCGCAATTACCTTTCCATGCGGATCAATAAGGAATGACTGAAACCCTTCTTCAAGATGATAATTTTGTTTAAACATCAAAACCGCCTCATCTTGAGCATAAAATTGTGTCTTTGCATCAAGTCCGTCTTTCTTTACCAACTCCCGAAAGAGTTTTTCACTACGGTCAAAATTGACCGACAAATGACAGAACTGTTTTCCTTCGTTCTCAATGCTGCGGGCATACGCTGTGTATTCATTACAGGCGATACGGGATGACGCATCACTTGATGCCCATAGCGTAAGCAACACATATTTCCCTTTCATTCCGGCAAGAGAAACCGCTATGTCTCCATTGTCAATTGTAAATGCCGGAGCAGTGTACCCCTCGGATGCATCGATGATTTTTCCGGTATGGGCAGAAACAGAAATAAGGAAAACGACAAAGATCACAATGATTGACATTGTTTTCTTCATTTCGTTCATTTAAAATTCATACTAAAGATTCCCCTTACATAGTGCGACAGGATGGAGGAATCCCCGCCGATTTTCGGCTAAAAGCCATCCAACTCTTTGGACAGAATATAAAAACGGCACAAAGATAGTAATAATCAGCCTATTTTCCAAATCGGTAATTTTGGCAAGGCAGACAAAAAGCAGGATGGAATTCCTGTATTCCGTTCTTCTAACTATTTACAAGTAGCAGAAAAAGCATTTATCACAGTCCATTATACCGGGACTTTACAAGCGACACCGGAGAAGCATAAAAGTCAGGGGACAACAATACAGGCAAAGTCACACCAGCATTATTACGGCTATAGGCACACACAATCATATAACCGATGTAACGGCCTACACGTCCGGGACACTCGGGATGAACAATCATTGTTGCCGGTGCCGGATTTAGCAACCTGTCGGCATCAGACAATGAAACAGAGTACAATAACCGACGCTCAATAATCGCGTTCCATATCTCCCTACTGTTCCGCTGCACCCAATCCAACTGCCCATCAGTATAACCGAGAGCATCCGCAAGACTGGCATCAGGCACAATATTCATCTTGGCGTAAATCAAAGCACCATGATACATCATTCGCTCCAGCACCGTCGCGTTATGTGACGGGAGATACGGATATGACGATGATACCATAGCCTCAACAATATCATACGGAAGGAACCTGACATCTTTAGTCCGCTTCTTATAGGCATCAAAATTACTGTATCCTTCATAATCATATCCGAGATAATGATTAAGACCGATCAACATAACCGAGTCAACAATAAACACCGACTGGTTGAAAGGCGAAACAATACCATAGGTATCAACATCCGGAAACTCCGGCAACAGTTCTTGCATACATCGGTCAACCTTCCCTAAAACACGTTCCACCGAGTCAAGAGACGGCAAACGCCGAATAATATCAGGAGTGAAAATTTTCACGGCCTTCGACCACGAATAACGCTCAAGCGATGCCCCGTCCACACTATCCCCCATAAGAAACGCCATCGCACCAAGCCCCGGCCCCATCGAATCAAGCACAGCCATCCTCTCTTCATCAGACATATCATTGTATCCATACACACACAAATCCAACCGTTTTATGTGCTTCTTCACATTATCAGTTCCACAGCCGGCAAAAAACAATATGATCCCAATATATAATACCGAATACCATTTCATATATCCCGTCATTTTTCTACAAATTTAAAAGTTATATTCTTCACAACAGATAATTTACTGTTCAAAATTTCTTTTTACCGGACTTCTCAACGCAAAAAAATGTTACCGGCATCCATTTATCAAAGGTTATTTGCTAAATTTGCAACATTTTAGCATTGAAATGAGGCCGCTTATCACCTGTTACATAACAATAATATGCATAGCTCTTTCTATTGCCACACATGCCAATAATACGGTACGTGACTTTGTTGTCGTAATAGACCCGGGGCACGGAGGGAAAGACTATGGGGCAATAGGAGCCATCTCACGTGAAAAGGATATAAATCTCGCCGTTGCAAAGCTGTTTGGCAAGATGGCAAGCGAGAACCTCGAGAACGTAAAGGTTATATACACACGTGACAATGACCGGTTCCTTACCCTTAAAGAACGGGCAAACATCGCCAATAAAGTCAACGGCGACCTATTCATTTCAATACACACCAATTCCATCGCCAAAAAGGCCAAAAACAGGAAAACGATAACAGGAGCCTCGGTGTACACCCTCGGGCTTCACCGATCCGCCGAAAATTTTGATGTGGCAAAGCGCGAAAACTCAGTGATGGTACTTGAACCCGATTACTCGACCTCATATAGCGGATTTGACCCTAATTCTTCGGAATCCTACATCATATTCGAGCTTAACCAGAACAAGCACATGGAACAAAGCATCAGCTTTGCGCAAATGGTACAGTCAGAATTCGTGTCGACTGCAGGGCGTAAGGATAAAGGTGTAAAACAGGCCGGTTTCTGGGTATTGATGGCGACAAGTATGCCGTCTGTCCTCGTCGAGCTTGATTTTATATGTAATCCGACACAAGAGAAATTCCTCGCGTCAAAAGACGGGCAAAACAAACTTGCAACAGCACTGTTCAATGCACTCAAGGCATATAAAGACGGTAAGGAAAGCCCGACAGCACCAGCATCTACCCCGGGAAAAGATACCGAACGGGAGAGTTCTCCAACAATACAACCCACACCCAGCCCCGAGAATCCTACACCGGCAGAAGATATAGTATATAAAATACAGTTCCTGACAAGTTCAGCCAAACTCGAGAAAGGCTCAAAGAAATTCAAGAAACTCTCTCCAGTCGACCATTATTATGACAACGGCATTTATAAATATACCTACGGAAAAGAATCCTCGTGGAAAAATGCATCGAAAAAACTCAAAAAAGTCAGGTCGAAGTTCCCTGAAGCATTCATCGTAAAATTCCAGGGAGATAAACGTATAGAATAGCATATTAGAAATCAACCATTAATAAGATATGAAAAAGAAATTCAGCAAAGAACTAATCATCGGTTTTACCGTATTACTTTCACTACTAATCCTATTTTTCGGCATTGATTACCTCAAAGGCATTAATGTATTCAAAGCCGCAAATTACTATTATGTATCCTATACAAATGTATCCGGATTGACCATATCCTCTCCGGTGACAGCCAACGGTTTTAAAGTCGGACTGGTAAGAGACATGCAATACGAATACGACAATCCCGGGCATATCCTTGTAGAACTAAGCCTCGACAAAGCCCTAAAAATACCTCAAGGGACAAAGGCCATATTAAAAACCGACATGCTCGGGACTGCAAGCATCGAGCTGATAATGCCGGATGAGATTACTGCCGAGAGCAATCACTCCATCGGAGACAAAATAGCCGGAGAGGTTTCAACCGGACTGATGGACGATGTCTCACAAAATGTACTGCCACTGGCAACAAAAGTAGACTCACTGTTAACTACAGTCAATATACTCGTAAATGACCCGGCCCTATTGAATTCATTACAGCGCTTGGACAAGATTACTGCCAACCTTGAAGCAAGCACTTCACAACTGGCCAAAACCATGAATTCCATGCCAAAGATAATGTCTGACGCAGGAAACATAAGCGGCAATCTAAGCACAATAACAGACAATCTGAACGAATTATCAACCGAGTTGAAAAATATGCCGATCGACTCCACAATGCAGCAAATATACTCTACGACCAAAAATATTAACGACATCACAGAAAAGATAAACAGCGAAAACTCATCCTTAGGACTATTACTTAACGACACCGGACTTTATAACAACATGAACAACGCCGCAGGAAGTCTTGACTCTCTTTTAATAGATATCAAAAAGAATCCAAAACGATACATTTCCATCAAGCTGCTATAACACGACACTATTTTGAATCATTCTAAATAACAAAAAAAGGCTGACAGATCATTTTATCTCGCAGAGACAAAGATTTATCAGCCTTTTTCTATTAGAAACATTAGCAACACAAAATCCAATATATAAAAACAACCGACAACAACATGCTGTCATATAATAACATACACTCAAAATCTAAAGCACTACACCAACCTTAATCACACCGTCCACATAAAACACTGACAGTCAGCATAGTTGCATTTCAGTTATAAAATCCAAATATTTTATCAATTGTTTTTGAACATTTTTACCACGAAATTTGTATTGAAAAGTTTAGCCTAAAGAATTAAATAATCAATGGAATTAACTCACACTCAATTGTGGGAAAAATGCTTGAAAATTTTTCAGGACAATCTTCCCGCAGAGCAATTTGACGCCTGGTTCAAGCCCGTATCATCGTTAAGTTTCGAGAATAATAACTTAACGGTAAACGTGCCGTCGCCATTCTTTGTCGAGCAATTAGAGGAACGGTATATCAAAATTATCGGACTGGCATTGCGCAAAGTCTATGGCGAAAAAATCAAATTGTTCTACCACTACAATCAGGTGAGCGACGAGCCTACAACCGGCATCACAATGGGAAGTTCCAACCCAAGTCCGGCTGTAGCCCCAAAACAGAATTCCTCGGCTAATCCATTTCACAACCAACCACTCGAAGAAATTGATTCACAACTAAATCCAAGATATACCTTCGAGAATTACTGCGGGAGTCTGAGCAACAAAATTGCGCGTTCAATCGGCGAAGCAATTGCAAGTAACCCCAAATGCAAGACATTCAATCCCCTTTTCCTGTTCGGTCCCACCGGTGTCGGCAAGACCCATCTTGTGCAGGCCATCGGCATACGTATAAAAGAAACCAACCCCCAAAGCCGCGTACTATACATTACGGCACGCCTTTTTGAAAGCCAATACACCGCAGCCGTAAGCCGTAGCCGCATAAATGATTTCATCAATTTCTACCAAAGTATAGATGTCCTCATCATCGATGACATACAAGACCTGATAGGGAAACCCCGCACCCAAAACACATTCTTCCATATATTCAATCACCTGCACCAAAACCAGAAACAACTGATCCTCACAAGCGATTGCTGCCCGTCACAAATGGAAGGAATGGAAGCAAGGTTACTGTCACGGTTCAAATGGGGGATGACTGCCGAACTTGAACGCCCCGACTTTGAACTGCGCAAAGACGTACTGACCCAAAAAGCCGAGCAGGACGGGCTGTCAATCCCATGCGACGTCCTTGAATATATTGCCACCAATGTCACCGACAGCATCCGCGAGCTTGAAGGGATAATCGTCTCCCTGATGGCACATGCGACAGTCCTCGGACAGGAAATAACCATCGACCTCGCCCGCGCCGTACTTGCCAATGCGGTGAAAATGTCCCGCAAACAGATAAATTTCGAGACTATAACACAGGAAGTCAGCACATTTTACAAGATAGACCCAGACCAGTTATTCACAAAATCAAGGAAAAGGGAAATATCCGATGCCCGGCAAATGATAATGTATCTCGCAAAGAAACACGCCAAAATGCCGCTAACAGCAATCGGCACAAGGCTGTCGCGAACACACGCCACCGTATTACATGCATGCAAGAACATAGAAGAAAGATTATCATACGAACGACAATTACAGGAAGACCTGTCCAAGATTGAAAGTTCGATAATATCATGACAAACAGCACATAAATACGCCCCCTTGAAACTAAACCTCAAAGGGGCGTATTTATATTGTCTTCCTCACACCACCCTTTTAAGGGAATGAGAAACCCCTACTCTCTATAAACTCTTTATACACCTTTGAAAAAAACTCATTATTTTCCCTGTTGTACCTTATGTCGGTAAACACCTGGGCAAGCGTGGACTTATTATTCTCCGCCACAAACCTCCGGCTGTCTTCACGCTCCTCCTTCTCAGCGTATATACGATTTATATCCTCTTCACTATAGCAATTGTACCTTTCTTCGTGCATAATGCACCCGACAGGCAGCCGGTCGCTCATTGGTGCGTCCCCATCAGGATAGCCCACGGTAATTGCCGTCACCGGCACAACCCTATCGGGCAACTCAAGCACCTCGGCAATCTGAGGAGCATTATATGTCGTCGTTCCGAGATAACAGCATCCGAGTCCATGCATTTCTGCAATCGTGCAAAATTGCTGGGCAAACAGGGCGGTATCAAGCAATGCCGTCACAAACGACTGGAAATTGCCATATCCCGGAACGGCATCCCTCATCCTGCACCACTGCTCGAAACGGTTAAAATCGGCACAAAATGTCATCACGACATTACATCCTTCCACCGACGGCTGATTGAAGTGGGCAGGAGCAAGCGCACGCTTTCCCTTCTCCGAACGGGTGATTACAACACTGTAAAGCTGCATGTTGCCCGTTGTAGGAGCATGACATGCCGCATCAATCATTTCTCTCAGCAAATCATCCGGGACCTCCCGATTGGAATATTTTCTGACAGTACGACGATTGGCAAAATATTGTTTATAGTCCATTTTCCATTAATATTATCACACTCCAAAATTAATAAAATTCCACCACCAGGGCAACAGACTACACCATTTCTCCACATTGGCATATTTCAACGTTTTCCATTCCGGAAAACTTCACACATGGCATCAAACCCATACAAGACTATCCATCAGCACATTATCATTTTATTTTGGAAAACTTATCAACATTATCAATTTTCTATCGCAATATATTTGGTGACACAAATATTTTTCACAAAATTTGCAGCGTAATTCTTCAGGAAAGACTTTCACACATTATTTACTAACACTTAACGCTAATAACTTTATTTATCAAAATATCGTGGAACAGAATAATTACACGTATGAGGAGGCATTCAATGCCTCATTACAGTATTTTGGCGGAGACGAACTTGCGGCAAGAGTATGGGTAAGCAAATACGCGCTAAAAGACTCTTTCGGCAATATTTTTGAAAAAACGCCAGATGACATGCACCGGCGCATAGCATCAGAGATAGCCCGTATCGAAGCAACGTATGATTCACCGATGAGCCGGGAAGAGATTTTTGATCTGCTGCGCAATTTCCGCTACATCGTACCCCAGGGCAGTCCGATGTCAGGCATCGGCAATGACTATCAGGTCGGTTCCCTATCCAATTGCTTCGTAATCGGTCTTGACGGTAATCCCGACTCCTATGGAGGCGTGATACGCATAGATGAGGAACAGGTGCAGCTGATGAAACGCCGTGGAGGCGTAGGGCACGACCTGTCACACATACGCCCCAAAGGCACTCCTGTGAAGAACTCCGCTCTGACATCCACCGGTCTTGTACCGTTCATGGAACGTTACTCCAACTCCACAAGAGAAGTGGCCCAGGATGGTCGCCGTGGAGCATTGATGCTGTCAGTAAGCATCAAGCACCCCGACTCCGAGGCTTTCATCGATGCCAAAATGACCGAGGGAAAAGTCACAGGAGCGAACGTTTCAGTACGTATCGATGATGCTTTCATGCAAGCGGCAATTGATGGGACAAGCTACATACAGCAGTATCCTACCGACAGTGCCGATCCCCTCGTTGTCAAAGAGGTAAACGCCTCGGAAATATGGGCGAAAATCGTTCACAACGCATGGAAATCGGCCGAGCCGGGAGTATTGTTCTGGGACACCATAACCCGGGAGTCAGTACCCGACTGCTATGCCGACCTCGGATTCCGCACAATATCCACCAACCCCTGCGGTGAAATACCGCTATGTCCATACGACAGCTGCCGCCTGCTCGCAATAAACCTCTACTCATA
The DNA here is from genome assembly GCA_017462345.1 of Muribaculaceae bacterium. Lineage (GTDB taxonomy): Bacteria > Bacteroidota > Bacteroidia > Bacteroidales > Muribaculaceae > RGIG4079. The sequence continues at coordinate 23,094 of JAFTRI010000027.1, forward strand.
CGTGAAGAATCCCTTCACCAAAGAAGCCGAGTTTGACTTTGACCTGTTCAAACAGCATGTGGCAAAGGCCCAACGCATAATGGACGACATCATCGACCTCGAAATGGAGAAAATCGACAAGATTCTCGACAAAGTCAACTCCGACCCCGAGACCGAAGAAGTAAAAAGTACCGAACACAACCTTTGGTTAAAGATCAAGACAAAAACCCTTAAAGGACGTCGTACCGGCGTAGGTACCACAGCCGAAGGCGATATGCTCGCAGCCTTAGGGCTCCGTTACGGCACTACCGAAGCCACCGACTTCTCCGAGCTCGTACACAAGACTCTCGCAGTCGCAGCCTATGGATCTTCAGTGGAACTGGCCCGTCAACGAGGAGCATTTGAAATATTCGACAGCGAGCGAGAGAAAGACAACCCGTTCATCAACCGCCTGAAAGAGGCATCCCCCGAACTATATGAACGCATGGTGAAGTACGGCCGCCGGAACATCGCCTGCCTGACAATCGCGCCTACAGGGACCACAAGCCTCATGACACAGACTACCTCAGGGATCGAGCCGGTATTCCTTCCCGTCTACAAACGTCGCAGGAAAGTCAATCCGAATGACACAGAAGTACGCGTGGACTTTGTCGACGACACAGGTGACGCCTTTGAAGAATACATCGTCTATCATCCTAAGTTCATTGAATGGATGAAAACCGCAGGAATAAAAGCCAAGGACAACTACTCGCAGGAAGAAATTGACGAACTTGTGGCCATGTCCCCCTATTCCAAAGCGACCTCCAACGATGTCAACTGGCTTGAAAAAGTGAAAATGCAGGGACGTGTACAGAAGTGGGTCGACCATTCCATCTCGGTAACCATCAATCTGCCTGCCGATGTCAACGAAGAACTTGTCAACAACCTGTACATCGAGGCATGGAAATCGGGTTGTAAGGGATGTACGGTGTATCGCGACGGCTCCCGTTCGGGAGTGCTTGTTTCCATTGATAAGAAGCAACCGGAAACCGACACCCCCAAGCCGCATGTAGCCAAACGTCCCATCGAGCTTGAGGCCGACGTCGTACGTTTCCAGAACAACAAGGAAAAATGGATTGCATTCGTGGGGCTTATTGACGGCGAACCTTACGAGATATTCACAGGGCTCGCCGATGACGAAGACGGTATCTTCTGCCCCAAATCAGTCACTCACGGTAAAATCATCAAGGCAATAGATGAAAAAGGCAACAAGCGATACGACTTCCAGTTCATCAACAAGCGCGGCTACAAGACCACCATCGAAGGACTTTCCGACAAATTCAACCCCGAATACTGGAACTATGCCAAACTCATTTCCGGAGTATTACGCTACGGCATGCCCATCGACCAAGTATTGAAGCTCATTTCAAGCCTTGAGCTTGACAGCCAGTCAATCAACACATGGAAAATGGGGGTTGAACGCGCACTCAAAAAATATCTTCCCGACGGGACCAAAGCCAACGGGCAGAAATGTCCCAACTGCGGGCAAGAGACACTCATATATCAGGAAGGTTGCCTGATATGCACCTCTTGCGGCACATCCAAGTGCGGATAAAATAGCCGTCGAGGCATGTTCCTGAACATAAAAGGCTGAATTTTGAAAAATAATTTCAAAATTCAGCCTTTCATATTTAAATTCTCGCTATATTTATATCCACTTTTTCACTGATTATATCATACAAAATATTTAACCATATCTATGAAAATCTATTTCAATATCGATTACCGTACCGATTGGGGCGAATCGGTATATGTTACCGGAAGCATACCCGAACTCGGAAACGGCGACATTGCCAAGGCCGTAAGGCTATCCCTTGAAGGCCACGAATCATGGTCGGCAGAAATTGAGGCTGACGACGCAACCCCCGACTTTGAATACTCCTACATTGTCATGCATGAGGACGGACATGTCAAACGTGAATGGGGAGCAGCCCACTCTTTCCGCAGAGGACGCAGCACAAAGGTCTACGAAATCTTCGACCGTTGGCAAGACCAGCCGTGGGACAAGCCCTATTACTCATCGGCATTCACCGACTGCATCTGCCATAGGGCAACGCGGGAAAAACCGTTAGGCATGAAAAACGGCATTGTCAACATCCGTGTGACAGCGCCCCTGATCAAGAGCGACGAAGTCCTTGCCATCAGCGGCGGCACATCAGCCTTAGGCAACTGGAATACCGACGAGGCCGTAATCATGAATGATGCAGCGTTCCCCGAATGGAACGTAAACCTTGACATCAAGTCGCTCAGCGCACCCTTTGAGTACAAATTCGTAATCCTGAAAAAGGAATCCCGGTTGCCGATTGCATGGGAAGCCGGCAACAACCGCACATTCAACATTGTTCCGTCCCTGAAAAACGAAGTGCTTGTAGTGGCAGGATTACGTTTCGCCAACCCCATGTCGCCATGGAGGGGTGCCGGAGTTGCAATACCGGTATTCTCGGTACGTACCGAAGACGATTTCGGGGTCGGTGATTTTTACGACCTGAAGAAAATGATTGACTGGGCAGCGTTAACCGGGCAGAAATTCCTGCAGATACTTCCCATCAACGACACCACCATGACCCATACATGGACCGACTCATACCCCTATAATGCCAACTCGACATTCGCACTTCACCCGATGTACCTGCGACTGTCTGCGCTCGGCAAGCTCAATGATCCCGAGCGGCAGTCCCACTTTGACGCCCTCGGCCGTGAGCTCAACAGCCTTGCCGAGATAGACTATGAACGGGTTAACCAAGGCAAGATACAATTCACCCGGGAAATATTTGCCCAGGAAGGCGCAAGGACAATAGCATCAAAAGACTTCAAGGCATTTGTCGCGCGCAACAGCGAATGGCTTACCCCTTACGCAGCGTTCTGTGTGCTACGGGATATGCACAAGACCCCGGAGTTCGGGAAATGGGGCAAATATGCAGTCTACGACGAACGGGTAATTGCAAGATTCGTCGCCGACAACATCGACGAGATAAACTATGTATATTACATCCAGTACCACCTCGACAAGCAGATGCGCGAAGTACGTGACTACGCCCACAGCAAGGGGGTGGCTATTAAAGGCGACATACCCATCGGCATATCCCGTACAAGCGTCGACGCTTGGATTTCTCCACGCTTGTTCAACATGGACTGCCAGGCGGGAGCCCCGCCCGATGACTTCTCCGTCCTCGGACAGAACTGGGGGTTCCCCACCTACAATTGGGAAGAGATGAACAAGGACGGGTTTGCATGGTGGAAAGCACGTTTCCGCAAGATGTCGGAATACTTTGACGCCTACCGTATCGACCATGTTCTCGGATTCTTCCGTATATGGCAGATTCCCATGGATGCCGTACACGGGCTTTTGGGGATATTCAACCCGGCACTCCCCTACACTCCCGATGAGCTGAAATACAACTACGACTTCTGGCTCGATGTAGACCTGCAGACGACACCCTATATCATGGATTACTTCCTCAGTGACTTCTTTGGGGAATATACCGATGAGGCACGTGACCGCTTCCTTTACAGCGTAGGCTACGGACGCTATAAGCTCAAAGACGAGTTCTCGACACAGCGCAAAGTTGCCGGCTATTTCGCATCACAGGAAAAGAACGAGAAGAATGAAAGGCTAAGCAATGCCCTGATGGGGCTTATCGATGACGTGTTATTCGTTGAAGACCCGTATGAAAAAGGGAAATACCATCCGCGCATATCGGCACAGTTCACCTACATTTACCGGTCACTCACCGACTACGAGAAATGGTGTTTCGACCGTCTCTACAACGACTTCTACTACCACCGTCACAACGATTTCTGGTATGGGAAGGCCATGTGGAAACTCCCCAATCTCATCGACGCGACCAATATGCTCGTATGCGCCGAGGATCTCGGGATGATACCCGACTGTGTACCGGCTGTAATGGATGCGCTGCGTATCCTGTCCCTTGAAATACAACGCATGCCCAAAGACCCGCGCGCAGAGTTTGGCGACACATGGAACTATCCTTACCATTCGGTATGCACCACATCCACCCACGACATGGGCGGAATACGCCAATGGTGGGAAGAGGACCGCGAGAAGACCCGGCACTTCTTCAACAACATGCTCCATGAAGGCGGCGACGCACCATTCTACGCCGAGCCGTGGGTATGCGACAGGATTATCGACCTGCATCTGCAATCTCCCGCAATGCTCACAATCATCCCGTTGCAGGACTGGTTGTCTATCGACGGCAACATCCGTAGGAAGAACCCGCTTGAAGAACAGATCAATGTGCCGGCCAATCCTCGCCATTACTGGCGCTACCGCATGCACCTCACAATGGAGGCTCTGCTGTCGGACAACAGTTTCAACGACCGTCTGCGCGACAAGATTACATCAAGCGGACGATAACCGTATCCATCAGCCACAAGACGGAAAGGTGCAGGTATTTTTCCTGCACCTTTCCGTCTTCAAGCCAATTCCTAAGCAAAGCTTTATGGATTTAGCATTAATCTTTGTAACTTTGCACACTGAAAATTTGATTAACCAATCATGCAGAAGATCAGAAACATCGCCATCATCGCCCACGTCGACCATGGCAAGACGACAATTGTCGACAAGATGCTGCTTGCCGGCAACCTTTTCCGCGAAAACCAGAATACAGGTGAACTCATCCTTGACAACAACGACCTTGAGCGCGAGCGCGGTATAACAATACTTTCCAAGAACGTATCCATCGACTACAAAGGATATAAAATAAACATAATCGACACCCCGGGACACGCCGATTTCGGAGGCGAGGTGGAACGCGTCCTGAACATGGCCGACGGATGCCTGTTGCTCGTCGACGCATTTGAAGGGCCGATGCCCCAGACACGCTTCGTGCTGCAGAAGGCCATACAGATGGGGCTGAAACCGGTTGTGGTGGTCAACAAGGTCGACAAGCCCAACTGCCGCCCCGACGAAGTACAGGAAATGGTTTTTGACCTGATGTTCAACCTCAATGCCACAGAAGACCAGCTCAACTTCCCCACGATATTCGGCTCGGCCAAGCAGGGATGGATGAGTACCGACTGGCAGAAACCCACCGGCAATATCCTGCCTCTGCTCGATGCCATCATTGAATACATCCCCGAGCCTGAGATCCTTGAAGGCACACCTCAAATGCTCATCACATCGCTTGACTACTCAAGCTATGTAGGCCGCATCGCAATAGGACGTGTCCACCGCGGAACGTTACGCGAAGGGATGGAAATCGCCCTGTGCAGGAAAGACGGCAGCACCGTCAGGCAGCGCATCAAGGAACTGCACACCTTCGAAGGCATGGGACGCAAGAAAGTGGAAAGCGTAAACAGCGGTGACATCTGCGCTCTCGTCGGCATCGAAGGATTTGAAATCGGCGACACCGTCACCGATGCAGCTTCTCCCGAGCCACTCCCGCGCATAGCCATCGACGAGCCTACAATGTCGATGACATTCACAATCAACGACAGCCCGTTCTTCGGTCGTGACGGCAAGTTCGTGACATCACGCCACATCGGCGACCGCCTCACCAAGGAACTTGACCGGAATCTCGCGCTTCGCGTCACCAAGGCCGACCATGAGGATGTATGGACGGTGTTCGGCCGTGGCGTACTGCATCTCTCCGTACTCATCGAGACAATGCGACGTGAAGGATATGAACTGCAGGTAGGACAGCCGCAGGTCATCATAAAGGAAATCGACGGCATGAAATGCGAACCGGTCGAATTGCTCACCATCAACGTCACCGAGGAATACTCCAGCAAGATAATCGACATGGTCACACGCCGCAAAGGGGAAATGGTGTCGATGACCGCCCAGAACGACCGTGTGCACATGGAATTCCACATCCCCTCACGAGGCATTATCGGCCTGCGCAACAACGTGCTGACAGCCTCGGCCGGAGAAGCCATCATGGCTCACCGTTTCCTCGAATACCAGCCATGGAAAGGCGACATCGAACGCCGCACCAACGGCTCGCTCATTGCGATGGAAGCCGGTACGGCCTACGCCTACGCCATCGACAAGCTTCAGGATCGCGGTCGCTTCTTCATCTTCCCGCAGGAGGAGGTATATGCCGGACAGGTTGTCGGCGAGAACGCCAAGGACAACGACATCGTGGTCAACGTCACCAAGTCAAAGAAACTCACCAACATGCGTGCATCGGGAGCTGACGACAAGGCACGTATAATCCCTCCCGTGGTATTCAGTCTCGAAGAGGCCTTGGAATACATCAAGGAAGACGAATACGTTGAGGTCACCCCCAACCACCTGCGTCTGCGCAAGATAATCCTTGACGAAATCGAACGTAAGCGCGCCAACAAGGCATAAATGGAATCCGGCAGGCACTTCGGGGCATCCGTCCCCTACCATGACTGCCGGAAAAGACCGCCCGCGGGCGATACCGTTTCGTCAGTGACATCTCTCCGGTCACCGGCAGGATGCCGGCCGGTTTAAAAACCGGGAATCCTCCTCTTGTCATAAGCTGCGGAGCACCAAGCGGAAGCCAATGTTGTTGTTGCGGTTGTCGGGATTGTTGTTGTTACGATTCGACACTCGGCAATTCTACGCATTGTTGTTCCAGTTGCCACCGCGGTTCACGCGGTTAGAGCCCCTCGGCCAGCACCCTTGTTTATCGGACAATACATGTTTCCCTGAACTTCCGGCAGCGGGCATGGCGCACAAAAGCCAGTAGCGGCAGAAGATGACTGGCGTATTCACCCTCACCCAATTCACCTGTCTCGTATTTGACACGGCATGACTCTATTTTCTTCCGGAACCGCCGTTTACTGCGGCCGCTGAGAGTCAGGCAATGGGGACGCACCACATATCCCAAGAACGGCATTCCGTTATCGCAGCATCTGTACACCGGTGTCTTCAGCCGCAACGACAGCTCCGTTTCCGAATAACCCGTCATCTCCCCTACAGCATCACGGAGACGCATCCGGTCATCATCCATCATCAGCACATCATCCATGTAACGGATATAAACCGGTACGCGGACACACTCTTTCATCCTGTGGTCAAGACCCGACAGATAGTGGTTGGCGAAATATTGGCTCGTCAGATTCCCGATAGGGACTCCCTTCCCCGGTACCGTACTGTAGCTGTCCACTACCGAAGCCAGCAACGTCAGCAACCCCTTGTCCTTGAACAGGCGCGAGAGCTGCCGTTTCAGTATCTCATGGTCTATCGAATCAAAATATTTGCGGTAATCGAGCTTTACCATATAACGGTAACGTGACGCTCCTTTAACAGCCCTGTCAAGAGCCGCATACACACCTTTGCCCCGACGGGTTGCGTAAGTGTCATATATCAACGACCGGTCAAAAATATCATGGCACACGTTCATAATCGCGTGATGCAGCACCCGTTCCCTGAACGACGCTGCACAGATGAGCCGCTCCTTGGGGTCATGTATCGTGAAGTAGTTATAGTCACCCACTGCCACATTACCGGCAAGCAAGGCATCCCTTATAGAACGGATGTTATCATCATACCGTTCCCTGAACCGGATAACTTCAGCCTTGCACTGCTTCCCGCGACACGATTTGATAAATGCAAGATGCAGATTGTCACAGTCGGCTATGCGTTCAATCAGATTCCCCGTTCGCTTCATCTTCTCCGGTATCGGTTTCGGTGTTTGTGATACAGAATGACTCGCCGTATTTTTCCACTTTCTTTGCGCCGATTCCCGGTATCGTCCGCAACGACTGGGGTGTGGGCGACTCCTGTTTCGCTATCTCGGCAAGCTCGGCATCAGTGAAAACGGCAAATGGTGGTATTGCCTCGCTGTCGGCTACCGTCTTCCGTATCTTGCGCAGTTCACAGAACCGGGCAAACGTTTGCTCATCGAGCACTTCTCGGTAATCGATTTTCCCTTTACGTACCGTCCCGTCGACCGACACCGGTGAAACTCCCGGCATGGGGAGATAACTCACACAGAATGTCCAAAAACTGCTACCGCTGCTCTGGATCACCGATTTCTGTATATCGGCGACGCGGTTGGCACGAAGAAACCTGTTCAGTTCACTGACCATTTCCTCACCGCCTGTCACCGGAATTGTAAATATCTGTATCTGCATAATTATTTTTTGCATCGGGAGCGGGGTGTCTTGGCTGCGGGCGGCTCCGGCTCGCCACGCGCCTGTGACACCTCCGCTCCCTCTGTTTCTCTTGCTTGTTGCTTATGACAAAGGAGGGACTCTCCGGTTTTTACCTGCGGAGCACCAAGCGGAAGCCAATGCCGTAGAAGCGGCAGTCGGGAAAGTCGCCGCCACGATGCGACACTCGGCAATACAACGCATAGTAGCCCCAGTAGCCACCGCGGCTCACGCGGTAAGAGCCGGTAGAAGGTCCGGTAGGGTCGGTCTGTGATTCCGAGCTGTAGCTGCCGTACCGGTCGCTGCACCACTCCCATACGTTACCGCTCATGTCGTATATACCCAGTTCATTGGGCTGCTTTGTCCCCACGGGATGTGA
>JAFTRI010000028.1 GCA_017462345.1 Muribaculaceae bacterium
ACTTGATGCCGAGCCGGGGATGGTTGCTCCTCCGGTAACCGAATTGTAGTCCCACACCGTCTCCAGGGTCTGGGCGTTTGCTCCCATTGCAAGCACTGCGGCTGCGCCGGCAAGCATCATTTTGCGTAAATTTTTCTTCATAATTTTATGGTTTAGGTTAATGAAATGGTTAATTCATGGCTTAATCTCTCTACAAGTACTATAGTTGCGGTAAAGATAAATGATTTTTATTACATCTGCAAATTTTTAAACAAATCCTACTATTCCTGCTCTCAATGCAGAATATACAGGTATATAAGTCTCACGAGATTATTTTATTTATAGATTTAAATGGTCAACGTATGGAAAGAAAAGGAGACAACACCCATTTAGCCTGCGATTCTTTTTATACCTTTGCAACAAATAAAAAGCACATGAGCAATTTACAGATATATGCTGAGGCGGTAAGGGTTATAAAGGAAGCTATATTGCGTAGTCAGTACCGTGCAGCATCTTCGGCAATATGGTATAGGTTGTTATGTTTCAAAGAATTCCCGTAAGGGATTCTGGGGTAGAGCAGCAATCGAGGCCATCAGTCAGCAGCTACAGAGGGAACTGCCTGGCCTTCGTGGATTCTCAGCCACTAACATAAAGAATATGCGTTCATTCTACGAAGAGTGGTCGCCTATCGTAAATCGACAGCCACTGGCTGGCGAAAATAAAACACTGACAACAGTTAGCGATTCAGTGCTTGACGAACAAATGCTGCTTGTGGAAATTCGTCAGCCGACGGCTGACGAATTTAATTGGTCGGACTTTGTTGCTATTGGTTTTAGCCACCATATCGAAATAATAACTAAAGCAAAGTCATTGGATGCTCGCCTGTTTTATATCCACGAATCGGCTACACGATTTTGGAATAAGTACACTTTGAGAGATTATCTCAAAGCCGATTTATACAAGCATAGAGGAACGCTTCCTAATAATTTTACCACCACAATGCCGAGTACAAAGCAGGTATTAAAGGCTGTAAACGCTTTCAAGGATGAATACTTGCTTGATTTTATCAATATCGAGGAACTCGATACGCAGGATGAAGATTTGAATGAACGTGTACTCGAAAAATCCATTGTGGATAATATCAAAAGGTTTATTATGACCTTCGGTCAAGATTTTATCTTCGTAGGTAACCAATACAGGGTGGAAGTCTCGGGAGAGGAATTGTTTGTAGATTTGCTTTTTTTCAATCGTGAACTTAACTCGCTTGTTGCCGTTGAACTGAAATCAGGAAAATTTCGTTCTTCGTATTTAGGGCAATTAAGTACATATTTGTCGGCTCTTGATACACATATAAGGAAATCGCACGAAAATCCCTCAATTGGAATCTTGTTGTGTCGTGATATGAATCAGTCGTTTGTGGAGTTTGCTATCCGGGACTATGACAAGCCATTGGGTGTTGCAACTTATAGAACATCGGACGAAATGCCTAAGAGATTAAAACAAGCATTGCCTGATATTGAAGAATTAAAGAAACTGCTATAATTGAAATGCAGACGAAAGAAAATCATCATTATTCTCTTTTTGCCTGTATTTCTTTTTATCCCTTTACCGCATCATGAAGTGTCACATTTACTCTTGGCCTCCGGTTTTTGTAGAGCCAACTTGCAGTTACATCTTTTAGTGGTCGCCTGCCGCCCGGGAAGTGCTCCCCTTTTGCAGGGGGAGCTGTCACGGAGTGACTGAGGGGGTTATGTAGTATAATTGATAGTTTTATATGAGATGAGGCGCAATTGCTCCTCCTGTGTAGGGGGAGCTGTCACGGAGTGACTGAGGGGGTTGTCAGATTGAGCCGATGTAATATGGGAGTCGAGGCTCTCGACGGCAATTGCTCCCCTTTTGCAGGGGGAGCTGTCACGGAGTGACTGAGGGGGTCATGAGTATCCTCGCCTTGGCGGCTGAGATATTTTTTTGCGAACTGCATTTTAGTGCAGTAGGATAGATTGAATTTTGCATTTTAACGGAATATTATGATTGTAGATTTGCATTTTAACGGAATTGTAGGTATATTTGGTGTTGTTTTATAGGTGATTATGTTAAGTTGATATGATGAGTGAGAAAACGATACGTATAGTTCTTGCCGAGCAGCGGGATTACGTGAACGCTTGCGACTGCCGGAAGTGGATAAAAAGGGAAGAGGAATCTCTTTTTGAATTTGATAGTCCGTTGGCTCAGGTGGTAATAGGGGTGCGACGCAGCGGAAAATCCACAATATGCCACAAAGTGTTACTTGAAAAAGGGATCAGATATGCTTATGTGAACTTTGATGATGATCGCTTCGCTCATCTTCAGGTCGAAGATTTGAACACCGTCCTGTCATGTATATATCAGATATATGGGACGGATATAGAATATTTGTTTTTCGATGAAATACAGAATATTGAAGGATGGCATCTGTTTGTTAACAGGTTGCTGCGTACCGGTTTGAGGGTGTTTGTGACGGGAAGCAATGCCCGATTGCTGAGTGGGGAGTTGGCAACACACCTCACGGGAAGATATAATGAAATACACCTTTTCCCTTTCTCATTTTCGGAATATTGTGATTTTCATTGTGTGGATAAAAAAGATGAAGTGACCAAAGCTGATGCCGGAAGAAAGCGGGCATTTATGGAATATATTAACGATGGGGGGTTTCCCGAAATGCAGTGGATGAGAAACAAGCGGGGATATGTACAGGGGCTTATTGAAGCGATAGTGTCCAAAGATATACAGAAACGGTTTAATATCCGCAACATTGGTGCGTTACGCAAGACTGCTCATCACCTCATTAATAATGCGTGTCAGGAGGTGAACTATGATAAATTGGCTGAGGTGTTCGGGCTGACCGGGAATACGGCAAAAAAATACGTCGACTGCTTACGGCAGGCGTTCTTGGTGCAATTATTGTCAAAATATTCGTTTAAGAGTAAGGAGAGGATAAGGAATGCTAAGGCTTATATTGTAGATGCCGGATTGCAGAATAATCGGGAGAACTCGTTTGCACCTGAAAATATCGGCTGGCGTTTGGAAAATGTTGTATATATTGAATTGTTACGTCGGTGCGCCAATGATTTCTTGGATATATATTATTATAAACCGTCGTCAAGGGCAAAAGAGGTGGATTTTGTGGTATGTAACCAGAGTAAGGCTGTGTTATTGATACAGGTGGCGTATGACATTGAAAATGAGAAAACATTTAATCGGGAGGTTACAGCCTTGGTTAACGCGTCGGTGGATCTTGGTTGTGACAATTTATATTTGATAGCATTTTCAGAAACACGTAAAATTAATATTCAGGGAAAAATTGTCTGCATTCAGCATGCCATAGAATGGCTGCTGCATGAATCCGCTCCGATGCATTAACAATCCACTCCTGCGGGCTGCCACATAGCTGTAATGGGTTTCCCGGCTCGACGGGAAGTGCTCCTCCTTTTGTAGGGGGAGCTGTCGCCTGTGGCGACTGAGGGGGTCGTATGGTCGAGCCGATGTAAAATGGGAGTCGAGGCTCTCGACCGGACCACTCGACAGAGACCCTCTCCGCCCTAACGGTCACCTCTCCCTCGTAGGGAGAGGACTTCCCCCGGTATAGTCGCAGCCTATCGCCAGCCCCGGCTCGGGGCGAGGGATGAGGTGGCAATTGGGAATTGTCCTTGCCGATTGCGTGTCGAGGCTCTCGACGGCAATTGCTCCCCTTTTGCAGGGGGAGCTGTCGCCTATGGCGACTGAGGGGGTCATGAATATCCTCGCCTTTGGTGACTGGGTCTTGTGTGAGGTCCGGTGTGCGAACTTTGAAAAAAATCCCGGCACAAATTGTACTGTACCGGGATTTTAGGCTTTATGAGGCAAAAGGCGGATTATTCTTCCTCGTCATCCTCTTTCATGTTGTGGTAGACGTTCTGCACATCCTCGTCATCCTCAAAGCGTTCGAGAAGTTTTTCGATCGTGGCGCGCTGTTCGGCGGTGACCTCTTTGAGATCATTGGGGATGCGCTCAAATTCTGCCCCGTTGATCTCGAATCCGTTATCTTCAAGATACTTCTGGATATTGGCAAATTCCTCAAATGCGCCATACAGGATTATCTCATCCTCATCGGCAACGACTTCATCAACGCCATAGTCGATAAGTTCAAGTTCAAGATCTTCGATTGATACACCCTCTTTGGGCTTGATCTTGAATACGCTCTTATGCTCGAACAGGAATGTCAGTGAGCCTGACGTGCCAAGAGAGCCTCCGTGTTTGTTGAAGTAGGAACGGACGTTGGCTACGGTGCGTGTGTTGTTGTCGGTGGCTGTTTCCACTACGATGGCGATACCGAAAGGCCCGTATCCTTCATATACGATTTCCTTATAGTCTCCGGCATCTTTGTCGGTGGCTTTCTTGATTGCGCGTTCAACGGTGTCCTTTGGCATGTTTGCGGCCTTGGCGTTCTGCATGAGCACGCGCAGACGGGGATTCATCACAGGGTCAGCACCGCCGGCTTTCACGGCTATGGTTATTTCTTTACCTATTTTGGTAAACGTGCGTGACATGTTACCCCAGCGTTTGAGTTTTCTTGCTTTACGGTATTCAAAAGCTCTTCCCATTGTGGTTCTTTGTTATGATTATTGGTTGAATTGTAATTAACGTAATGATGCGTTGAGGCGTTTCTGCAGGTTGGTTATCACTTTGTTCATGACCGCTTCAATCTGCTTGTCCTGCAGTGTCTTCTCTTCGTCCTGCAGGGTGATGGCGATTGCGTAGGATTTCTTGCCTTCGGGCAGATTCTTGCCTTCGTACACGTCAAAGAGGGTGATCCCTTTAAGCAGTCGGCGTTCGCTCTCGCGCACCACAGTCTCTACCTGTTCCATCGTGACGGAGTTGTCGAGCAGCAGGGCGAGGTCGCGTTTCACCGGCTGCGTTTTGGGCAGTGCAGTGTATGTGACCTTTTTCTTCAGTGCGAGTTTCACGATAGCGCTCCAGTCGAGTTCGGCAAAGAACACCTCCTGACGGATGTCGGCGAGCTTCAGCAGTGCCTTGGCTACGATACCCATGCTCCCAAGGGCTTTGCCCGATCGTGTGGATATATCCACCGATGCACCGTAGATGTCACTGCCGCCTTGTGTGAACTGCAATTCCCGGGGAGATATGCCGAGGCGGGCAAAAATATTGTCGACTATCGCTCTGAGGTCGTAGAACGTGGCCGGTTCCTCATTGCGCGTCCAGTTGCCGCTGCGTATTGCTCCGGTAAGCCATAGTGCCAGACGGCTTGACTCGCTATAAGGCGCCAGTGGCGTTTCGGACGATGACTGTGCTTCGGGGTTGAAGAAATATACATTCCCGAACTCATACATCATCAGGTCGCTTGACTTGCGGTTGATGTTGTGGGCAAGTGATTCAAGCCCGCCGAACAGCAGTGTCTGGCGCATCGCATTGAGGTCGCTGCTCAAGGGGTTGAGCAGCTTTACACAGTTGCAGGCAGGGTAGCTGGCGATGCCGGAATAGTAGGACTCGGCAGTCAGTGAGTTGTTCATTATCTCGTTGAATCCTGTCGCTGTAAGCTGTTCGCTGATAAGCTCACGCATGGAATTTGCGCTGTCGGTGGGCGTTTTTACCGACAGGCTTGAATGCAACGTTGTGGAAATCTCGACATTGTTGTAGCCATAGATGCGCAGGATGTCCTCGATAACGTCACACGGTCGTTGGACGTCCACACGGTAGGTGGGTACGAGCAGATCTATTTCGTTGCCACGGCGACCGACGATGTCTATTTCAAGCGATGCCAGTATGGCGTCTATGTCTTCCTGTGGGATGTCTTTGCCTATCAGTGAGTTGACTTTGTCGTATGAGAGGGTGACGGGGAACGGTTTTATTTCATTCGGATATAAATCGATGATTTCTCCGCACACTTCGCCTCCGGCAAGTTCCTGCACCATGAGTGCGGCAAGTTTAAGCACGTAGAGCGTGCCGTTGGGGTCTACTCCGCGTTCAAACCGGAATGAGGAGTCGGTGTTCAGTCCATGGCGGCGAGCCGTCTTGCGTACCGATGTGGGGTTGAAGTAGGCCGATTCGAGGAATATCGAGGTGGTACCGTCGGTTACGCCTGATTCAAGCCCGCCGAACACTCCGGCCATGCACATGGGCTCTTCAGCGTTGCATATCATCAGGTCGGCGGAGTCGAGTTTGTGCTCTACGCCGTCAAGTGTGGTGAATGGTGTACCTCCGGCACATGTGCGCACTGTAATGCGCCCCCCCTTTATCTTGTCGATATCAAAGCAGTGCAAGGGCTGTCCCATTGCATGGAGCAGGTAGTTGGTGATGTCTACAATGTTGTTTATGGGACGTTGCCCGATGGCGGTCAGCCTGTCCTTGAGCCATTGCGGGCTCTCGGCTACCTTTATGTTGCGTATCGTGACGCCGGTATATCTCGGACATGCGTCGGTGTTCTCCACTGTTACCGGAATTGCGCCGTCGGCGCGGTCGATCTTGAAGTTGTCGACGGACGGACGGCTCGGCTTGGCGGCTGTCGCGTTCCTGGACAGCCATGCACTCAGGTCACGTGCCACGCCATAGTGGGACGCGGCGTCGATGCGGTTGGGTGTCAGGTCTACTTCAAGCACATAGTCGCTTGACAGATTGTAATATTCGGCGGCCGGAGTGCCGGGTTTCACGTCATCCTTGAGAACAATGATGCCGTCATGGGATGTGCCTATGCCTATTTCATCTTCGGCACATATCATCCCAAACGATTCCACTCCGCGTATTTTCGAGCGTTTTATCTGGAATTCGTTGTCTCCATCGTATAAGGTTGTACCTACGGTGGCCACTACCACCGTCTGTCCGGCTGCGACATTGGGAGCTCCGCACACAATCTGTGTGGGCTCGCCATTGCCTAAGTCAACGGTTGTGATGTGCAGATGGTCGCTGTTGGGATGCTCCTCGCATGTGAGCACTTTACCGGTGACGATTCCGCGAAGTCCGCCCTTGATCGATTCTACTTCTTCGACTCCGCCTGTCTCAAGTCCTATTGATGTCAGAGCGGCGGCCAGCTCGTCGGGTGTCAACTTGAAATCTATGTATTGTTTCAGCCAGTTGTATGAAATGTTCATGATAAGTGATGGTTAGTAAAGCAAGACCGTGGGGACGGTCTACTCCATAATAATTCATGCAAATTTACAAAGAAATTTTAGATATTGCACAATAACATAAAAAAGCTGCGCTACCGTCACCGGCCACGCAGCTCATTGTCAATATTAATCTAAAATTTGGGGAATTAGTCTATTTCTTCATCTCCCTCGTAGCCACCCATTTCGCGGATAGCGTTCTTCAGCATTACATACTGCTGGAAGAGGTGGTTGACGGGTACTTCATTCTTGGTGTAGTCATGCATCGGGCTCTTGAGGAAGAAGCTCAGGAAGCGCTGGATGCCATGGCGGCCGGCACGTGCGGCAAGGTCGCTGAGAAGTACGAGGTCGAGACACAACGGTGCGGCAAGAATTGAGTCGCGGCACAGGAAGTTGATCTTGATCTGCATGGGGTAGCCCATCCATCCGAAGATGTCGATGTTGTCCCAGCCTTCCTTGTTGTCGTTGCGCGGGGGATAGTAGTTGATACGTACCTTGTGGTAGTAGTTGGTGTAAAGGTCGGGCTGCTCTTCGGGAACAAGGATGGATTCAAGCGTAGAGAGCTTGCTCACCTCCTTGGTGCGGAAGTTGGCTGGCTCGTCGAGTACAAGTCCGTCGCGGTTTCCGAGGATATTGGTTGAGAACCATCCCGAAAGTCCGAGGCAACGTGTGCCGATGATGGGGGCGAAACCTGATTTTACAAGAGTCTGTCCTGTCTTGAAGTCCTTGCCGGCAATGGGCATGCCTGTCTTTTCCGATAATTCCCACATTGCGGGGATGTCAACGGTTGTATTGGGCGCACCCATGATGAATGGCGCACCTTCCGAGAGCGCTGCGTATGCGTAGCACATCGAGGGGGCAATGTTTTCCTTGTCGTCAGCCTTCATTGCTGCTTCAAGGTTGGCAAGTGTATTGTGCACGTTTTCGTTTACGGGTACATACACTTCGGTTGATGCCGCCCAAAGGACTACGACGCGGTTTACACCTGTTTCTTTCTTGAAGTTGCGGATGTCTTCGCGTATCTGTTCGGTCATGTCCCAACGGTCTTTGCACACTTTTACGTTGCTGCCGTCAAGACGCTTTGCGTAGTTGTGGTCAAAAGCCGCTTTCAACGGAACGATCTTTTCAAGTTCGTCCTTTACGGGGTTGATGTCTTTTTCTTTGAGGACCTCGCAGTTGATTGCTGACTCGTATGCGTTTTCGGGATAAACGTCCCATGCACCGAATACAATGTCATCAAGCTTGGCCATGGAAACGATTTCGTCATATTTCAGATATTTTTTGTCTGCACCTTTTCCTACACGGATCTTGTCGTATTGGGTCATCGAGCCTACAGGCTTTGCAAGCCCTTTGCGAGCCATCAGTACACCGGTCATAAACGTGGTTGTGACAGCTCCTAAGCCGACAACCATAACGCCGAGTTTACCTTCGGCCTTTTTTACGTCATTTTTACTCATGATGTGGTTAAATAAGTTTTAGTTATTTATATTTCAGTTTTTCTGGTTTGATGTGGCTTTTGATGATAATTTACAAAAAGCGCGTAAAAGTACATGTTATTTTTGAGATGCAAAATATTTTTCAATATAATCTTCCCTTATTTTTGCTAATATAAGTGAAAAATATGCCGTTTTGGAGAATAAATGTGAAATTGTTGCGATTAGTGTTCGCTAAAAGTTAACTAACGCTAATGGGGCTTCGCGGTTATATCCATATTTTATGCCGGTTTGCATGCGGATGAAACGGTCTGTAAAGGTACTAAATAAAGAGGATATTTGTCTTATTCCGAGATTATGGCGATATTTGCAGCATAAAATTTGGGGGTAGTTCTTATCCCGGAGATAAACAGGAAAACGATAATAACAAAAGATATGGATTATGCCATTTTGGCGGCCGGAATGGGGTCGCGCTTAGCCAATGAGGGACTGTCGGTCCCCAAACCGTTAATCCCCATCATGGGGAAGCCCATGATAGGGCGTCTTATTGATATACTCATGAGTTGCGGTGCAGGACGCATCAATGTTGTTGCCAATAGCCGTATGCCGGAGCTTGTGGAATATCTCGGAGGGTTGAAACAGGCCGGCCTGCCCGTTGATGTACGTCCCATCATTTCCGATAATTCCTATTATAGCTTGTCGGAGGCATGTAAAGGCCTTGACAGCCGGTTCATTGCCATGACGGTCGATGCGATATTCCCTACTGCGGAGTTCCGTCGCTATGTCGACGCTGTGAGCCGTATCGATGACAGTGAAGTGCTGATGGGGCTCACCCGCTTTGTCGATGACGAAAGTCCTCTGTATGCCCGTATAGGGGAGACAGGGGAGGTGATCGACTATCGTTACGGTGGCGAGCCGTATGCCGAGGGGACTATCGTTTCTGCAGGACTTTACGGGCTTACTGCCACTGCGATGAAGTATGTTGAGGATATGGATAAATACCCCGAGTCGTTGAGTGATTTCCAGCGTATTCTTGCTGCCGAGTCCCCGATTAAGGTCGTGCCTTATGAATTCAGTAAGGCTCTTGATGTCGATCACAACACTGATATTGCGGTTGCCGAAAGTTTCCTTAGTGAGGTAAACGCCGGATTGGAAAGTTAAATAAAGTCAGTATATGCCATGTTCAAGGATTTGAAACAACAATACAGGCAATCACTCAAGTCGATGGATACTGAGGAGCACATTGACTTGGCATTCTATCGCCCTATCGGTTTTGCTTGGGCGTATCTGTTCAGAAAACTGCATGTTACCCCCAACGCCGTTACTGTTGCTTCGATATTCATTGGTGTAGCGTCAGGTATAATGTTCTATTTTACTGAGATGTGGATGAATATCGTGGGGATGTTGCTGCTTGTTTGGGCCAACTCCTATGATAGTGCCGACGGGCAGCTCGCACGCATGACCGGACAATATTCGCGCCTCGGCCGTATTCTCGATGGAATGTCGGGCGATTTCTGGTTTGCTTCGATTTATGTGGCGATATGTCTGCGCACGGTACACACATCATCGGTCTTTGACGGATATGCTTGGGGGGTGTGGGTGCTTGCGGTTGCTGCCGGGCTGTTCCATGCAAAGCAGGCTGCCACGGCCGACTATTACCGCCAGTTTTATCTGTATTTCCTGAAAGGGACCGGCGGGAGCGAACTCGATTCTACTGCTGAGTTACGTACCCGTCTTGAAGCCACTCCGTGGAAAGGGAATGTGATAGGTAAGCTGATGATGACGATCTATTATCGGTATACTGCCGGTCAGGAGGCGTCGTCACCGGCCATGCAGGAACTGCGCCGGCAGTTGCAGAGGTGTTATCCCGATGGGAATATCCCGCAGGATTTCCGCAAGGAATTCTGCCGATTGAGTTTCCCGCTGTTGAAATGGGAGAATTTTATGACATTCAACTGGCGTACGATATTTTTGTTCGCTTCATTGTTCGCCATGATGCCGTGGCTATACTTTGTTGCGGAATTGACAGTGTTTAATGCCGTTATGGTATATACTGTCCGTCGGCATGAGTCATTATGCCGGAAAATGCTTAACCACAAGGGGATATAAGGATTTTATCCCGTAAGGGACCCGTTCTTTGTATAGCGTCTTAGCTTTTGGGCTTGGACGCTATTTTTTTGACATACTTCCTTATGGGGACGTTCCGGAACACGAAGTAACGTTGCAGGATGAGATTCCAGCATACGGAAACGACAAAAGATACTCCCAATTGGGCGACCATGAATCTCATATCCTTTGAGACTCCCCATTCGTCAAGAACCGAGGACTCGATGAACAGTTTTGTGAAAAGAGCCGTGCCCGATGAGTTAAGCAGCATACTGCCTAACCATACGATTGCATATTTTATCGCAACGGCCCGCTTGCTGCACCCTTCGGGGCGGAATGTCCATTTGTAGTTGATGTAGCAGTTTACCACTCCTCCCGATGCCGCTCCGATGGCTTTGGAACAGAATGCATTGAGACCCGTGAGGCTGAACAGGGCAAAGCTGAGCCCCATGTCGACCCACGATGCGATCTGGGATGACGCGGTAGCTTTCAGCAACAGGAAAATTTCATGTTTCGTCCTCATTACGTCTGTTTGCGGTGCCGTTTTATCTCAGCGATAATACCTTTGGCAATGTGGGATGCTGCCTCATGACGGCAAGGGGCAAAACTTGGCCAGTCGTCAAATGCGATTATGTGTATGCTCCCGTCGGTAGTTATAATACAGTCTCCACCGTATATCTTGACGTCAAGGACTTCGGCTGCTGTCTGGCAGATGCTGCGCATTGCTTTCTCGTCAAATACCGGAACGCTGTTGGCTTTGTCGCTACCGTTTCCTGACGGTTGCAGGCAATAGAAGAAAGGTGAACCCTGCACTCCGTAGAATTTTATCAGTTTACCGGGTAAATGCTTGCTTATGACTGCACGTTTGATTCCGCGAAGGAAATATTCCTGAAGAATCTCCTGTGCTTCTTGTGCATGACGCACGTATGTTACATCTTCTTTATGGGTGGTATGGCAGTCACCGCGTTTTATCCAGCATTGGGTAAACCCGTTTTTGTCCAGCAGGTCTTTTACGACCTCATCGGTGTTTACACACAGGCTTTCTGGATAGGGGATGTCGTTGCCGACGAGGATGCGTGTCATACGTTCACGTATGCAGTTCTCTATGCCATAGCCGGAATTTATCACGAGCCGTCCTTCGTCTTCAAGTTGTTGCAACAAGGTGATGGATTGGAGGTCACGGCACATGTTTATGATGATTTTTTCCTCGATTTTACCGGCAATGAGCTGTTCCTCGCTATATATTTTCACTTCACAGCCGCGTTTGCGCAACTGTTCGGCGACAACATTGAGAATCGCGGCATCGTTACCTATATGGTTGGGTGAATAGGTCCCGGCTCTCATAACTCCGGCTATCTTGGTTCCTGCCATCGTCTTGTGGTGTTGGTTATTAGTCGGCCGAATCCTCTTTGGTCAAGTCGAGTACTACGTTGTCTCCGCTCTTGTCGAAGTATTGGCGGCGCAACGGATTGCGTTTGATATAGTGGTAGTTGCGGCGGTTACGGTAGATGTCGATTGCGTGGTATATCGCTTCTCGGAATGAAACTTCCGAAGCCTCTCCTTTTCCGGCGATGTCATATCCTGTGCCGTGGTCGGGAGATGTGCGCACGTAGGGTAGTCCCGCGGTGAAATTGATGCCGCGCTCCATTGCGATAGTCTTGAACGGTGCAAGCCCTTGGTCATGGTACATGGCAAGGATTCCGTCGAATTTTTCATGTTGGCCGCTCCCGAAAAATCCGTCGGCGGCGTAAGTGCCGAAACAAAGGATTTTTTTACCCTGAGCCTCCTCTATTGCCGGGATGATTATTTCCTGCTCTTCTTTTCCGAGCAGACCGTTCTCTCCAGAATGAGGGTTGAGTGATAATACGGCTATACGTGGTTTTACGATACCGAAGTCCTGTTTGAGCGAACGGTTGAATATCTCGAGTTTCTCTATAATGTTTTCCTTGGTTATTGCCGAAGGGACATTGGCGATGGGCAGGTGGGTGGTCACCAACGCTACCCGCACAGTCTCGTCGCACAGTATCATCAGTGACTTGTTGCCGTCGCCCAATGATGCTTCGAGATACTCGGTGTGCCCGGGAAAACAGAACGTTTCACTTTGGATATTGTGCTTATTGATTGGAGCGGTGACGAGTACGTCTATATCCCCGTTCCTCAGGTCGGCAACCGCTTTTTCAAGTGCGGCGAATGCTGCCTCTCCGGCAATTCGTGTCGACTGTCCCGGTTCTATCTTGGTGTCTTCCGGGACAATGTTTATGATATTGTACTCGTCCTCTTTGGCGTCTACTGCAACGGCAATTTGGTTGAATGCCACCGATTGGAGATTGGAGGCTTTTTTGTAATATGCGGCAATTTTGGCTGAGCCGTAGACAATCGGCGTGCACAGTTCAAGCATACGTTCATCCTCCAGCGTTTTAAGTATGACTTCATAGCCTATACCGTTCAGGTCCCCATGGGTGATTCCCACTCTTATTTTTCTGTTTTCTTTCATGGATTCTATAAATGTAATATGCAGGGAAGTCAGGTGTTTATGCCTTGAATATGGCATCTGTTCTGCTTCTTGCACTGGTAACATTCTGCTAAATTACGCATAATTCTTCATAGTAAGGCAATTTCCCGGCTACTTTTTGACGTAGCCTGAAATTGAAAAGAGATGTTGTACCGTGATACAACACCTCTTGATAAGTGAAGATATATCCTGGAATTATTTTACAAGTACCTTATAGGATTTGTTCCCTACGGTAAGTATATGAATGCCTGATTCTACACCGGTTATTACTGTTTCTCCTGAGATGGTTTCAGCCGATTCTGACAGCGAACCGTTGACCTTGTAGAGATTTACGGGAAGACCCGAAACCGATGTCCTGATCGTTACGGTGTTGTTGGATGCCGTTACGGTTATTCTGTCGGAATCCTGACCTACGGTCTCTATTCCGGCGGCGGTTACATCAAACAGGTTGGTGTAGATATAAACCTCGGGGAGCTTTTCGTTGGTCATCACACACATCACATTCTCAAAACTCTTGAGGAATGTGGTGATTCCCTCGGTGAGGGTGTACTCGGTATCGATTATGAGTTCTTCCCCGTCAAGTTCTCCTTCTTCATTCTCGGTTGGGGCGTCAAGGAACCATCGGTAGACTGTTGCTGTTCCGTCGACCTCCCGCTGGTCGCTTAGGTCTATTACTCCGTCTTCGGCTGTTACATCTATTGGTGCCTGATTAGCGTAATAATAGACCATATATGATGACTTGTGTAATGGGAGGGTCTTGAATGTGAAGTTGTTGTTGTTCAGTGACAGGACTCTCAGTTTGGGAAGAACGTCAAGATTGATTTGGCTCAATTGGTTTTGTGCCAGCGAAAGTTGGGTTATGTTGGGCGCACCGTCAAGTGTAATCTCTTTGAAATCATTAGCTTCGAGATGCAGTGCCCAGAGATCGTCGTTGGCAAGTTTGATGTCTGATAGCATATTGTAGGATGCCGATAGCAGTTGGAGTCCGGGAATACTTGTCACGTCGATAGTGGTCAGCTCATTTTTATTCATGCTCAAAGTGGTCAGACCGGTGTAATTTGAAAAATCAAATTCGCTGAATTTGTTCCCGTCGAGAATCAGCTCTTTGAGGCTGGTTGATGATTCCGGTAACTTGATCTCTGATAATCCGGCATCGCTGATGTTAATGCAGATGGCATCGGTCAGTCTGGAAACATCGCAGGATGAAAGCGTTGCTCCGGTCATGCTGAATACCGTTATTTTTTCGGTTGGCTCGTATGTGTAGACCTTGACCTCTGTGTTTGCCTTGGTCGTTGCCGTGAACAGTTTGTAGGTTGTTTCCAGCATATATTGGCTCAGATTTTCATTTCCGTCCCAGCCTATGTAGATTGCTGTTCCCGATTTTTCTGCCGCAAGTGATAGTGATACGGCTTCATTGTCGTTGACTGTCGTGAATGTCGCTATGACATTGGTCGGCATCCCTGCTGCTTCAATGGGTGTGGTCTTGAACACTTTGTCGCCCGTAAAATCAGGGAATGAGGCATTGGTCATCTCACATACGATATTTCCGGCTTCGGTATTCTTGAATACCATGCGGCCGTTGTCATTGGTATAGTCTGTGCCTTCGGCAAGAGTGTTGCCTGAAGTGTCTTTCCAGATGTAAACTGTCCCGACTCCGTTGATAATGCGGTCCTGGTCGGAAAGGTCAATTCCCGGTCCCTTCGAGGGGATGGTAAGATCCGACTGCGGGGCATAGATGTAGTTCTCCTCCTTTATGTTCCCGTGTTCGGGCAGTGTTGCCAAGGTGAAACGGTTGTTATTGCAGGCGAGGTAGCTGATGCTGCTTTCGGTCGGCAATACAATTGATGTCAGGTTATTATGTGACACGTCAAGACGGGTCAGCATCGAACACCATGTGAAGTCAAGTATTTCAAACTGGTTGTTGGAAAGGTCTGCCGACAGGATGTAGTCGGCATCCGACAGGTCTATGCTTGTCAGTTGGTTGTGGCTTAGATTGATGCTCTTAATGGTCTGGACATTGTTAAGGGTCAGGTCTGTCAACTTGTTATGGCTTAAATTGATATCTCGAAGCGAATTCTTTTCGTAGCTTCCGTTGTTTCCGGCGAGTGACAGAGATGAGAGGTTGTTGCCTGTAAGATCCAGCAGCTCAAGACAACGGTTCCATGAAAGATCGATGGAATACAGCCCTGCGTTCATGAGGCGCAAGGTGCGTAATGTCGCTGCTGCTGTAACATCG
Organism: Muribaculaceae bacterium; assembly: GCA_017462345.1. Classification (GTDB taxonomy): domain Bacteria; phylum Bacteroidota; class Bacteroidia; order Bacteroidales; family Muribaculaceae; genus RGIG4079. The sequence goes on from JAFTRI010000028.1 coordinate 15,403, forward strand.
GCCGAGTACATGGGGATATCCTTGATGTCGATAGCTGAAATTGTCTGTCCTTCTTGCATGTAGACCTCGATTGGCCCGTATCCGGCACGTGTCCCGGTAACGTTTGCTGCTGCAGGAGCCGATGTGGACGTTGCGGTAAATGTCTGCATATTCCCGTCCCCGAAGTTTACATGGAAATCCACGGGATTGTCGGCGGTAGCCCCTTGGATTCCGATACCGAATGACATTGTGTTTCCGTCGGTCACACTTGTAGTGAAAGAGAATACTTTTACGTCCTTCCCGTAATCCGCCTCTGACTTTATCTTGAATTTGTCGGTGCGGAGGAGCTCGTCGGGAAATGCCGAGTTGGCAAATGCTATATACACGCTGTCTTGGGGGATGTCCTTGACTGTCAGTATCCCGTCGGCGTATGTATAGTAGCTTTCATCGACAGGAGACGGGCTTCCCGGTGATGTTTCCGATACCGAGTATAGTATGGCTTCGGTTATTGTGCCTTCGCGTAGCACGCGGGAACTGTAATCGAAAGACGTACCGGCTTTGTAAGATTTCTCGACAGGAAAATTGCGTTGCCCGTAATAATATGTGTTCCATGTCCCTGGATCAAGGGGGAGTGTCGCAAAGTCTAAGCAGTTCTTGTCGATTTCAACGATGTAGAGTTCAGCATTGTTTGAAACGTCGATGTTGGTCAGATAGTTGTCGGTGACGGCAAGGGTCACTAATTTGGGGCATTTGGAAATGTCAAGGCTTGTAAGCCGGTTTCCGCTACAGAACAGGTGGACAAGTTCGGTGTTATTGGTTATGTCGAGGGATTCAAGTTTATAGTCATGGTTATATGAACCCGCATGGTCGCAATACAATTCGGTCAGGTAGGGGTTCTTGCTGAGATCGAGTGATGTGATACGGGTGTTGGAGACATTGAGGATGAGTAGCTTGGGGTTGTGTGTCACATCGATGCTTTCCACCGGAGTGACATCAAGCGTCAGCCTCATCAGCTCGGGGCATCCGCTCGGGTCGCATTTCTTCAGCCCTTGGTTGTGGTATCCGTCAAAGGAAACTAATGAGGGATAATCCGAAAGGTTGAACGATTCATCCATATACTCGATGGTGTTCACTTCTAGTATTTTGAGATTGGGCTTGTTTGGTCCGATTTTAAGTGGTGTCGCTTCACTGAACGTGTTGTCCGAAAGATATAGTGCCTGGGCGTTTGTCATTTCTGTCAGGTCGAGACTTTGCAGCTCGTTGTGTGACAGGTCGAGGATGTCGATGCTCGCGGGATTGGCAAACTCAATCCACGAGATATAGCAGCCGCTTGCGTTGAAATAGTCGATTTGGGATGCGTCACCGTATATTTTTACGATGCCTTCCTTGGAGACTTGGCAACTGATCATAGTACCGCTTATCTGGTACAGTGAATCGATAACGGCCTGTTGGGTTTCATACTCGATTTTTCCGTAACCGCAGTCTATATCTATATATTGCCCTGGTTCTACTGTCCCTATGACTAAAGAGAATTGGTTGGATTCACCGTAAGTGTCATAGATGTTTGTCTTGAACGTGATTATCGGTTCATCGGCCGAGGTTTGGGCTTTTGCTGTGCCTGCAAGCCCTAATAGAGGGATTACAAGGGCAAATCTCAGTGCCAGTGTGGCGAAAATTTGTTTCATATATTGTGGTATTGATAAAGAATTATTTTACAAGAATGCGTTGGTTGTGCCGGCCGTTTACAGTGAGTACATATACGCCGGCCGTGAGGTGCGAGGCATCGATAGAAGCTTCGTCTCCGGATATGGTCTCATGGACTACCGGTTGTCCGGAAATATTGTAGAGTGTGGCATCAATTTTTTCCGCTCCGCCAAGGAATAGGGTGTACATACCATTCCCGTTGGTGGTGACAATGAGTCTCTCTCCGGCATTGCTGCCGCTGAGCTGGCCCACTCCGGCTGCACGGCGTATAACCTCTTTCAATCCTGCGTATGCGTCAAATTTTCCGGCGCCCCATTGTGCCGGGTCGCCTGTGAAATTTGTTACATATTCATCTTTTACTGCGGTGGACATGGCTATCTCTTTCACTTCATCTATGGTTAATGTCGGGTCGGCTTCCAGCCATAGGGCTATTGCTCCCGATACTGTCGGTGTAGCCATGGATGTACCTATCATCTGATGCCAGTAATTGGACCTGCCGTTTACGGTGCATTTTGCCTGTAACGCGTCTTCCGGAACGCTGTAATAATCAATGTAATAGGTGTTGCTTGATGAGATGACGGCAGCTCCGGGGGCACATACGTGTGGAAGGTTACGCCCGTCGATAAGCGTTCCGTATGAGGAGAATGGGGAAATTTCCCCCGGTGTGTATGCTCCATTGTAATTATAGGGGCGTCCGTTAAGTGAGACCCATACATTGCGTGTATTGTAGGATCCTACAACCAATATGTTTTTTGCACATGCCATATCGCTGATCGAGCCGTTTCTGCTTCCGTTGTCCCATCCCTCTTGTCCGTATCCGTCAAGATAAGTATATGCTCCGTCGCAGAAACAGTCTATGCGTTGCCCGTCTTTCCCCTCGACAATGAATCCGAGAATATATTTCCCGTTGGAATTGTATGTCTGGTTGTCTGATGTGAAATAGTCAATCATGGCATAGTAGCGGCCGGAATTGGAATCAATCATGGACCCTATACCCGCATATCCGTCAAAAGCTTTGTTGAAATTGCTGTTTGTTGAGATGTCTCCCTCTCCCGCGTATGACGGAGAGGCGTAGTAGACGGCAGAGCCCTCCATGTTACTGCTGACTGTATGAGACATGGTTGTTGTCCCACGTTCCTTGTTGTAGACGATCATTGACACCTTGAATTCGGTCGAGTCATTGCTGTAGATATACACCTGGCCGTATCGGAGGTTGTAGTATATTCCGGATGAAGTGCTTACAGTTCCGGAATGGGGATAGATGAATGTCTGCAACCGTGTGTCTTCGGCTGTTAGTGTCTGGTTCAGCGCAATAGGCAATTCACCCTCATTTCCTGCTGCAAGGCAGATGATTGCTTCCTGACCGGCAAGGTCAAGGAACCGGCTCATGGTTTCTGTCCCGTCGTGTGCGCCTACATTGCTTCCTAGTGACACATTGATTACCGCCGGCTTTCCCTCATTGTAGGCGTATGTGAGCATGTCGTCGATTCCTGTTGCAATAAACATGTCGTTCAGGTCTCCGCACGACACTGCTATGTCCGATTCCGGGGCGTTACCGTAGAACGGGTTGTTGTCCTCTTCGACCTTGGCGCTCAGCATGGTTGTGCCCTTGGCTACAGTTGCAATCCCCTTGTATCCGCCTGCCATGATACCCAATGTGTGTGTGCCGTGGAATGCCTCTTCCGAGTCGGTCTTGAATCTTGAGATATTGTCGGCAGTGTAGTCTTCCTCATAATAGTCGGTCCCGGCGCTGTTCATGTAGATGTGTTTTAGCATCCCGATACGTGAAGAACCGTCTTCATTCAGGAAATTGATATTATTGGGGTCGACACCTTGGTCCACTATGCCGGTAATGACACCTTTCCCTGTGTACGCTTGGGGCAGGTCTTCTCCGGCATGTATTTTTGTCACGCCCATCGCATCCCGCACCTTGTCCATCTTGGGTATGGCTCTTCGCGAAAGTGACAGTGTCCTGACGCTTTTAAGGGTTGAGACCCGTTCCACTATGTCGACCGGCATCGATACCATGGCTATATTCCCGCGGGTGCGCACCACATTCACCCCCTCTGCCTCGAGCTCGCTGACATTTGCGCTGTCGGCAAGGCTTATGAGGGCTGTGACATGTGTTGCAGGTATGCCTGCCGATTCCAGGGCTTTGGTGTACGCATTATGGACGGGTATTTTTTCTGTCCGGTGCTGGCGTAATGCGGCACGGCTTTGCAGGTCCAGCCCTGTTGATGCCGCCGACATCGTCAGCACAATACCCAAAGATGTAAGACTGAGATAGAATTTCTTCATACGTATTGCTCGTTTATATAACCGCAAAATGTATGGAATCCCTTGTCAGGGCATTCCATACATTCATGTAGCCTTATTCTATAGTTTATTATTTGCGGAACACTTTTTTGCCGTTGATGATGTACATTCCCTTGGCAAGCGAGGAGATTTCGTCATCGGTGGCATTCTTTTTGATCAGGATACCTTGGAGATTATACACGTTGTTATCCTTGGATTCAACTCCTGTACTGATGCCTTCGATGCCTGAACTGTCACCTGTGATCTTGACATTGGTGTCCTGTCCGACGGTAAATGTGTATTTGCTGTTTTCATCAGCTGTGACGGTGACTCCGTTGACTTCAACAGCGATGTTGCTGCCGGCAATGTCAATCTGGGTGCCCTGCAGGACACTGAAGCCATCTTGCCATGCCTCGACCGTAGAGATAATGTCTTTTGTGCAGCTTACGGCAGAAACATCTCCTGATGTTTCAAACGTTACATTGTAGAAAGACGGTGTGGCGGTGGAGAAGAACAGTTTGACAACATCTTTATCTGCAAATGTGACATTGTAACCGTATTTGTACTCTACTGCATTGTCGTTTTGGTAGACGGCTGGTGTGATACTGCTGTCGGTGGCGTAAAGTGACAGTTGGAACGGGTTGTCGATGTCTCCGAAAACAACTTCATTATAACCTGTCTCCAGCTGGCTGAAAGAGTGCAGATAGCGGTCGTATGAACCGTAGAAGCTGCAATAGCTTTGGGCTTGGGTCTTGTCATCAATCCACACTAATGCTGTCTTGTCCCGGACAATCACTCCCGTGGTGATTGAGATTTCTGTGCCTTCAACAATGCTTCTAAGGGTTGTGCTCGATGTGTTGCTTGTAACCCCGTCTATCGTTACGCTTACAGCGTCGATAAAGCAGCCTGATGCGGCAGCCCATGAAAGCATCGGGTTGTTTTCGCTTAGTTCTACCTCGGTTTTCACCCCGGCTTCAAGGCTGACAATGTCTCCGCTTGATGAGTATCCGCGGTAGACGGTTACATTATTGGGATTATCTACGGTTACGTATGCCTTTATTGTCCCATAGGGATGTGCATTTACTTCAATATTGTATTCTGTTTCTGTAGCAGTGAATTCGTAGCTGTAGAAATATGAGTTGGTATAGGTCTCACCGTTGATGACCAGAGAATCGAATTTATAGTCGTTGGTATTGCCGCGTATTACGATTTTTGAACCGAGCTTCACAGTGAAGTTGTCGTCATTGTAGTTGGTCACGCTTGTTCCGTCCACTGTTACGCTTGTGATGAATCCCTCTGCTCCTTCTCCGTATGTGAACTTGACGGGAACATCGACATCAGGGAAATTGGAGGTGACTTTAATCGTGTCACCGTCTTGGGGTGAAACATAGAAATATGAACCTTGCGGTTCTACTGCAACGTTGTTATGCGTAACTTGATAGAGCGTCTTGTCGTAGGTATTGTGGGAGAATGACAACGGTATTTCGTCTTGCGACATGAATTTGACTTTGTTCTCGCCGTCGGCAAGTGTCACGTATGAATACGTGTTACTGCGCTGGCATGAGATGTTTGCGCCTTCATCGGCAATTACGATTACTTCTGCATCACGGGCATCATCGGCATTGCAAGAGACTATGTCCCATATAACTCCTTCATAGTCGGAGGCAGTGTTGCAGTACAGGCTGCATGAACTCATGTTGTAGACCTGTTCTGCGTAAGAGCCGCGGCGGGTTACCGATTTAAGGAAATTGCCGTCTTTGGCCACTATATAGATGCTGGTGTAATCCTCTATTTCAAATTGGGTGTCGACTCCGGCTTCAAGGGTTACCGGTTCGTACTGTACCTGTACTTCCACCCTTGAGGGGTCATCCACGTTGAGGGTTATTGTGGCTGCATTCGTTGAAAACGAAACAGCGAGTATGGCGATTGCCATAATCATAAACGAGTAAAATTTTTTCATACAACTATTTTTTAGGTTAATTTATGCTGAAAAATGAAGACCATTACCCAATGGTCACACGGCTCAATTCTAATCTTTATATCTAAGACTAAGATGAAAAACGATGCAAATGTAATGAAAAAATAAATAGATTGTTTCTTTTTGTACCCTTTTTCTTAAAAACAGTGTGTCTAATCGCGTGATTTGCCCGCAAGCATACCGCATGCGGCCATGATGTCTTCCCCGCGTGAGGCACGTATGGTGGCTGTGATGCCGAGCTCGTTCAGCCTGTCGCGAAATGCTGTCATTGCAGTTTCTGAGGTGCTCTTTAGCTCCACTCCGGGTATCGCGTGGAAACGTATGAGGTTTACCCTGCTGTCAAGCCCTCGCAGCAGGCGTGCAAGTGCATCGGCATGGCGCAGGTCGTCATTGAGTCCTTTCCATACAATATACTCCATCGATAGCCGTCGTTGATGGGAAAAGTCATACCCGCGCAACAGCTCGAGCACGTCGGTTATCGGGTAAGCGCGTTCGACCGGCATCAGTTGCGCACGCTCCGACGGGAACGGCGAGTGGATGCTTATCGCTATATGCACCTTTGTCGTGTCAAGTAGTGTACGTAGCTCTGTTATCTTGCCTATGGATGAGACTGTGATGCGTTTCGGGCTCCAGGCCAGGCCCCATGGGGCAGTGAGTATGTCCACTGCCGTGAGCACCGCGTTGAGGTTGTCCATCGGCTCGCCCATCCCCATGAACACGATGTTGGTGAGCGATTGGCTTTCCGGAATCGATAGCATCTGGTTGATTATGGCGTTGGCCGACAGATTTCCGTGGAATCCTTGCTTGCCGGTCATGCAGAAATGGCAATTCATTTTGCACCCGGCTTGTGATGATACGCACAATGTGGCACGTTCCCTGTCGGGGATATATACAGCCTCAATATCCCGGCCGCCCGCTCCGTCAAACAGGTACTTTGCCGTCCCGTCAGCTGAACGGGCTTCTGCCTTTGGGGCGGTACGGCCTATGCAATAGCTTTCTGCAAGCCGGCGGCGCGCTTTCAGCGACAGATTGGTCATCCCGTCTATTGTGGTGACGCGCTTTTCATAGAGCCATTGCGCCATCTGCTTCGCTGCAAAAGCCGGCATCCCGCAGCCTGCCGCTACCTCCTGAAGTTGGGGCAGGGTCATGCCTGTCAGCGGAATTTTATCGTTCTGTTCCATGTTCGGTTGCGAATGGTGGTATAAATGGGAGGGCAAATTTACGTAAATATGGCAAAATAATGTAATTTTGCAGAAATAAATCAATACTTTAACTCGATATGATACGCAAAACTCTAATGGCATGTTTGCTCGGATTGGGAGCAGTGTCAGCAAATGCAAACGATGTTTACGACTATCTTTCCCAGGATGCTCCTGCGGCAAACACCTATACCCCCTATTACCACCAGCGTGCCTCGCATTTTGCCGAATTGCCGGCAATAGACGGCAACGACATTGTGATTGTCGGGAACAGCCTTACCGATAATGGCCGTTGGAACGAGATGTTCGGTAATCCTGATGTGAAAAACCGTGGGATTATCGGAGATATAGTACAAGGGGTTTCCGACCGTATCGACTTCGTGCTAAAGGGGCATCCACGCAAGCTGTTCCTTCTCATCGGTGTGAATGACGTGTCCCATCATCTGACTCCCGACAGTATCGTCTCTGCCGTGGAGAATCTTATCGTGAAAATAAAGAAGGCCTCTCCCGGAACTGAGCTTTATCTGCAAAGCTGGCTCCCTATAAACAATGATTTCAAGCGGTATAAGAATATGATCGGGAAAGAGGAGATTATCTTGCAGGGAAATGTCTTCCTTGAACAGGTTGCCCGACGTCAGGGAATTACATGGATTAACCTGTTCCCGCTTTTCGCTGATCGTGAGTGTAAGTTGCCGCGCCATCTCACCAACGACGGATTGCACTTGAATGAGGCGGGTTACAGGATATGGCGTGATGCGATAGCCGGATATGTCACACCCGGCAGGACATTCGGTGATGGCGACATATATCCCCTGGGCAGTGGGGACATCGTTATCCTCGGCAACAATCTTGTGGGTGGTGCCGAATGGCACGAGCTGCTCGAGAATCCGTCGGTGAAGTCGCGTAACACATGGCCCGATGTGGTAAATTCTCTGCCTGCTCTTGCAAAGAGTGTCGCTGCACATAAACCGGCAAAAATTCTGCTCTTGTCAAGCTACAATCTTGACGAGAACGCTCCGAAGGGTGTAAATTTGAGCGCAAATTTCGATGCGGACATTATCGTCGGCAAGATGACTGAGGCTGTCAACGCGATACGTGAGTTGTCTCCCGGAACCGAGATACTTATCCAAAGCATAACCCCGGTAAACTCGACCTATGAAAAGTATGCCTCGTTCGCCGGATCGGCAAAGAAAGTCAAGGCCGCAAATAAAAAGTTGCGGAAACTTGCCAAGAAACTGAAGGTGACCTGGATTGATGCCTACGGTACATTCGCCGATGAGAACGGCGACCTTAAAGCTGTATACACCAATGACGGATTTAAGCTGATGGGCAAGGGCTATAAGGCATGGGGAGAGCTGCTCAAACCTTACTTGAACGGTACAAGATGAAATCCCGGGTTCTGAAAAAGACAATAGCTTACGGTGTATCAAGCACTTTCACTTATACTGCGGTATATCTGCTGTTTGAACTGTGTTTCGGTGACATTTCAGGGACTGACATCATCGGGGTGCTGCTCTCTGCAGTCCTTTTTGCCGCTGTAATGTCTGCTTTCTACTATCGTAAGGCAAAACGCGTGGTAAACCTCAAGGACCGGATAAAAGAATACGAAGATAGCGGTATAGAAATTAAGTGATCATGAACGGTAAGCGTCTTTTTAAGTTATTGGTATCGGCAACATTTTCCGTTGCCTCATTCGCTCAGGCACCATCCGGTTACTATGCCTCCTGTGAAGGCAAGTCCGGTCAGGCTTTGCTGACAGCCCTTTATAACACGATTTCGCCTCATACGACAGTAAGCTACGACGGGTTATGGGAAGTGTATAAGACTTCTGATGTCCGCGAAAACGGCACCGTGTGGGATATGTATTCTACTAAGGAGTGGGTCGTCGGGGCTGAGCATTGTGGCAATTACTCGTCGGTGGGCGACTGTATCAATCGTGAGCACTCTGTACCGCAGAGTTGGTTCAATTCTGCTTCACCAATGAAAAGCGATGCGTTCCATGTCTATCCCACTGATGGCAAGGTTAACGGGCAGCGGAGCAATTATCCGTTTGGCGAATGCTCCGGAGGTACGAAGTTGCCGTCCAGTGGTGGAGTGAAGGCTTTGGGGCGTGTTGGGACGTGTACTTTCCCGGGGTATACCGGCAAGGTGTTCGAGCCCGATGATGAATACAAGGGGGATTTTGCACGCACCTATTTTTACATGGCCACATGCTATAATGATCGCATCTCGTCATGGAGCGGGGCTGTAATTGCAGGGAACAGTTACCCATGCTACTCCTCATGGGCTGTGGGGCTTTTTTTGAAGTGGCATCGTCAGGACCCGGTAAGCCAAAAGGAGATTGTACGCAATAATGCTGTATACGTCCATCAGAAAAACAGGAATCCTTATATCGATTATCCTGATCTTGCCGAGCACGTGTGGGGTAGCAAGGTCTCTGAGGCATGGAGCGCCGGAGGCACGGTCGATCCTGCAATCAGTCAACCGGTCGACGGGTCGGTGGTTGATATAGGGGTGACAGCGGTAAATGTTCCCCGGTCGGTAGTTATTCCGGTCAAGGGGGTTGCTCTTGCTGATGATGTGACGGTCAGGGTTGTCGGTGAGGGATTTTCGGTATCGTCTACAACCTTGTCTGTGGCGGAGGTGAACTCCGAGGCCGGTGCGTCGGTTACGGCATCTTATGTGTCTGCTGCCGCTGTGTCTGCTGCCGGTACGATCACATTCTCCTCCGGCAGTTGCTCTTCTGTTGTGGAATTGTCGGTGTCTGCCATTGACGGGCTTCCTGCCGGGGAGGCTACCGATATTACCCAGTCATCGTTTGTCGCTCATTGGGTCAATATCGATGGAGATAGTCCTGTGGACTATAGTATAGCCTTGTATAAGGACGGTGTTATGGTTGACGGGTATCCGGTGAGCGTGCCTGCGGCTGATGAGAGATATACGGTTGACGGCCTTGACCCGGAAACGGTCTATACCTATACCGTGTCTTCTCCTGCATACGTGTCTAATGCCGTCACCGTTACCACAGCGGCTCCTGTGCCGGTCCTGCAGTTCAGCTATGAAGGGGAAATGTCGTTGAGTGCTACGCCTGGAACTCCGTCCGATGCTGTTGAGGTAGGGATATATGCCGAATGTATAGAGGAGGATATTGTCGTTTCGGTGTCCGCGCCGTTTGAAGTGAGTACCGACAAGTCGGCATGGGCGCAAAATACGGTGCTTGACGCTCTGGAAGACCGGTTCTATCTGCGCATAAATGCTGAAAAGGAAGGTACTTATACAACGGTGGTCAATGCCGTGTCGGGCGAATGTTATGCAGAGACGCTGGATTTTGTCGGGCATGTGGTTTCGTCAGCGGCTTTCATTGAGGACTTTGAGCAGGATGCCACCGGTATGGGAAGCTACACTCCTTCTGTCCTGTATAATGGCTCTGCCTCTGTATGGAAATTTTCCGATGCCGGAATCTGGTCAAGTGACACATCCCGAGGGGAACAGTCGGCTCGTTTTGGAAAAACATCGTCAAGCTATATAGAGATGACTGAGGATAAGCCTTTCGGTGCCGGGACGGTATCGTTCTACATAGCCAGGTGGGGTAACGACGCCGAGGCGGCAATGGAGCTGCAGTATTCTGTCGATGGCGGGAATACGTGGATTGCTGCGGGAAGTGTGGCTATATCATCTGGTGACTATACGATGTACTCTGTTGCGGTGAACAAGACTGGAAACATCCGCCTTCGTTTTCAGCAGACGGCAGGAAAACGTTTTAATATTGATGATATTGAGATTCCCGACTATACCTCCTCGTTAGGCATTGAGGCTGTCGGTATGCATGGGGAATGGGATGCCTACTGTGCCGGAGGGGAACTGGTTGTCGAATGCCACGGGAATATCAATGTGATGGTATGCTCGGTCGACGGAGTTGTCTGGTATGACGGAAGTATGGCGGCCGGTACTGGGCGTATGCGGCTCCCGCACGGCTTGTACATTGTGTCATCGGGTGATGTTGCGCGTCGCGTCTTAGTCAAATAGGGCGCGCAGTACATCGATGGAGCGTAGCGACGATAGCGTCGCATAGTGGATGGTGTAATAGCGCAATATGTTGTCGAGAAGGTCATGCCGTTCTCCACGTGTGAAACGGAAATGATGCATATTGTCGAATGTCATACGCGAAAGGGCGGCAACTACGGTTGCCGCTTCCCGTTTCAGATAATTGTTGTGGAGTGGGGCTGTCGTGCGGAAAGTCCCGTCGAGCATATCGAAGATGCGCCCTTCACGGTAGGTGGACACGTCCGGTTCTATACCGATGTATCGTCCTAACTTGTACAGGAAACAGATGTGGAAATTGCTTGCCTTTGATGAATCCGTGTCATTGAGACGCTTTATGGCATAGTTTAGGAATGTGAACAGCACAAGGTCTTCCTGGTTTTCGCGTAACACGACCGACAGGACTTCTGCAATGAACAGTGCGATGGCACCCTTTACAGGATTGGAACGTATATCGTGGAACACGCTTGTCGCCCGCAGCTCTTTCATCGTGTATATGTCGCGGCCGGCTCTGATGTCTCCGACGCATTCAAAACTTCCGAGCGGCATCGTCAGTGCGCGCCTCCTTGTGGCTTCCCGTCCGGCACCTGCTGGTGTCAGGAATGAGATGCGTCCCATTTCCATCGAGTACGCGCTTAGGATGGAATGCTTCTCGCTATATTTGATTGTGCGTAATGCGATACAGTGTAATTGTCGGTACATATATCTCGCAATTTCAGCATAAAGTTACGAAAAAGCACCGTTTGTGAGGGAAATATGCCTGAATACATGCCCAAAAAAACTTAAAATCGTAGTATTGGGGAAAAAAATTTGTGGGTTTGGAAAAATGTCCCTATATTTGCACTCGCTTTTCGAGAAGTCGACATGGCCCATTCGTCTATCGGTTAGGACGCAAGATTTTCATTCTTGAAAGAGGAGTTCGATTCTCCTATGGGCTACACAATATAACAATACTTTAAGATTTAATTATTTATCAATAATGGCAAATCACAAATCATCTGTTAAGAGAATCCGCCAGACAGAGTCAAGGAGACTTCGCAATCGTTACTATGCAAAGAGCGCACGTACTGCTGTGCGTCGCCTTCGTAATATGACCGATAAGGCTGAGGCTGAAGCAGCATTGAAGAAAGTAACTGCTATGCTTGACAAGCTCGCCGGCAAGAAGACTATCTCCAAGAATAAGGCTGCTAATCTCAAGAGCAAGCTCGCTAAGCACGTTAACAAGCTCGCTGCCTGATTCGTTTAGGTTGGCGTAAGAGGAGATACCTTGGCCCATTCGTCTATCGGTTAGGACGCAAGATTTTCATTCTTGAAAGAGGAGTTCGATTCTCCTATGGGCTACAGTTTAAGCTGTCTGTTTTACAGGCGGCTTTTCTGTTTTTGTTGCTTGTATTCCTGTCCAGTGCCTGTATAGGCATGACCCACAAATAAGAAAGTGCCGTGTCTCACGACATGGCACTTTCTAACATGTTGTAAAGTGTATACAGGGATGTGATTATTTATAAGTATGAATTGATTACGGTACAAATGTAGAGAATCATTTTCATTTGTGCAAATCTTTCCTGCATAAAAACATTTTATCCGCATAGTCTCGCCTTGGGGCGGCGGTTAGCGTATGCGGATGTAAGTGTCGCCTTCACTGTCATCAGGTTCGCGGAGGTACAGCGTGTTATTGTTGGGCATAGTGGCGATGTAGGTGTCTGTGCCTCCGTTTCTGTCATATAACGTAGTACATTGTCCGAATAAGTATACTTCCGTATTTTCCTGAAAAAGTTGGCAGAAAGAAGCCGGTTAAGCACATTCCGGAAAACCGTCGCAGCTACTGAGGGCAGTGTTGCGCGTCGCGGCTGGAATTGCTCTCCCTATACAGGATCGCGTGTCGCGGCTCTCGGCCTGTCGCCTATGGCGACTGAGGGGGTCAAGAATTCTCCCCGCCTCAGCCGGACCACTCAGCAATTCCTCTCCCTTCGAGGGAGAGGTGCCCGCAGTGCCGGAGAGGGTTACCCAATCGTTAGCCATTGCTGCGGTTTGAGGCGGAATTGCTCTCCCTATACAGGATCGCGCGTCGAGGCTCTCGACATGTCGCCTATGGCGACTGAGGGGGTCAAGAATTTCCCCATCTCAGCCGGACCACTCGACAATTCCTCTCCCTACGAGGGAGAGGTGCCCGTAGGGCGGAGAGGGTCTCCTGCATCAGCCTCGGCCACAAAAAAATAGAGACCATGCCTTCGGCATAGCCTCTATTGGTATTTCTAATAAAATTGTATCTATTAGAGCTGAGGTCCTGCTGCAACAAGAGCCTTTCCTGCTTCGTTTCCTTCAAACTTCTTGAAGTTCTTGATGAAACGTTCTGCGAGGTCTTTTGCTTTTACGTTCCAGTCCTCTACATTAGCGTAAG
>JAFTRI010000029.1 GCA_017462345.1 Muribaculaceae bacterium
GTGGGTTGAGAAGGCCGATGAAAGGTCATACAGATCGGATGTGCCGGTTTCTGTAAGTTCCACAAGTTTCAGGTTTGCCTTGTCTGCAGTCACGAGCTTGCCGTTGGACACAGCTGCGAAACGCGTGTCACCGCCTGCGGCTTCACCCGGTACGTTTGTAGTGTTCTGCCATACCTTGGTGAGACCCTTTGCAATGGCGGCCTCTGCCTCACCGGTCAGGGTGACAGTCTTGGTTGCAGCACCGGCAGATGTCAGTGTGAGCGTTGCGGTGTGTGTACCTACGCTTGTCGGGGCAAATGTAACCTTGATTGTACCGCCGGTAGTGCCGAGCGAAGTCTTGTCGATAGAGAATGAGCTGTGACCGCTCAGGCTTGCAGTGATATTGCCGGTGAGGAGTGTTCCGGTAACCGTTATATCCTGGCTTGCGCTGTAACCGTCGATTGCCGACAGGCTGACTGCCGAGGTCGATGTGCTGATTTCGGGAACAGGATCGTAAGTATATGTCGGAGCTGTTCCGTGCTTGTAGTAGGCGATACCCTGGTTATGGATCAATACCCACATTTCAACACCGCTGTCACCGTTCACGTTTACACAGAGGCTTGTCGAATAAGAAGTGTTACGGGTGGTTGAACCCATACCTGCCGACGGATAGTTACCTGTGTTGGCCAGTCCTTCTACTGCCCAGCCCGCACTTCCGTCGATAAGCACTGCACGGCCGCCGAGCAACGATGATGCGTAGATTTCTGCGTCGGTATATGTTCCGTCACCGTTGGCATCTTTTACTGCCTGATAGTCGGTTGCGAACGCATACTGTGTTCCCTTGAACTTGAACGGGACGAAGTCGTTACCGCAACCGTCCGAAGTCTGGCGCAGGTTGAACGCGGTTGTCGGGACTGACTGCAGGAGCTCGCCCGTAGCCGAGATCTGTGAAGAGTGATACCACTGTCCCAATACCCAGAAGTTGTTTCCGTCGGGTACAGCACGGGGTGAGTAACCTGCAATGAACGCATCGACATCGGCCACGACCGGAGAGGTCGCCACTGTGCCGTTAGTGATGGCGTATGTCACGAGTGAGTTACAGTTTCCGTTGGCGGTTGTGCCGTCCGAAGCCGTATAGTCACGGGTCTGCTGGGCAAAGTAGCATATCTTGCCGCTGGTCAGGTTGCCCTGTACATCGATACAGTCACCGATACGTGTCATACCGCCGAGATCGGTCGTTTCAAGGAGCACGCGCGGTGCAGCGTCATCGTTGTCCCAGATGTACACCTTGAGTGTCTTCATTGTATCGTTGGTCGACAACGCGATGTTGGTACCGAGGAGCTTGCCGTCCACGTATGCCACATCGACAAGTGCAAGGGCTCCGCCCGATACGCCGGTCATGTCAAGTTCCTTGATCAGTTCGGCAGTCTGGGCCTTTACAACCAGCACCTTGTTATTGGTAGCATCGACGATATACAGCTTGCCGTCACCGAATGCCATGTTACGGTAGTTGGTGTAATTTGCCATCCAGCCGGCTTTCTTGCCTGAGTTTTCCGAATAGTTCCAACCTTCGGTGAAAGTAAGGGGAGCATTCTTGGCTGTACCGTTCACGACCATTGTTGCCTTGTGGCTTCCGCTGGTGAATGTGAGGGTAGTAGAGTGAGAACCTGCACTCTGGGGCTGGTAGGTGATGGTGATTGTACCGCCGGTAGTGCCGAGTGATGTATGAGAAACCTTGAAATTGGTGGCATTGCTGTTGGCGATAGAGATGTTCGAGGTCAGGCTTGTACCGGTTACGGTTACGGTCTTTGATGAAGTGGTGCCGGCAGTTGTCTCGCCGAATGTAGCGGTTGTGGGATTCAATGAGATTCCGGTATCAACACCTTCGCTCATGTTAATCTGCTTTTCGTACTGCGTATTGTTTGCAACGGTGAACGATGCCACTGTTCCGGTCTTGTAGCCGTCCTTGGTTGCCTTGATTGTATAAGTGCCTGCAGGTACGAAGAACGCGAACACACCGTTACACTTTGACCCGGTGTTGCATGAAGCCACCTCGGTACCGCTCGAATTGTACAGTGTGACAGTTACATTGTTCAACGCAAGATAAAGGTCACGGCCGCGGGTAGCGTAGGTGCTGCTGCTGTAGCCGCACGCCTTGCTCAGGTCGCGCACGTCACCCACGATACATGCGGGAAGGCTGCCTGTACCGCCTGGATAGACCAATGCTGCACGCGCCATCTGCCATGCGAGGAACTTGTTGTAGTATGAGCTCTTCATACGCAACGCCTCACCGCGGTAGTCATGGAACCATGTTTCAACAAGGAATCCGGGAGCAGTGTTGGTACGGAGCACTCCATAGTGCCATCCCATCAGGTCGTAGTCGGCCATTGAACGGGCTGTACCGTAAGTGTACTCGGTCAGGTTCACCTGATAGGCATAGTATGAGTTCTGGTATGCCATATTTTTTGAGCCACCCACCGAGTTGGTTGAATTCGAACCCTTGTAGAGGGCGATATGATAGTTGGCACTTGCATTTGCCCCATTGGAGTGGAGAGAAAGGAAGTAACCGCCGTATGAACTTGAATAAGACGCGATCGAAGTCAGGTTCAAGTCATTGGCTGAAGTGTTCTTTGTACGGGACATCTTCACCTGACCGCCGTTCTGCGTAATGAACTGCTGCAAGTGCAGTGTACGGTCGAGGTTGGTCTCTGACTCGTAAAGGTATTCACCGATAAGAGGCATCGGGGTAGGACGGTCATCCGAGTCAAATCCGCCGTGACCGGCATTCAGGTAGTATTTACCGCTCTTACCGTAGTTTGAACTTGTGCCTGTCTTGTTGTTGGCAGCAAAGTTGGCCTTTGAAGACAGGGCGTATGTTCCGGTGTAGTTGCTGGCTACATCGTAGGCGTATGTCACAGCATCAGCCCCGAAAGTGACGCTTGACAGCAATAACGCTGATAATAATATCTTTTTCATGGATTAATTATTTCTGTTTAATGGTCATTACATAGATATTACCCTCGATTGTGTGATAGGCAATCTTGTCACCGGCATTTGAAACCGAGGGGAACATTTTGATCTCTTTGGAAGTTGTGGTGAGCTGCTGCATGTTCTTGCCGTCAGCGCCGATAATCACGATCTCCGATGATGTATAGAAGTATCCGTCATCGTCATCGAGCATAGCAACCACATAGTCGTTCCCGCGCCATTTCGGTGCATGGAGAGGACCGAGATCCACAGCATTGTTCCCGTTAAGGTCGGTCACGAATGCATTGTTCCCGCTCACGAAGAGCAGCTTGGTGCCGTCGGGTGAAACGCTTGACCAGCAGTACTGGGCGTCATAGTCGGGGGTTGAGAACGGGTCTACTACAGTGCGCTTTCCGTTATTGTAGACCACCAGCTTAAGATCCTCCTCGGTTACGAACGGACCGCTGTTGGATACAGTCACAGCCTTGGGTGACAACACCTTGCCGGCAACCTGGCGGACCATCGCACGGCCTTCGACAGCAAACACTGCCGCGCCGTTGAGCACATTCACATTGTTGAAATGCTCTACATCCTTGACGATAGGAGTGATCTCCTTGCTCGCGATGTCGATGCTATAGAGGGACGCTGTCTGGCTCATTCCGTCGATCTCATGTGCCAGAATCTTTTTTCCGTCCTCGCTTATGGCAACTTTGTAACCGGCACCCGCCATATCGGTGAGACGGGTAAAATCCTTGCTCTGCAAGTCGATGATTCCTATACCGTTGAACTCTTCTGATGTCACGATAAGTGAATTTCCATCAGGGGTAAAGACAGGGTGGAAATTCTCCGCCTGTGTTCCCGCTTTGAGGCGTTGCATCGAAACAACCTCAAATTGCTGTGCCTGTGCACTTAATGCAACAAGTACAGCCATGGTAGATAGAAGTTTTTTCATGTAATTGTTAGGTTTATAAATTAGTGATTAATTAGTGATTAATTAGTTATAGTATCCGATTATAGTTATAGTCAATTCACAAAATTAATCACATTTTCAGCCAAAGCAATACAACCGCCCCTAAAATTACCAATCTTTAACACTTCAAAATTGCTCCCCCTACAATGGATCACGTGTCTCCCACCAAGTGCGCCCCCTACAAGGGGGAGCTGTCGCCCTGGCGACTGAGGGGGTCTCCATAAATACACAGGGCAGCACAGGATTGCCCCATCAAGTGCTCCCCCTACAAGGGGGAGCTGTCGCCCAGCGACTGAGGGGGTCTCCATAAATACACAGGGCAGCACAGGATTGCCCCACCAATTGCGCCCCCTACAAGGGGGAGCTGTCGCCCTGGCGACTGAGGGGGTCTCCAAGAAAGCGCTGTGACTGAGGGGGTCTCCGGCAATCACTTGCTGATATTAATGACAGTAAAACTCATACTGAGAGCATCCATTATCAGCAGACGATCGGTAAGCAGCTCACCTACACCGGCAAGATACTTTATCGCCTCGGCAGCCTGAACCGAACCGATAATACCCGGAACCGCCCCGAACGGTCCCCTGACCTCTGACACGACAGGCTCACTGTCAAACAGGCAACGGTAACTTGCCGAACCGGGGACGTAAGTCATCGTCTGTCCGCCAAAACCCGATATTCCGCCATGGGAAAAAGGCTTCCCTACCGCGACACACGTATCATTTATCAGCATTTTCAATCCGAAACTGTCGGTGGCATCGACAATGAAATCATAGTCTTCCATTATCCTCGCCGCATTTCCCTCATCAAGGAACTCACGGTACATCACTACATTGACTTCAGGATTCACCTCAGCGATCCTGTCACGCGCCGACTCCACCTTCAGGCGCCCCACATCATTGACCCCGTGGATAATCTGCCGCTGGAGGTTGGACATGTCCACCCTGTCCCCGTCGATAACGCCTATCGTACCCACTCCGGCAGCAGCGAGATACATCATCACCGGCGAACCGAGACCGCCGGCCCCCACGACAAGTACGCGCCCCGCATTTATACGCTTCTGCCCCTCTACACCTATTTCAGGCAGGAGTATGTGACGTTTATACCGCTCCTGCCAATCTTTTTCATTAGTCATAATTATGTGATTTTGGTTACTGTATTATGTGATTTTGGTTACTATTTCTTGGCCACGGGATCAGCCGGATAGGATATACGCGCATGGTACATGGTCCGCAGGCGCGATATGAACGATTCCTTTATCAGCCTGACATCCCTGAACGACAGCGGGGAGTCATCATGCAACCCGTCAGCGATCTGGGCGTTGATTATACGTTCCACAAGCGAGGAAATCGCTTCCGGGGTATGCTCGGCGAGTGACCGCGAGGCAGCCTCCACTGAGTCGGCCATCATCAGTATCGACGTCTCCTTCGACCGCGGATTCGGTCCGGGGTATGTGAACTGCGACTCATCCACTTCCTCATCGGGATGGGCATTGCAATAAGTGTTATAGAAATATTTGGCCTTGCCGTGACCATGATGTTCGGTTATGAAATCACGCACCACAGCCGGCAGCTTGGCTTTCTCCGCCCGTTTCAGACCGTCGGTCACATGCCCGATAACCACACGTGCGCTCTGCACCGGAGACAGGGCGTCATGGGGATTCACCCCATGCTGGTTCTCGGTAAAGAATGCCGGGTTGTTTATTTTCCCTATGTCATGATACAGCGCACCGGCACGGACAAGCTGCACATTAGCACCCACACGCAGAGCGGCATCCGACGCAAGCGTACTCACCGACATCGAATGCTGGAACGTTCCGGGACACTCTTCCGACAGTTCCCGCAACAGCGGATTGTTTATGTCCGACAACTCTACAAGCGTCACCATCGACGTGAAGCCGAACAGGCGTTCGAAAATGAATATCAGCACGTATGCGAACGATATGAACAATGCATTTATCCCGAAGAACCCGAACATCCTCAACGAGATGTCCTCGACCGACCCCGACAGCATCACGACAACCGCCACGTATGACAGGCTGTAGGCAAGGAATACAAGCGTGGCAGTGCGTATGAGCTGGGAACGCTGCGACAGCTCCTTCAGCGAATTTATAGCGGTGATTCCGGCGATGAACTGTATAAAGACGTATTCCAGCGGGAACGTCGCCGTTATCGAGCACAACATGACGGTTATGATGTGGCAGAACAAGCCTGTACGCGCGTCAAAGAAAATGAGCATCATGATCGGGATTATCGTAAACGGCACCACATACAGCCCGTTACGGAATGTCTGTGTCATGAAAAATGCCAGCACGGTGAACCCCACCACCATCAGCATTATGAACACAATCGAACGGAAGTCATCATACATGTCACGGCGGAAGAAATACAGATAACAGTACAGTGCCGCCAGCAGGATTATGACAAACAGCATCTGGCCGAGCAGGGGATAGATATTGCCGTTGTCACGTCCAAGACCTTTCTCTGCCATCATGCCGTCGTAGGTTTTCAGCACCGTGTACAGCTGCGGGGTCACGATGTCCCCACGGTCGATTATGCGTTCACCCTGCTGTATCACCCCCACCGGTGCCATAGCCTTCCTGTACAGTTCATCCCTTAAACGCTTGGAAGCCACCGTGTCACACACCACATTAGGCACCAGCAGCCTTGACAGGCCGGAAGTCTCGATAACAGCACGGTAACGCGGGTTACTGAACACGCTGTCGAGCGTGGCGTATGCCACACGCGGGGATTTGTATCCCGATGTAGGGACATTAGTCGCGACATTGCCCTTTATGAATCTCACGTAGGGCAATTTACCCGACTCGATTCCCGAATATACCTCCTGATCGACTATCCCGTCGGCAAAAAGCCTCCTGACATATTCCGTCAACTGCCCGCGCTCCGATGGCGACAGCACCGATCCGGCATCGGAATTGACACACTCGCTGAATTCGTCCACTACCGACCGGTCGACCCCGGTGTCACGTTTAAACACCGGAAGGAAAGTGACATCTATGCTGTCCTTGACCTGGACAGCCCTTACCGAATCGAGATGCACCGGAATATCAAACGGTGCGGTAAGCAGCGAATAACTCCATGGACGGTTTATCTCGTAATAATAATCCTGTATGCCGCTTCTCGGCAGGAAATAGACTATGATGAACGTCGCCGCGACAAACAGCAGCGAACGCGACAATTTCTTTTTCGTAAACAGTCCCATAATACCATTTTTATCTTCTTCGACAGGAATGGGCGCCGCTAACTTGTCCTTGTAGCGCGCTTCACTCCATTGATTTTCTTCACTTTATTGCACAAGTCGGTCACAACCCCGGTGTCCTCGACAAGAACCGAAAGGTCGCAATGGAACACTTCATTCTCCGCCTCGATATCAAGTTTGCGGATATTGATGGCAAGATGCGTGGATATCATCTGTATGAGTTCCTGAAGAATTCCCATGCGGTCAATCCCCTCGATGCGTATCGACGCAAGGAACTCCCCTGTTTCCACCGCCCACCGCGTAGCCACGATACGCGATCCGTAACTCGCTTTGAGCACATTGGCCCGGGGACAGGTCAGCGCATGCACGACAACATCCCCGTTCTCGTCGATAAATCCCATCACGTCATCCCCGGGAATAGGACAGCAACAGTCGGCAATCTTGAAATTGGAGCCGTTATCGTCCGAACGCAGTATATAGGTTTCCTTCGTGTTTATCTTGTTCTTTGCCGGAGCAGGGTCAGGGAACTCCTCCCTGACCTTGTTCCTGCGGAATATCTTTGTCAACAATGACGGTGACTGTTTCTTGAATGCCTTGACGCAATTATCGTCAAGGGTCAGATCTTCGCTGCCGAGTGCCACATACAGCTCCTCCCGGTTCTGCAACCTGTATACCCCAAGGACTTTTGTCAGTACCTCATTTGTCATCGGGACACCCTGTTTCGACAGGAATTCCTCGAATATCTTGCGCCCCCTGTCCATTACCGGCTGCTGTTCCCTGCGCAGTGCCGCGCGTAAGCGGGTCTTGGCCTTGGCGGTGGCAAGAAAGTTGATCCATTCGGCCTGAGGTGTCTGCGACTGGGACGTGAGAACCTCCACCTGATCCCCGCTTTGCAGGCGATGGGACAGAGGGACAAGCCGGTGATTGACCTTCCCGGCTATACAATGGAACCCTATCTGCGAGTGGAGCTCAAAGGCGACATCGAGCACAGTGGAATTCTTGGGTAGCGTCAACAGTTCGCCCTTGGGAGTGAACACAACTATTTCCGATGAGAACAGATTGAGTTTCAGCGTATCGAGAAAATCGATGGCATTGGGGCTGGGGTCATTGAGAATATCCTTGATGGTACGTAGCCACACATTCAGCTCCGATTCCTCATCACCCTCCCCTATCTTGTATTTCCAATGGGCGGCAAAGCCCTTCTCGGCAATCTCGTCCATGCGGCTGCTGCGTATCTGCACCTCAACCCAATTGCCGTCAGTACCCATTACCGTCAGGTGAAGCGCCTGATAGCCGTTGGCCTTGGGATTGCTTATCCAGTCACGGGTACGGTCGGGATGCAGCCGGTACAGGTCGGTTATCGCCGCATATATGTTCCAGCATATCGTCTTTTCCTGAGAAACATCGTCACAATCAAAAATGATGCGCATCGCATAGAGGTCATAGACCTCCTCAAACGGGATATGCTTCGTCTCCATCTTGCGCCATATCGAATAGACCGATTTAAGCCGTGAATGCGCCTCGAAACGTAGACCCATCTCCGTCAGTTTTTCCTTTATCGGCGCAGAAAAGTCATTATACACAGCCGAGCGTTTCGCTTCCGAGGACTTTATCTTATCGCTTATGCGCTGGTAGGCGACCGGATGCTCATACTTGAAACTCAAGTCCTCAAGTTCGGTCTTGATTGCAAACAATCCCAACCTGTGAGCCAACGGGGCATAGATATAGAGTGTCTCGCCGGCAATCTTATACTGCTTGTTCGGCGCCATGGACCCGAGGGTACGCATGTTATGGAGGCGGTCAGCCATCTTGATAAGCACCACGCGTATATCCTCCGACATCGTCAACAGCAATTTCCGGAAATTCTCGGCTTGGGCCGATGCCTTATCCCCGAATATCCCGCCCGATATCTTTGTCAGACCTGCAACCAGTTGGGCGATTTTCTTCCCGAAATGCTGCTCTATATCCTCGACCGTATAATCGGTATCCTCCACGACGTCATGCAGCAATGCTGCACATATCGACGTAGAGCCGAGCCCTATTTCCTGGCTCGCAATTTTCGCGACAGCTATCGGATGCAGTATATACGGCTCGCCGGAACGGCGGCGGATACCCTTGTGCGCCTCTTTCGCAAACCGGTAGGCACGCTCTATGATCTCCACCTTCTTCCGGTGGTTACTGTTAAGATAACCGTTCAGTACATCCTGAAAGGCTTCCTCTATCATCCGTTCTTCATTTTCGGGAGTATATTTACGGTCATCCATAATCCTCGTCTTTTTGCTGTTTTACTCGGCAGTCGCTTCTTACGCAATATAATCACACAAACTTACAACAAAACCTCGAAAGTATAACAAAAAAGTCTTACTTTTGTGCTAAAATATTACAACGGCTTCCAGCCATCCCGTCAATGGGAACCAATCATTTGAGCCAATGGTAAAATACGATTTTGATTGTGTTATCGACCGCCATGGCAGCGGTGCGACGAAATTGGAGAACCTTGAATGCGTGTTTGGCAATAAGGATCTGCTGCCCATGTGGATTGCCGACATGGATTTCGCTGTGTGTCCGGAAATAGCCGAGGCGCTGAAAAGCCGGATGGAACACCCCATTTACGGTTATTCAACACCGTCTGACGGTTATTGGCAATCGATTATCGACTGGCTCGACTGCCGGCACGGGTTCAAAGTGTCACGCAAGGAACTCACCTACATCCCGGGAGTGGTTAAAGGAATCGGTCTGGCCATAAACTTCTTCACCCGGCCGGGTGACGGGATCGTGATCCAGCCGCCCGTCTACCATCCTTTCCGGATGGTAACACAAGGCAACTTCCGCACAGTAATCAACAACCCGCTGCTACGCACCGGCAACGGTTATGAGATGGATTTCGCTAATCTGGAGCAGATTTTCAATGAGCAGCATCCACGCATGATGATATTGTGTAATCCCCATAACCCGGGAGGCATACAATGGGATGCAGAGACATTGCGACGGCTTGCCTCTCTATGCCGCAAGCACAATGTCATTGTCATTTCCGACGAGATTCATGGCGACCTCATGCTTTACGGCAAGAAGCACATCCCTTTTGCCTCGGTAAGCGAGGATGCCGAAGCGATATCGATCTCGCTTGGAGCCCCATCCAAGACATTCAATATCCCGGGTCTCGTAAGTTCCTGGATGGTCGTAAAAAATCCCGAGCTGCGCACCCCGTATTACCACTGGCTCGAAACAAACGGGTTCAATGAACCCACATTCGTCGCCACAATCGGCACAGAAGCGGCATACCGCCACGGGAACGGATGGCTCAACCAGCTGCTTCATTACATCGAGCAGAACATCGGGACCGTCGAGGATTACTTTGCCAATGAATTACCTGAACTGAAGCCTATGCGTCCGGAAGCGTCATTCCTCGTATGGCTCGACTGCCGGGCTCTGGGACTCCCGCAGGAAAGGCTTGTCGACCTATTCGTCAATAAAGCCGGGTTGGCTCTCAACGACGGCACAATGTTTGGCAAGGAGGGTGAGGGTTATATGCGGCTCAATGTAGCGACTCCCCGCCCGGTTCTCACAGAAGCCCTCCGGAAGCTGACCGCAGCAATCAAGTCCATTTAACACGAAAGCAGATGAACTACCGCATATATCCGCCCGAAGAATTAACCGATGTACGCATCGAACTGCCCCGCTCCAAAAGCATCAGCAACCGTGCGCTCATCATCAACGCGCTTACCGACGGCGCCTTACCATTGGAAAACATTGCCGCATGCGACGATACCGACGTAATGGTCAAGGCTCTATCCTCGACCGGAGACAGTATTGACATCGGAGCGGCGGGGACAGCCATGCGCTTCCTTACCGCCTATTACTCCTCTCTCCCGGGACGCACCGTGACAATCGATGGCTCGGAACGTATGAGGCACCGCCCCATCAGGGCTCTCGTCGACGCGCTCAGGGATTGCGGGGCCGACATAGAATATGCCGGAGAAGAGGGATACCCCCCGCTCAGGATCACAGGACGGATCCTGAAAGGAGGCGACATAAGCCTGCCCGCCTCCATCAGCTCCCAGTACATCTCGGCTCTGCTGATGATTGCGCCAAAGATGGAACAAGGGCTGACACTCACGCTTGACGGCGGGATAATCTCCCGCCCGTACATCACCATGACCCTGTCCATGATGCGGGAATGGGGAATCGACAGCGATTTTAGCGGAAACATAATAACCATAGTCCCCGGAAAATACTCTCCTGTCCGTTTCTCGGTAGAAGCCGACTGGAGCGCGGCATCCTACTGGTATGAGATAGCGGCACTGTCATCCATAGGGATTTCTCTCGGCGGGCTGCAACAGGAAAGTTACCAGGGAGACAGCCACGTGGCCGGCATTTTCCGTAATTTCGGAACTATAACAAACTTCGACGGAGGGACAACTATCCTTGAACCTTCACCCGACATGAGTCCGAGGCTGTCGGTTGACATGAGCGAGCAACCCGACCTGGCACAGACTGTCGCTGTGACATGCTGCATGCTCGGCATCCCGTTCCGTATCACCGGACTTTCGACATTGAGGATAAAGGAAACCGACCGGCTTGAAGCACTCCGGAAAGAGCTGGGTAAGCTGAGTTTCACCATTGCCGTGGAACACGACAGCGAATTAATATGGTACGGAGAACGGCATCCGGTATTTGAAGAGCCAGCAATCGACACCTACGATGACCACCGCATGGCCATGTCATTCGCTCCGGTTGCAATATATGTTCCGGGACTGATTGTCAACAACATTGAAGTGGTGTCTAAATCCTATCCGGGATTCTGGGACGATCTGCGTCAGGCCGGATTCAATCTCATCGAGGCATGACCGGTGCCCTGATCATACTTGCCTCTGTCATCATTGTAGGTATCGTACTCTACACTGGTCACCGCTATTCCCTTTCAAAAGCCACAGGACCGGAGCCCCCGACCGTCACAAGCCCGCCGGAGAACGACGTATGCTGCGGGATGCACGTCACCTGTGAAAAGGATTCGCTGCTTGCTGCCGTAAGCGGCACGATAATCTACTATGACGACGAGGAACTCGACTGCTATGCGGGACGGGATGCCGACGACTATACCGACGAGGAAATAGACCGGTTCCGCGACGTACTCCTGACCCTCCTGCCCGAAGACATTGCCGGCTGGGGACGGAGCATACAACTGCGCGGCATCACATTACCCGCACCGGTTAGAGACGAACTGCTGCTGATTGTGGCCGAAGCCCGGCAATCAGCGGAACAAAACAACAAACCATGACCGAACTGTTAGAATACGCTTTTTTCCGCAATGCCGTTACAGGAATAACCATCATCAGCATTGCAGTTGCCATCATCGGCACATACATCGCGACACGCCGGCTGATTTCAATCTCCGGCGGCATAACCCATGCATGTTTCGGCGGCCTTGGACTCGGATACTACCTTGGCGTGAACCCGGTGCTGATGGCAGCAGCATTCGCTGTCACCTCGTCCCTGGGGGTTGAATGGCTCTCGTCCCGGCACAATGTCAGGGAGGACTCGGCAATCGCTGTCGTATGGGCATTAGGCATGGCGATAGGAGTCCTGTTCGTGTTCCTCACTCCCGGATATGTTCCGGAGCTGAACTCATTCCTGTTTGGCAACATCCTGACCATAAGCGCCTCCGACCTGTGGGCATTCGCAGTCTACACCGTTGTATTGGTCGCGTTCTTCATCATTTTCTATGATAGGATTGTGGCATGTGCATTTGACAGGGATTTTGCACGTGTATCGCATCTGCCCGTAAGATTCATCTCCTACTCGATGACTGTCCTTGTCGCCGTGTGCATCGTATTGACAATACGCATGGTGGGGATAATGCTGCTGATGTCGATGCTATCCCTCCCGCAAATGATTGCCGAGATCTACTGCCGGCAATTCCGCAGCATGACCATTGCATCGATAGGGATTTCCCTTGTATGCTGCCTGTCAGGACTGATGCTTGCGACAGTGATAGATGTCCCCTGCTCTGCAATAATCGTCATCCTTCTTGTTACGATTTACATCGCAGCACGCACAACCAAAGCAGTGACCCGTCGCCAACCCATGCAATAAAGCCACACCTGACAACGTTATTTAAAAGATAAACAGTAACTTGTTGAAACGCATCTATCTCATACTGGCAATTGTCATCCCCATCGTGATGCTATCTTCCTGCGGTACCAGGAAGAATACCGCCCTGTCACGCAACTACCAGGCATTCATCACCCGCTACAACATCTATTTCAACGGAGACGAGCATTACAAGCAGACGATAAAGGAAATGGAGCGTTCCTATGAGGATGACTACAGTACCATCCTGTTCATGCATCCGGCGGAAGCCTACTCCAACCCTAAAGCGCCGCAACCGCAAGGGAACTTCGACCGCTCGATAGAGAAAGCCCAGAAAGCGATACAGCTCCGTTCGATAAAAAAACGCCCGAAAAAGAAATCAGGCAAAGGCAATGATCCCAAATACAAGGCATGGCTTAAACGGGACGAGTACAACCCTTTCCTCCACAATGCCTGGATGATGATGGGCCGCAGCCAGTATCTCAACGGGGATTTTCTCGGAGCAGCCTCAACTTTCTATTACACCTCTCGGCATTTCAGCTGGTTACCGGAGACTGTCACAGAGGCAAAGCTATGGCAGGTCCGCAGCTATTGCGCTCTCGACTGGCTTGTAGAGGCCGAGAATATCATCATTCGAATCAAAGAACCGGAACTCACCAACAATACCCTGAAGGAACTGTACAACTTCTCATTTGCCAACTACCACATCAAGTCCCATAACTACGAAAAATCAATCCCGTATCTCACCAACGCAATAAAATACGCCAAAGGCTCACAAAAAACACGCCTCAATTTCCTGCTCGGACAAGTCTACGCCCTGTTAGGGAAGAAAGAGGAAGCCTATCAGGCATTCAAAAAAGCAGGAAGCGCGTCAAGCGCGCCCTACCGCACCAAGTTCAATGCACGCATAAAGCAGAGTGAGGTCTACTGCGGGGACGACATCGAGTCGGAAGTCAAAGCCCTGAAACGCATGACCCGCTATGACCGGAACAAGGAATATCTCGACCAAGTATATTACGCGATAGGAAACATCTATCTCTCCCGTCAGGATACAGCCAAAGCAATCGAGAACTACATCCTTGCCGCCGAAAAAAGCACACGCAATGGCATCGACAAGGCCATCAGCCAGATAACACTCGGAGAACTCTATTTCCAGCTGCACAGTTACGACAAGGCCCAGCCGTGTTACGCCGAGGCTGTCCCAATGCTCCCCGAGACCTATCCCGACTATGCCAAACTGAAACGGCGCTCCGATGTACTCGACGAACTCGCCGTATATTCCCAGAACGTCACACTTCAGGACTCTCTGTTAAGGCTTTCGGAGATGTCTCCCGAAGAGCAGAAAGCAGTAATAGACGAAATAATACGCAAACTGAAAGAAAAAGAGAAAAAAGAAGCCGAGGAGGCTGCCCGCGAAGAATACCTCGCACAACAGGCGGCACAAGGCAGCAACCTGCAGAACAATTCCGCGGCTGCACCAAACACGTTCACCCTCAACACCGACAAGTCATGGTATTTCTACAACACGGCGACCCGTAATGCAGGAAAAACCGAGTTCCAGAAACGGTGGGGAAGCCGCAAGCTTGAAGACGACTGGCGTCGCCGCAACAAGGCTTCTTTTGACATGAACGACTTCAGCGAATCAGATGAAGAGGAGGAAGAAACATCCGAAACTGATGACTCTGCAAGCGAAGGACAGACAGAAGCATCCGAACTGACCAACGAAGAAAAAGAGAAACAGAAACGTGAACAGGACCCGCACTATCCCGAATATTACCTGAAACAGATTCCCTCAACCGACGAGGAGAAAATCACAGCCAACGACATCATTCAGGAAGGGCTATACAACATGGGAGTAATCCTGAAAGACAAGTTGGAGGACTTTGATGCGGCGGCTACCGAATTTGACCGTCTGCTCACCCGTTACCCCGATAACATATACCGGCTTGACACCTACTACAACCTGTACCTCATGTTCATGAGACAGAAGAAATATTCCACCGCCGAGCGGTTCAGAGCCAAGATTCTGCATGAGTTCGCCGACACGAAGTACGGTATGGCACTGCGTGACCCCAACTACATCGACAATCTGCGCGAGATGGAAAACATTCAGGAACAGATGTATGCCAAGACCTACGAAGACTACCTGAACAACAATAACACTGCGGTGCACGACTCCTATAAAGAAATGATGGAACGTTTCCCGCTCAGCGACATCATGCCCAAGTTCATGTTCCTGCATGCCCTCGCCTATGTCACCGAGAAGAACCCGGAAGGATTCAAGAGCACACTCAAGGAACTGCTGGAACGCTATCCCGAGACCGACATAACCCCGCTTGCATCGTCCTACCTGAAACAACTGGCACAAGGACGCAAACTCGAAAGCAGTACCACCAACATGCGCGGGATGATATGGAGCACACGTCTCACCAACGACTCGACAGCACTTGCCAACGGAATGACCGATTCCATTTCATTTGACCTGAATCCCGCCGATCCGCAACTGTTTGTACTTGTATTCCCCACCGATACGGTATCATCCAACCAATTGTTGTTTGACATCGCCCGGCACAACTTCACCTCATTTGTCGTAAAGGATTTCGATCTCGAACAAATGAACTTCGGACAACTCGGATTGTTGATAATAAAAGGATTTGATAACCTTGAAGAGCTCAACCATTACCGCATGGTCATGAAAGCCGACAAGAACCTCAGGATTCCGCGTCAGGTCCGTCCGGTAATGATAAGCGTCAAGAACTTTGACCTACTGCTCAAAGAGGGCCGCTCATTTGAAGAATACTTCCGGTTTGTCGAGGAAAAGACCGTCAACGACACCCACGACAGCGTCCTGTCACCTGACATATACGGAACCGAGGAAGAGTCCCTGCAGGAACTCCCCGTACAGGAGACCACACCGGAACTGACCGATACCCCATCGCCTGAGATACCGGACGTTCAGACACCCGTTCCTACTCAGGGCAAACAAACACCGGCTCCCGCCACTCCCGTACCCGCGACCAGACCGATACCGCTACCGGAATATCCCGAAGGGTCGGAAGGCGATGACCCGCTATTAGACACCCCATAACCGAAAACCATATTGACAATGAATCCCCGCACCATCCTATGGGCTGATGACGAGATAGATCTCCTGAAGCCACACATACTTTTCCTGAAAAACAAGGGCTATAATGTTGTCACAGTCAACAACGGACGTGACGCACTGGAACTGGTCGAAAACGGGCACTTCGACCTTATCATCCTTGACGAGAACATGCCGGGACTCACAGGTCTTGAAACCCTGTCCCGAATAAAGCAGGTAATCCCCCATGTGCCGGTAATCATGATTACCAAGAGCGAAGAAGAAAACATCATGGACCAGGCCGTGGGAAACAAGATTGCCGACTATCTGATCAAGCCGGTAAACCCCAACCAGATACTGCTGTCTATCAAGAAAAACCTGCACTCTGAACAACTTGTTTCGGAACAGGCCTCGTCAGACTACCGGCAGGAGTTCGGACGCATCACATCCCTCATCAACGATTCCTATACAATCGAGGACTGGTACGAGCTATACCGTAAACTCGTGTTCTGGGAGCTTGAACTCGCATCGGCCGAGACAAATATGGATGAGCTGCTGAACATGCAGAAAATCGAAGCCAACAGCGCGTTTGCCAAGTTCATCAAGAAGAACTATGAAGACTGGGTTGCACCGGAAAACAATGACCCACACCCGACATTAAGCCATGAGATATTCAAGAAAAAGGTATTTCCGCTGCTTGACAACGGCGAAAAGCTGTTCTTTATTCTCATCGACAACTTCCGCCTTGACCAATGGCGCACAATAAAGCCACTACTGAACGACCTTTTCACCTTTGAGGAAGACTTGTATTGTTCAATACTCCCCACTGCGACGCAATATGCCCGCAATGCCATTTTTTCAGGACTCATGCCGGCCAGTATTGCCCGGATGTTTCCGGATCTGTGGGTCGACGAGGACGAGGATGAAGGGAAAAACCTCAACGAGTCCCCCCTTATTGCCACACAATTCGAACGTTACCGCCGTCGATGCCGTTTTTCCTACAACAAGATAAACGATTCGGTTGCCGGAGAAAAAATCATCCGGGAGTTCTCCCAACTGGAGAATAATGACCTGAATGTCGTCGTATTCAATTTCATCGACATGCTGTCCCATGCCCGCACCGAATCAAAAATGATACGGGAACTTGCAGCAAGCAATGCCGCCTACCGTTCATTGTCCGAATCATGGTTCCGGCACTCTTCGGCACTCGACCTGTTCCGTAAAATAGCCGAGAAGGGTTACAAGGTCATCCTTACAACCGACCACGGGACAATACGGGTCGACAATCCGGTAAAAGTCGTAGGGGACAAGAATACCAACACCAATCTCCGTTACAAGGTAGGCAAGAACCTGAGCTATAACCCCAAGCAGGTCTATGAGATAAGACAGCCCGAACAGTTCGGGCTACCGTCTCCCAACGTGTCCTCAAAATATATATTTACCTCCAACAGGGATTTCTTCGCCTATCCCAACAACTACAACTACTATGTCCAGTACTATACCGACACATTCCAGCATGGAGGAATCTCCATGGAAGAGATGATCGTACCGTTAATAACACTTTCAGCCAAATAACAATTCACCGATTATGAACACAATAAGAATATCATCGTTAGACGACATCGACATTGCCGCAAAAAAATTCATCGAATTGATGGGAGACGAGACAGTCTACGCTTTTTACGGAGAAATGGGAGCAGGAAAAACCACTTTCATCAACGCCCTATGCCATGCACTTGGGGTAGAAGATGACACCACCAACTCTCCTTCATTCTCCATCATAAACGAATACCGCTCCGACACGACTGCCGAGCTCATATACCATTTTGACCTCTACCGTCTTGAGAATCTTGAAGAAGCTTTCGATATCGGAGTTGAAGACTATTTCGATTCTGGCGCACTGTGCCTGTTGGAATGGCCTGAGCGCATTGAGGACATATTGCCCGACGACACAGTCAAGGTTGAAATCATCGTAAACGATGACGCTTCCCGCAGTTTGAACATATCCATGCCGAAGTAAGCCATAACTGCCCCTTCTCATCTTCCGCACCCATGACATCACATACACCGGCATACCATCTGATTGCATCCGCACCATCCACCAATTCCGTACTCGCCGCCATTGCCGCCGAGTCTCCCCATGGGACAGTGGTGTCTGCAACAGAACAGACGGCGGGGCGCGGGCAACGCGGCAACTCATGGGAATCGTCTCCGGGAAAGAACCTGACACTTTCAATGCTCCTGCGTCCCCGGCACATTGACGCACGTTCACAATTCTTCCTGTCCGAAATCGTTTCACTTTCAATTGTAGAAACCCTGCGACACTATATCCCGAACCACGACATCGCCATAAAATGGCCAAACGACATATACGTCGGAGACAAGAAAATATGCGGAATCCTCATCGAAAATTCCCTGATGGGTATGGGCATAGACCATTCCATCGCCGGCATTGGGCTCAATGTCAACCAGACACGGTTTATTTCCGATGCCCCCAACCCTGTGTCGCTGTCCCATATCACAGGAAATGAAATCCCATTGGGAGAAATACGGGAAAAGCTATGCGACACGATACTGGACATGATGGACATTTACGACGACATCTCCCGGTTCGAAGAGTTACACCGCACCTACTGCAACAACCTCTGGCGCCGTGACGGATTCTACCCGTACACCACCGGCGGCGAGACATTCAATGCCCGCATTACAGAGGTCTCCCCCATTGGCATGCTTACACTTACCGATACCGACGGCAGCTCCCGTACATTTGCATTCAAGGAGGTATCAGCGGTACTTTGACCGGTTAAACAGGATTTAACCCGGATATTAATCCTTGTAAAATTCGATGCAACACCGCATCCCATAGGGAATTATTCCGTACCTTTGCATCTGTCCACCCTAATTTTACAGAATCATTCCCTAATGAGAAGCATAATCGCAGCGTTTTTTATATTACTGACCGCCTGTTGCTCTTTTGCAGCACCACGCGACAAGAAAGTGAATGTTGAAAAGCCTGACATGGAAAAAATAAAGGCTGAGGTCAACAATCCGGCATCGAAATACTATTACCCGAACCTGATGAAGCAATATGAAGCCAACGAAACAATCATGGGACTTCAGGAGTACCGTCATCTGTATCTGGGATATGTGTTTCAGGAAGACTATAACCCCTACCGCCGTTCGGAATTTTCAAAAAAAATCGAGGAACAGTACTATAAGGACAAGCACACCAAGGCCGAGTGTGACACCATCATCAAATATGCCGAATTGTCTCTGAAAGACAACCCGTTTGATCTGAGACAGATTAATTTTCTCATTTATGCTTTGAGAGAAAAGAAGAAAAACAACATTGCCAATATCTGGCAATACCGTCTCAACCACCTCCTTGAGGCCATAATCTCTACAGGTACGGGACTTGACCGAGAAAACGCATGGTACGTGATTAATCCCCAACACGAGTACAACATCATCAACTTTCAGGGGTCTATCGCCTTGTCGCAGAGTTTCGTACAGCCCTATTACGACTACATAACCGTAAACCGGAAAAACGACAAAGATCCCGAAGGCTACTACTTCAATATCAAACACATCCTTGAAGAATACAACCGCAAGTTCCCGGAATAGCGATTCAAATCCAAAATTTATTGCAATTTCAGGATCAGACAACGACTAAACGGAGGGAATACCATATTTCTCCATTCGTCGATAGAGTGCACCACGGCTTATACCGAGAGATACGGCAACCTGTGACATATTACCTTTATATCTGGCTATAGCCTGTATTATCGCCTGACGCTCCATGTCATCGAGAGTCATCCCATCGGAAAGCGGAGCACCTGCGGTTCGCTGACTGACGGTACTGCCATGCGAAGCCCTGACATCTTCAAGAGTAATACGTATTCCGTCACTGATGAGCAACGTGCGTTCCACAAGATTCTTCAACTCACGGATATTACCGGGATAAGGCAACGTCTTCATATACTGCATCGCCTCATTGGAAACAGCCACGGGCCTTATCCCGTTGGTCTTGCACATCGTTCCGATAAAATGGTTAACCAACAATGGGATATCATCTACACGCTCACGAAGTGGGGGAAGATACAGTGTAATAAGGTTAATGCGATAGAACAAGTCCTCACGGAACCGTCCGTCGGCAACCATCGCAGGCAAGTCGGCATTAGTCGCACAGACCACACGTACATCAGTGCGTCTCTGCCGGCTGTCACCAAGTACCTCATAAGTCCTGTCCTGCAACACCCGCAACAGCTTCACCTGACAACTCTTGTCAAGATCCCCTATCTCGTCCAGAAATATCGAGCCCTTATCAGCAAGTTCAAATCGCCCCTGACGGTCAGAGACAGCTCCGGTAAAAGAGCCCTTCTTGTGTCCGAACATTTCGCTTTCAAAGAGGCTTTGGGATATTCCGCCAAGATTGACTTTAACAAAGGCTTCGTTCCTACGGCGGCTGTTACGGTGAATAGCCTCGGCAATCAGTTCTTTTCCTGTACCGCTTTCTCCGGTGACAAGCACCGACGCATCAGTACCGGCAATACGTTTCACTGTACTCAATACCTCCTGCAACTGCTCGCTTTCACCTATAATTCCGCACCGGTCAAATACATCAGAATTATTATCATTGCGGCTTGCCGATGACGATAACTGTATTGCCGTATCTATACGCTGCAACAGAGCCTGATTGTTCCACGGCTTGGTGATGAAATCAAACGCCCCCGCCTTTATTCCATCGACAGCAAGCTGTATACTGCCCCATGCCGTCATCAGTATCACCGGCACATCAGGACGGAATATCTTAACCTGACGCAAAAGGGTCAGACCGTCCCGGCCGTCGGTTGACAACGAAAAATTCATATCCATCAGTATCAACTGCGGAGTTTCGCGCCGTACAACATCCAGAGCCTCATCTGCACCCGGGACCGCCATCGCCTCATACCCCGCACGCTTCAACAGCAGCGACAGGGATGAACGTATCACATTATCATCATCAACAACAAGTATCATGATGCAAATTTAATAATACTATTTTACAATCGACTCAAAATCGGCATCAATACCATAACCTGACGCAAAATCCCACAATGTGATACTGCGTATGCGGTAGTAGTAATACCAATAGTAGAAAAGCTCGTTAATAATGTTACGTCTTGCCTCGTCCTTGCAGTCCCGGGCATCGTTGAGATCAAGAGTACTGATCTTACCGACCATGAAAGTCTCCACATTAGAGCGATAACGGCGTTCGGCAATCCCGTCGGCTTCACGCGCGATGGCAAGTTGCCGTCGCTGGCTGTTAAACTGCCCGGTTAGGATAAACAGATCCTGCCTGAAATTCATTGTCTCCTGACGCAAACGATTCTCGGTCACTTCACGGTTACTCTGCGCCACTCTCACCTGTCCGCGCCTACGTCCCCAGTCGAGTATGGGAATCTTAATCCCTACCTCCACGATCTGATTATCTTTCAAATGATTATAGCTCTGTGAGAAATCCCGGTGAGTGCCTGACAGACCCACTTGGGCATATAGCGAGATCTCACGCATATTTCCACGGGCCTTGGCTACCTCATAATCGGCCTCAAGACGGCGTCGGCGCACATTCAGCAAGAACCGGTTATTTTCGAGAGCCTTACCGAGGACATCGTCAAACACGAGTTCCACATCGGGTATCGAATCGGGAGTGACCGGAATAATATTCTCACCATCGTCCATGTCGAGGAATGACCGCAGTTTAAACATGGCACTCTTCATCGAACTTTCATTATCAGTGAGTTCCGATTCAGCATCAAGCACATTCAGACGCAGCTGCAAAA
The DNA here is from genome assembly GCA_017462345.1 of Muribaculaceae bacterium. Lineage (GTDB taxonomy): Bacteria > Bacteroidota > Bacteroidia > Bacteroidales > Muribaculaceae > RGIG4079. The sequence goes on from JAFTRI010000029.1 coordinate 22,127, forward strand.
CATCGTTCTCACTTATACTTCCCATTTCCCGCTTTACCTGTGCCACTTTGTACAGCATCTTTGCATTATCAAGATTCTGCTCGGCAATACTGACATTCTCCCGGGCAAGTAACAGATTGAAAAAATAGTTTATCGCTGTCATGGTCACCTCCTCGGTAGCCGACAGGAATGCCGCTTTCGCTTCCCGGTATCGCAACGGTTCGATACGCCTGTCCCATTTTACTGTATTCACCCCGAAAACAGGCTGAGTAAAAGTCAAGGCAACAGGAATACTCATGAACTGCCGGGACCTGTCTCCACTCAACTGTTTCATGAAATCGAGAGATGTCGACAATGACAATTTACCTCCGGTCAGCCATATATTCTGATCGACCGACAGACTGCCCGACATTCCGAGATAATCGTTACGCACAAACGTGTAACTGCCGTCGGCCTGCTGATAGCTGCTGTAATTCTTGTTATAAGACGGTAACGTTGACGAAAAATTGACCTCAGGCAACAGATTGGACCGGAATGTCCGGTACTCCCAATAGGCTGTTTTCAACTCATTCAGCGCAACTGCGGCATCCACACTGTTCCTGCGGGCTAATGCAACAGCGGCATCAAGCGTCAGATAACGCGACTCGCCATACACATATTCACACAGAGCCGCCAATAAGGCAACCGCCAATATTCTGAAACCGACCATACCCACTGCGTTTTTTTGTGTAAACTTATTGTTTCAACACACCTGACGCCCGTCAAAGAAACGTACAATACGGTCAGTCTGCCGGGCCTGCTCCTCATTATGAGTCACCATTACAATCGTACGTCCGTCATTACGGTTCAGTTCATGAAGAATATCCATTACCTCAGCACCCATTTTCGAGTCAAGATTTCCGGTCGGCTCATCGGTAAGAATTATCTCAGGATTACCTATAATGGCACGCGCAATGGCCACACGCTGGCACTGACCGCCCGACAATTGCGACGGAATGTGACGCATACGGTGGCTCAACCCTACGCGTTCCAGTACAATCCTGGCTCTCTCAACCGATTCGCGATGCGACACGCCACGATATACCAACGGCAACTGTACATTATCCATCACATTCAGCGAAGGTATCAGATGAAATGACTGGAACACAAAACCCAAAGTCTGGTTTCTGAATCGCGCCAAGGCGCGATCACTCATGTGCGTACCGATTTCATCACCGTTAATCTCTATTTTCCCGCTTGAGGGAGCATCAAGAAGCCCTATAATGTTCAGCAGTGTCGACTTTCCGCAGCCCGACGGTCCCATTATGCTCACAAACTCACCTTTCCCCACCTCAAGATTCACATTTTCAAGAGCCTGGGTTTCTATTTCATTTGTACGGTACACCTTATTGATTCCGTTCAGTTTTATAATCTTTTCCATAACTGTATCTTCTTTTTAATTACTGTATTGCATTTAATATTATTCCTCGCGCAGCGCATCGGCAGGCAGTTCACGAATCGCCCGACCCACCGGGATACATGTCCCGATTATTGAAATCACAAGAAGGGACAGATACATGACAAGCGATATTATCATGAAATGGGGCAGAGGATTATTCTGCCAGTACTGCATGTCGGGCATCTCACCCGACTGCATTCCTCCTTTGGCAAAAAAACCTTCGGCATGGACATAATAGCCCATCACGGCAATAGCTATAACCGAAGTCACTGTCACCAGAATCAAAGCCTCCATAATGAATTGTGCCATAATCCGGTATTTTGAGGCGCCAAGACTTCTCATCACACCTATCTCCTGACGGCGTGCGTTAACCTGCACCCAGAAAGTCCCCACCATCCCGAGAAATACGCAGCACAGGCCGAACATCGCAAATATCGTATTCTTACGCACGACATTCAGATCCCCCGTCATTTCAGCCATGTTACGTGCATATTCACCCAAGCGGGAAATACCGGTGCAATAATAATTACCCCTGACAAGAGCAGGTTTTACCTCCTCATTGAAACGGTGTTCAAACCCGTCGGCATCGACCCCGTCCTTTACCCTGAACACTATCGAGTACCGCCAGTGCATCGTTTTACTTCCTCTGATAGTCGAACCCATTTTCGCTACCATCATCGGATAAGGCTGGTTATAGTCCCTGTCCTTAAAATCACGGAACACACCGCCTATCTCATTACAGTTCCTGTTACCCAACCAGCATTTTTCGCCCGCGACATCAGTGCGTCCATAAAGACGTCTCGCCACTGATTCCGATACGTACACTATATTTTTCGACCTGAAATCAGGAGACAGTCCCATAATCTCACCGGTATTGGCATCACGGAACCGGTAAGTTTTGAGCATATCACTCCCGCCAACCGGATAAAACCAGTAGCACTGTATATCCACATCTTTAGTCAGAGCGCTGTCGCCATACAGATTTCCTCCATAAAAACTGCCGCTATTGGCGAATGTCGAGCTTTCGTTGACAACAAAACTCCCGACTTCGGGAAGATTGCATATAACCCGTATTATATCATGATAATTTTCCAAGCCGATGGAGTCGGTATCATATTCCCGGCTATATCGGGCAGAACGCTTCCCATATTTGTCCATATTAAGCAGATACAGACCATCCTGCTCGTATCCCCGGTCGATATTCTTATTTGCAATCTGCACACACAACGGGTCAAGAACAACCCACAAGAATATTCCCACCGCAATCAATTCCAGGAATATCCAACCGTTCTGACGCCGGCGGTTCCACATCTGTCGTAATAAAGTCATAACCATAGCCGTATTTTTTATTGTTTTGATTTCAACGAATTAATAATGGTATGCCTCAGTGACATAACTGCCGGGATCATCGATGATATGAGATTCAACACCAGGCAAGTCACCAATGTCAGTGCGAATACCGGCCAGTTGAACAACATCTCGAGAGAAAGATTTCCGGACAACAAATCCTGTTTGACAATCAGGGACACATCCAGCAGGTTCACTATCCACTCATTGGCTGAAAGGACAATAACGTATGACAGTATCACCCCGACAACACCGCCAAGCAATGTCAGCAACATATTTTCCCAAAGGATCTGCACAAGCAGTTGTCCTCTTGACGCGCCATAGGTTTTACGGATTCCAAGCTCCGGACGGCGTCGTTCCATCTTGGATGAAATCATTCCTCCCATATTCAATGCCGGAATAACAAGCACGGCAATCAATACAAACACATACACCTTCATCCCTTCATCTATTGCCAGATGCTCCGACATTCTGAAAGTATTCTCCCAATACCGGTCAGGCCCGAGTATAACGGTATTATACTCCTTGTCCTGAGCATTTATCCGATGTATCATCTCCTTGATCTCCGATTTCACCTTGTCCGTCTCATCTTCCGATTTAGCGGTTACGGCAACCTCATAGTTCCCGAGCAGACTGTTGCCCTCATTGGCAGAGACATAATCTTCCGACAATGTATGGGGAATCCACACATCCCCTGCCGTATTCTTCGATAACGAGGCTGCTACATCCTTTACAACTCCCGCCACACGGTACTCATCTCCCGAAAGGCTGAACGTTCTACCGGCAGCATCCTCCGTCAGGAACAACATATTGGCGAAACTCTGTGAGACAACTGCCACCTTTGTTTCCGACATCACATCGGCATCGGTATAAGGGCGGCCGTCAACAAACATAAAGTCATATACCCGCCAATAGTCGGCATCAGTGAACAGCCGCGTTGCCTTAATGGAACCATATCCGGCTGACACATCCACCTTTAGATTGTCCCAACTGAGAACAATTCCGGTAACGGCATCGACCGATGGCAATTCCCTTATCATCTCCACAAGACGGTAAGAAGACTTGTAGATCCAGAAATTCCTGTTAGCGGTGTCTTTTGATTCACGTTTCACTCCACTTGTAACAACCATCCTGTCCCTATTGTACTCAGGATAAACCGGGGCAAATTTCACAAACAGGATAATGAACAGCGTCATTGTCAACGCTATAGCCAAGCCTGTACCGGCAATGTATATCCCCGAGAACAACTTGTCCTGCCGTATCATGTTCCATGACTGACGCAAATAAAGTCTTATTTTATTCATTGTCAAACTGTTATTTTATTTTAATACTATTTATTCCATTGTATTTTTTCATATCACTGATCACCACACGCTCTCCGGCGACAAGACCGTCAACAACCTCAACCTTGTCGTAGCTGCAATCTCCAAGTCTCACATTCCGTTTCTCCAGCATGTCATCCCCTGCCATTACGAACATCGTATATTCTCCGGGACCGGCATAATAGGAAGAATTGTCGATACGCAACACATCATTCCTCTCTTGGCTGATAACATAGACATCCACTTTCAGCCCGGATCGGAGCCGCCGGTGGCAACCATCTTCAAGCACTACCGTAAACTGTATTGTCCCATCCTTACTTAGCGGAGTCACATTACCTACCACGCCATCAAGACTATCAGCACCTATCCTCACTGTCACCTTACTTCCCTGTGTCACATAGTCACCGTATGTATCGGCAATCGTCCCGTTGATTTTGAAGTGGCTGAGATCGCTTACGACCGCCACCTTGCTGCCCTGTGTCACCTGAGTTCCGACTTCATCAAGGATATAGGTTATCACAGCCTTGCGGGGTGAACGTATCCGGGCGTCATCAAGCACACGCCTTATCTCGTCAAGATTTCGTAAGGCCATGTTTATTTCAAGTTGCTTTTCATACTCATCAGCAGCTTTAACCCGACGTTCGTTGGCGAGCTGCTGACGCAACTGTTCAAGCTCGATACGGCTCGTCTCGCATGAGAACTCCGCCTCTTTAACCTTATCATGAGTCCCTGAGCCAAGACTGTCAAGATAACGTTCATTACGGAGTTCCGCCTCTAAACGGTCAAGTTTCATAGCTGCAACCTTGATCTTCATTGCAAGATCATCGAGAGTTGTCTTATTATTGACTTTAAGGCGTTCCAACTGGCTCCGGTGTATCTGTAACTCATCAGCCACCCGCTGGTATTCGGTCTGCGCACCTTGTGTATCAAGGCGTAAAAGCGGTGTTCCTTCCTCAACGGCATCCCCGTTCTGATGCAGCACCTCAAGTATCTGCGAATTTATGGGACACACAATCATTTCCTCCACCACAGGGACAACTGTTCCCGATGCTGCCACACTCGGTTCTACGTCACCGCGATCGACGGTGACGATTCTAAGCTTTTCACGGGCGACCTCTGTCCGTGAAAAGCTATATATTCCCGCTCCTGCGACAACCAATGCAACAGCAATCGCCGACCATCGCAACAACTTGCGGTTTCGTTGCCTTCTCCGTTCTTCTGTCGGTATCTCTCTATCCATCAATAATGCGGTTTCATTTTCGCATTATTACATAACGAAAGGTGTGCCAAAACCGTAACTATCTGACAATCAACAAAAATCAATTTCATCAAGTGTCCATTTTCGGACACTGTGTCCATTTTTGTGTCCGTATTTACCGCACAGGGATAACAGGAAACTGTATCTTAAAACGGGTTAGCCCGTCTTCGTAAGTACGCAATGAGAACGTACAATTGTGTTTCATCAGTACTTCCCTTATAAATATCAGCCCGAGCCCTTGCCCGTTTGGCTTGGTTGAGAAGAACGGAGTAAAAAGACTTGCGTCCACTTCACTGTCAATACCCTTACCGTTATCGGTGACAACAAGCGTTGCAGGAGCTGATGTGGATATGGTTATATCCCCGCAGGAGGATATGCTTTCAGCAGAATTCTTTATTATGTTGACAAGCACATGCTCTACAAGTCCGGAATCGATGTTCACTTTAACAGGTTCTTCACTGAGTTCCACTGCAAGGCGAATATCTCGCTCACGGCACATATTCTCCATAAACACCTTGCAACGGGTGACACAGTCATTGAGATCCTCCACATGCAATATAGGCTCCGGTATTTTTACGACATCGGCAAACCGCGTGATAAAGCCGCTCATACTGTAACACCGCTCGACACACACCTGCATTATCTCTTTAAGCTCAGGCAAGGAATCCAGTTCGCTTGCAACAGAATCGATTGCCGATGTCACTCCGGCGACACTGTTATTTACCTCATGGGCAATCATGCGTATAACTTTCTCGTAGGCCTTCTTCTCGGCTTTCATCACCTCCGAGGTGAGACTCTCGATAAGGATAAACGGATGATGAAATCCCCGGTCGATGAATGACAGGCGCGAACAACGGTAAATCATTGCATCACCTATACGCAATGTCCTTGTCTCACCTTGCTCCACCGACCCCAAACGTGACGCTAACGGGGAGGACAACCGTTCCATCGTTCCCCCCACCACCTCATCAGGTGTCGTATATCCGAGGAATTTCACGCCGGACTCATTGACCGACGTTATCACCCCGTTAAAATCCATAATCACGACGCCCATAGGTGATGACTGGATAATCAAGTCAAGAAAATGATTCTGTTCACGCAGCCTGAGACGCTCGGTCTTAAGCTCCGAAATCATGCGGTTGAACACCTCTACCGCACGGTCGGCATCATGTTGCCCCACCGGAGCAAGCCTACTGCTGAAATCCTGCTCCTTCAGCAACTCCATTCCATTGGCTATAGCATTAATTGTCTTCAGCACCTTGTTATAGAAATAGATACTGAACACCACGCTTACAAGCAGCAACCCCTCGGCGACATAAAACACCCCGTCACCGGTTGTGGCTGAAATCCTGAACAAAACTACCCCACAAGCGGCCAGCATGAGTACAAGAATGATAAACAGCGTGCGTAACCTCATGAGCCCGTCAGGTATTTATCCGAGCATTGCCGACACACGACGCAAGGCGTCAACAAACGAATCGGCTTCCTCAAAAGTATTATACATTGCAAATGATGCCCGGACCGTTCCCTCTATCCCGAGCGAAGTCATAAGAGGCTGTGCACAATGATGGCCGGTGCGCACGGCAATGCCCATCTTGTCAAGTAGCATCCCGATGTCATAATGATGTTCCTTTCCTATCAGGAACGAGATTACGGCACACTTGTGCGGGGAAGTGCCGAAGATGCGCATCCCCGGTATCGCCATCAGTTTCCCTGTGGTATACTGCAGCAACTCTTGCTCATGGGATGCAATACGTTCCACCCCTACTTCTTCCATATAGTCTATGGCCTGATGAAAAGCGGCTATATCGACAAAATCAGGTGTTCCTGCCTCAAACTTGAAAGGCAATTCGGCAAATGTCGTATTCTCGAAACTCACATGTCCTATCATCTCCCCGCCACCCTGATAAGGAGGCATTGCCTGAAGCAGGTGACGTTTTCCGTAAAGCACCCCCACGCCTGCCGGACCGTACATCTTGTGGGATGAGAACACATAGAAATCGGCATCGAGCTCACGCACATCCACCTTGATGTGAGATATTGCCTGTGCGCCATCTACAAGTACCGGAACCCCATGACCGTGAGCCTCCGTTATTATATCCCTGACAGGATTGACAGTTCCGAGCACATTGGAGACATGGCACACCGACACAAGACGGGTGCGTTCATTGAATAGCGAACGGAAAGCCTCCATGTCAAGTTCCCCTACGGCATTTATCGGGACAACGCGCAATGTTATGCGCTTGTGACGTCCAAGCAGTTGCCAAGGGACTATATTGGCATGATGCTCCATCACAGTGAGTATTATTTCATCACCGTTTTCAAGAAAATCACCGAATGATGACGCTACAAGATTTATAGCCTCGGTTGTCCCTCTGGTAAATACAACCTCCTCGACCGATTCAGCATTTATAAATCTCCTGACCCTCTCACGGGTCGCTTCCTGCATGTCGGTCGCTTCCTGTGAAAGCGAATGTACACCCCGATGCACATTTGCCTTGTTATTATAATACATGCGCTGTATTGCCTCGACAACACATCTCGGAGTCTGTGATGTCGCGGTATTGTCAAGATAGACAAGTGGTTTACCGTAGACAGTGCGGTCGAGAATGGGGAAATCACGCCGCAAGGCTTTTACATCATATCCATTCATTCTATCACTCGGAATTATCGGTTGCTTGAGTCACGGCAGTCACACCACAATCGGCACACAGTGTCTGCTGTCCATAAAATCGTTTCTCGACAAGATGCCGCAGACGGTCACACAGCCCCGGCATACGCACCGCATCAATGACATCGACCATAAAAGCCTGCATAAGCATCATGCGTGCCTCTTTCTCTGAAACACCGCGTGTCCGCATATAGAACAGAGCCTGCGCGTCAAGCTGTCCGGTTGTCGCACCATGACTGCACTTCACGTCGTCGTTATATATCTCAAGTTGTGGTTTGGTGTGCATACGTGCATCCGATGAAGCAAGCAGATTGCGGTTGCTCTGATAGGCTTCGGTAAACCGAGCCGCGGGAGTGACAAGGATACTCCCCTCAAACGCACCTGTCGAGCGGTCATCAAGAACATACTTGAACAACTGCCGGCTATGACAGTGCGGTGCACGATGGTTGACATTGGAACAGTTATCGGTGTGCTGCTCCCCGCTGCCTATCGCCATTCCGGCAAGCAGTGTCTCGCAACCCTCCCCCATGATGTCTATATCATATCCGTTACGTGTGCATCCACCGACAAGTGTCATTCCGTTTACAAGCAGATTGGAACCGGACTCCTGACGTGCAAACAGCCGTGAATAACGGGATGTCTTTGCAGTCGACTCCTCGATGTCATATAAATCGAACCGGGCATTCCGGCCTACCGTAAGCTCGATGACCTGCGACGACAGATACCGGTGGGCGGAATCCTGTGTGTGGTCACACACCAATAACTGGGCTTCGGCATCATCTTCAATAACAATAAGCATACGCCTTACGGCAAGCATATCGGCCGGAGAATTGAATATATTGACAAGCTGCAACGGCTTTTCAAGCTTAACTCCGCGCGGAATGTACACGAATACACCATCCTGGACAAGCAGGGTGTTCAGCGCGACTGCAGTATCCTCCATCGGGGCAGTCTTGCCATAGTAGGCTGCAACAAGTTCGGGATAATCCTTTGCCGCACGGCTCAACGAATCGACAATGACCCCTGCGGGCAATTTCAAATGCAACGACGATGACGGCACGAAAGTATCATTGACAACAAATGCCATGAGTGTGCTCATGTTGGGTACATCACATTTGAATGAAGCGGCTACATCGACAGGAATATTTACACGGTTGATGTTTACTCCATAGTCCGGTGCAAACATCCGGTCAACCGATGTCTTCTCGTAGCTTTCCGTCCCCTTTTCGGGCAACTCCTTTCCGGCAAGGGCATCAAGAGCCGCCGGGCGCATAGCGTTCAGCACCGGAGCCGAATGCGCATCGATATCCCGGCGGTTATCGTTATACAGTAAGATATATTGAGCGAGACTACCCATAATCAGTGTCTTTTATTGGTTGTCCACTTCCTGCTTGATCCAGTCATATCCCTTCTCTTCAAGTTCAAGAGCGAGTTCCGGACCTCCGGTACGCACGATACGGCCTTTGTAGAGTACATGTACGAAATCGGGTTTTATGTAGTCGAGAAGACGCTGGTAATGAGTTATGACAATCGTGGCATTATCCGATGTTTTCAACTTGTTCACCCCTCCGGCGACAATACGTAGCGCATCGATGTCAAGACCGCTGTCAGTCTCGTCGAGGATGGAAAGACGCGGCTCGAGTACTGCCATCTGGAATATTTCGTTACGTTTTTTCTCTCCACCCGAGAACCCCTCGTTGACCGAACGTGATGCCAATTTGTTATCAAGCTCCACTACCGCACGTTTCTGGCGCATCAGTTTCAGGAAATCGCTTGCCGACAACGGCGGTTCATTGAAATATTTGCGTTTCTCATTTACCGCTGCACGCATGAAATTCACCATTGACACTCCGGGAATCTCCACAGGATACTGGAATGACAGGAACAACCCTTCATGAGAACGATCCTCAGGCGACAGTTCGAGCAGGTCCTTCCCATGGAAATCCACCTCCCCTTCGGTCACCGCAAATGCAGGATTTCCGGCAAGCACCGATGAAAATGTACTTTTACCCGATCCGTTAGGTCCCATGATAGCATGCACTTCACCCGGACGCATGGTAAAATTTATCCCTTTCAATATCTCCTTACCGTCAATTCCGGCATGGAGGTTCTTCACTTCTAACAATATATTGTCCATATTAACGGAAGTTTTTATTCGTTATTTCTATCCTACCGAACCCTCAAGTGTCACTTGCAGCAATTTCTGTGCCTCGACGGCAAATTCCATCGGGAGCTTGTTCATTACTTCCTTGGCATATCCGTTCACAATCAGCGCAATAGCTTCCTCAGTAGGGATACCTCGCTGGTTACAGTAGAAAATCTGGTCTTCACTTATTTTGGATGTAGTGGCCTCATGCTCCACAACCGCAGTATCATTCAGCACATCGATATACGGGAACGTATGTGCTCCACAATGAGAACTGAGCAACAAGCTGTCACACTGGGTGTAATTACGGCAGCCGTCGGCATCGGGAGCAACTTTTACAAGTCCGCGATAGGAGTTCTGGCTATATCCTGCCGAGATTCCTTTTGATACGATTGTACTGCGGGTATTACGTCCGAGGTGTATCATCTTTGTCCCGGTATCGGCCTACTGGTGATTATTGGTAACAGCCACGGAGTAAAACTCACCGACCGCACCCTCTCCCGAAAGCACGCAACTCGGGTATTTCCACGTTATTGCCGAACCGGTCTCGACCTGCGTCCACGACAGCTTTGAATAGTCACCGCGACACAACCCGCGTTTGGTCACGAAATTATATACTCCTCCGTTACCGTTCTTGTCACCCGCATACCAATTCTGAACCGTGGAATACTTCACCTCAGCCCTGTCCTCGACAATAATCTCGACAATGGCGGCATGAAGCTGGTTCTCATCACGCATCGGCGCAGTGCACCCTTCAAGATAACTCACGTAGGAATCGTCATCGGCAACAATCAGAGTGCGCTCGAACTGTCCTGTTCCCGACGCATTGATACGGAAATAAGTCGACAGTTCCATCGGGCATCGCACGCCTTTGGGTATATATACAAACGAGCCGTCCGAAAACACTGCCGAATTAAGGGCGGCATAGAAATTATCGCGGTAAGAAACCACCTTCCCAAGATACTTCTTCACTAAATCAGGATAATCCTTAACAGCCTCGGAAAACGAGCAGAATATAATCCCGAGTTCAGCAAGTTTCTCACGGTGGGTAGTCTTCACCGACACAGAGTCCATCACAGCATCCACGGCCATTCCCGACAACACTTTCTGTTCCTCAAGAGGGATACCGAGTTTATTGAACGTGTCAAGCAATTCGGGGTCTACCTCGTCAAGACTCTTGGGATTCTCCTTTTTCTTCGGAGCAGCATAGTAGCTTATTGACTGATAATCAATTGGCGGTATATCCAGATGCGCCCATTCAGGCATCGGCAGCGTCAACCAATGGCGATAGGCTTTCAGGCGGAAGTCAAGAAGCCACTCAGGCTCGTTCTTCTTGTAAGAGATGAGGCGTACCACGTCCTCATTTATCCCGTTAGGGATTATATCGGTATCAATATCGGTGACAAATCCGTACTTATAGTCTCCCGATGTCACATCATCGATAATCCCACGATTCGACTCCTGCGACTTTCCATCCTTAATCCATTCCTTATCCTGTTCTTTTTTCTCCATAAAAGTCACTCTATGAAAATCATCACTTCCTGATTAACAACATTCTCCTGACATGAGTTCTACTTCATACGGGTTATCGTATCGCTTGCCCAGCCGAATGTGGCCGGAGCGAGCTCTATTATCGCCTTAACCGCAATGCCGCCACCAAGCCTGGACTTATTCCGGAAACCCGCATCAGGATCAAATGCAAGCCACACGTTAAGCACTATACTGAACGCCAAGAACCACTTGAACACACCGAATATCGCACCGACAATGCGGTCGACAACCCCAAGACACAACGCATGGGTCACCTTACGCAACAACCGTGCCAACAATGTGGCAAGGATAAACACTACAAGGAATATCACGATATAGGCAATAATCCTGTCTATATAAGCCGAAGTGGAGGCATCCGATGCCATGTCGGGGAGGAGTGAGCCGAGGAAGCCGGCAAACCGGTCTCCCAGCAGACGGCAGGCAAGGACACCGAGCAATATTCCTCCAAGAGACCCTAATTGCGCAATGACGCCTTTATACAATCCCAAGACCAAAGCGATGATAAAGACCGCAATAATCACAATATCCAACACTGTCATTTCGCGTACATTTTTAGTTTGCAAAATTAGCAAATTATTTCCGCCCTACAATGGTTATACCGTAACCTCAAAACCTCATACGGGAAATATTTGTATATTTGTACTCCTTTTATCTGCAACATCGGTATGAACAGAGCCCGACTGATTATTACGTTCTTGACATGCACCGTCATTACGGGAGCCGTCATGGGAATCTATTTTTTTATGCAAAAAGCCGAGGTTCATGGCATACGACTATCCCGGGAAAGATACCCCGTGTGCGGTATCGACATATCCGCCCACAACGGTGTCATCGACTTTTCCAGGATGAGAGCGGACAGTATCGATTTCGTTATAATAAAAGCCACAGAAGGGACATCATTCAAGGATTCACGTTTCTCGGACAACTACCGCAAAGCCCGTGCCTCAGGATTGAAAGTCGGAGCTTACCATTTCTTCCGCTTTGACACCGACGGGATGATGCAGGCGATAAACTTCATCAACTCCGTGAGCAGGCTTCCGCTCGATTTCCCGCTAATGATCGACATCGAGGAGTGGAACAACGCCAAAGGTATCAGTAGCGAAATGATTTTATCCCGGCTGAAAACAATGCTCGCCCATCTTGAACATAGCGGATACAATATCATCCTGTACTCCAATAAAGACGGACACAAACGGTTTATCCGCAACGCTTTTGACAATTTCCCTCTATGGATATGCTCATTTACCGACCCTCCTACAACATCGGAATGGGTATTCTGGCAATACAGCCATCGGGGAAATGTCGACGGCATTGACGGCAATGTCGACATCAACACATTCAACGGAAACAGGCAACAATGGCTCTTCTGGTTGTCAAATCATCCGACAAAGACACAATAAGTTACATACTCACGCGTTATAATTCATAGCAAAAATACGCCCGGTTACCTCCAGGAAGTATTAAATAATTCAGAACACCGCATGAAATCCGTATTTTATAACATATACCTGTTTTTAGTTCTTGTCTTTGCGCTGTTGCCATCCATGGCCAAGGCATTCCCCATCGAGACCTATGCCGGCAACTCCGCAATGAGCAGCGGACGTTGGGTAAAAATAAGCGTTTCCCAATCGGGACTGCACCTCATCACCCATGCCGAGTTGAGCAGCTGGGGATTCTCCGACCCATCCAAAGTACACGTCTACGGATACGGAGGCAAACGCATCAGCGATGTCTTGAGCCTTGACAATTATACCGATGATCTTCCGCTTGTCCAGTCATCACACACCTCGCGCGGCATCGTATTCTACGCCTCAGGACCTGTCACATGGACAAAATCGTCGACACACAACTACTCCCACTCGCTGAACCCGTTCTCGACTGTCGGATACTACTTTCTGAGCGACAAGGACGTTAACGCCAAACCTATCGAACGTTCCGGCACAAGCGGTGACTTCAGCAACGCAACGACAACGTTCACGGAACGGACATTCCATGAGAAAGAAGCCGTGTCCATTGGCGAAACAGGCCATCTGCTATTAGGCGAGGATTTCAAATACACCCGCTCCCAGTCTTTTTCATTCCAGCTTCCGGGCAGGGTAAGCGGCACGGAAGTCTGGATGGAATGCTCATTTACGACCAAAACCCTGTCGTCCTCCTCATCACTTAAATTCTCCGCCAACGGGACAACACTTCCCACTTCATCATCCGACGCAATCCCATCCACTACCAACTCCTCCTACGTCCACGGAAAAACCGGATTGACACGAAAAACATTCAACATCAACGGCGAGCAACTGAATCTCGGAATCACCTACAATGCATCGGTAACGGTACATCTCGCCCACCTCAACTATATCGATATAAATTACACACGCCGAATAAGCCTGAATAACGGCATACTGCATTTCAGGACTTCAGAACCGGCAGTAAAACTCGCCGGAGCATCAACCGCAACACATGTATGGGATGTTACCGACCCGTTGTCAATCTCAGAGATGAAAACATCGTCGGCCGACAACGGTGTCGCATGGCTCAATCCATTCTCAGGGGATCGCGAATATGCGGCATGGAACGAAAACGGCTCATTCCTTTCAGTAACATTCGCCGGAAATGTAGCCAACCAGAACCTGCACGCCCTATCGACACCGGATATGGTGATTTTCACCGTATCGAGCTGGAAAAACCAAGCCGACCGCATTGCCGAATTACACCGCAACTCATCCGATTCCCTCAAGGTACACGTTGTGGTCCAGGATCAGGTATTCAACGAGTTTGCCTCAGGAAACCCCGATGTAAACGCATTCCGCAAAATGCTCAAGATGATGTGGGACAGGGGAAACGGGACATCACGCCCGCTAAAATACGCACTGTTCATGGGACGCGGCATATACGACAACCGGAAACTCACCGCCGCCGCACAATCCTTGAATCTCAAGACAATGCCGATATGGCAGACCGATGACGGAATATCCGATAACGACTCATTCACAACCGACGACATATTCGCATTCCTCAATGACAATTCCGGGGCGACCCCAGCCAAAGACAATCTATGCATTGCGGTGGGACGCTTTCCCGTAAGATCATCCTCGGAGGCCAAGGATGTTGTCGACAAGCTGTACTCCTACATTAATTCTTCCCCTAAAAAAGCGTGGAAAAACCAAGTACTTCTCGTTGCCGATGACCAGGATAACGGCATACACATGACGCAGACCGAATCAGCCTACAACAATTTCACGTCGTCGGAGTCAGGCCGCCAGTTCTTCTATAACAAAATCTATACCGACGCCTTTACCCTACAAGGGAACAGTTATCCTGAAGCCCACGACCAGATGATGAGGAAACTGGATGAAGGAATCGTCTGGTGGAACTATGTAGGGCACGCCAATACCACATCATGGACAGCCGAAGGCGTATTATCATACACCGACATGAGCAATCTATATCTGAAACAATATCCGTTCCTCTATGCCGCCACATGCGACTTCCTCAGATGGGACGCACAATCCATCTGTGGCGCGGAACTGATGCAGTTCAACAGATATGGAGGAATAATCGGCTGCATCAGCGCGACGCGACCGGTCTACATCTCCGACAATGCACTGATGACCAACGCCATATCCAAATATGCCTTTACACGCGACAACGATAACCGTTTCCTGACAATAGGCGAAATACACCGGTTAGCCAAAAATGACCGCGAACTGAACTACGACAACAACGGGACCCTTAAAGGCAACGCCAACAAACTGCGTTATACACTGATGGGCGACCCCGCAATGCGATTGTGCACTCCCGATTATTCAGTGCGGCTTCTCAGCGTCAACGATGAACCGGTAGAGCCCGAAACGCAGGTCACCCTGATGGCCCGCCAACACGCCACCCTGAAAGGTGCGGTCTACGATCGCGACGGGAACAAAATGGACAATTTCAACGGAATCATATCCGTAACGATGTACGATGCCGAAAAAAGCACCACAACCAACGGAAACGGGAACGAAGGGGCTCAAATAACATTTGAGGAACAAGGCGGACTGATATATGCCGAACGAGACTCGGTAATAAACGGAGAATTTTCAATCAATGCCATAATGCCATCGGAAGTCGCCAACAATTTCCGACCGGCAGCATTGAACATGTACGCCTACTCCACCCAAAACAGCGATGATGCAATGGGGTGTAACCGAGACTTCTACGTCTACGGCTATGACGAGTCGGCCCAGGATGACAACTCCTCTCCCGTAATTACATCTTTCTACCTCAATCACGAGTCATTCAAGAACGGAGACGAGGTGAACGAATCCCCGATGGTTTTTGCATCATTCCATGATGACATGGCAATAAACCTGTCATCATCAGGCATCGGACACATGATTACCCTCACGCTTGACAACAGCAAGACATTCACCGACGTATCCCAATATTACACACCAGACATAGCATTGGACGCAGCAGGCTCTATCAGCTACCCGCTTGAAGACCTCACTCCCGGGTCACACACCCTGCGATTAAAAGTGTGGGACACATCGGGCAACTCCACCGAATCGACAATAGACTTCTTTGTCCGCCCGGGACTTGCCCCGATAATCTATGACATCTATTCCGATGCCAATCCTGCGCATACCGAAGCCAACTTCTATCTGACACACAACCGTCCAGATGCAATGCTCACAGTAACCCTTAACGTGTACAATCTCATGGGGCATCTTCTGTGGTCGACAACCGAAGAAGGGCGCAGTGACATGTTCAAGTCATTCCCTATAACATGGAATCTGTGTGACATGGCCGGACGTCGTGTCAATCGGGGCATATACATCTACAAAGCGTTCATCACGACCGACGGAGAGCAATATTCAACCGCTACAAAGAAACTCGCCGTGGCAGCACAATAGTTCCTCCACGGTAATTGCTCCGGAACGGTTTCACACATCTAATTTGCTGAATAACGCATTTTTTACTATTTTTGTCAGATTAAATTAGGAAAGAACTGTAAGTATGCCGGAGAATCGGAACATATCAAAAATCATACTGCCCGAGCCCACACTCAGACGGTTGCCGTGGTATCTGGCCTACGTAAGCCTGCTGCACACCAACGGGGTTGAATACGTATCATCGACGCAGATATCCAAGGAACTCAGTGTCGATGCCTCCCAAATCGCAAAAGACCTGTCATTCCTCAATATCAAGGGGAAAACGAGAATAGGCTACGAAGTTGCGACACTTGAACGCGAACTGCAGGATTTCCTCGGATTCAAGAAAGGACACAATGCGGTAATCATCGGTGTAGGAAGTCTTGGAGCCGCCCTTATCCAGGACTCGGGACTATCCCGTTACGGGCTTAACATCGTAGCCGGATTCGACATAAATCCGGCATTAGTAGGCTCGTCCCTATGCGAGGTTCCCATCTACGACATCAGTGAACTTGAAACACGGAGGAAGCAATACAATGCCGAGATAGGGATTGTCACCGTTCCGGTCGACAAGGCACAGGAAGTTGCCGACATCATGATAAACTCCGGAATAAAAGCACTGTGGAATTTCACGCCTTTCCGCATAAGGGCAGGTGAAGGTATCGTGATACAGAACACGTCAATCTATGCCCATCTTGCCGTGATGTACAACCGGCTCAATCTACAAAAACAACGTTCACGATGAAAATAATGGCAGTTAACAGGACAATCGGAAGCCCGTTCGGGAACATCCTTCCGGTAGACATGATTCCCGACTCGGCAATCATTCGCGACCACAAGCCATTTTTCATTCCCGAATTTGCATCGGACTGGACATTCTCTCCAGTAATCGCTTTCCGCATACACAGGCTCGGTAAAAATATCGCAGAGCGCTTTGCCCCACGATATTATGACGCCTACACATTAGGTCTGCGCATACGGCCTTGCGACCTGTTGACGGAGCTCAACAGCAACAACCTTCCAACCGGCATAGCCACCGCCTTTGACGGAGCATTTATCCAAGGAGAATGGATGCCGCTTGACACCCCTTGCGACAAATTGTCAATTGATGCCGGAGGATTGACCGCCGACATCGACTTTGCCGACACGGGAATAGACCGCACAATCGCGCAACTGAGCCGATATTTCACATTCAAAATAGGAGATATCGTTATCCCCTGCGCGATTCCGGCTGAGAAAGCAATCTCAATCAACACATCGGTCACCGGAACGATAAACGGAACAGAATGCATTAACTTCAAAATAAAATAACACACCAGAAATATCATCATGACACTTAAACCTATTCATAAGGCACTATTAGCAAGCGCACTTGCTTCTTGCATAGGACTGATAGCCAATGCCTATTCCACCACCTACTACAAGCCGACGTCAAAGTTAAGCTCCGGGCACTGGGTGAAAATTAAAGTAACCAATGTCGGGATGCACCAGATAACCAACGAACAGTTGAAAGAGATGGGATTTTCCGATCCCTCGAAAGTAAGCGTGTACGGTTACGGAGGAGTCATGCTTACCGACAACACATTCTCATCCACATTACCCGATGATCTTCCGGCACAGCCAGTCTACCGCACCAATGATAAAATCATCTTCTACGGGGAGAGCGATGTGCGCTACGACATAAGCAGCGACGCATTCACCGCCAAGAGAATACGAAACCACTACGCATCAGCGGGATACTACTTCCTTAGCGATGTCACACCCGGAGAATCGGCCGAGCCGGCAACAATGTCCTACAATACCGCATCCTCATCAGAATTAACCTTTCACAACTCGATACAGTACATCGAATACGAAAAGACTTGTCCCGCCAATGCCGGCTCACGTTTCTTCGGCGAGAACTTCAAGGAAAAACCTACCCAAGTGTTCACATTCAATGCCTCTCACCCATACGAACCGACATCATACACCGGTGTTTTCAGATATGAATTTGCCGCCAATTCCCAAAGTGCACTCGGGTTATCAGTAGAGACAAACGAACTGACCACCACATATACCGCCAACCGTGAAGCCCAGGCAATATCCAGCGGTTCAAAAATATATTACACGACCAAGGACGGAATCATAAAATTCCTGATGAAAGAGGACGAGACCGATACGGTGTACACGTTCACATGCTCAGTACCCGAGACAAAAAAATTCTCTTATGCGGCAATCGACTATGCTACATTCGCCTATTACAGGCAGAACAATATCGCCGGACTCCCACAATTACGCATGGTATTCCGCGAGGTAAACACCAGCAACTATATCACGGTGAGCGGTGCTGACGATAATACCCAGATATGGAATGTCAGCAATCCCAACAACGTATTCGCTTACGCCACAAGATTCAATGAATCAGGCAAAACCGTCTCGGCGACATTCGAAAAGAAATACGCCCAGGCATCAAACGGACATGCCTACATCATTGCCTTTGATCCCGACAAGGAGCTCTACCCCGTTGAATACGCGGGAGATGTAGCAAACCAGGATATCCATTCAATGACGACCCCCGACTTACTTGTCATCACAAACAAGACGATGCGCAAGTATGCCGAAGAGATCGCACAAACCCACCGCGACTATCAGGATCTAACTGTCCATGTAATTGACCAGGAAGAGATATTCAATGAATTTTCATCAGGGACACCGGCAGCAATGGCCTATCGCCGCATCGCCAAGATGTTCTATGACAGGAATTCATCAAAATTCAAATATCTGATGCTATTCGGAGGTGGCACATTCGACAACCGCAGTGCCATCATCGACAACAAGGACAATCTTCTCACCTACCAGTGCGAGGACACCTACGAGATGAACAGCCCGTCAACATCCTATTGCGCCGATTCCTATTTCGGGATGCTGAACGACGACTTCGCTACCAGCAACATCCACATAGAACCGATGCTTATAGGTGTCGGACGAATACCTGTAACAGATGAGGCAAACGCCGCCAAAGTCACAGCCAAGATTATCGGCTACCTTAAGAATCCGCCACTGAATGCAGCTGCCAATAAAGCCCTGCTGCTTGCCGATGACGGAGACTATGACGGACACATGTTCCAGGTTGAGTAGGTATGCGATACAATCCACCATTTCGCTCCCCATGTCACTATCACCAAAGCCTATAATTCCATGTACCCATGGAACTTTGAAGATGCAGCACAGGCCCGCGACGTAATTATCCAGGCATTCTCCAACGGCGTAAACTACTTCGGATTTACCGGTCACGGAACGCTCAACAGCTTTGCCCGGGAAATCCTGTGGAACAAAGAATACGTTAACTCCACCGATTACAGCACCCCCCCTATCGCCATGCTTGCCACATGTGACGCTCTTGCCTTTGACCGTCTCGACAACGGCATCGGGGAAGCATTGCTATACAAGGATAACGGCGGAAGCATTGCTGTAGTGGGAGCAGGACGCACTGTCTACAAGGACTGTAACCAATACCTTAATCTTGCCTTTGCAGCCGAAGTCTACTCGGCATCGGCTACAGACTGTATAGGTGATGCCTACCGTCGGGCACACAATAACGCGGCAACGGCCCATTCCGACCCGGATCTCGGCATCAACACCCTATGCTATAACCTTGCAGGAGACCCGGCAATACCTCTTTATGCCCCCACTCTGAAAGTAAACACTACAGCAATCAATGACGAGACCGTATCAAGCGACGATATATCAGTCCTATATTCATTGTATCCTCTTGCCAAGAACAACATCCAAGGGTCAGTGACCGACAGCGACGGCAACACAATGAGTTCATTCAACGGCACTGTTACCCTCTCGGTATATGACGCACCGGTTGAAGTCACCACATACGACCGTGAAGCCACCGACACGTCACGTGTCATAACCCGTGATGAAGACATCCTGACCGAAACGACCGTCAAGGTCATCAATGGCACATTCAATGCCGAACTGGTCATTCCGGAGTCTTTGCGCCCGGGCATTGCAAGCCGCATAGTCTACTATGCAGTATCCGATGATAAAGAACAACGAGCCAACGGAATGTTTGACCTTGTCACCATCAGTACTTTCAATGAAGAGAAAGCCATAACCGACACTACAGCTCCTGTAATCTCGGAATTCTATATCGACGAACCCACATTCTGTAACGGCGACCAGGTGGGATGCGACATCACAGTCTACGCTACGATACTCCCCGACGAGTCAGGGCTCAACAAGACCACTGCCACCATAGGAGTTGCCAGCAAACTCATACTTGACGGCATCAAATCCTATCCTTACATACGCAGTACTCTCGTTACCGACATGGACGGCTACACAACCATCAAGTTCCCCATCAATGAGCTTGAAGACGGCAAGCACACATTGACCCTGAGTGTTGCCGACAATGCCGGAAACCGCACAGAGCGCACCATCTCATTCGTTACCATCAACCACTCCGCCCAAGCGACACTTGTCATTGCCGAAGAACCGGCACGCAGTGAAGCGAATTTCTCTCTTGAGCATAACTTCTCTTACGAACCGCAAGGACGACTGGTGATAGAGGACGCAACCGGAAACACAGTATTCTCAAAAGAGAACTGTACATTCCCCTATACATGGAATCTGCTCGACAGCGAAGGGAATGCAGTTGCCGACGGCAACTACAACTGCTACGCGATCCTCAACGGCAACAAACAATACGGCAGCACTCCAAAAACACGCCTCGTCATCGTAAAGTAACGGTACAATCCCCATTCCACTAATACGCCATGCCCTGCTTCCCATCCGAGGCAGGGCTGTTTTTCCAAATTATTTGGTATATTTGAGCCTGTCTAACAAGTCCATTAGGCGGTCTCATTAAAGTTCATTTGCTATTTTTTCTTTCCAATATTGTACAACTCTGAATACGTCGGTTTTTGGATATTCTTTAATGTTTGAAACCGTATGGACATTTGAATTACCTTGATTATATTCCCAACTCCCTTTTTAGCCACACTTCCATCACCGGATCTGGAATGATAACTTGTCGTTTCTCTATCTCTATAAGTTCCTTTTTGACTAACGCCCCCTTTATGATACTTACATTTGCAGACGAGCCGAGTTGGTATTTTTGCAAAACCTCTTGCGTGGTAAATTCACTATGGACCCCATCTAAAATAGCCCGCAGGAAATTCATCTGATAGGTAGTAAGGCTTTCAGTCTGCTTCTCGAACAATGGAGTGTTTTGGTCAATAATATCTTGACATGCCGCATCAAAGTCCTGCTCGGTAGCAGTTCCATCCGTATGAATCCATACCAACCATGCCAACTGCTGCACATAAGATGAGTGATTATCTACTATTTGACATATCCTTTCGGCCAGTTCTCTTGAAATCTGCTTGCCCGTAGCTTCAAAACGACTGCAGATATAATCCACCCAATCCGAAGTCCCGATTTTCGGCAGATAAATGGCATCGCCGAATTTATAAAACGGCAGGCTCTTTTTCTCGAACAGTTCATTCATCAAATGCTTCTTGCTGCCGAACAGACAATAGGATACCGACTTTTGCAGTTGCCACATAGTGCGCAGCCGTTTTTGAAATGTCTTGGAATCCTTGAACTCGGCAATCTGCTGGAATTCGTCGATGCACACAACGATATTGCAACCTTTCTTCTGCGCTATTTTTTCCGGAAGTTGCAAAATCTCATCCACATCGTTGCTCTTAGGATTCATCTCAAGCGAAATGGAGAAATCTGTCATCGGATCTGTACCCATTGAGATTTTGGGGCTAATACGTGAAAGGAATAACTTGACATTTTCCAACCACTCATCTAACTTGGAGGATGTTTGTTTGAGTATAGCAGCCGCAAATGCACCATAAAAATCCTTATCGCTGCGACACGAAAAAATGTCAAGATACACGACTTTCAATTTGTCGGATTGCGCCAAACGACACACTTTCTGTACCAACGAAGTCTTACCCCAACGACGAGGTGAAATCAGTACGGTATTGACACCATGCCGGAAATTCAGTAATAATCGCTCCGTTTCTTTCTTCCGGTCTGTAAAATTATCACCTGATGTGGCAACACCAAATATAAAAGGCTTGTTCTCCATAATCTTCAATTTTATTCAAGTGCAAATGTATGAAATATTGTTATTACTAACACTTTTATTACTAATAAAATTATTATAGCCAAATGTTTTCTTGCCTAAAACTCTGTTACACGCCTCGTCTTGTAAAGTAACGGTACAATCCCCATTCCACTAATACGCCATGCCCTGCTCCCATCCGAGGCAGGGCTGTTTTTTTCCAATTATTTGGTATATTTGCAGTGTCGTTCCACGACACTACATATTTTGATGAAAGTGTTTCGCTTTATACATTGAATGGAAATCTGACAAATTTCAACAATGCACAGGTATAGGCAGGAACTCACATCACTTGTATAGCTACATGAAGCTCGATGCTCCATACTATGCAGGTGTGGAGTGATGTTTAATTGTGCATTGGTTTTGTCAGAACCACCATTCAAATAAACGGACGGCTCCACACTTTCTGTTTATTGACAACAGCATCGACAGGGGCAGGATGCACAACTGTTCTGTAACAACAGATGACCTACTTAGACAACTTTGACTCGGTTCACATCGGGGAAGAAATACGCAAACGGCTTGACTCGTCAGGAATGCCGTATAAGGATTTTGCCTCCCGGTTACATTGTACCCGTTCTGCCCTATACCATCTGTTCAGGAGCAAATCAATCGACACCGAAAAACTCATTACCATATCTCGTATACTAAATTACGATTTCATCACGAAACTATATACCAAGCCAGGGGAACTTCCCGAAATATACATTGCCGTACCAGCCGGGTCGTCACTACTGGAATCTTCAGCGATAGAAGATCACATCATACTGCAACGTCTCAGCGAACCGCACCGTAAACAAAAGTGACAAAATCGTAAAAAACTTTCACACATGACAGCATAGCAGAAGTGTATACTCCAACTAAATTTGTGAAACAGATTTCATCATGTTTTTCTATGACAAGTTCAAAAAGAACAAATGCCTGTATATTTCCCTATTGATCTATCACATTTTCAATACGATAGACTTTTGGGGAGACTACAAGATAAACATTGTTGTAGTATTCTACAAGGATTACCCCGACTACGGGCATGCATGGGTTACCCGAAACGGAAGAAAATTCCTTTTACGCAACAAATCGATAGATCCTCTGTCATTGGAACAATTAGGAATGAATAAAAAATACCGGTATTGGGTCAATCATCTAAATATCCGGAAATACATGGAAACATTATAAACATGGCAAATCTATATCTGACACATAAATGCCGAAGAGGATGCCCGTTCTGTTTTGCCCGCAAGGTCCTTGCCCAGTCACGGAACGTGAACGAGATAATGACAGTAGCTGAAATCACGCAGTTGCTGTCCCACTTCAAGGGTCAGTTTAACGTATTGGGATTGCTTGGAGGCGAACCGTTCCTTTACCCTCATCTGAAAGAGATTATCAATCTGTTATGGGAGGAACACATTGCAGTAAAGATATTCACCAGTGCAACCGACCCATTACCCGAGGCACTAACAGACATCACCACGGAACAGGCCTTAGGCCGTATGAACTTTGTCGTAAACGTCGGGACACGGGACACCTACAATGACACCCAGTTCCGTAACCTTGAGAAATTCTTTGCAAAATTCGCACCATTATCCACATTGTCATTCACGATATTCGATCTTCATGCCGACCCGACCTACCTGTTTGACATGATTGACAAATACGGATTGAACCGGGACATCAGAGTAGGGATTGCCTTGCCGATATACAATGGCGGCAACAGCTATATCCCTCTTGAAGAATACCGTAATGCAGGCAAATACTTCACCAATGCAGCCTTGATAGCTGCAGAACGCCGGATAACACTCTCAATGGATTGCGGTTTTATTGCATGCATGTTCACTACCGAACAGATAGGATTACTTGAACAACTTGGAGCTCACGTCCAATTCAGTTGCGGAGCTGCACTCGACATAGGTCCCGGGCTAAAGGCATGGAACTGTTTCCCTCTGTTTCAGCTGGGATGTATAAACGCGCTTGACGCAAAGACCCTCCAGGAACTCCAAGAGATGTTGCGCAATTGTGACGAGAAAATCCTCGGACAGGATGTGGCGATAAGCCAATTATGCATCAATTGCGACATGAACCGTAAAGGCTTATGCCAAAAGGGCTGCCGTAGTTTCAAATCCCTAAATCTGAATGACCATGCCTAACCTGATGCTGACAAACTGGTGTAACTACAAGTGCCCCTATTGCTTCGGGATTGACCGAATGTCTCCCAAAGTCGAAGCCCACGCAATGAGCGATGATACATTTCTCGGGATACTCGACTGGTTAGACCGGACAAACTATCGCGCACCTATACACCTGATGGGAGGAGAACCAACGCTGCACCCAAAGTTTGAGTGGTTCGTAAGTACCCTCATTGAACGCGGTTTCCCTATTACCATCTTCTCAAATCTTGCGACAGACAAGGCTCCAGAGTATGCCGACAAGCTATCGATACTGCCAATAAAATGGGTAGTCAACGTTAACAACCCAAAAAACTGGAACAATACACAACGCCGCAATATCGAATCAGCGTTATCGGTTTTAGGGAAAAATGCTGCCATCACATTCAACATCATGCCTGACGGGAGTGATGACTATTGGGCAATCGACCTGATACGTCGGTTCAACCTCTCCAAGACAATCAAAGTAGGTTTTATTCTGCCCACCGTGACAAATTCCAACTATTCACTGACCGATGACGAATACCTAACAGTTGCAGAAAAGACCGTAAAACTTGCCCAAGAATGCGACCGGTTCGGAATCACACTGCAATATGAGTGCGGAGTCCCCACCTGTGCATTCACTCCAGAGCAACTCGGCATATTATGGAAATGCGGATCACGACTCAACTCCGGATGTTGTTCCCGTCTTGACATAACCCCACACGGAGAAGTAATATACTGCCTCCCCTTAGCAACAGTGGGGCAACGTATGTACAACGAATTTGCCAACTATACTGAGGCCAAACGATGGTTTGAGGGGCGTTTCCTGCCTTACCGCAAATTAGGACGAACCATAAACTGTGCGACATGTAATCTGATGACACCCGACAAGTGTCATGGAGCATGTCTCGCAAAAAATCTGATCGGAGCTAAAAACGTAAAAATTTAACACCTATGAAAATACCTGAACATATCTCATGGAAATCATTATCTGACAAAGTAGTTGCCGTTAACACCCAGACCGGCGAATACTACACGATGAACCTTGTTGCCAGCATGATGTGGATGGCAATCAATGACGGAAAGGATGAAAGCGGATTAATCGAAATGCTTTCGGAAAAATTCCCCGATATGGACAAATCCGTTCTTAGCCAAGACATGAAAGAGCAACTTGAAGAATGGAAAAACGAGAAATTGATTTTATAACCCCATAAAAACGACAATCATGGACGCTTCAACTTACCAAAAACCCGAAACAAAAAAACATGAATCAAAAAATATAGTACAAGGAAGCCTTTACTATGTGTCAGGTTTATACTATTACGAGCACTACTACACTTCTTTGTACTACACTTCTTTGTACTACACTTCCTTGTACAAATAACATAGAAACGTGTATCGAGACAAAAGGGGTATGGATTCCGGCATCACAATCACGATTGTTGCCGACATAGTTTTTTTGTGGGAAAGCGACGAGAACGGCGATATTACTGAAATAAAACGAATCTTCAGATATCATTTATCCGATTGCATACCACAATCAAGCATCACTCATTCTATTGAAATCAGAACCTGTGGCTCGTCCATAAAGATTCCTGATGACAAAAAAGTAAAATGGAGCGGATACTACATGGGACTGGCGACAGGCGACAACACAATGGAATGGTATAACTCATCATCCACCGGTCTCGACTATATAGTTCTTTCCCAAGGCTGTATTATCGTTCATGACAGGAAGAAGTCTCATACAATATGCTATGCAAGAGCAACGGAAAAATCGCATGCCAATTCAGGCAAACCAAGGATTGAAGTTGAGAACACTTTAGTAGTCCTTATCCACACTATTGCATCAATGTACAATCGCTATACAGTTCATGCCGCCGCAGTCAGACACAATGGTTATGCCCATGTCTTTATGGGGCGCTCGGGCAGAGGGAAAACCACATTATGCACCGACTGCCTGCGACAAGGAGCAGAATTTATGGGCGACGACCTTGTATTTTTTTACATGGAGAATGGCAAGATAATGATAGGCAGCCTACTTCTCGACATAAAATTGGCCATTGACGGAAGTACCCATAAACGACACATAGACATCATAAAAGAGCTCAATGCCGGCTATACATTATCAGCACCGGCAAAGAGTATATCTCTCATAAAGCAGATTATACCCCACGACGGACAAAAATCATATCTTGAGCAACAGGAGCCTATCGATGCCATTGTACACCTTTTCCGAGCCAGTAACAGCCCATTGATGCAGTACAACCCCGAACAATGGCAAAACGTATTCCAGACCGCCGCCGAGACATTACCATATAACATATTGCATTTTGGAGACCGCAATCTGTTGGACATAAAGATATTGGACGGCATCAGATGAAAACTCCATATCACAGGATAAAACGTTGTATCATCGACGGGATTTTACTTCAGGGTTATAGATTCCGTATCCCCTCGACACTGATAATCGAACCGGCAAACAGATGCTCACTGCGTTGCAGTTGCTGTCCCAACGGCCAGATGAATGCCAAACTGCGCCCGCGCGGGACGATGTCACGCGAGACATTTGACCGTATAACCGCCAATATCGACATCCCGATTAAAAAATGTTTCCTGCACCTGTGCGGTGAACCGTTTCTCAATGAACATATCGCCTACTTTGCTTCTAAAATAGCCGATAAAGGATGGCAACCTATAATATTTTCCAATGGCTACAATATCGACATGAAACTTCTTGATGAGCTACTGCAAGTCAAACATCTGAAGATATCGTTCTCAATGGAACTGTTATCTCCCGACTATTATGAGAATATCCGGAGACCTGGAAAATACTGTGTTGCAATATCCTCGCTTAAGCGAATCAATGAGATATTCCTACGCCACAAAAAATTCTATGGACTCAACATAATCACAAATCCACTTTCATCGCAAGAAGAACTGAGCAGAGTCACAACCGAACTATTCAACAAACATTCACAACTCATATCAATATCCTATTCGGCGGAGTTCCCCTGGCCGGGTTTACCAACAACCGGGCATGTTGCAGGACATTTGAGGAAACACAAAAGAATCTGTACCGAAATGTACTCTCCTTTACCCATCCTATGGAATGGAGATGTCGCAATGTGCAGCCTCGACTATTCGGGAGATACTATAATCGGGAATATTCTTGACACCAAGTACAGCAAAATATATAACAGCAGAGCAGCACGAAGATTCAGGCGTATGCACTTCCTGTGGCAACGTGACGGCAACGCTCTGTGCCGGAACTGCATAGTTGACCGTTGGAAAAACGCAAGCCGAACGATATACCGGGGTGCATTCAACAAACTGTCAGCCGAAGAAAGATCAGAGGCATTCAACCTATTTACCGAATATTACAGGAATGGATTCTAATATACTGCGACAACCGGAGGATAAAAGCGTTCACGACACTGCCCGCATACTAATGCTTCAGTCCCAGTTCAAAGAGATATGCCGTATTACCGACGGATTGTGCAACATAGTCCCGTTAAAAGGAATTTCCTTGCTGCAAACCATATACAACAAGAATTTTGACAGGGCTGTAGGAGATATCGACATACTGATTTTTCCGGGGGACAAACTGCAGGAACTCATCGGACGTTTAAAAGACCACGGATATACACCCCAATTCAAATATCTGCAATCGCCGGCGGCAAAAGAGGTAAAACGCAAAGTAGCTATGCGCTCCCCTGATGTCCGTCTATATTCCGACGTCGATATACACACGGCTTTTATCTCAAAGAAATTTTACAACCGATACTCCGGATCATTCAATGAAGATGCCTTATCACGTTGCCGGCACACATCAGGGAATGTCTACTTTATGGATGACATCGACCAATGGCTTTATCTTGCACAACATGCCTGTTTCCATCTTTTCTCCAAGGAAAAATGGATCCACGATCTGTATCTGTTATGGAATAGATTCTCCGGATCAGATAAAGAGATTCTCAAAAAACGCATTAACCAATATAACTTCAGACGTACCGTTATAGCAACGTTTCATTTCCTGCACAAAGCATATCAGGATTTCAATCCCGAAATACTTATTGAAGCGGACACGGACAAACGTTTTTGCCTATTCCTTTCAAACATTTCCGAGTCAGCTCGTTTCAAACGCAGAACGACCGTAAAATATTTTCACGAGTTCATGTTTATCGACAACGGAAGAGATCGCAAAAAGGCATTCATGAGACTCATATTTCCACCATTGTCCCTAATGATGACCATATACCGGTCAAAAAACAAGTATCTGTTACTTCCGCTATTCCCACTGCATTCCATTGGCGTTCTTCTGTTGCTCACTAACTTTCTGTACATCTCCGCCAACAGCAAATCAACCGGGAAATTATAACATATTATCCAAAGATTATAGCTACCTTTGAGGGAAATAATCAATTTGAAGCCATGAGACATTATGTATCGACATTGATACTTGCCTTAGTTACCGCACTGACAGCGATAGCTCAGCCGCGAATGACCAAAGTACAACTTGCCATTGTTCCCGACCACAGCGATGCCCTGTACCATTGCGGTGAACAGGCAAAAATGAAAATAACCGTACTCGACAGCGGTCTCGCCCTTGACGGGACAACCATAGACTACGAACTCAGCAATGACCTGATGCCGCCTCACATATCCAAGAGTATCGCCCTTAAAGGGAATGAAACCGAAATAAATATCGGCACGATGGAGAACCCCGGATTTCTGAGAATGAAAGCGACAGTGAACCACGAAGGCAAGAAATACACTGCATTATCAACAGTGGGATTTGATGTTGAGCAACTGCAGCCTACGGTATCTCTACCTGATGATTTCCGTTCGTTCTGGGAGAAGAATGTCGAAGCTGCCAAAAAAATCGAGTTGAAACCGATAATGACCCTGCTACCGGAAAGATGCACCGACAAGGTGGATGTGTACCATATTTCTTACCAGAATATCGGCAACTCCCGCATGTACGGAATGCTGACAATTCCAAAAGCCGACGGATGCTATCCGGGAGTCCTCAGATTTCCCGGTGCCGGGGTCGGCGAGAAATCAGGCGACGTGTATCATGCAGGACAAGGACTGATAGTCCTTGAACTCGGCATACACGGGATTCCGGTCAACCTGTCGGGCAGTGTATATTCCGATCTCAACCGTGGCGCACTTGCTTCCTATCCCACATACAACCTTGACAACAAGGACACCTATTTCTACAAGCGTGTATATCTCGGATGCGTGCGCGGAATAGACTTTTTGCAGTCATTGCCAAAATGCAACGGGCGTATCGGCACAATGGGAGGGAGTCAAGGCGGAGCACTCTCGATTGTGACGTCAGCCCTTGACAGTCGCGTAAACGCCACGGCAGCATACTTTCCCGCCCTTTGTGACCTTGAAGGGTATATCCACGGACGGGCAGGAGGATGGCCTCATGTATTCAAGAATGAGTCGAACCGTACCCCCGAGAAGCTGAACACAGCACGATACTATGATGTCGCCAACTTTGCCCGTCACCTCAATGCGCCAGTCCATTATCTGTTCGGATACAATGACCTGACATGCGCTCCGACGACGACACGGGCGACCTACAATGCCATAACCGCCCCCAAGACCCTCATTGTCGGTGAAAATATCGGACATTGGACATTCCCCGAACAAATATCATCCCTATGGGATCAATTAATCTCCTCACTCAAAGAAAAACAGGAACCGTCCAAATGATGGTGGACGCAAGAGAATATTACAAGAAAACAGCAGCCGGTACACAAACAATAATCACCAGATTAAACCGACATGCCGGAATTGCATCATGGCTACGCGTTGCCGTGTTCGCTTTTACAGTAGCGGGAATTGCCTTATCATGGCAGGAGAATGCCCTTGCCTGGGGAATAGCCGCCATAGGAATCACAATCTTCCTGATAACGGCCAAATACCACGATTCACTACTGCGCCAACGTGCGGTACAGGAGGTCAAGAAGACTTTTGCCGAACGCAGGCTGAGAGTATTGGACGGAGACCTATCCCAGCAACCCAAAGGGGAGCGGCATATCGACCCATCACATCCATTCACCTTCGATCTTGACGTGTTCGGACGCTGTTCGCTATACTCGATGCTTGACTCGACTGCCACCCCAATGGGAGCCGGGATGCTTGCACAC
Source organism: Muribaculaceae bacterium (assembly GCA_017462345.1). Classification (GTDB taxonomy): domain Bacteria; phylum Bacteroidota; class Bacteroidia; order Bacteroidales; family Muribaculaceae; genus RGIG4079. The sequence continues at coordinate 53,190 of JAFTRI010000029.1, forward strand.
TGGCTTTGTAATCCACTGCATACCGCCGAATCCATCTCCACACGGCAACAGGCAGTGAGAGAACTCGCAGGAATGACCGAGTTACGGACAGCACTGTACACCGCCGGAGCGGCACTTGACGGAGACGTAGAAGGCGGAAAACGTCCAATGCCAGACCTTGAACAGATACCATCCTTCAGATTACCGCTATGGCAACGGATTGCAGCGTATGCCGCAGCTCCGGTATGGCTTGCCGTACTTATCCTGTCCATACGCGATGTGCTTCCGGGAATAGCCGTGATGTGGATAACAATAATCAACCTTATTATTGCCGGAACGGCAAACAGCCGTGTCATGAAATTACACGAATGGATGACATCCTCGGTTAGCTCGCTCACCGCCAGGGTCAACCTGTTCCGGCACATTGAAAACGCGAATTTCAGTTCACCGCTATTGACAGGGCTATGTGAATCCCTTGAAAGCAACGGCATCCCCGCCTCAAGACTGATAGGAGAGATGGCCAGCTACCTGAAATCCCTCGACCAGCGACTGAATGCTGCCGGATTCATGATATTCAACGGTACAATACTGTGGGATCTTGTCATCATCAATAAAATCGACCGGTGGATTGGACAGCACGGCAGCTCGTTGACCCGCTGGCAATCGGTAATCGGAGAACTTGACGCACTAAGCGCACTGGCAACGTTCTCGTTCGAGAACCCCGACTATGTATTTGCAGACACAGACCCCAACGGGACAACGATAATGAAAGCCGAGGGGCTCGGACATCCGCTCATCAGGCGGGATAGACGGGTAGACAATCCATTACCCCCAATGAACGGACACAAGTTCATGATCATCACCGGAGCCAATATGGCAGGGAAAAGCACTTATCTGCGCACAGTAGGGATAAACTATCTTCTTGCCATGATCGGTGCACCGGTTTCGGCAAAGTCCATGACATTTACCCCCATGCATCTGTTCACCGGACTGCGTACAACTGATTCGCTTGCCGATGGAGAAAGCTATTTCTTTGCCGAATTACGGCGGTTACAAGCAGTGGTCAAGAAAGCATCCCAAGGGCATCGGCTGTTAATACTTCTCGACGAGATACTGCGGGGAACAAATTCGGCCGACAAGCAACGCGGCTCACTGGCTCTCGTGCGCAAACTTGTAACACTTCCTGTTGCAGGGATTCTCGCCACCCATGACCTCGCACTTGGAGCATTGGCCGAGGAATATCCTGATAACGTATCGGCCTACTGTTTCGAAGCAGAAATATCAGGAGACAATCTCACCTTCGATTACCGCATACGCCCGGGGATAGCCCGTAACCTCAACGCTTATTTCCTGATGGAACGCATGGGTATCGTTTAGCAAGCTCCGGAATTGTTTCCTGAGTGCGTTAAAATTGCTATTTTTGCATAAACCAGATGAATTGAGATAATGCAACCAATATTTCTTATCGGATACATGGGTAGCGGCAAATCCACAATGGGACGCGTAGTGTCACGCATGACCGGAATGCCGTTTATAGACCTTGACAATTATATCGAGAGCCGGTTTCATCACTCGGTACGCGAGATTTTTGCCGAGAATGGAGAGGAACGTTTCCGGGAGATCGAACGCAACATGCTTCATGAGGTCGCTGACTTTGAAAATGTGATTGTTGCATGTGGCGGCGGAACGCCTTGTTTTTTCGACAACATGGATTACATGAATTCCCACGGCCATACCGTATTCCTTGACACACCGATAAACAAGTTGCACAGCCGCCTGATGCGCGGACGTCACAAACGTCCGCTCATTGCCGACAAATCCGACGAGGAACTTCTTGAATTCATTGTCGAGGCTCTTGACAGACGGATGGAACACTATTCAAAAGCCCAACAACGATTCTCCACGGCTCTGCTTGAAACCGAAACCGAAATCGATGATACCGCCCGACAGTTTATCGACCAATTGTCTATTCCACTGAAACCATGAACTGCAACAGTCCAGTAAACACGCCTGCCGAACAACCCGTTCTTCAACCGACGGTCCAAAGCAGACTGACATTAGGCCTGCCGGCATCGGCATGTGCCGGCGAACGGCGTTTTCCGTTGACTCCCGAAGCCGTGAATATGCTTGTGGCACGCGGTTTCACCGTCAAGATGGAAAAAGGAGCAGCATCGACAATCAAGTATTCCGACAACCGGTACACCCGACAAGGAGCAACCATCACCAGCCGCGACGAGACACTGGGCTGCGACGTGGTGCTCCACATTCCACAAATGCCACTGCTTGATGTAAAAAAAATGCGACGGGGGGCACTACTATTGACATTATCAGATATTTCAGAATACACCGACAGTGCCATAAGGGAACTGCTTGAACGAGGAATTACATCAGTTGCCATGATACGGATAGAAGATGACAACGGAAGCACTCCATTCAATGATGTCCTTGCAGAGGTGGACGGCAGGGCATCCGTCGCCATTGCATCCTCATTTCTCGCCGACCCGCTCAACGGTAAAGGGATTCTGCTTGGCGGCATTAGCGGTATTGTTCCTTGTGAGATAACCATCCTAGGATCGGATATTGCCGCTTGTGCCGCGGCACGCAGTGCATTGGGGCTTGGCGCAACGGTAAGGATGTTTGACAATGATGTATCCCGGTTACGGTACGCGATAAAAGAGCTCGGAACTGGAGTTATAGCTTCAGCGGTATATCCCCATGTCCTGCAAAACGCCCTGCGTAGTGCCGATGTCGTAATTGCAACCGAAGCCGGCAGCGGATGTGTCATCGGTCAGGATATGACCGAACTGATGAAAAAACATGTCATATTGCTTGACCTATGCCAGATATCCGGTCGTATATTCCCGTCGATACCTGCTGCAAGCCTGACAGAAGTGACACTTTCCGGCACATCCTGCCACACGGCGGCAAGGAGATGTTTCACACACGTCGGAAACGCCGTTCCCCGCACATCAGCAATGGCATTAAGCAATGTCCTGATTACAATGCTTGACCGTATATTGTCCTGTGACGGGATTACCAACGCACTTAAGATAATGCCGGGACTGCGTCCCGCCGTACAGACATTCATGGGAAAAGCGGTGAATACTGCACTTGCCCGAAAATTGAATATGCGTCAAGTTGATATAAATATATTCCTTTCTCTCTCATAGAAAATGATGGTAAAACGCAAATTCTACGTAGTGTGGGCAGGACACAGCCCCGGGATATACGATTCATGGGAGGAATGCCAGGCACAAGTAAAGGGATTTCCTGATGCCCGATACAAATCCTTCTCCTCACTTGAGGAGGCAACCGAAGCCTTTAGGGGAGACCCATCGGAGCACATAGGGATTTTACGTGCCATTGCATCCTACCGCCCCATTGAGATAAACTATGAAGCCTTTCCCGAGATTATTCTCGACAGCATCGCTGTCGATGCCGCCTGTTCCAAAAATCCGGGTCCGGTAGAATATCGCGGTGTCGATACCAAGACAGGAATAGAACTGTTCAGGGTAGGTCCACTTGCCGATGGTACCAACAACTTAGGCGAATTCCTTGCAATAGTCCACGCACTGGCAATGACCGCCAAACAAGGCACCACATTTCCGATATACTCCGACAGCCGCACCGCACTGGCATGGGTGCGCGAACGCAAATGTAAAACCACCCTCAAACCCACATCCAACAACGCACGTATCTTAGAACTTGTGCGTCGTGCCGAGACATGGCTACAGACCCACTCCTATTCCAACCGTCTCATAAAATGGAAAACGGAAGAATGGGGAGAAATTCCCGCAGACTTCGGACGCAAACATTAGCGGTCACTTCCTCGAAAGTAGAAGTCAAGGACATCACGGGCTGCCGTGAATGAACTCTGTCGGTTGGACAATACCCGCTGCTCCTTATCGGCAAGCAGAGACGCGACATCGTGATTGTTGTAGAAATGACGGCGCAACTGCTCGTCAATGGTCTCATACATCCAATAGCGCGCCTGCTCCTGACGCTTGCGTTCGAAATGTCCGTTACCGATTACAAACTCAAAGTAGCGGTCAATCATCTCCCACACTTCAGCAATGCCGAGTTCATAGTATCCGGAATAGCATAACACTTCAGGAATCCATCCCGACAATGTAGGCGGGAAAAGATGCAATGCGCTTCGGAACTGAGCCTGCGCAAGACGTGCCCTATCGACATTGTCACCATCGGCCTTGTTTATCACAATTCCGTCAGCCATCTCCATAATACCACGTTTGATACCCTGCAACTCATCGCCTGTTCCGGCAAGCTGTATCAACAAAAAGAAATCCACCATGGAGTGTACGGCAGTTTCACTTTGTCCGACACCCACAGTCTCAACGAAAATATTGTTATACCCGGCAGCTTCACACAGCACAATTGTCTCACGTGTCTTTCGGGCAACCCCGCCAAGCGATCCGGCTGAAGGGCTGGGTCGTATGAAAGCATCAGGATGAACCGACAATTTCTCCATACGTGTCTTGTCACCGAGGATACTTCCCTTGGTACGCTCGCTTGACGGGTCGATGGCGAGCACAGCCAGTTTGCCACCGGATTTCAATACATGTAAGCCGAAAACATCGATGGATGTACTCTTGCCTGCACCCGGAACCCCAGTGATACCTATACGCCGGGACTTTCCGGAATAAGGGAGACATTTTTCTATAACCTCCTGAGCTATCGCCTGATGCTCGGGCGACAGGCTCTCGACAAGAGTCACCGCCCGGCTAAGGATAGTGACATCCCCTTTCAGAATGCCTTCCACCATCTCTCCGGGAGTAGGCAGCGGCTGCCGACGGCGTCTGGTAAGATAAGGATTCACAATCGGTGGTTGTGCAACCCCACTGTTAACTGTCAGTCCTGTGTATTTATCATCATTCTCGATGTGTTCCATAAGTTTTTCTGGTTTGCAATTAATATATTTTATTGTTTAACCTCCCCTACGACGCGAACGATTTTCCGGGGGGTGTAGGGATCATTGGTTATTACCGTTATGCGTGCATTGAGAAGTTCAGGATTCATCTTGGATGTATCCACGTCTACCGTGACCTGGAGCGTTTTCCCTTTCTTGATTTTGTCGGAATCATACCTGATTGTCACACCAGGATCAGCCGTGTAAATACGACGTATTTCCAATGGGCTTTTGCCGGTATTGCCTATTTCAAACCGCCGGCTCACTATTCCGCTGTTGAATGACACCGTACCGAAGTCAACCTGTTCGGAATCCAACTCGATCTGTGGGGCTTTGGCAAGCTGCCCGGGAGTGAGTCTGGAAAAATCCTCTTCAACCGTCACGACAACCAAAACCGGAACCTCCATATCGGAATCTCTGGTCGGAATGAGTGTCACATCGATGTCATTCAATCCCCATTGTGGACACTTACCGGTATTCAGATAAAATGAGAATGTAATTTGCTCGCCCGAAGCGACAGCCTCAGGTGCGGACAGAATCGACAGGTATTCCGGAACATTTTTCCATTCGGGATAAAGCGTATCTGTGCCTTGGTTGTAAGCATCCAGAAACACCGTCTTGATTTTCCCGCGTTTCAGCTCTCCGAAAGCTACCGTACTGTTACGCAACTTGAGTTCTCCGGCATCTACCGGATAACGGCTTCTGACAGTATCTTCATCCCCTATAACGACTCCTGAAATAGTGAGTGTGTACTTTTCCTTTTCCGTATTGGTATAGAGATACACCTTTTTATTAAACCTGCCGGGTCGTCCGAGTGCATTATATGAAACGGTTACAGTTGCGGTATCCCCGGGAGCAACGGGTGATTCAGGATACTCGGGTGTAGTACACCCGCATGTCGCACGGGCATCGGTGATTACCACCGGGCTGTCGCCGGTATTGACGAATTGCATCTCACATGCCACTATCCCGCATTCTTCCCTGAAAACGCCAAAATCATGGCTGTCTTTTATCCATTCCATACGTGGTCCAGCCATTACGGCAACAGCCGACAACAACACTGTAACCGACAAGAAATACCGACTCATGTTCATTCTTTTTCCTCTTTGGGGATTGTTACTCCGCTTATTTTCAAGACAAAGCGTTTACCTTTCACATTAGTTCTCAGTTTGATGCTGCGATCGAATTCCCCGGGACGGCCTGCAGGATTGTACGTGACTTTTATTTTGCCTGATTTACCCGGCCTTATCGGTTCTATAGGATACTCCGGACGTGTACAGCCACAACTGGCACTTGCCGAGATTATGACGAGCGGGCTGTCTCCTGTGTTCTTGAACTCGAACTCATGGCTTACAGGTCCGTTTTCTTCCTTAATCGTACCGAAATCGTAACTTTTCTCGACAAAGTGCATCAGCGGACCTTTATCATCGGCACAGAATGCCTGTACCGACAGGAATATGCTCCAAACTATGGCAATAATATATTTCATACAGTTCAAACACAAATTAATTATGTAAAGTTACGATAAACAGAATGCCGGAATCTTTCCTGAGCGTTAATCTATCTTAAACGAAAGAAAAGCGACAGGGATGCACCGGGGATGCATGCCGGGAATCAGCATAACGGATCATATTGTTTCCAATGAATGAATGGATGTGAGGATATGAACCGCATCCTCTACCGTGGGGACTGTCGTGATAGCAATACTGCGCCGTCCGTTCTTTTCACGAATACGACAACGCCGGGGGTTTGCCTGTAGATAATTCAGTATCTTTCCGAACATAGGCGACTGATAATAGGCCTTGTTACTGTCATCGACAAAGTAGAGGTACATGGATTCCTGTTTCAACGCCACTTTTTCTATGCCAAGCTGCCGTGCAAGACGACGCAAGCGCGGAATACGCAACAGCTCGGCAGTCTCATGCGGGATTTTTCCGAAACGGTCCTCCAATCTTTCCTTGAATGCCTGAAGGTCTAACTCACGCTCTATACTGTCAAGTTCCTGATACAACCTGATGCGTTCACCTTCCTGCGGCACATACAATGCCGGGAGCATAAGTTCAAGATCACTTTCTATTATGCAGTCAGTCGCATATTCCTTATCCCCATCGTCACCTGATGTCAATGCGTCGGAAAATTCCTCATTCCGCAATTCCATCACGGCTTCCTTCAATATCTTCTGATATGTCTCATAGCCAAGGTCGGCAATGAATCCGCTCTGTTCCGCCCCAAGCAGATTTCCCGCTCCGCGAATGTCAAGGTCCTGCATCGCAATGTGTATCCCGCTACCAAGATCAGAGAAACTTTCAATAGCCTGTAGACGACGGCGCGACACCGGTGACAAAGGAATGTGAGGAGGAACAAGAAGATAACAGAACGCCTTTCGTGAACTGCGACCCACACGTCCGCGCAACTGGTGCAACTCGCTGAGGCCGAAATTCTGGGCATTGTTTATGACTATAGTATTGACATTCGGCATGTCGATACCCGACTCAATGATTGTCGTCGCCAACAATACATCATAATCATGATTGGCAAAATCTATTATCGCTTTTTCAAGTTTCTCAGGAGGCATCTGCCCGTGTCCGATAACAGTACGGGCATCAGGGACAAGACGTTTTACCATCTCCTGAAGTTCATACAACCCTTCGATGCGGTGATTGATTATAAACACCTGACCGTTGCGCGACATCTCAAAATTGACGGCTTCGGAAATAATATCATCGTTGAGTGCATTTACCGAAGTCATAATCGGGTAACGATTGGCAGGAGGTGTCGTTATTGCCGACAGGTCACGCGCACCCATCAGAGAGAACTGGAGTGTCCGCGGAATGGGAGTGGCACTCATGGTGAGCGTATCGACACTTATTTTCAGTTGCTTCAACTTCTCCTTAACCGCAACTCCGAATTTCTGTTCCTCATCGACCACCAACAGACCCAAGTCCTTGAATTTAACGTCCTTTCCAATCAGTTTGTGGGTTCCAATGAGTATATCTATATTCCCTTCCGCGAGATCGGATATTATCTGCTTGCACTGTTTAGGGGTACGCGCCCGGGACAGATAATCGACACGGACCGGAAAATCCTTCAGCCGGTCCTTGAATGTATTATAGTGCTGGTAAGCCAGCACTGTTGTCGGGACAAGCACGGCAGTCTGTTTTCCATCGGTCGCCGCCTTGAATGCGGCACGTATGGCAATTTCAGTTTTTCCGAATCCGACGTCACCACATATCAGGCGATCCATAGGTCGCGGACTTTCCATATCGGCCTTTACCGCCTGTGTTGCCGTCAGCTGGTCGGGGGTATCTTCATAGATGAACGAAGCCTCAAGTTCCTGTTGCAGATAGGAGTCAGGCGAGAAACTGAACCCCTTCTCATCCTTACGGGCGGCATACAGTTTTATCAGATCGCGTGCAATATCCTTCAGTTTGCTCTTAGTACGTTCCTTCACCCTATTCCACGCACCCGAACCCAACTTGTTTATCCGCGGCTCTACCCCCTCCTTTCCACGGTATTTGGCCAACTTGTGAAGAGAATGTATGCTGACGAATATGATATCATTATTGAGATATGTGAGCTTTATCATCTCCTGCATACGTCCGTTGACATCGGTACGCAGTAGTCCAGCGAATTTCCCCACGCCATGGTCGACATGGACAATATAATCACCTATTTCTATCGAGCTTAGCTCTTTTAACGACAGAGCCAACTTGCCCGAACGCGCACGGTCACTTTTCAGATTATACTTATGGAAACGGTCAAATATCTGATGGTCAGTGAATACACACATCCTGTTCTGATGGTCGACAAATCCCTCATGGACAGTTGACAGTATCGGCGTAAACTCGATTTTATCTCCACGGTCATCAAATATGACCCGTAGACGTTCAATCTGTTTTTCGCTGTCACTCAATATATACAGCGCGTACCCATCATCAAGCAGCCTTGTAAACGACTCGCTTATCAGGTCAAAATTCTTGTGATATATACCCTGCGGAGTACAATTGAAATTGATCGAGACGGAAGTGTCACTGTCGGGGGTGGCTGCCGATGTGAACCGTAACTGCCTGAAGCGGTCAAACTGTGTGGCAAAAGCCTCGGCATCGACGACCTGATGCATTGCATTCCTATCCCCCTCTTCGGCAATAATCGCACTGTCAGAGAATGTCTCCGAGGCAATAGCACGTATGCGCTCGACTGTATATGCCGCATCACGCACGGCTATCACGGTCGACGGGCTGATGAAATCAAGCAACGAGCCGCCGCGGGCATGGCTTGCCACATTGGATGTAATGGCAATATCGTCAAGACGTTGCTCCGACAATTGTGTTTCAATGTTGAATGTCCTGATGGAGTCTATTTCATCCCCGAAGAAATCGATACGGAACGGAAGTTCATGGGAATACCCGAAAATATCAAGAATTGAGCCACGCACGGCAAAGTGTCCCGGATCATAGACATAATCTACTTCCTCAAACCCGTTTTCCCGCAGCCATTTAATGGTATCGGTGAGGTTCACCGCAGTGTTTACCTTAATGTGAAGCGTATGGCGGGCTATGGTTTCGCGTGAAGCGACACGTTCGGCAAGAGCTTCAGGATAAGTCACCACATACTTCAGACGCGGATCGGAATGCCAACGGTTCAAGGCTTCAGTACGCAGAATCTGTGACGGAGGATCAACCTGCCCGTACTTGATGTCGCGCTTATATCCCGACGGGAACATCAACACCGCATCCTCTCCTAAAAAGCGGGAGATGTCATGATACAAATAACCGGCATCATCAAGACAATCACCGACTACCAGCATCGGTACATCTTTCCCTGGCATCGCGGCCAAAAGCATTGCAGCCGACGAGCCTGCGAGACCGTAATACGAGACATGCCCGCTTCTGCGACCGTCAAGTGTCTTTTTAATCGCCTCCCGTCGTCCTGAAGATATGAATCTGTCACAAAGTCCTGTTACGTCCATTATTCCGATTTGCTGGGAGAGGAAAGGAGTTTGCCGTATTCTGCCGGCTCATTCAGTATCGCGACGGCCCTGTCCATTGCCGGATCATACTTCAGGTTGTTTATCACCTGTCCGCGCTGGAAATAATAGCGTTTTATTATTTCACCCGACAGCAACTCCGATATGGCCTTGCGGTTAGAGTCGAGATCCTTGTTCAGGTCATGTTTCAACATGCGTTCAAGCGTGCTGAACTGGGCTTTTATGCTGTCGTTCATATACCCTTCGGTTTCAGCGGCTTTTTTCAGGTCGGCCAACATCACCTCACATACCTTGTCATACTTGAATGTTGCAGGATCGATGAATTGCTTGAAGTCGGCAAAGATAGAGTCGGTTATTTCAAACTCACCTGCCGGCAATATCCCGGAATTGACCGAGGCAAAACGGGTTGCGTAATCAAATGCCCAATGATCACGGACAATGTTATAGGTGAGGCGGTTCACTTCAGGATAATCGATTTTCACATCAGGCGTAATACCTCCGCCATCGCGCACTTCACGGCCGTTGGCTGTACGGAACACAGTTGTAAGACTGTCAGGAATGCGTGCAACCGAACCATCGGGATTGCGGTGGGAATAGTCGATAGCCTGTATCAGGCGTCCACTGGGGATATAATATTTTGCCACAGTGACTTTCAGAAGCCCGTCATAAGGCAATTGCCGTGTACTCTGGACAAGCCCTTTGCCGTATGAACGGCTACCGACAATTACAGCCCTGTCAAGATCCTGCAAAGCCCCGGCGACAATCTCGGCACTTGACGCGGAACCACCGTCAATCAGTACCGCCAACGGGATTTCAGTATCGACCGGAGACGATGTCGTCTTGTAGACCTTCTCATTCAGCACGCCCTTACCCCTTGTCCGTAATACTTCAGTGTTCTTGGGAACAAACAGTCCGACTATCTTAACCGCACTTTCGAGCAATCCGCCACCGTTACCCTGCAAATCGAGGACAATCGATTTTACCTGCGGATTCTTTTTCAGGTCGACAAGAGCGTCACGGACCTCCTTTGCTGCCTTTTCGGTAAATGACGTCAGATAAATGTATCCGACATTCCCGTCCACTACTCCATAATAGGGAACAGAGGGTACCTGTATCTTGCGGCGGGTAATGTCAAATGTCAGGACGGAGTCGACCGCGTATTTACGCTTCACTGTCACTTTCAATGATGTACCCGCCTGACCTTTGAGGCGTTCACTGACCTTTGAGCTTTTCCAGCCCAGCACCGTGTCATTATCGATTTTAATGATCATATCCCCGGCGCGTAAGCCCGACTGATGAGCGGGCGAATTTTCGTATGGTTCGGAAATATACACGTTGTTGTCCCGCTCAAAGATGAATGATCCTATCCCACCGTACTCTCCGGTGGAGATGGTCAGGAAATCGTCCTGCTCCTTGGCGGGAATATACACAGTGTAAGGATCTATATCATTCAGCATGGCATTTATTGCCGTAGTAACCGACTTTTCCGCATCGATGGTATCGACATAAAACACCTGTAATTCCTTATACAAGGAATTGAATATATCGAGGTTGCGCGATATGGCAGCTTTTTCACTGCGTGTTGCGGCAAGCGTCGTATATGCCATTCCGGCCATAATCAGCAGGCACAGCATACATGCGTATCTTTTCATATTTACTGATGCGATCATGATTTATTCTCTAATTATTAGGCAAAGGTAAGCATTGATTATAACAATCGGGGGATTTTCCCCATTAAAAAATGCATCAAAATCACCAGAGTCCACAAGTTTTTTACAAAATATGTTGCATAATTCGATTTTTGCCACTAATTTTGCAACGCAATTCTCCGGAGGGAGTGCAAATGCTTCAATAGCTCAGTTGGTTAGAGCACCTGACTGTTAATCAGGGGGTCGTTGGTTCAAGCCCATCTTGAAGCGCAAAACATCCAAAATGCTTCAGTAGCTCAGTTGGTTAGAGCACCTGACTGTTAATCAGGGGGTCGTTGGTTCAAGCCCATCCTGAAGCGCAAACAGAAAGAAACGCTGATTCTTAGGAAACAACCCTGAATCAGCGTTTTTCCATATCAATACCACACCACATTCCGGTCACCTGGACATTTGGGGAGATAAATTGGGCTCAGTAGTTATTTAGTGTGCCCATAATTCCACAGGCTCACAGCCGCATGGGGGCAACACAGGGCCAGAGTGCATACAAAAAAAGAAAATCCGCCAAGCGAACTTTCTTTCTTCAGACTGTGACCCCGGAGAGGCTCGAACTCTCGACCCAATGATTAAGAGTCATTTGCTCTACCAACTGAGCTACGGAGTCGTTTTTCTCAATTGCGATGCAAAGGTAGCGCAATTTTTTATTATGGCAAAATAATTTATGCATTTTCTTTTCTGCCACTATTCCGTTAACCATCTTTAACCATTGGGGGGGTAAAACAGTCTAATTATGTTTACCTTTGCGCATCTGAAATTTTAACCACTAAAAACAACCACAATGAAACAGTTTAAGTATCTCAGTTTTGCACTTTTAATTGCACTATGCACAGGATTCGTATCATGCAGCGATGACGATGATGAAGAACCGGCTGCCCCGGCAACCAGCATAATAGGGACCTGGGAACCGGTTTCCGACTATTCATGCGAAAAAATTAACGGTCAGGTCGCAGAAGAACACAGCTCATTGGAAAGCCTTGTCATTTTAGCGTTTACCGAAGACGGGAAATGCTATTGGTACGATCCTGACACCCGTGTATTAAAAAAGGAATGCAGCTATAATTACGCTGACGGGAAACTGACAGTCAGTGCGGAAGACGGTAGTTCGGAAAGCACTGCATCATTCCCCAGCTCTTCAGAGCTTGTACTTGAAAGCAGCGCCAGTGCAGAATATAACGGCTACCTCATCGAAATCTATGCCAAAAGCACTTACCGCAAAATAGAAGATTTCTGGAAATAAATTCCATGACCACGAAAACAGCCCTTCACACCGGAGGGCTGTTTTATTTCTACTCTTGCCTGAATATGGTAAAGTTTACACTGCCATAGACCCGATGATCGAAAAAGCCGGGCAAATGGGAAAAATCATATTTCTTAGAGTGTTCCACCACCACAATTGTCCCGGGCTTAAGCATCTGCGAACCGAGTATCAAAGCAGGGATCTTGTCAAAGTCAGGCATATCGTATGGAGGATCGGCAAATATAAGGTCATACTTGGTTATCGCGGACTCCACATATTTCAAGGCATCACCTTTCACTACCTGCAGGTTATTGCAGTTGAGTTGCTGAGCCACTTTACGTATAAAATTATATTGGGTCGTGGCTTTTTCAACCGCAGTCACAGTCCCGCACCCACGTGACAGGAACTCGAAACTTATCGCACCCGTACCGGCAAAAAGGTCAAGTGCCGCAAGCCCATCGAAATCGACAAGATTCTCGAGTACATTGAAGATGTTTTCGCGGGCAAAATCGGTTGTGGGACGCGCTGATATGTTATTGGGGACGTCAAATCTCCGGCGTCCGTATTTTCCTCTTATTATTCGCATAACGGCAGTACAATTAAATCAAACGGTGCATTCATTGAATCCTTTCCGGCCTTAAACATCGAAGATGGGAAAATAACCGGCATCACATACGCCAGATATTCACGCAGGACGGGTGTTATCGCTTCCCGAACCTCATTATCCCCGGCAAGAAGCATTTCATCAGCCGCAGCATCAAGATCCAGCATCTTACGGCAGGAGAGGATATAGTATACAGCATCCATAGGAGCACGGAAACGGAATGTATTGGCAAGCATCAGCGTGTCCCGCCCGAACGCCATCACATCCACACGGTCGCCATGTATATAGGCATACATCTTGCCCGAATTGCCAAGCCGGCTCTTATTATGGAAGTATCGGCACAACGGTGCAAGATGATGATGAATCATAGGATTGTTGAATGTGCGGCGCAGAAATCCCGCAAAATCCCCGTCAAGCCCCATCAATATTGTGGCATTCTGTCCGGGAAGCCCATTCGCGACAATCTCACCGTCAAAGCCGTCGAACATTTTCGCCATTATCTTTTCCCTGACATCGGCCGAGGTCACTGATGCCGGAACTACAGCAAAGCGGCCGGTTTCAACCACACAGTCCACTTTGTCAAAATCACTCAGCAACAAAGGATTTTCATATATGGCGTCCTCCAAGGCCTTCAACAGGGAAGGAGCAGCCTTGTCAAGCATTATCTTGCGATGAATAAGGGAATTATCCTCCACCGTACAAAACAGGACGACATGCAGCGCACTGCTGTCAATGCGCAACCCCAACCGCCATAATCGCGGATTCTGTATCAAATCCTTGCCAAGAGCCTCCTGATTCATACCGGCAAAGATACGCCAAAAGCCCGAATCTGTAAAATTTCTATCCGATGATATATTTCCTGAACGGCAGCAATCCCAATAACCGCACAATAATCCATGACACAGCCAAAGAACCGGCAAAAGTCACAAAGACCTCAAGATATACACTCGACATGGGATGAGCCACAAAATAAGGCATAAAAAACTGCCTTATGACAATAAAATTGCATAAATAAATGCCAAACGAAACGACAGCCAAACCCCTTACCATCCTGTTCCACACACGCCACCCCGGGTTGAAATTATGCACAAGCACAAATATCGCGACACACATTGCCTCTGTCGACACTGAACGGTAGTTATAAATTATCTGCGTAAACTTGTCATAACCCGGGATCTCTGACAGATAGACAATAGCGGGCAACACAACGGCAACCGCCACGAATAATGCCGCGGCCATGCCCCATTGCCACACTGTGTGCAACCGTACAGGATAGCGATGCAGATAATAGCCCAATACCATATATCCCATAAACCCGGAAAACGGCTCAAGAATACGCATGCCAAATTCGCCAAAAGCAGCAATCACGTAAGGGAAACTCATTACAACCGTCCACAGGATGATAAAATACTGCAATTGCCGGCGGCTCGCAGCCGAAACCCACACACCAATCACAGGGACGAACAGATATATCCCAACCAGAACGTACAGATACCATCCATGTTCAAATCCTCTGACACATCCTAACGGCAGTCTCAAGAAATTACCTACAGCAGCACTCCATGTCAACGTGCCCATAAGGCAACCAACGACAAGGGCAACCGCCGACCACACCACCAGAGGCCATACAATACGACCCAGCCGGCGTTTCAGAAAAATACGCCCTGACGTCTTAAGAGGAAACAATAATGCTCCGCTCACCATCAGGAACAAACCTATACAGGGCGAGCACAAATAGGAAACAGCCCCATAGAACAACCCCGTCTGAGCCGTTACCGTCTCATGAGGGTGCGGACAATGCACAAGCACAACCATCAGACACGCAATGACGCGGATCGTGTCAAGATAAGCGATGCGTGGCGTGTTAACATCTATTAATCGGGGGGGTAAATCCTGCTCAGCCATGTCTATTCATGATAAGACCGGAATGCTCCACCGGTACGGTTGTTTATCTGATTGCCATGCGACCGGTTATACTGGGGATTTCCCGAACCGTAATTAAACGGATCATATGCGTCCTCATCCTCCTCGTCATCATGATTGTGACGGTCATCTGTTTCACCCGGTTTCAACTTTGGCTTATTCTTTTTTATGTCACTTGGTTTCTGCGCATCAAGCGGCAGCTCATACACGTTCCACGTCTGCTCGATATCCCAATTCTTCTTCACACTGATCTTCTTGGGATAGTAATACACCTCCTCAGGCTGCCGAGGTCTGCCTTCGGACAGGTTACCGGTGTCATACTTACCGTTTCCATTGGCATCCACGATAAGACGCGCATAATATGTCCCAGGATTAACATACCGGAATATCGCAGATCCCGATTCTGCCACAGCAGTCGCCACCACTGCGTCCGACTGGCCAAGCAATTCCACGACCGCCTTGCCGGCATAATCCCCAAGGTTGAATATCAGTGTCGCGTAATCTTCCAGCTGACGTACAGTAAACTCATGTTTAACATCCTTATTCCACTCATTGTAAATGCCTACCACAGCAGCAGAGTCCACTGTAAGACGATATTTGGCACCCGGTTCCCACTCATGAGACATTCCAAACGACAACAGGGATGACGGGTGAGGCATTATTTTCACTTGAGGGACGGTATCCCACAAAGTGTCACGCTGCACTTCAAGCGTCACACCCGAGTCCAATATTGTATCGACAGGCTGCGATGAGACAAACAGCAATGGCGCATACACATCGTGTGAAGCCTGAGACTTGACACGGAAATCAATAAATGCCAACTGCGGGACAGTATCGGCATCAATATTATCCGATTTCTTTTTCTTCTTCTCCTCCTTTTTCTCTTTTTTAGCCTGACCGCGTAAAACAAGCTTCAGGGTATCAGTGCCCCATGTGAGCTGCTGCAAGGTGTCAGTGCGCATGTACCGTACAGCCAGCACCAAAGTGTCCATCGCCATTACCGCCGTATCACGTATCCAGTACTCAAGAGTATCACGTGTCACCGAAGAGTTGAGCAACGCCCACTCGTCGATGCGGCTGCCGGCTCTTTCCCCATTCAGCAACATTATTTCCGGAAAGGTATCGGACGGCGCAGCAAAATCCAGTTTGATCCTGCGACGATCCGCCCGCGCGGAGTTTTTCAGATATTGGGCGATATAGCCCTCGTTAAACCATGTCAACAGCACATCATCGGGCAGTAAACGCGTCACTTGGCGAGTAACGATAGAGTCACTGCCGTCGGTTGCCACCAAGGTATCGGCAACCTCCTCCTGCACAGCATCAGGAGACACTGCAACGTCATAGAAAGCCACATCCTCGCTTCTGTCCCAATGAAAATCACGGTTCATATCTTTCAGGGCAAAAATGCGATATGTCCCCGGCTTCAAGTTACGGATTGAGAACTGCCCCAACTGGTTGGTCTTTGAAATGCGCTCAAGCGGCAATGTCTTTATTGCCGAGTCAGCAAGATTGCTATAGACACCTACGAGCATTCCCTGAGCCGGTTCAAGATTCCGTGCCTCAAGTACCATCCCGGAAATACACAGCGTGTCAATCGTTTCTCCTGTAGAGAAATCTATTGCAAACCCATCGAGCATATTTCCCTCATTGAGGTCTTTCACCGCATCGGTAAAATCTATTGTATAGGTCGTGGCAGGCAATAACGTGTCACGGAGCTGTACCGTGATACGTTTCCCATTCGCCAAAATCGACGGCATTTCTTTCTGTACGGGAGAAATCACTACTTTATTGGACGGATCGTCAATCTGTATATTCTCATCAAAGTCGATTGTAATCCTATTGCCGGAGACGTTCATAGCCCCCACTGCCGGCTTGCTGCCGACAAACACCGGCGGAGTCTCGTCACGGGGACCACCCTCGGGACGCCCCATGCTGGCACATGCCGCAAACAGCAGAGCGACAGCCCCGACCGACAACAACCGCATAAATAATTCCGTATGCCTCATCATCTGAAAATTAGCAACCTCAAAGTTACAAAAAACGAGCGAATAAATTCATATTGCCAGCATTATAGCATAACTGATAGTACACAAACAAAGGACTGCGTCACTATTATCTGGCGCAGTCCTCAAATTCTTCATCGATGATGAGTTATTTACCAATATAACGTTTCATTTCGAGAACCAGTAAATACCAAAGATGATTTTGACAGATAAAACGGATTCCGGATAGTCACAGTACCCGTCTCTGAACCATTCACATAATTAAAGACATAATCATCTTCATTATTATCCTCAGTTAAAGTATATTTTGATAAGGACACAGATGTATTTTCCACATCTTTCCACTTAACCCATTCGATTAATATTTTAGCCACATCAAGATTAGATGCCCTGCCCCACGATTCATTATAAGAATCATCACCTCTTTTAAAAATTCCAGACCATGCCCATTCATTAGACAACGTCACGTTAAATTGCCATGCCCCAACAGTTGTAGCCAAAATCTTGGTTCCCCCATCATAAGCCCAATAACCTGAATACACATGTTTATACCAGGTATAATCATAGTCATATTTTTTGTCCATCGACTCTGTCATAACAAGACATATACCATCAGCAGAGAAATACAAATTAGGTCGATACTGTGAAAACGAACTATTTAACCAATAACCGACAAAATTTTTCGAGTCAGCAGGCAGATTATCTTCCGGAGTATCTTCCGAATCCGTTGGTTCTTGTTCGTTTCCTCCAATATCAGACCCAATATAGACCGGACGTATAGCCATACCTTCAAATCGATAGTATTTACTTGAACTCACATCCCCTCCGGAAAAGAATGTCAACATTGACGCATACCTGTTGCTGTACGATGAATCATAGGCAAGTTCTCCCGTCCAATAACATCCTTGGCTTTGAGACTGTACACTACTCCCAGCAAACATTCCCGTTATAGGCAAGAATATTGTATTACCATTGGTTGCCGTACCCTTCATACCTTTAACCCCATTAACGACCTCTTCCTGCCATGAACAGCCTTCAATAAGTTCGCATACTTCAGATTCAGTAGGCATACGCCAATCCGACCCTAAATTAACATACGCAGCATCACGGTCAGTCCCACATATATTCTTTTTCCCGGAAATGGTATATATTGAATAATTTGAGTCAAAATAGGTAACATCAGTATATTCGTTTTTCGTCGAAGTTTCTCCCCATGCATAATAATCTCCTATATCTTCCGGAATATCAGCTCCAAGGTTACATGTTGCCCATTTTACACTTAGCCCCAAATCAACAACCGTAGGATTATCTGTACCTGAACCATCCCTATTACTTTCTACCGCATTCCATTCAGGATTTACAGGCTCCTCATTATCATCACCACAGGATACGCAGACCACACACAGCAGTGTTATCAACACTCGGCTAATAGATTTAATTTTTCTCATCATTATTGTTTTTTAGTTAGTATCACAACAAAGAAACGAAAGTGAGTGCGAAACGGGGAAAGAATGTTGTCTGTTAGCGATTTAACGCTGTTTGCCAAGATGTTGCAGTGCCATTAAATGCCAATGAAAAGCCAAGAAATGCCGGAGTTTCGTTACTATCCCGTTACTTTGAATCTTGACTTTGAGAGGCTGTTTTGGTTGCTGTAACAAGCTGAATAGCAATACATGTTAAGCAATTGTGATTGCAAATATAGCGAAGTTTTTCATATCTTCGTTTCGTTTTCGCTTCGGCTGATTCTTTTGCATCGATACGCTGTGTTTTGCTTACTGTCACTCAACTCTACCATAAATAATTTTGCAAACAAAAAAGTAGAGTTATGAGCAGAAGCACTTTCAGAGTATTATTCTATCTAAAACTCAATGCCCCGAAAAAGAACGTGCTTGTTCCAGTAATGTGCAGTATCACAGTAAACGGCAAGATTTACCAATTCATTTGTAAACTGGATGTAGAGGAAAAGTTA
>JAFTRI010000002.1 GCA_017462345.1 Muribaculaceae bacterium
CGTAGTTATTCAGGAGGTAAGTTGCTTGTACTTGCGTTATGCAAAGGCTCACGCTCGTATGAAACTTGCCAAAGCACCTACAGGAGCAGCAGCGTAAACAAGAGTAACAGAAACTAAAAGTTCAACCGAGGGATGGGCGTATTTAATTCCTATAAGTATATGATTAAGACGTACAAAGCGAATACCAACGTAAGCATTAACGTGGTACTTGCGAGCAAGAAGAACTTGCACATTTCGTTCACTCCCCTGTCAAACGGCAGCAGCATATTTACTACCGACAACGAGGAGGTAATGAACGCCATTGAGCGCCATTACAATTTTGGCAAGTTGTTCAGACTCCACAGTACACAGGGCGAGAGCAAGAAGAAAGCCGCAAAGGTTGTGGAAAACCCCGTAAAGGAGGATAATCCAACCCCGGCAGAGACTACGACAAAGGAGGCAGAGACAACCGAGACACACGAGCCTGCTGACAACGAGGGTGGCGATGAGCAGACCACTACTGTTGATGCCAAGGTAGAGGATACCAACAACGAGGTAAAAGATGCCGAAGCACCTGCCAACGACACAGCAGCTTTGAAGCAGGTAACTGTCAGCGACCTTGCAGCAGCAAAGGATTACCTTGCTGACAAGTTCGGTATCAGCCGTACCGTACTGCGTAGCAAGAAAGCGATTGACATGCAGGCAGCCGCTCACGGCATTGAGTTTGTCTTTGCCTAAGCATCTGACAGGTTATGGCAATATATCCGCTTGACAGGATAGCAAAGGATGTCCGCATCGCGCTTGACCGTAACAAGACGAGCAATGCCCTTACGGATCTTGGCGATGTGGACACACTGTCGCTTGAAGATATTATCAAGTCCAAAATAATAGAAGCCGTCAAACGCGTACACAGTGAAGCACCTGTCTATCTGCTTGACGGGGGCAATGACTTCAGCAGCGAGTTGTACTGGCGTGGCGACAACAGCGGATGGATGCTGCTGCCCGATGACTTCATGCGCCTTGTCGTCTTTGAGATGAGCGATTGGGAACGGGTGGTATTCCGTGCAATAGGCACAGATGATCCGGAGTATGCCATGCAGAGGTCACGTTTCAAGGGCATACGCGGAACGGCACAAAAACCGGTATGCGCGGTATCAATACGCCCGGAGGGCAGAGTTTTGGAGTTCTATTCCTGTAAAAGTGAAGAAGCGGAGGTAGTCCGAGCCGTATATCTGCCCTACCCTAAGATTGATGAGAACGGAGGTGTAGCAATTTGTGGCAAGTGCTATGAATCCGTTATCTACATGGCAGCAGCACTGGTCTTGACTGCACTTGGTGAGACAGACAAGAGCCAGTTATTTATAGAATTATCAAAACAGTCACTGATATGAGTAAAGATACACTGATTCCCGGAAATGCGGCAATATCAGGGAACGTCAGCATTGGCGGCCGGATTATATCACAAGGCAACGGACATATCAAAGGCAACCTGAAGGTGGAGGGATGGCTTGACGCTCCCAACATAAAAAGTCCATGCAAAGGGTTGTTTACCTCATTGGATAAGCTGCAAAGTCTTTACCCGTCACCGTCAAGCGGATGGTGGGCGTTAGTCGGCACGACGCTTCCTGCCGACATCTATGCCGCATGCGGTGGAGAATGGACCGCTACCGGAGGGCAAGGCGGATCCGGGGCGATAGACCTGCCGGCGTATGACGATATGCTATCGGATATGACGGCTTCCATAAACGAGATAAGCGGGAATGCTGACAACAACAGCGAAAAGATTGCCGCATTGGAAATACTGCTCATATCAATAAAAACCACAGCAGACAATAGCCTTGTAAAAGCTGAAGTCGTACAGCAACTCTATAACGAGCTCAAAGTCCTTGTCGATGAAAACGGCAAAGCCATAGCAGGCAAGCAGGACGCGCTCACTCCGGGGCGCGGTGTCGCTATCACAGGCAACACCATCTCCTGCACGCTCGACAATCAGATATTTGCCGTGGTGGATGCGTTGCCCACGGAGAATATCAACGCCAACAAGATATACCTTGTGCGCTCCGATGTCAATGGTGAGGAGAACGTGTTCACGGAGTACTCCTACATCAACGGGAATTGGGAGGTTATAGGCACGTACACTGCGGAGGTCAACCTCACCCCCTATCTGACAAAGACGGAGGCGGCAGAAAAGTATGTCGACCTTACGGCATATAATGCCCACAAGCTCGCGTTCCAGGTCGTCTCAAACAAGGTTTCCGACATAGAGAATGATGTATCGGAGATGGAGTCGGGTCAGGCGGTTGTCAATTTCAACAGGCTGGCCGACACTTCCGACACGCTGACCATCTCAACGGTCGCTTACGTGCTGAATACCACCCGGAATGATGCAATCACACAACGGTATCTCAAGAAAGGCACTATCTTCATTTTCTGGGGCGAGTCGGGGCATGAGGCGTGGCTGCTTGTCGACCCGGACAACGTGACGGACACGGCTAACGCCTGGCAGCGGATGATGTGGTCGGCTTCGGACGTCCCGGATACGGTCGTCACCAAGACCGGATTCACTACCACGCTCGGGGTGGTGGCGGGTGGAAAGGTCGACTACGGCTCGGCTTTCGGCTACGCAACCGACTTCGAGGGAAACAGGGCTTACATGGTCAAGACCGGTAGCGTTCAGGACGCTGTCGCACAGCTGCTTGATGACTCGCGCCGGTTGGAGCAGGAGAAAGCCTCGAAAGACTATGTGGATAACGGCCTGACGAAAGCTGCCGACAATGTCACTACCACGCTCGGGGTGGCGGCGGGTACTCTGATCGAGAGGCCGGGTGTCACCCACGGTGAAGGAATGTACGGCGGCAAGGTTTCCGTCTCGGACGCGTTCCGTGGTGTGTATGATGACCTGGTCGCAATGGATGCCGGCCTTGTGGCTGTCGAGAATGCTGTCGCCGGGTGTGCGTCTGCTGATGAGCTGGCTCGGGTAAACGCTGACTATGACTCACGGTGCGAGTTGCTCAAGGAGGAGAAGCTGGATCTTGCCTGCCTGAAAACTGTCAACGGCGTGTCTCTGTGGGGTGGCAACGGCGGCAATATCACTGACCTTGAGGTCTCCAAGATACACATGCCGTTCGAGAACTGGCAGAATGACGTGAACGGTGTTACATGGTATGACTACGATTTCGACGACAGCTGGGGTGTCATCCCTACCGAACTGCCGGCGGCCATTGAAAAGGGTAAGGCTATCGTCATACATCACCGCGACGGCTCTAAACATAACAGCTCTACCGTTATCTGTGCGACCTGCTCCCACAATGACGACGGGAAGGTGTCGGAGATCAACCTGCTGTTCTATGCCTCCGATATGATCCTCTACAATATGCAGATGCTGATTACATACCCAACGGGCATGGACGGCGTTACTTTCCAGTGTGACTTCTACATCACCAAAAAATCCTGATTATGGCTCAGATTCATTTCCGTAACGATTTCATGGTACAGCTCAGGCGTACCGATGCGGAGGGCAACACTGTCCCCGTTCCGTCTCACGGTTGGGTCGCGGTGCTCCACACCTCCACTAACTCCCTGTACTCAAAGGTGACGGCGCATAACCGCGACGGGGTCGTGACAAATGCGGTTGTAAAGGATGACTCGCTGATCTTCGTCCTCGACAACCATGGACTGCAGCCGGGACGGCTGATGATCGAATGGCATGAGGCGATACCTGATGACGCCTTCCCAGACGGACTGCGCCATGTCCACTGCACTTACGACAGTGGCGTGGAGCTTGTATCGGGCATGGGCGATGCTGTCACCAAGGCGGAGGTTCAGGTGCAGGTCCCATATATCTACCGGTCGGCATACGACATGGCGGTGTCGAACGGGTATGAGGGCACGATGGCGGAGTATGTGGCAGCTGCCGCAAAGCTCCCTACGGCGGTGGAGACGGCCGACGCGGTGCGTGGCAGCGTGGGTGTGCTGGAGGAGACATCGCGGTCGCTGGACGCTACGGCTAAGGCTCTTGAGCTGCTGTCATCGGAGTATGCCGACGGGCGCAGGGCTATCGCAGATGCCCTGACCAACAGGGATTATCCCACCGGACCGACCGAATCGTTCAGCTCCATGGCGAGGAAAATCGAGGGGATGAGCTACGGTGCGGGGTGGCTGGCGGAGATTGGCTACTCGGAGGACAACAACTCCATACGCGAGGCGGTGCGGTATGCCCGCGACATCGCCAAGGCATGGAATCCTGACGGGAGCACAAGCCGCATATTCAGCAATAATAGCCGCCTTGTCTTTGCCCCATGGGTCGACACTTCGCAGGCTACCGACCTGTCATATATGTTCGCTAACTGCTCCGTTCTGGCGGCTGTGCCGATGCTCGACACTTCGCAGGCGAGGAATATGCAATACATGTTCAGCAAATGTACGGCACTGACCGACATCCCTCAGATAGATATGTCGAATGTGACGTCCGCGATGTATATGTTCAATGACTGTAACAAGTTACGGGAAATACCACCACTCGACACCTCAAGGGTGACATCGTTTCTTGGCTTTTTCTATACCTGTAACGGTCTGGAAAAGGTGCACCAGCTGGACGTGTCGGGCTCGAACACCTTTACCGAGTGTTTCCGCAGTTGCTCCAAGCTGGTGTATGTGAAGCTGCTGAATGTGGGTAAGGCGACAATCGGGACAACGGTTGATTTTGGTATCCTGTCGGTATGGGGCACGGGTCCGGAGGAGAACAGGCAGAGCCTTGTCGACAGCCTTGTCACCTACTCCTACGACCGTGCGGCGGCAGGGATGGCCACGGCGACAATACATCTGAGCGCGAACACAAAGGCTCTGCTGACGGACGAGGAGATTGCGCAGATAACCGACAAAGGATTTACTATTTCATAAAACAAACTTAAATAACGACAATATGATACAGGAAGAAATCAAAGTAAGGGTGCTTAAGCCCTCAGAGGGTCACATGCTGACACAGGCGGCTGATGTCGCAATTGAGGACAGGGTTATAAGCGACAAGGTGTTCCTTGCCGTGAACGACGTCCCGGAGAACTGGAAAGAGATTACCGATGCCGAAGCCGATGCTATCAGAGCCGGGCAGGAGGAAGCCGCACGCAAGGCGGCTGAGGTCGATAGCCCGCGTGTCGCGGATGACAATTAAACAATTAGCAATGTAAAACTATGAAGCTGATATTTATCGAGACGATGCGGAATGCAATCGACATGCCGCATTTCTACCTGCATTTCGGGGTTAATCTCGGGCTGTGGATACTTGTAATGATTGCCGTTCTCATCGACTTGTGGGACGGGGTGATGACAGCCAAGAAGCTGCACCGCCGGGTGCATTCACACAAACTGCGCGTTACTGTTACCAAAATGGGCGAATACTGGCGCATAATGCTGTTGGGCTTCGTGGCTGACTGTATCGGTGTGCTATTTCCGGTGTATAACCTACCCTACGTGTCCATACTGATATGCATAGGCATCATCGGCATAGAGATGAAAAGTGTGTGGGAGCATGCGCGTAAGCGCAAGAGCAAGGCGGCTGAACTGCCGGTCATAATACAGAGCGTCATCGAATGTGCCAACGAACATAATGCTCTGGAGATAGTCAAGCAGATTTCGGACTATCTCGATGACGAGAAAAAGAAACGGGAATAACACAATGACCTTACAGATATGAAATATTTTACTATCGACGAGATGATCCGCTCAAGCGTGGCGCGCGAGCGCAGGATAAACAACGAGCCCGACATGGTGTCGCTCACTAACCTTGTCGAACTGATAGAGAATGTGCTCGACCCGTTGCGCCAAGCGTGGGGGAAGCCTATTGTCGTCAACAGCGGATACCG
Organism: Muribaculaceae bacterium; assembly: GCA_017462345.1. GTDB lineage: Bacteria > Bacteroidota > Bacteroidia > Bacteroidales > Muribaculaceae > RGIG4079. The sequence goes on from JAFTRI010000002.1 coordinate 5,838, forward strand.
TTGCCGTAGGCTCAACAAGGCGGTGGGCGGTGCTGCCACTTCGCACCACCTGAAGGGAAAGGCGGCCGACATAACCGCCGGCAGCAGGGAGTACAACCGCCTGCTGTTCCTCAAGGCGCAGGAGCTGAACCTGCCCTTCTGCCAGCTCATCGACGAGCGGAACTATTCGTGGATACACGTCAGCTACGACAGGGACGACACAAGACGGCAGGTGCTGCACCTGTAGCACCCCGGGAAAATGATATATTAACAAGCGTACATTGACATCGTGGGCTACCGCTACCAAGGGGGTGTCCCATGTACTTTTGGGTTACCCTCTTGGAGACCGTGGGAAATAATTTATGCGCAATTTCATTTGGCGGTATCAATAATAATACCTATATTTGTGTATACAAATTGACCCGCCATGCCAACAGTTTTATATATATTCGGAATACGCTTTTTCTTTTATCCCAAAGACCATGACCCGATCCACGTTCATGTTGAATACCAGGGGAAGTCAGCAAAAATCCAAGTTGAACCCGAAATTGTTGTTATTGAGAATAACGGATTAAAGGCTCAAGTGATAAAGAAAGCCGTAGATGCTGTAACCTTTTACAGAGAGGACATCATAGCTGAATGGCATAAAGTTTTTGACAAGTAAAATTCCTGCAATATGTATCCGAAAATAGAAAGACTATGGTTTGCTGACAATCGTATATGGATTGCGGTAGAAGACGGTAGGCAGTACAGCCAGCCATTGGAAGTATACCCGGCTCTGTTCTATGCCACACCTGAAGAGAGGAACGACTTCTACTTATGGTCAGATAACACAAGTATCCGTTGGGAAAAACTTGATGAGGATATTCATGTTACGGAGTTTTTCGAGGACGAAACCGTAAACTATGATAATGAGGTGAATCTATTATTGTCACGTTTCCCGTGGCTCGACATGAAAGAGTTTGCAGAGTATATCGGGATGCATTGGACGAAACTTGCCCGTTTCCGTTTTGGAGTATGGACTCCTGGTGCTGAAAGCCTTGCCCAAATAAAAAACGGAATCAAGGCTATTGCTAACGAAATGAGTGCTGCCGTAATATGAAAGAGACAGGCGTACAGCAACAGACTCCTTTGCAACAATTCTTCACTACACACAAAGAGATTAAAGTCTCCGAGTTCGCAAAAATGATTGGTATAGACGCGACATTGCTGCGTAACTATATAAACGGGTTCAAGAAACCGTCAAAGGAGCGCGAGCAGATGATACTGGACGGCATCCATGCCCTTGCAAACCAATATGCTACGGCTGTATTCTGATTGCGCTTACTGTAACCGGTTGCTGACAAAACATCTCCCGAAAGGAGACAGACACAAGGATGCACGCCAACTGATATACGAGGAAAAGAACACGTTCCTGACTCGAGGGCATCGTATAAAAGACAATGGTAGGCGTGGCGCAGACGGACGCATGGCGTACAACTCTGACATTGAGGAAATCATCAATGCAGTTACGGCATGGATAACCGAGAAAGGGACGGCATTTGATTTGTACTGCAAACTCAAGGAACTAAATAATTCAAAAGGATACTGACGTATACCAATAACACGATTACGCTCACGGCGAAGCGTGTCCGGTGCAATAACGCAAATTCTCGATAATGGACGCGCCCACCCTTGGGCAAGCACATATCCCCTACGATAGCGGTAGTCCTCAATGTGGATTGCCGCTATAATTTTATACGGACATGATATGAAATGGTATGACAGACTGATAGTGACGATGGCGATAGTGTTGTTCATCGCAATGCTGTCCATCAACACGCACCGGTGCAGCACTGATAATGACAGCCATCGGGATACTGTGAGGGTAACGGTGGTAGACACGGTGAGGGTATACAAGTCCGTACCAAAGGACAGTGTGGTTATCCGCTACATCACCCAGCGTTTGCCGGTTGTCGATGATAAGGAAGATAACTTCCCGAACAAAGGCAACAATAATGAGCAGAATATTCCGCAATCCGACAACAACGTAGCAGAAAATATTCCTGATAGTGCAGACGTGGTTATTCCGATAACGCAGAAAGTGTATGATGATAGCACCTACACCGCATACGTCAGTGGCTACAATCCACAGCTGGATAGCTTGATATTCCGAATGCCACGTGAGGTTATCACGATAAAGGAGTGTCAAAAGCCTAAACGCTGGGGTGTAGGTCTGCAGGTAGGTTACGGAATGACTGTAAACGGAACGCCCCAGTTCTCGCCTTACATCGGAATTGGCGTATCGTACAACTTATTCAGTTTTTGACTATGAAAGAGGTAATATTAAACGTAAACAAAGAGGACGTGTATGAGGAGGTAGCAAAAACCACATCGTACACAGGAGCAAAGATGGATAGTGACGACGGCTATGACCGCATATTCACTACCGATGAAGACCAGGCAATGTTAGAACGCTTTTGGAGCGAGTGCAAGAGCAGTATCTGCAACAGTCTGAAAAAGGTACTTGTATCAGAACTGGAAACAGAGGGTGAGTATCAGTTGCGGTTGGGTTTATCCACTGCATTTGATGAAAGCTTGACAGACAGTATGCAACGCAGCCTGTTCTCATTTTTTGTAATGATGATTACCGCCAAATGGTACACATTTACCAACAAGGAGGAGGTGACAGGTTATGCGGCAGAGGCGGCAACCTATATAGAGGATATACAGCGCAAAGCATTCTTCAAGAGAAAACCAACAAGACCTACATACAACTAACGGAAATTATTCACTTTTAAAACTAATATTATGGCAGAGAACAAAAAGACATTGACAGTGACCCAACAGGTCAAAGAACTCGTTTATGACATCCAGAACAAGGCATACTTGACAGGACAGGCACGAGAAGCAGAGGGAAAGAAGAACTACGAGGCTGCATCGAATATGCAGGCGAGTGATGATGTGGAGAACTCTTATCAGATACGCCGTTCGCTGGCAAATGCTTTCTCGACATTGAAAAGTCTGCTCGGCGAGTATCTGTCGGAAGACAAGAGTACCAGCGACAATCTTATTTCTACGGAAATCGACAACGATGGAGAGCTCACACTGGCATTCGAATTGCCGAGCAATTATAACAACGCCTCGGCAGACAGCCTTGGTAACGGTATTCACGCCTACTTAGTCGATATGGCATTGGGAGAATGGTTTGCAATAACAAATCCGGAAGACGCGAAAATATATGTCGACCATTCGTCTGTCAGCTTGGAAACAGTGAAGCGCGCGTTGTATAAACGCAGCCGTCCGGATCGACCCACATATAACTGATAGGTTTATGGGATACTGTTGTGGCAATACAAAACAGACACGTGCGGTAAATCTTATCCTTAAACGGCAGCAACTGTTGTATGATGCAAGCAACTACAGCTTTGTGGAAGCCGACATCATGGAAGTCAAGGATGATCATGCCCGACATCAGGTTGCAGACATTGCCGAATCGGGGAATGTCGATTTGGCTACCCGGATTCTCAATCTTGCATATTGGCAATGTGTCGAGATGCTTTTCCCGTACACGAAGCGAGATATGGAGTGTATGCCGGGAGCACCTGACGACAATCTTTCCATGCCGGAAGCATACGTTATCGAGATGAATGTCCCACAGGATTTTTCGGCAACAACGGTAATGCTGCTTGAACATCTTATACATGACTATATGGTGTGCCGCGTGCTTGCAGAATGGATGAGCATCACCAAACGGGACGGTGCCGCCAACTGGGTTGAAAGGAGTGAACGTATGGCAGAAGAAATACGCTCGTCAATCATGTCAAGGACAGGAAAAATCAGACGCAGGCTGAGCCCGTTCTAACTATCGTCAGGTCACAGGAAGAAATAGCTGAGGTGCATCACGCATTCCGGCTATTGGTTTATAGTCATAACAATAGGACAACCACTATCTCAATTGACCGGTCATGCGTGGAGTGAACTGCACGCTAAAGCCATAGAGAGATTCGGACTTGTCAAAATCACACACCAAAGCAAGACGGAAATACTTGTATGGTGATCCGCTGAATCCGCGCATATACATATCGGTACTGCTCCACACGATGTGCCAATTGTATAAATCGTTAGACGCATAAAGTATCTGTTTTACGCTATCTCTCCGGAATTTACCGCGTTGTATAACCGTATCGACAGTCTTGAAAGTGTCGGGTCCGTCCATCTTGAACGGACGGGTAACGAGCAATGCGGCAGAGCCGTCGGCCGTCGATGAAGAAAAATCAACAAGACGGCTATCCGAGGTCATGGCCAATGCTTCAGGATAGGAGTTGACGTTGTTCCTGATGTCGGAGAGCATCATCCCCCACCCTTGTGTCTTTGTTGACCAGACGTATGCATAACGGACATCAGGATTATATACGATGACCCGCTGATGAACGTAGTCATATATCATGCGGCACTTTCCGAGAAATTCGCTAAAAGGTTTCAGTGTAATGTCACCGATAGAGATATTGCCGTACACCGCACCGATACCGTTGTATATATCTGCAATCTTATCGGCCCTGGGCAGTCCCGACATTAAGAACGGGTCATCTGTATTCAGATTGTCGGAAATGCACTGTGCATTAGATCCGCTTAAAAGCATGATTCCACGGTCGGAGGCGAACAATACGGCACTGTCAAGTTGGGTAATGCTGTCAGGGCTTATGCACACGTCACGTGTGACGGGCTGTCTTGTCGAGTAAGTGCCGGTGGACGATACTTCCAGTGCCCAAACACCCTCGGAAGTGAACGCGTACAACGGGAACTGTCCGAACTGTCCCTGTGAAAGAGCTTTTGCAGCCGTGCTGATTCCGAAAATAGTTCCCGTTCCAACGGTATTGATTCCTGTAACAGGAAAAACAAACGGACTGTTGATCTCGGAAGTGTAGATTTTATTGGGTAGATAAATCGGTTTAGACTGAATACTCGTTGGCTGTTCTATTGATGTGAACGTCAGAGAACCCCATCCGTCAAAATAAAATGCGCCATTTAGAAAATCATGCCGTATAAGCTTAACTTCACAGCCGTTGTTGTTTTTGAACCGTATTACTGCCTTATAGGCATTAACATTTGGATAGAACAGGAATACATAGGGTGCTGCGGGTGACAATTGTGACGAATCGCCTTTAACCACTAAAGTTTCACCCTCATGTTTTATGTAGAAATAAACTGTCAGATCGGATAAAGCAAAATTCGTGTAATTAAATAAAGCCCCTGCGTTATATCCATTATATGGATATTTAGACAAACCGGCAATATTCAGCCGGGAGTTGTATGTGAACATGTGCTCCGGAAACAGCTTGTCATGGCTATCGTAATCATCTGTCATGACTTCGCGAGTGACAAGTGACTGTAGATAATCTTTGTCAATTTCGATGATCGTGCGGTCTGTTGAAAGATCCTCCAGTTTGAGGCTTTTAAGAAAATAAAATTGTGAACATGAGCGAACATCATCTATTACTTTCTTTGTATCCTTGGCTGGAATATCAAAGACTCCTGCCATAGTATTTAGTCCACATGGATCTATGGCTAACATATCACCGAATGTATATTTAGAATAGAGCTGTGATGTTGATTGTAAATTTTTACATACACAATAGCTACTATCAGAATAGGATGATGATACTTTAGTTATTTTCCCATTCTGATCATAAGTATATATCGGAGCAGATATGAATACATCCACACCGGTGATAATATCCTCCCATTTTTTTATTTCGGCAATTGCACCCTGGGACAACACAGCGTAATCCAACTGGTGTACAGGTGCCGCTACAGTATAACGAATCGTCCCAATATTATTATCACCATTAATTACCAGTTGATGGCAAAATACTTGTGGTGTCAACCCTGATGACGCTATCATTAATACGGGAGCAGAATGCATTGTCAATGACCCGTCATATAATCTGTACGCATACCTCACAAAAAAGGGAAATATGAACCGTCCTTTTTTGGTGGATTCTTCCGCGATAAACGAATTTACCGTCGCCAAAACAGAACCGGTAATAATGTCTTGAAACTCAGTGCTGAATGTCCTATCATAAAAATAATCTTTGGAATAGAGTGTATCAATATGTTTAGATCCATCGTGAACCAACTGACCTTGTAGTCCGAATGAAATCGGCAGTTCGGGAAGGTGAGTGCCAAGATGCGTATAAGTATAATTTTGCCATAACAAGTAATGTATTCCATCATTAGGGGTATTTATGAGAAGAATATTGCCAATTGAACATACCGATGATACCAAAAATCCACGTATACATGTTTTTTTATCTGTATTCTTCGAATCTGACCAATATAATAAGTTTGAACCATTTTTTATGATGTAATGGCGGAATACTGACGTCTCATGGATATAGATAACCGAGTATCCAGTCTCAAGAGTAAACAAAGTCTCCGGAGGAAGTACCGGCTTCAACATACCATCTTCCGGCAGGAGGTTGATTGCTGTCGAGAGGTCGCCATCGGGGCATTCATAGTCAGACGGAGTGGCAGAATATCCGTTGTACTTAATTTCTTTAACCATATAATATATGTTTTATGATGATTGGTAATGCTGTTCCGTAGTGTGAAAGCATAACAGGGTCGCCACAACATAGGCGTACTATGTTGCCGGGCGCACCGCTTTTACGGATAATAAAGCTACAGAGCCTGACGGATGATGCCTTACAATGTTTGCCGTTCTTGTTGGAACGGAACACCATACCCTCATGCCGTCCGATGAGAGGGGCGCGGTGCTTGACATAGAGGTATGTTTCGCCTTTGTCCGCCATGATGTCTATAACATCGCCATGTGCCAAAGCAAGCAGCTTTGACACACGAGCAGATATACAGATACGCCCACCGCTGTAAAAGGTTATATCAGCCTTGCGAGTATTTCCTAATATGCTTTGCATGAGGTCGGTCGAATTGATAAAACACTTTGCCATGCCCGGTCTTTCGGAGAGAAACGGACAACTTGATACGCCCGGAAGCAGGCAGATTGTAATCGTAGAATATTTTGCCGACAGATGGGCAGAGAGTTTCAAACCCGATGCAACGATATTTGTCGTTGTACTGAATGTCGCACATCTGTGTA
>JAFTRI010000030.1 GCA_017462345.1 Muribaculaceae bacterium
GGGGGCACAGGGCATCCGCATGTCGGAACTGAGCGCCGAGTATAGCAATTACTCGGGTGTAGATGCCGTCAAGTCGGGAACGTTACCGAATACGACTGTCTATCCTAATCCTGTTACCGATGGCGTGTTTACGGTCGTATCATCAGTTGAGATAGAGAATGTCTCAGTTTATTCATTGACCGGTATAGAGATGGAAAATGTGAAAGGGACAGGCTGTAGCGCAATGACGGTGAATGTGAGACATTTCCCTGCCGGAGTCTATTTCGCGCGGGTTTCAACAGCGATTGGAGAAAATGCCATAAAGTTGATAATCAAATAAAACCATATAACATGAAACATATTCTATTGACTTTGGCAGCTGCCGCATGTGCCGTATCGTCACATGCCCAGATTGCGCAAGTGACATCGACAGAGCGGCTGCTTGCCGGTGTAGAGAGTGAGATGTATTATCCGATTCTCAATGAGGACGGTAGTCGTGTTTTGTTCTCGGCATGTAATTACAAGGGATTGAGAATGTATGATTTTAATGATGGTGTGACCGTTAAAATCAGTGATGAGGAGCGTGCCGGATTTGACGCTTCGTTTACGCATGACGGCAGAAGCGTTTATTATGTGTCACAGAAAAAAGTTGACGGGCTGAACATGCGTCAGGTAAAGCAGTATGACATCGAAGACAAGACTGTGACGGCACTAACTCCGATGGGACGTAAGGTCTCCCGTCCGGTAGCGTTGAATGACGGGATGATAGTAAAGGTTGACGGTAAATCTCATGGGGCTGTTTCCGGAGATGATGTCACTGTCAGGATTGAAGGCTCAAAATTGTATATTGGTCATGGCGGGACTGAAAAAGCCTATTCTCCGGTAGAAAGCTATGCCGGGTATCTGTGGGCGTCGGTTTCTCCCGACAAGACAAAGGTTATGTTCTTTGCGGCAGGAAAAGGTATTTATATCGTCGACCTTCAGGGTAATGTCGTTTCTGAACTTGGAAATTACGAGGCTCCTGTGTGGTATGGTAATGACTGTGTGGTGGCAATGAATGCAAAGCATAATGGCTATCAGCATATTTCGTCGCAGATTGTCATGATGCGTGCAGACGGGTCGGAGTTTCAGGAACTGACCCGCCCGGAATCAATGACAATGAATCCTTCCGCTTCAATACATTCGGGAAAAATCGTCTATAATACAATTGACGGTCGCCTTTATCAAATGAACATTACTCTTAAATAACCAATGGAGGACATGAAAATGAAAAAAATAAATGCATTATTGATTTCCGGGCTGACAGCATTGTCTTCATTGGCTGTTGAGCCGAGTGATCTTATTATTTACATTAATCCCGGTCATGGAGGTTATGATAGCGACGACCGTGTTATCAATCTTTATCCGTTTGCCGATGGAGATACCTCAACATTCGCCGAGTCTAAATCCAATCTTGGCAAAGGTTTCAGACTGAGGGAACTGCTTTGGGAAAAAGGCTACAATGTGGTTATGTCACGTGTGACAAATACGACTGCTGATGATTTGGGGCTTACAACAATCGGTCGTCTGGCAAATGCCGCGGAGGCGGATCTTTTCCTGTCAATACACTCGAATGCGACAGGAACGGCTAACCGTGTCAACTTTCCTATAATATTTTTCCGCGGTTACGATAACGAGCCGGTATATCCCGAAGCAAAGGTGTGGGCTACAGAGATAGATAATCATTTGTTGACCAATAATGCGACAATATGGACAAGTACCAACACCAATGTGCGCGGGGACTGGTCATTCCAGCCGAGTTGGGGTACACAGGGGTATGGTGTCCTGAGGGCATTGACTCTGCCCGGTGCGTTGTCGGAAGGCTCGTTCCACGATTATATACCGGAGGCATACCGTCTGTTATCGAGCCATTATTATTGGGTTGAGGGATGGAATTTCAGCAAGGCTGTGAACGAGCATTTCGGTATTGCCGGTGTTGATTATGGCGGTATTGCCGGACGTGTCAATGACGAAAGAGTCTTGCGTACCGGTGATTACAAGATGTTTCAGGAAGACTTGCTTGCTCCGGTTAATGGTGCAGTAGTTGAATTATGGGATGCGTCAGGAACTACAAAAATTGAAGAGTGTGTGACTGATGAATTATACAATGGTATGTACTCATTCCGTAAAGTCGCTCCTGGTACATACAAGTTGAAATATTCATCTCCGATACACTATGCCGATGAGTGTGATGTCACTATTGAGGCCGACAAGATCACGTACGTTAATCCTAAATTGAAGAAAGTGCGCAGTACCCCGCCGGTGGTACTGAGTTACTCCCCTGTATGGAGCGAGGGAGCTGATTCAGTGTTGTGTAATGAACCGATTGTGCTGAATTTTAACTGGGATATGGATGTGGAGTCGACTGAAGCTGCGTTCTCAATCGAGCCGGCAGTAGAAGGCACGTTCACATGGGAGGACCAGAATTACCGTATGGTGTTCACTCCGAACGATACTTACGCGACAAGCACCAAATACACGGTGAAGTTGGCTACGTCGGCACAACATGCCGGAGGCATGGCGATGGAGAGTCCTGTCGAGTTCTCTTTTATTACCACCAACCGTAACTATATGGAGATAACCGGGCTGTTCCCGAATGAAGGTGATCCGGTACATTATGACGGAGCAAGTATAGAGGTGCGTTTCGATAAGTATCCGAATGTTACGCCTATTCTTGACCAAATAAAGTGTTATGACTCGACCGGAGCTACGGTAGGGTTGCTCAAGCGTGGCATGAAGTACAGTAAAACCGGAGATGAATACGGTTATTTCCGTATCCCGTTCATTAAGGATCTCACGATAGGAGAAACCTATACATTGGAGTTGTCGAATGCGATTGCGGACAAGGATGGGATAACTCTGAAGGAGAGTGTCTCGCTAAAGTTTAATGCAGTGGATGCGGGAGAAGCAAAGTCTGATCCTTCAATCGAGACAATGGAAGATGCATCATTATATAGTCAGAATGACGACGGATGTGTGAATCTGGTTTCTTCGGCGGTCACTTTATCTACAGGGTTATTTGACAAGTGTGTATCGTTTGCATACGAATTTGTCGGAACTGAAGGCGGTGAGGCAATGTGGCAGCGTTCTTCATTGGCTGAACTCTCTGCGACATCAGCTGATGCACTCGGTGTTCATGTCTATGGAGACTTGACCGGGAATGAAGTTTACTTGCAGATGACATCGGAAACTGATGTCAAGTATGCCAAATTGTGCGATATGACATTCCTCGGCTGGCGTTATATAGTTGTGCCTCTTACAATGCTTGAAGGGGTGAATGCTTATAAGGTGTCGGGAGTGAAGATTACGCAGGACGCAAGTATGATAAGCCGCAAGGGTGCTGTTATGCTTGACAATGTCAATCTTATAGCCAATGGCGCAGGAATAGAGTCTGTCACATCCGATGATTCCGCGTTGACGATATATCCCAATCCCGCTTCGGAATATCTTATAAGCAGTGCAGATGGAATTATCGACTGTATCGAGCTGGTATCCATGAGCGGACAGGTTGTCGCTCGGGCAGAAGGAAACGTACTTAATGTGAGTGAAGTCGCTGAAGGCTCTTACCTCGCACGCGTGTTCAAGTCGGGAGGATACATTGTCAAAAAGGTTGTTATATCACATTGAGATTGAAATTAAATAATTAAAAAATAATACACGAAATGAAAATCAAATCATTGTTTATTTTGGCAGTATTGGGGTTCGGGATGTCGCTAAGCGCGTCTGAACTGACTGTTGTCTCGACTGAAAAACTTGACGTTGGGGGTACTGCTTTTCATCCGGTATTGAGTCCGGATGGAAATACCCTGTTGTTCTCAAGTGAAGAACATAAGGGGTTGAAGTCTCTTAATCTTGTCACTAAAGAGGTGAGCGTAATCGATGAAAATGCCGGAGCAGGTTTCACGCCGGTCTTTTCTGCAGATGGTAAGGAGGTTGTTTACCGCACGGTCTCATATCAGGGCAAGTTGTTGTACCGCGACGTACGCAAGTACAATATTGAAACATCAAAAGTCGTACAATTGGCCAAGCCATGCCGTGAGGTTGTGAATACTCAGGCGATAGTGGGGGATACTTATGCGGTTGGCCATGCCAGCCGGCAGTTTATCGATGTGACGATAAAAGGAAAAACGAATGAAGTCAATCCACTTCCTGACGGTCACCTCTATGTGTGGTCGGCATTGTCTCCATCGAACGATAAATTGCTGTTTTTTGAAATGAACAGCGGACTTTTTGTATCAAATGCCGATGGAAGCGGAGCGAAGAAATTGGACGTGCGTGCCGATTATCCTTGTTGGGCGGGTGATGATTACATCGTGGCTCTTTCGACTAAAGATGACGGATATGTTATTACGAGCGCAAAGATTGTCGCAATCGACATCGCAACGGGAAAAGTCATAGAACTTACAGGGGACGATGTCCTCGCTGAGGGTGTGACTGCGACAAAGGATAAGATTGCGTATACCACCGAAAGTGGAGAAATGTATATTATGAACATTAAAGTTGCCAAATAGACATGAAGAGAATAGCATTGATTATATTGTCGGCTTTTATGGTCAGTATGGCTGTTGAAGCGACCAAGATGAGCGAACTGAATATCGTGATAGATCCGGGTCATGGCGGATACGAAGGGAATGACCGTGGTATGGATATATGGCCTTATTGTGTCGTAACCCCCGAGAGTATGTGGGAATCCAAGAGCAACCTGTGGAAAGCCTTGCATGCCAAGGCTATATTGGACTCTATCGGAACAAAGATAACACTAACCCGTGAAACGAACGAGGGATATTATGACTATGATGACGATGACACCAATAATGAGCCTTCGTTGCTTGCAAGAGCCCAGGTTGCAAATAAACTGGCTGCCGATGCATTCTTCTCGATTCACTCCAATGCGGGTGAAAATGTCAATTATCCGTTGATGATTTATCATGAGGAGAGTACGGCAGGTAACCCGCGCAGTCAGGAAAGTGTAAAACTTGCCGGTGTGGTCAACGATGTGTTCAATACAAGCAAGTATTCCAACTGGGTTAACTATAAGGGTCAGATAAATACAGAGGCTCCCGGACGTGTAACTGGCGACCGTTCGTTGCTTGGGTATTCACTCGGGGTGTTGAGGAACTGTTATGTTACCAGCATGTTGTCGGAAGGCGGTATGCATGAGCATCGTCCGCAGGCCCACCGTCTGATGAATCAGGATTATTGCTGGCTTGAGGCGTGGTATTTCGTGCAGTCAATAATGGATTATTTTGAAACGGAAGACCGTTTCGTTACCGGAAATGTTGCCGGTGTGATCTATGACGACCACAATATCCGCGGATGGGAATATACAGGCAAATACGAGAGGCATACAATGCTCGGACGAGACAAGTTCATGCCGCTTAACGGCGCATACGTTGAACTGCTTGATGAAGCCGGTAATGTTGTACAGAAGAGAACTACCGACAAGGATTACAACGGGGTGTTCGTATTCCGGAACATTGTTCCCGGTAAATATACCGTACGTGCGGTAAAGGATGATTATTATGAAAAATTGACCCAGGTTGAAGTCGTTGCCGATAAGGTTACGTATCAGGACATGCCATTGTGCTTGAGGCGTGAATCCCCGCTGGCTGTAACGTCATATCATCCCAATGTGCCGGAAGGTGAACTGGTTAGCTGTGGAGATAAAATCACTTTGGAATTCAACTATGACGTTAATGTTGATGAATTTGAAAAAGCATTCACGATAGAACCGGCTGTAGACGGATATTTTGAATATGAAAAGTCGTATCATATAGTACACTTTATCCCTACCGTTACATTCGCAAAGAGTACCGATTACACTGTGACCATAGCCAAGTCGGCATGTTCGCCTGATACAATCTATGCAAATAACACGATGGCAGAGGATTTTGTGTTCAAGTTCACCACGATGCCACGTGAACGTCTTGAGGTTATCGGCAATTACCCTGCTGATGGTGGAGGCGTTCATTATATTAAGCCTGTAGTAGAGTTCCGGTTTGACTGTAAATTGTCGGGCGGTGAGGCTCTTGACCAGATTAAGGTGTACGATAAGGATAATAATGAGCTTGCAGTAAATAAGCGTACAACCAAGTACAATCAGCTGACAAACGGATATGGGAACTTGTCGGTTGTGTTGACGAATGACTTGACTGTAGGGGAAACATATCGTGCCGTGCTTTCTGGTAACCTGCGTGATACGGAAAACCTTGTTCTTGGAAAAGATGTGGAGGTCACGTTCACTGCAAAGGATGAAAGTATAGAGAAAGAAGGAAAAGTGCTTGAAACATTTGAGACGGCGAGTCTGTTTGCTTACAATGTGGATGAGACTGTGGGAATCTCAAATACAACACCCAAATACACGAAGAACTCTACTGACAAATTGTTTGACACGGCATCGGGAAAATTCAGCTATAATTTCTCCAGCAATCGTGAAGGTGTTGTGGTATGGGATTATGCCGGGACTGCAACCGATTCAATCATGAAGGGAGATGTTGTCGGGCTGCATGTATATGGCGACTTCAATAACCATGAACTTTACGTCGGAGTAACTTCAGGAACTGATACCAAGTATGAAAAGGTATGTGACTTGACGTTTAAAGGCTGGGGTTATTATGAGGTGACGATGAATTCGCTTGAAGCGGGTTATCCTTATAAACTTACCGATATAAAGCTTGTTCAAGTGACAAGTCCAATAACACAGTCGGGAGCATTCTATCTTGACAATCTGATGCTGAAATCGGCAGAAGTCGGTGGGGTGGAAAGTGTTTCCGCTTCGGAAGCTGATGCGGTTAAGGTATATCCGATACCGGCGGATGATGTGATTTACGTGGAGGCTCCTGCCGCAATCAACAGCCTTGAATTGATAAATGTCAGAGGCGTCAAGGTTGCCGAGATTACAGGTAAGTCATCCGTCAATGTTGAAAATCTTCATCAGGGGGTATATCTGTTGAAGGTCAAGACCGATGACGGGACATCGGTTCATCGTGTAGCGATTTCGCGATAGACCATAAGCTGATTACGATAATGGGGCGGCATCGGTTACGACCGGTGTCGCCCCTTGTTTTGAAGAGGTATTCATGTGTGAATACCTGGAAGAAAAAGAAAAAGTGCGGTTAAATCTTAAATAATATTAATAGGTTTTTTTGCCTATTATCTTTTAAGATTTTGTAAAATGTTTGTACTATCTTTGTAAGATAACAGTAAATCTTGTCTATACCGAATAATAGTGCCACTGTGATAATAATGAGGCTGATTGCGATAGTGTTCTTGGCTGCGGTCGGGGCGTTTCCCGTCTGTGGGCGTAATGTCATGCCGCTGAAAGTGGCAGGGGACAGTATCGGGGCTTGCATCATGGCTTCATTGCCGCCGAATACTTCGGTGGGTAAGGTAAAGGTTGAGAAGATTACGGTAAACGACAAGTGCCGCATGGTAAATGCAGATTTTAACGACGTGATGGGCTATCTTCCGATAAATGAAGATGAGGTGTCCAAATTGAAAGGGATTGTCGCTAAATATCTTCCTGCAAAATATAGCGGTTATTCTGTGGAATTGAGTGTGAATGGCGTCAAAATCGACAGCTTGATACTCTTTGCCGGAAGAACTGTCGTTTCACCGACCGAGGACGGATATTTTGTGCAGGCCAAAAACGGAGTTAATGCACCGGCCGGTCTTGACGGTTGTAATATTGCAATGTGGCAAAGTCACGGATGGTATTTTGAACCGAAATTGAATCGATGGGAATGGCAGCGTGCAAGAATATTCCAGACGGTTGAAGACCTTTATACGCAGAGCTATGTGATGCCATTTCTGATGCCGATGCTCGAGAATGCCGGAGCATACGTTATAAGCCCGCGTGAGCGGGATGTGAATGCCAATGAGGTTATTGTTGACGGGGACGGGGGATATGCCTTTGACGGGTATCGTGAAACGGCGGGGCAAGAAAAATGGTCAGATGTAGCAACAAAAAGCGGATTCGCTTTTGCAAAAGCCATATTGGAAAATGGAGACAACCCGTTCAGGATGGGAAAGGCGAGGGCGGTGAATGCTGTCGCTGATGAGTCGGAAGCGTCCAGCGCGATGTGGTATGCCGACATTCCTGAATCGGGGACGTATGCTGTGTATGTTTCGTACGTGTCGTTGCCTAACAGTGCAAGCGATGTAAAGTATCGGGTTACGAGCCGTGCCGGTGTTAAGGAATATGTCGTAAACCAAAAGATGGGTGGCGGAACATGGGTATATCTTGGACATTTCCCGTTTGATGAGGGACAACAGGATTTGCCTGTCGTTGAAATGTCAAATGTGTCATCGGTTGCCGGGGCTGTTGTCAGTGCTGATGCCGTGAAGATAGGGGGCGGCATGGGGAATGTCGCAAGAAAGGTGAAGGGCGGTGAGGACGGAATAGACTACCGTTATGTCGTTAGCGGCTATCCGCGATTTACCGAGGGCGCACGTTATTGGTTGCAGTGGGCCGGTGTCCCGGATTCGGTGTTTACACCGTCGGATTATGAAAACGATTATACTGATGACTACAAGTGTCGCGGCTCATGGGTGAATTATCTCGCTGGCGGTTCTTCGGTATTGCCCGGGCAGGAAGGTCTCGGGATTCCTGTCGACTTGTCATTTGCATTCCATACCGATGCCGGAACAACAATGAATGATACCATTATCGGTACTTTGGGGATATATTACACCAAAGGATCCCGATATGCCAACGGGACATCCCGTTATGCCTCGAGAGACTTTACCGATGTCATTATGACAAATATTGTGAGGGATATACGTGCCGGATATGAACCGGACTGGACGCGTCGGGGAATGTGGGACAAGAGCTACTATGAAGCACGTGTGCCCGAGGTCCCGTCGATGCTTCTTGAATTGTTGTCGCATCAGAATTTTGCCGATATGAAATACGGGCTTGATCCGACGTTCCGTTTCACGGTGAGTCGTGCAATCTACAAAGGGATGCTGCAGTTTATAGCGCATCGAGACAATAGGGCGTATATAGTGCAGCCGTTGCCGGTGAGGGGATTTGCTATTGACCGGAAGAGCGGGTCAACCTATCGCCTGAGTTGGAAGGAGACAGTGGATACCCTTGAGAATACAGCCCGTCCTGATTATTATATTGTGGAGGAACGAGTGGGACGTGGAGAGTTCATTGAGATAGCCCGGGTTGAACATCCCGAATATGATGTTGCCATAAAGGATGGTGAGATACATTCTTATCGTGTTATTGCAGGAAACAGAGGTGGTGTGAGTTTTCCGTCGGAAGTGCTTGCCCTATGCGATAAGGGAGATAAGGCTCCTGTCCTTATCGTGAACGGATTTACCAGAATCTCCGCTCCTGACACGTTTGATTCGGGAGAGATTGCAGGGTTCTACGACGTGAAAGATCATGGCGTTCCATATATTACGGACATAAGTTTTATCGGCTCCCAGACGGAGTTCCGCCGCAGTATCCCCTGGATGGACGATGATGCCGCAGGATTCGGTGCAAGCCGTGCCGACTATGAGACGGAGGTTATTGCAGGAAACACGTTTGACTACGTTGCAATGCACGGAGAATCTGTTTCTGTAGCCGGTCATCCGTTTATATCGACAAGTGTCGAAGCGTTTATGGAATCGTCGTCACAACCCGGTATAGTGGATTTGATTTTAGGAAAACAGAAAGAGACGGTAGTGGGGCGTGGAGCATACGGCACAAAATACAAGACATTCCCTGCCGCACTGCAGGACAGGATCGCATATCTGAGCGGGAACGGATGCAGTATCTTTGTGTCGGGTTCTTATATTGCCACAGACTTGTGGGATAACGGGCGTGCAACAGAATCGGATCGCGAATTTGCCAGCAAGATTCTCGGATATAAGTGGAGAACCGGACAGGCGTCGGTGACAGGAGAGGTCAATCATGTGCAATCGCGTTACGGTATTTTCGATGACGGATGTTATTCGTTCCATTCGGAATTGAACAGCGAATGTTATGTCGTAGAGTCGCCGGACTCATTTTATCCTGCTGATGACAAGCGAGGGGCAACTATCCTGAGATATTCCGAAAATAATCTTGTTTCCGGAACTGCATTTGATGCCGGAAAGTACCGTGTGGTAGCAATAGGATTTCCGTTTGAGACCATTTCCGACGAATCAGGACGTGTCAAACTGATGGGTAAGGTGCTCGGATTCCTGTCGGAAAAGAATAAACAGAATGTAAAAAGCAAAAAAACAAAATAATTAATCATTTAAAAACATAATAACATTTACAATGAAAACTATCAATTGTTTTATCCCTTATGCTGATGCTCAACAAGTGAAAGCAACCGTTGACGGTCTTCGTCAGAATGCTTTGGTGTCGAAAATCTTCCTTCTTGCTACAGATGCGAATGCTGCTGCCGTTGAAGGTTGTGAAATAATCACAGTCGACACGCTCAACAGCTCAGCAACCATGAAAAAAATTGCTGTTGCAACTGACGGTGACTACACTCTTCTCTACACTAAGTATAACAACCTTGTGATGGGTTATCTTGCTCTTGAACGTATGGTTCGTCTTGCGAATGACTCTAAGGCTGCTATGGTTTATGCAGATAACTATCAAATCGTTGAAGGTAAAAAAACTAATGCTCCCGTTATAGATTATCAGTTCGGTTCACTTCGCGATGATTTCAACTTCGGTTCAGTTCTATTCTTCTGCACAAAGGCATTGAAAGCCGCTGCTGCCGAAATTGATGCTGAATATACTGCAGCCGGTCTTTATGACCTTCGTTTAAAAGTATCTCGTCAAGGTGATCTTGTTCATATTAACGAATATCTTTACACGGAAATTGCTCTTCCTGTAGCGACAGAAGGGGAATCTCACTTTAGCTACGTAGATCCCAAGAACCGTGGTGTGCAGATTGAAATGGAGCAGGCTTGTACCGACCACCTCAAAAAAATCGGAGGTTACCTTGAACCAAAATTTGAAGAAATCAACTTCAATCAAGGTGATTTTGAATATGAAGCATCGGTTATCATTCCTGTCCGTAACCGTGTTCGCACAATTCGGGATGCGATCAAGAGTGTACTTTCTCAAAAAACCGATTTCAAGTTCAACCTCATCATTATTGATAATGGTTCTACTGACGGTACTACTGAGGCTATAGATGAATTTAAGAACGACGAACGTCTTATCCACATTATTCCAGAACGCGATGACCTCGGTATCGGTGGTTGTTGGAACATGGGTGTAAATCACCCCAAATGCGGTAAATTTGCCGTTCAATTGGATAGCGACGATGTTTACAGTAATGAAAACACTCTCGCTACTATGGTTAAAGCATTCTACGACCAAAATTGCTCAATGGTAGTAGGTACTTATATGCTTACCGACATCAATATGCAAATGATCCCCCCGGGTGTAATCGATCATAAAGAGTGGACTCCTGAAAATGGTCGCAATAATGCACTTCGTATCAATGGTCTTGGTGCTCCACGTGCATTCTATACTCCAATGCTTCGTGAAATCAATGTACCTAACACAAGTTATGGTGAAGACTATGCACTTGGTCTTGCATTCTCTCGTCGTTATCAAATCGGTCGCGTGTATGACGTAGTTTACTACTGCCGCCGTTGGGAAGATAACTCTGACCACGCTTTGGACATCAACAAGACTAATGCCAACAACCTTTACAAGGACCGTATCCGCACTTGGGAACTCCAAGCTCGTGTCGAATTAAACAAAAACAAATAATTCCTTACGGTTGTGGTAAATACTGAAATTGTAAACAAATTTATTGGTGAGCAGTTGGCCGAGTGGCCGACTGCCGCCGATAATTTCAAAGCTCTCGAAGGCGTCAAGGTAAAAGAGCTTGATGTTGATGGAATGAAAATCAAAGTGCAATTTAATCCTGCACGCATCGTTTCTTCGTCGGCAAAAGTTGACGCCAAGTCTTTGAAAGAGCGTAAATGTTTTCTTTGCACTGAAAATCGTCCCTCAGTGCAACGTGGTATTGATTGGGGTAATGGTTATATAATCCTTATTAACCCGTTCCCTATTTTCCCCCGACATTTGACAATTCCCGATAAAGGACATGTGGACCAGCTCATAAAAGGCCGTATCGCCGATATGATGTCGTTGGCTCATGATCTTGACGGATACACTGTTTTCTACAATGGTCCCAAGTGTGGGGCTTCTGCTCCCGACCACATGCACTTTCAAGCAGGCAACAGCGATTTTCTCACAATAGGCGAGGCTCTCGAAAATGCCGAGTTGAAGACTGTCGTTACCGATGGTGATGCAGTGCTGGCCTTGTGTGATACATTGCCGTTGAATGTATTTGTTATTGATGCCACCGACCCGCAAGCAGGTGAGCGTTTGTTTGCTCGTTTGTATGATGCAATACCTGTGCCGGAAGGTGAAAAAGAGCCCATGATGAATCTGCTCTGTTTTGCTACCCCCGCAGGTGTGCGTCTTGTGGTAATTCCTCGTAAACAACATCGTCCGTCGTTCTACGGAACCGAGGGAGACGATAAAATGTTGCTCAGCCCCGCATCGGTTGATATGGGTGGCGTGTTCATCACTCCGCTTGAAAAAGACTTTGTGAAACTTGATGCTGAGTTGGTAAAGGTAATCTTCAACGAGTTGTGCTTGAGCAAAGCCGATGTTGAAGAAATTGTCAACAAGATAAACTAAGATTCTTTCATGGAAGAACCTAAAATCAAGGTAGGCATTATGAGTGCCGCCGAAGTGCATTTTACACTTGACGGTCAATATAATGTGCTCGACAAAACCATCAGTGGCAGCCAAGTTGCTACCACCGATGGTAATGTTATTATTTGGAACGGCCAAAAATTTGAGCAATTGGAATTTGTCCCAGTTGATGAGGCATCAGCGTCTTTTGAACTTCAGGATGTCACGATTGGGGTCAATTTCCACTGGGAACGTAAAGAAACACAGCGTTTTAAGGGTGCACTCCGACTCATTGTCGAACATGGGAAAATCACACCCGTGAATATCCTTGGAGTTGAAGACTATTTGTTAAGCGTAATATCATCGGAAATGAGTGCTACGGCATCTCTCGAATTGCTTAAGGCTCATGCCGTAATTTCCCGTAGCTGGTTGCTTGCGCAAATTGACAAAAACAAGCGCATAGAGATGTCGGGAGAGAAATATGTTGCGGCCGAGAACATTGAAGGAGAGTTGATTAAATGGTATGACCGTGAAGACCATGTCAACTTTGACGTGTGTGCCGATGACCACTGTCAACGTTATCAGGGTATTACCCGTGCATCTACTCCTCAGGTTGCCAAGGCAATCGAAGCGACTCGCGGTCAAGTGTTGATGGACGGTGAAAACCTTTGTGACGCTCGATTCTCAAAATGCTGTGGTGGCGTTTATGAAGAATTTGAAAACTGCTGGGAACCGATTCACTACAACTATCTTGTGGCACGTCGTGATGGAGTGAACGAGCTCGATTTCCCAAATCTCACGATAGAAAAGAACGCCCAAGAGTGGATACTATCTCGTCCCGAGGCTCATTGCAATACTGCCGACGCTGAAATCTTATCTCAGGTTTTGAACAACTACGATCAGGAAACGACCGATTTCTACCGCTGGACTGTCTCTTATAGCCAAGATGAAATCGCCAAATTGGTAAAAGAACGTTCCGGTACAGATTACGGCAACATTGTTGACCTTGTCCCCGTAGCCCGTGGAACATCAGGACGTCTCTATAAACTGAAAATCGTGGGAACTAAGAAAACCCTGACAATAGGTAAGGAACTTGAAATACGCCGAACCCTTTCTCCCTCTCATCTCTACAGCTCTGCTTTTGTAGTAGAGAAAGGTGAAAATGACGCTAACGGACTTCCGTCTTCCTTTACACTCAAAGGAGCCGGTTGGGGTCATGGCGTAGGGTTGTGTCAGATCGGTGCCGCTGTTATGGGAGCCAAAGGCTATTCCTACGAAAAGATATTGTTGCATTATTTCATTGATGCTTCTATCAAGAAATTATATTAATAACTTATAAACCAATCATTAGAATAATGAATAAAGTAACAAAACGCAATCCATGGGCTTGGATTCCCACGCTCTATTTTGCACAGGGTATACCATTCATCTTTATCAATATGGTGACAATGGTGCTCTTCACTCAGCTTGGCATGTCAGAGACCGATGCCACCCTTTATACCGGCTGGCTTTATCTGCCTTGGGTAATCAAGCCTTTCTGGGGCCCTATTGTGGATATTATACGTACAAAACGCTGGTGGACCGTTACAATGCAGATATGTGTGGCAATAGGTCTTGCTGCAATAGCATTTACACTACCGTTGCCTAACAAAGAAGAAATTGCAGAGGGACTGCCCGTGAGTGCATTCATGCTGTGTCTTTTCTTCTATTTTATCACTGCATTCTGTTCTGCTACTCACGATATTGCATCCGACGGATTCTATATGATTGCCCTTAATACCTCGGAACAGAGTATGTTTGTGGGTATCCGTTCCACTTTCTACCGTTGTGCCAATGTGTTCGGACAGGGTGGACTTGTGATGCTTGCCGGTTTTCTTGAAGCACAGACAGGCAGTGTATCTACAGCATGGCAGTACACGGTTATAATCTGTGCGGTATTCTTTGCTGTGGTATCAATATGGCATGCATTCATTCTTCCGACCCCCTCGGCCGACAAGGCTGTTGGCGGAAGTGATACCAAGAAGAAAAGTGTCGGTGATATTTTAAAAGAATTTTCCGGCTCATTTGTAACATTCTTCCAAAAGAAGCATGTTGTGCTTGCAATGTTGTTTATGCTTCTTTATCGTTTGCCTGAAGCTCAAGTGGTAAAACTTTGTCAGCCATTCCTTCTTGCAGCGCGAGATGCCGGCGGTCTCGGAATGACACAGACTGAAGTCGGTTTCGCATACGGTACACTTGCAATTATCGGTCTTACAATTGGTGGTATCATCGGAGGTATTTGTGCATCTAATGGAGGCTTGAAAAAATGGATTTGGCCAATGGCTCTTGCTACATCCCTTAACTGTGTGGCTTATATTATTCTATCAAACTTCCAGCCCGACTATGCATTGTGGGGTGACCGCATGGTGATTTTCTCTGCTATTATTCTCGAACAATTTGCCTACGGATTTGGTTTCACGGCATTTATGCTTTATATGATGTACTTTGCAGATGGACCATACAAAACTTCACACTATGCAATTTGTACCGCATTCATGGCTCTTGGTATGATGTTGCCTGGTATGGCTGCCGGTTGGATTAAGGAAAGTCTCCTTGGCAATTCTTACATCATGTTCTTCTGGTGGGTACTTGCTTGTAACGTTGCAACATGGATTGTAACAGCACTTGTACGCAAGCATATAGATCCCAAGTATGGAGCAAAGGAAGTAAAGGAATAACAATATGAAAAAGCTATCGATACTTTTAACGCTGGTTCTATCTGTGTCACTTATGGGAGTGGCACAGGTGAAACCGGGTGTCGAGG
Organism: Muribaculaceae bacterium; assembly: GCA_017462345.1. Lineage (GTDB taxonomy): Bacteria > Bacteroidota > Bacteroidia > Bacteroidales > Muribaculaceae > RGIG4079. The sequence continues at coordinate 15,480 of JAFTRI010000030.1, forward strand.
TGCTTCGCGACGGTGGTTTTGAGCAGTTGAAAGGCAAGCGTGTGGGGTTGATTACCAATCCCAGCGGTGTTGACAACAATCTTGTCTCGACTATAGATATACTTGCCGCTGCCCCCGGAGTTAAACTCAATGCGCTTTACAGCCCTGAACATGGTGTGCGTGGTGACGTTCATGCCGGAGCCAAGGTCGATACTTATACCGACAGCAAGACAGGCGTTACTGTCTATTCGCTATATGGCAAGAACAAGAAGCCGTCGGCAGAGATGCTTGCAGATGTGGATGTGCTTGTCTATGATATTCAGGACAACGGTTGCCGTTCATTTACGTATATCAGCACAATGGGTCTGTGTATGGAAGCATGTGCCGAAAATGGCAAGGAATTTATGGTACTTGACCGTCCCAATCCTCTTTCGGGCTTGAAGGTTGAGGGAAATATTGTAGAAGAGGGGTTCTTTTCGTTGGTGAGCCAGTTCCCTATCCCGTATCTTTACGGACTGACACCCGGAGAGCTTGCGCTCATGCTCAATGACGGTATGCTTAAAGATGGGGTGAAGACAAATCTGACGGTTGTCCCGATGGACGGATGGAAACGTTATATGACATTCGAGCAGACCGGTATGCCGTGGATTCTCCCGTCTCCTCACCAGCCTTATCCACAGTCGGCGGTGTATTATCCTACTACAGGAATAATCGGTGAACTGTACAATATCTCGATAGGGGTAGGATATACGATGCCGTTCCAGTTGATATGTGCCTCATGGATTGATGCCGATAAATTCTGTGAACGTCTCAATGCACTGAATCTTAAAGGAGTAATTTTCCGCCCTATTCACATCAAGCCGTTCTATAGCATGGGTAAGGGGGAGAATATTCAGGGTGTCCAACTTTATGTCGCGGATGTGCTTGGTGCAGAACTGACCATGATCCAGTTCCATGCAATGGAAATATTGGCTGAAATGTACCCCGACAAGCGTCTGCTCGACGAGGATGGCCAAGGGACATTGGGTAACCGGTGGAACATGTTTGACAAGGTGTGCGGAACCGACAAGATACGCTTGCAGTTCTCAGAAAGATATAAGGTTTCCGACATCATGGGTTACTGGAACAAGGATGTCGAGCCGTTTAAAGCCAAATCAAGTAAATATTATTTATATAACTAAGATTAAACAACAGCGTCACTTATGGAATTGTCGTACAAACAATATATTGACGATATCAAGAATGTAATTGCGCAGGAGCGTATTTATACCGATGATTTACGTTGTCTCGCGTGGGGCACGGATGCAGGATTTTATCGAAAGATTCCCCGGATTGTGGTGCGTTCAAAGAATGAGCAGGAAGTCTCCCATCTCCTTTCCACCGCAAGCCGTCATAAATTACCTGTGACGTTCCGTGCAGCGGGGACAAGTCTGTCGGGACAGGCCATCAGTGACTCAATACTAATAGTAGCCGGAAAGCATTGGGAGGGATATAAGATCGCTCCCGATGCTTCTACTATTACTCTACAACCCGGTATAATAGGTAGCCGGGTCAATGAATACCTCGCTCCTTACGGACGTATGTTTGCTCCTGACCCCGCATCCAAGAATTCGGCAATGGTGGGCGGCATTGTAATCAATAATGCCTCGGGAATGAATTGCGGAACTCATGCCAACAGTGATAAAATACTCAAGTCGGTGCGTATCGTTTTTGCCGACGGAACAGTACTCGATACGGGTGATGACCGTTCGCGGGCATTATTTGCACGTATGAAACCCGGGTTTATTGACGGCATAATGCAGTTACGTGATGAAATATGTGCCGATAAGGAACTTGTAGAACGGATATTATACAAGTACAGCATAAAGAATGTTACCGGGCTGAATCTGCTGCCGTTTGTGATATTCCGCGATCCCTTTGATATTATTGCCCACTCGATGGTGGGATCGGAAGGGACTCTCGCGTTCCTTTCGGAAATTACAGTCAACACGTCTCATCTGTACCCTTGTTCGGCAAGTGCAATGCTATATTTCAGTGACCTGAAAGAGGCTTGCAAGGCTGTGGTCGCGATGAAAAAAGGTCCGGTATTCGGTGCAGAACTCCTTGATAAAAAGTCCCTTTCGGCCGTTAATGACACTACCGGTGAAGGTCTTACTGCGGTATTGACCGAGACCAAAGCAGATACCTCGGAGGAATTACAGAAGAATATCAATGAGATACTTGGGATACTCAAGCCTTTCAATCTGTATAAGCCGGCTTACTTTACCGACAAGCCTGAGGAATATTCGGAATATTGGAAAATACGGTCAGGTATATTCCCGTCGGTTGGCGGTACACGTCCGCTTGGTACTACTGTGCTTATAGAGGATGTGGCATTCCACATAGATGACTTGCCCGAGGCAACGGTGGAGCTGCAGGCCCTGTTGCAGGAAAACGGTTATGATGATGCCTGCATTTATGGTCACGCATTGGAAGGGAACTATCACTTTATCATATCACAGGCTTTTGATTCAGATGCGGAAATAAAGAGATACAAGAACCTTATGCTTGCAGTGGAACGCCTCGTTGTGGACAAGTATGACGGTTCGCTTAAAGCCGAACACGGTACCGGACGGAACATGGCACCGTTTGTGCGAAAAGAGTGGGGTGACAAGGCCTGGTCATTCATGAGACGAATCAAAGAATTGTTTGACCCTCAGAATATACTCAATCCCGGTGTCATATTCAATGATGACCCGGAATGCTACATAAAAGGACTGAAACCGCTTCCGCTGACCAACCGCCATGTAGATAAATGTATAGAGTGCGGTTTCTGTGAAGTAAATTGTGTCACATGCGGTTACTCACTGTCGGCTCGTCAGCGTATAGTGGCTCAGCGTGAAATCTCCCGTTTACGTGTAACAGGGGAAGATCCGCAACGTCTTGCCCGTTTGGTGAAACAATTTGCCAAGCTCGGCAATGAGACGTGTGCAGGAGACGGTCTGTGCAGCACATCATGTCCGATGGGGAATAATACCGGGGAAATGATACATGATCTGCGCCGGGATAATCTGCCTGCCACAAGCATGGGCTATAAGATAGGAAACTATGCAGCAAATAATCTTAAAACTATAACAGGAGTGTTGCGACCTGTGCTGTCTGTCGCCAACTTTGCAGGAAAAATATTGGGCGACGGTGGGGTAAATGCCATTGGTGGCGCATTGCACAAAGCCGGAGTCCCTCTTTGGACACCGGCATTACCGGGGGCATTCTATTCCCCGAAGGAAAAAATCAAGCCTGCCGACAAGAAAGTCGTATATTTTCCGAGCTGTATAAACCAGACTATGGGTGTCTCACGTGAGAAAGGGGAAAAGATCGCACCTCTTGTAGACACAATAATCAATCTTTGCAATAAGGCGGGATATGAGGTAATATTCCCCAAGGGTATGAAAAAACTGTGTTGCGGTATGATCTGGGAAAGTAAGGGAATGCCTGATATTGCCGACCGCAAGACCGCCGAGTTGGAAAAAGCATTGCTTGAGGCTTCGGAAAACGGTAAATATCCGGTGTTGTGTGACCAGAGCCCTTGTCTGCACCGTATGCGCGACCACATAAAGAGCATGTATCTGTATGAGCCTGCGGAATTCATACATGATTTTCTTGTTCCGGAACTTACGTTCAATCCTACAAACGAGACAATTGCCGTGCATGTTACATGTTCGTCACGCCGTATGGGGCTGGCTGATAAAATCATCGCTCTCGCACGTATGTGTTCCCGCAATGTCCTTGTCCCCACAGAAGTGGGCTGTTGTGGATTTGCCGGTGACAAAGGGTTTATGTTGCCTGAACTGAACAAATATGCGTTGCGCAAATTGCGTCCTCAGATCGAACAGTCGGGTGCAACGCATGGATATTCCAACAACCGTACTTGTGAGATAGGACTGTCGACCAATAGCGGAATACCCTATAAGTCGATTGCCTATCTTGTGAACAGTTGTACCGAATCAAAGAAACAATAAAATAAAAGTAATAATGACTGAAGCGATTAAAAAGCCGAAACAACGTCTGCTCGCTCTTGATATCCTGCGAGGTATCACTATTGCAGGAATGATCCTTGTGAATAATCCGGGTTCATGGAGCAATATGTATGCTCCGTTAAAGCATGCCGAATGGCACGGGTTGACTCCGACAGATCTCGTATTCCCGTTCTTTATGTTCATAATGGGAATCTCCACATTCATCTCTTTACGGAAATTTGAATTCAGACTGTCGGGCTCGCTGTTGCTGAAGATATTGCGCCGCACGGTTGTGATTTTTGCCATAGGTCTTGCAATGGCATGGTTTACAAAACTGTGTTACAGGCTTGCAGCGGGTGAAACGTTTGCCGATGCGGCAAATACGTTTGATACATTGCGTATTCTCGGTGTTATGCCACGATTGGCTCTGTGCTATTGCTTTGCCTCGCTGATTGTGTTATTGCTGCGTTGCAGGCATATACTATGGGTCGTGTCGACACTCCTGATAGGCTATGCGGTCATATTACTCTGTGGCAACGGGCTTGAATTTTCAGAGCAGAGTATAATCTCGGTTGTCGACCGCGCGATACTTGGTGTCGACCACATGTACCATGAGTCTGCCTACGGAGTCAAGTTGGCAATCGATCCGGAAGGTCTGTTGAGTACTATACCATCCATCGCTCATGTCCTCATAGGTTTTTGGGCAGGGATGAAGATGATGGAAGTCAAGGACAATCATGCCCGGATCAACCGTCTTTTCATTATCGGCGCAATATTGATGTTCGTAGGTTTTCTGCTCGATTACGGGATGCCTATCAACAAGAAGATATGGACACCGACATACGCTCTTGTCACCTGTGGTCTCGCTTCGACACTGTTGGGCTTGCTGATATGGATCATAGATATAAAGGGATATAAGAAGTGGTGCCGGTTCTTTGAGGCATTCGGGATTAACCCGTTGTTCATGTATGTCCTCGGCGGAGTGTTGGGAACTCTTTTCGGAACAATCAAGATATGTGACATCAGCATAAAGAATTGGGTATATCAGGAATTTTTAGTGGCTCAGACCGGTGATCCGGTGTTGTCGTCATGCCTCTATGCGATACTTTTTATCGCGTTTAACTGGTCTATAGGTTACATTTTATACAAAAAGAAAATATATATAAAGATATGAAACTAATTGCAGATTGTGGAAGCACCAAGATACAGTGGTGCGTAGTTGAAAATGGTAAAGTAGTCAAGGAGGTCTTTACTCCCGGGATGAATGCGGTGATGCTCACCGAGGAGGAAATGACCGAACGTATCAGCAAGGAGCTGAAACCTGAGGTAGAGGGCTATACGCTTGACAGTGTGTATTTCTATGGTGCGGGATGTATCTCGGAAGAGGTGTGTGCCAATGTGCGTCGTGCCATTGCTGCCAGTGTCCCTGCTCCGGTTATCGAGGTGTATACCGACTTGCTTGCTGCCGCACGTGCGCTGTTCGGGAAAGAAGCCGGTATAGCGTGTATTATGGGAACGGGTTCCAATTCTTGCTATTATGATGGAGAGAAGATTGTTGACAATGTATCTCCACTCGGTTATATTCTCGGTGATGAAGGCAGTGGAGCCGTACTCGGAAAGCTTCTGGTGGGTGATGTGCTCAAAAAGCAGCTCCCTGAGCCGTTATGTGAAAAATTCCTTGCTCAGTATGACCTTGACCGCATGAAAATTATTCAGAAAGTGTACCGTGAACATCCGGCCAACCGTTTCCTTGCCTCGGTAACTCCGTTCCTTATCCAGAATATCGAGGAACCGGCAGTCCACCGGTTGGTGTTGAACGCATTCAAGGCATTCTTTGTGCGTAATATCGCCAATTATGCCAACTATAAGGATTATAGCATTAATTTCGTCGGTTCTATTGCCTATTATTACCGCGAAGTGCTTGAAGAAGCTGCCGCTGCCGTAGACTGCAAGATAGGAAAGATACTTCAGGCACCGATGGAGGGATTGATTGCATATCACACAGAATACTAATAATATAAATAATAAAAACAGACTAAAATGGCATTTGTAAAAATCAGTGAACAACCTTCACTTTACAATGACTTGGAAAAGAAATCGGTGCTGGAACTTCTAACCGATATCAATAATGAGGACAAGAAGGTCGCTCTCGCAGTGGAAAAGGCTATCCCTCAAATAGAAAAGCTCGTTACTGAAATTGTAAAGCGCATGAAGAGAGGCGGACGTATATTCTATATGGGTGCAGGTACTTCGGGCCGTCTCGGTGTGCTTGACGCTTCGGAAATACCCCCTACATACGGTATGGATCCTTCTTGGGTGATAGGACTTATTGCCGGAGGTGATACTGCATTGCGTAATCCTGTTGAGAATGCCGAGGATGACACCGAGCAAGGATGGAAAGACCTTCAGGAGTTTAATATCAATGACAAGGATACTGTTATCGGTATTGCTGCATCGGGAACTACTCCCTACGTTATCGGTGCCCTTAATACCTGTCGTGAGCATGGTATTCTGACTGCTGCTATCACATCCAATCCGGATGCCCCCATCTCACAGGCAGCCGATATAGCTATCGAGATGGTTGTGGGTCCTGAATATGTAACCGGAAGCTCACGAATGAAATCAGGGACAGGCCAAAAGATGATATGCAACATGATTACCACTTCGGTAATGATTCAGATGGGTCGTGTAAAGGGCAACAAGATGGTTAACATGCAGTTGTCTAATGCCAAACTCGTTGACCGCGGTACACGCATGGTTGTCGAGGAACTCGGACTCCCATACGATGAGGCAAAACGTCTTCTGCTTCTCCACGGTGAGGTAAAGCGTGCTTGTGATGCCTATCGTGCCGAAAACGCGTAATCCACTCATTGGTAAAAACATTATTAAGGCTCTATTGGCAATCGGAAAATTGCCGATGAGCCTTAATCGCTAATAAAAAAGAGTTATGGATAAGGAATTGGAGTTGATTTTGATAAGTATTTCGGGAAATGACCATCCCGGGGTGACTGCGGCATTGACGGGAATATTGTCACGATATGATGCCGGCATCCTCGACATCGGGCAGTCTAATATCCATCATACGTTGTCGTTGGGTATACTTTTCAAGACCGACAGCAGCGTATCGGGGGAGATAATGAAAGAGTTGCTGTTCAAGGCTTCGGAACTGGATGTGCAGATAAAATTCACACCGGTATCGGTTGAGCGTTATAATGACTGGGTTGGAAGACAAGGGAAGAAGCGCTGGATTATAACGATTCTCGGTCGTCGGTTGACTGCCCGTCACATAGCGTTGGTTACCGATGTTATTTCTGACCAGAATCTTAATATCGACAGTATCCGTCGTCTTACAGGCCGTATGCCGCTTGCCGAGACAGAAGACCCTCTGTCGAAATCGTGTGTCGAACTGTCGGTTCGCGGGACTCCGCGTGACCGTAACGAGATGCAGGCACGGTTTATGAAAGTTGCCGCTGATGAGGAGTTTGATGTGTCGTTACAGGAAGATACGATGTACCGGCGCAGTCGCAGGCTGATATGTTTCGATATGGATTCTACGCTCATCGAGACTGAGGTTATCGATGAACTGGCGATACGTGCAGGAGTCGGCGACAAGGTTAAGGCAATAACCGAGCGGGCCATGCGGGGAGAGATAGACTTCTGCGAGAGTTTCCGTGAGCGTGTCGCCTTGTTAAAGGGACTTGATGTGAGTGTGATGAAGGATATTGCCGAGAATCTGCCTATTACGGAAGGACTTGACCGTCTGATGCAGGTACTCAAGCGTGCCGGATATAAGACTGCAATACTTTCGGGTGGGTTTACATATTTCGGCAATTATCTGAAACAACGTTTTGGCTTTGACTATGTATATGCCAACGAACTGGAAATTGCCGATGGCAGACTGACCGGTAATTTTGTAGGCGACATAGTCGACGGCAAGCGGAAGGCCGAGTTGTTGCGCCTGATAGCCCAGGTGGAGAATGTGAATATTGCACAGACCATTGCGGTCGGGGACGGTGCAAATGATCTGCCGATGATTGCCACCGCCGGATTGGGTATCGCTTTCCATGCCAAGCCAAAGGTTAAGGCGACTGCCGAGCAGTCCTTGTCAACTATAGGTCTTGACGGAATCCTGTATTTCCTTGGGTTTAAGGATTCTTTCATTTCCGAATAACAGGTGTAAAATAGTGTGACATTAAAAGGAATGCGCCTGAATATCCGGCGCATTCCGTGTTAAACATTGGACTGGTGAAGTGTGTTAATAGATAGGGATTGCCGTTATAATACAGGATAGATTGCGGAGGGTATTTTTATGATACGGGAACGGTTATTGGTCATTTTGATGTTGTTGAGTGTAGTGAAAACATCGGCTCATGCGTCGGAGTCACAGTCATTGGGGCTTGTCCTCAGTGGCGGAGGGGCAAAAGGCATTGCTCATATCGGGGTAATCAGGGCATTGGAAGAGAATGACATCCCGATTGACTATGTAGCCGGGACGTCAATGGGTGCGATAGTCGGAGGATTGTATGCGGCGGGATACACTCCTGATGAGATGTTACAGCTTATCACATCACGGGATTTCTCTTATTGGTCTACCGGACAGATTGATGAGAAGTTGACCTATTATTTCTCCCGACCCGATGCCACTCCGGCACTGTTAAGTGTCAATCTCGGGGAACGGGATTCCACAAAGTCCGGTTCAATATTGCCGTCGAGCCTCATTTCTCCGTTGCCTATGAATTTTGCATTCATGGAGTTGTTTTCGGCATATACGGCGCAATGTGAAGGGAATTTCGACAATCTTTTTGTCCCGTATCGGTGTGTGGCATCGGATGTGTATAACAAGCGCAAAATTGTGTGCCGTAGAGGAAGTCTTGGAGATGCGATACGTGCATCGATGAGTTTCCCGCTCGTTTTCCAGCCCATAAGGATTGATGGAGTGTTGGTCTATGACGGGGGTGTCTACGATAATTTCCCTGTCGATGTAATGCAGGAGGATTTTTTCCCGTCGTTTATGATTGGTGTCGATGTGTCGAGTCCTGACAGCAAGACCGGATCCAATGATGTTATCGACCAGCTTGAGGATATGATAATGCAGAAACAGGACAGTCGCATTCCCGATGACTCCGGAATATGTATCCGCATTGATCTTGAAGAGTTCGGATTGCTGGATTTCCCAAAGGCAATGACAATATACAGGATAGGCTATGACAGGGCAATGTCGATGATGGATTCCATAAAAAGCAGGGTTTATACGCGTATCCCTGCAACAGCCAGGCAGCTCCGGCGCATGGTCTTCAAGTCCAAGACCCCTTATCTCGTCTTCGACTCGGTGAATGTATCGGGCGGGACTGATGCGCAGAACGGTTACATTGAATATCTGTTTACAAGGAATGGGACTGATACATTTGGCATAAAACAGGCCAAGGATGCCTACTATCGGGCCATAACACCGGGAAAATTGCGGAATCTTGTGCCTCAGGCATGTTATGATGACTCTGACGGATTGTTCGCTCTTGACATGACGGCCTCGGTAAAGGATAACTATAGGCTGGGTCTCGGCGGATATATCACCTCTTCGTCCAATAGTATGATATTTCTTTCGGGAGGATACAATACGTTAAGTTTCAATTCGCTTGATGCCAGTGTCAATGCCTGGATAGGGCAAAGCTATATGGCCGGAGATGTCAATGCCAAGATGTATCTGAAAACAGCAGTCCCGTCCTATATCGGGATTCGGGCGGTGTTGTCGCGCATGAAGTTCTACGAGAGTGACAATCTGTTCTATGAGGAGAATATGCCTACGTTTATAAGCAACACCGAGGCCTTTGTCCGTCTCGGCTATTGTCTTGCTGCCGGTCGTAGCGGTAAGTTCGAATTGGGAGGAGGCTACGGCTATCTGCTCGACAGGTTCTACCGTAGTAATGATATGGATTTCTCAGGAATGGGAAAGGATCGCACCTCTTATAGGCTCGGAGAGCTGTCTGCCTGCTATCAGTATAATACGCTTGACAATGAAATGTATCCCACGTCGGGAAGCCGGTATCGCATAGATGCTATGGGCATATACGGCAGTTACAGCTATCGCCCTGATAATCCGGCAGTCCCGGCTGCCGGTGATAATACAGGGTGGGGACAGATCGAACTGGCTGCTGAACATTATTTCGGGCTGGGGCGCAGATTCGTTGTCGGGACGGAGTGGAATATCCTTGCCTCTACACGGAAGTTGCTTGAAAACTATAATGCAACCATAGTAAATGCCCCGGATTTCAATCCAACTCCGTCGGCCTGTAATGCGTTCAATCCCGCGTTCCGTGCCAATTCGTTTGTGACGGCGGGGCTGTTGCCCATCTGGAAATTGAATGAGACTGTCCAATTGCGGGGAACATTCCATGCTTTCCTCCCGTTCAGGCGTATAAAAGAAAATCCCGTGGATTTTTCACCATATTACGGCCGATGGTTCTCTGAACCGGAGTTCTTCGGGGAAACTGCTATTGTTGTCAGTTTGCCTTTTGCGTCATTAAGCGCGTATGCCAATTATATGAGCTATCCTGCACGGAACTGGAATTTCGGTATTTCATTCGGATTGTTTTTCCTCGCTCCGCGTTTTCTCAGATAGTGTCAGGATTCTGTGCCACGACCCGGTTAATGCCGCCGGAATCGCATGCTATTGGTTTAGTGAGCCCGTATTGATTACCGGTTGGGCTGATTCGTCGGCGCATAGCACAACAAGCAGGTTGCTTACCATTGCCGCGCGTTTTTCTTCGTCAAGTTCAATCTGTTCTTCCCCAAGACGGTCAAGGGCAAGTTTTACCATTGATACCGCTCCTTCCACAATCTTCTCACGTGCGGCTATCACGGCGGTAGCCTGTTGTCGGCGGAGCATTACGGCTGCTATTTCCGGTGCGTACGTAAGATAGTTCAATCTTGCTTCCTGTACTTCGATTCCGGCAAAGTCAAGCCTTTCATTTAGCTTTTCCACAAGTAGTTCGTTGATTTCATCCCCGCCCGAGCGTAAGGTGAGTTCCCCGTCATCCTCGGTCGTGTCGTGATTGTCGTCGTAGGCATAGTGGCCGGCTACTTCACGCAGTGCTGCATCGCTTTGGATACGTACGTATTTTTCGAATGCGTTCATGCGCGTGGAGGCGTTTGCCCCGGTAGCGGCGCCTCCTGCTATGCTTTGGGCGTCAATGTCAAACATCGCCTTGTAGGTGTCCTTTAATTTCCATACAAGTACTATGCCTATCAGAATCGGGTTCCCCTCCTTATCGTTGACTTTGATGGGCTCGGCATCAAGGTTTCTTGAACGCAGGGTCAGCCTTTTTCGGGACATGAACGGGTTAGCCCAGAAATATCCGTGACGTGTCAGTGTGCCTTTGTAGTTACCGAAAAACACCATTACGGTAGCCTCATTAGGCTCAAGTGTGAAGAATCCTACCAGTATGATTATATCAATGATTATCATCGTAATGCCGCCGGTAATCAGTAATGCGTTATCCGAGTTGATACCCTCTGATAGCATCCATCCTGTACCGACTGTCATCAGCAGCCATATCAGTAACGCTAAAAAACCGTTTAACAGCACTCCCTTGTAAGGTATCTCCTTTTTCAATGATTCTTCCATGATTGTGTAATAATGGTGATTATGGTTGTATTGTTTTGATTCCGCGAATATAGGCAAAATTATTCATTGCCTGTATCGGTAATATGAAATTAATCATCCGTCAGGTCTTTATATCGTGAAATTATAATTAATTTTGTGGAGTTGTTCACATAATTGATTTTAGGAGATGAAACTATTTGACGTATATCCGTTATTTGATATAGAGATTGTAAAGGGTGAGGGGTGTTATACTTATGATGCCGACGGTAATAAATATCTTGACCTGTATGGCGGTCATGCCGTAATTTCGGTGGGACATTCTCATCCGCATTATCTGCAGGCTCTACAGGAACAGGCATCAAGACTGGTATTTTACTCCAACTCTGTTATAAACGGTCTGCAACAGCGTCTTGCCGATAAACTCGGAAAAATATCGGGATATGATGACTACCAGTTGTTCCTGATAAATTCCGGGGCTGAGGCCAATGAGAATGCACTGAAGCTGGCATCGTTCCACACAGGTAAAAAGCGTGTGTTGGCATTCGGTAAAGCGTTCCATGGCCGCACATCACTTGCTGTTGAGGCTACTGATAACCCCAAGATAGTTGCGCCAATAAATGCCAACAGTCATGTCACATTCCTGCCGTTGAACGATCTTGATGCCGTTGCCGGAGAATTGGCCAAAGGGGATGTCTGTGCAGTGATAGTAGAGGGCATACAGGGCGTTGGTGGAATCCGTATCCCTGAAAATGGATTCCTTAGTGGAGTGCGCGAACTATGTGACAGGCATGAGGCCGTGATGATTCTTGATGAGATACAGTCGGGATATGGACGTTCGGGTAAATTCTTCGCTCATCAATACTCGGGTGTACGCCCTGATATAATCACTATGGCCAAGGGTATAGCCAATGGCTTCCCGATGGGTGCTGTACTCATAAGCCCCAAGTTCGCCCCTGTCTACGGACAACTCGGTACTACATTTGGCGGAAATCATCTTGCATGCGCCGCGGCTATTGCCGTGATTGATATATTCGAGAAAGAAAACCTTGTTGAGAATGCCCGCCGGGTCGGCGAGTATCTCATGGGTGAATTGAGGAAAATACCCGGCATAAAGGAGGTGCGGGGCCGTGGGCTTATGATAGGGCTGGAGTTCGATTATCCGGTCAAGGAGTTGCGTACACGGCTCATCAATGAGGAGCGGGTGTTTACCGGGGCATCCGGGACAAATGTCATACGTCTGTTGCCTCCTCTTGTCCTTACCTGTGAACAGGCCGATGATTTTATAAACCGTTTCAAGCATGCCCTTGAAGCATAATCATGTTATTGATATGAAGATCGGAATAATAGGAGGTGGAAACATGGGCGGTGCCATTGCTCGCGGACTTGCCCATAGCAATTCGTTTGCATCATCGGATATTACGGTATGCGACCCGGGACAACCGGCTCTTGATGCTCTTAAAACTGACTGTCAGGGAATCGTTACATCGCATAATAACATCGATGCGGTAGCCGGTGCTGATGTCATTATTATAGCCGTCAAGCCGTGGCTTGTCGAAGGGGTACTCATGGAGATTGCCCCTCGGGTTGAATTTCACCGTCAGATAATTGTTTCTATCGCGGCCGGCGTGACTACTGATGCTATAACTTCTTGGTTGAAAGGATATTCTGCCGACGGGGTGATATTCCGTGCCATGCCCAATACGGCAATTGCCATCCATCAGAGTATGACATTCCTTGCCCATAGAGGAGCGACTCCCGGGCAAGTTGAAACGGTGACTGGCATCTTCAATCTGCTTGGAAAGACCGCCGTTATCGAAGAACGCCTCATGGGGGCTGCCACAGCTCTATGCTCATGCGGTATTGCGTATGCAATGCGCTATGTCCGTGCGGCGACTGAGGGTGGGGTCGAACTTGGTATATATCCTAATCAGGGGAAAGAATATGTATTGCAGACTTTGCGGGGTGCGATAGAGTTGCTTGAGGCTACAGGCAACAACCCGGAGGTGGAGATCGATAAGGTTACTACTCCTGGTGGCGTTACAATCAAAGGTCTGAATGCGATGGAATCCCATGGCTTTACAGCATCGGTGATAGAGGGATTGAAAGCAAGCCGTTGAGAAGACTGTTATGGTAAATAAGGTAATATTGATAGGAAATGTGGGGCGTGACCCTGAAATTCGCTACGTGGAGACACGTCCGGTGGCATCATTCTCTCTCGCTACATCCGAGCGCGCATATACTACGGCATCGGGTGTACAGATTCCCGAGCGTACCGAGTGGCACAACATCGTGATGTGGGACAAGAATGCCGAGACTGCCGAAAAATACATCCGCAAAGGCACACGCCTTTATGTCGAGGGCAAGTTGCGTACCCGTACATGGGAGGACCGAAATACAATCAAACGCACTGTTACCGAAATCTACGTCGAAACATTCGAAATCCTGTCCCGTCCATCAACGTCGCCAGCACAAGTGTAAAGACCATAAAAGAATGCAACTGCACCACCTGGGCGCAGTTGCATTCCCTATGTGTATCTTGTGTGGAGCCTTGCGTTATTGCTGTGCCGTTCTCAGGGCATCTCCGGTGCTGGCGTGTATTTAAGTCGCTTGCCCTTTGTACTGTAGTAATAGGCTCACGACCAGATGTCACTTGTCGAGGTCACGAAGCAATGTCTCTACTGCGACGCGCAGTTGTGTATCCTCGCCGTTGACAGCTGTTGCGGGATCATTCGATACGAGTATGTCAGGGTTTAGCTGCTGGTTTTCCAGATAGCTGCCGTCGGGCAGACGGTAGCCCACAACGGGAATGCCGAATACAAGTGTCGGGTCTTGCAATGTGACCCAGTTGACGCTTGTCATTGTACCGGGAACTGGCATGCCGACGAGCTTGCCGATCCCGCGGTTCTTGTACACCCAGGGGGTACCGTGGGCGTTGCTGTAGTTAGCTTCGCACTGGATCATGATGCTCGGTTTGTTCCATCGGCGGCTCGGCATGTCGCAAGTCTCCGTACCGCGTATCACCTGTGTGAAATATTTCTGTCCGCTGAACAGTATCTCTACATCTTCATGCAGTCGGCCTCCACCGTTCCAGCGTGTGTCGATAACGATACCCTCGCAATGGTTGAACTTGCCGAGGACGTCGGAATACACTTTTCTGAAACTGTCATCATTCATCGACCGGATGTGTACATATCCCAGTCGCCCGTTTGACCATCGCTCGACATCATCCGCGCGCTGTTTTGTCCATCGGGTGTATAGCAGTTCGTTCATTTGTCCGCCGGTTATTGGCAATATCACTTCATCATGGCGTTTGCCGGTTTCAGGATCGTATATCGATACAAGTGTTTTCTTCTTGGCTAATCCGTTGAGAAGAGGCGTGTAGTCGGTGGTAGAGGTTATTTCTGTCCCGTTGAGCTTTTCAATGATGCATCCGGGCTTTACCGCGGAACTTGCGCGGTCAAATGGCCCGTTCTCTATTACCTCGGTCACTTTCAGCCCCTCTCCGGAATAGTCCCAGTCAAGCAGCAGTCCGAGTTCGGCTGTCGGTTCTCCGGTCGCTTTGGGATAGTAGCGGCCTCCTGTATGGGAAACGTTCAGTTCTCCGAGCCATTCGCTGAGCAGTTCGGCAAAGTCGTGGTTATTGTTGATGTGTGGCAGAAAACGGCGGTAGTCGGCACTCATCCGCTCCCAGTCCACGCCATGCATCCCTGTTGTGTAGAACATCTCGCGTTCCTGGCGGTAAACGTAGTCAAACATGTATTCCCGCTCGGCGGCTGCATCGAGTTTCATTGAGACCGAGTAGGTTATGGGAGTCAGTTTTTCACTTTTGATGTCCATCTTTTTCATGCTCTTTCCTCCGAGCAGGAACAGGTTCTTCCCCTCCTTGTCAAGTTCCATGTTCATGTAGCCGGCATCGAGTTTGCTCACTGATTTCGCTCCGCGTTTGCGTAGCTCAATTTTCCACAGGTCGTAGCCTTTCCCGGCCGATGACAGGTAATACATGGTCTCGTTGTCATTGGTGACGATTGCATTGCTTATGTCGGATGAATAAGGGGTCACTCTCACAATCCTGTCGCTGATTCCGTCAGTCTCCACGACAATGTCGGTTGCCTTGCCATTGTCGTTTCCGGTCTCGGCGTTGTCTTTTTTCTTCCCTTTATTGCCTTTCTTGTCCTTCTTGTCCGACGATTCTTTCTCCTTGGCTTTCTTCTGTTCCTTTTCTACCTCTTTGAGTAAGGCGTAGTCCTCTTCACTCAGCCGGTATTTGTCATAGGCATCCTGATTCAGGAACACCATCATCACATCGGCTTCCGAGCCCCATGATGCATGGTTGCGCATCCCGTAGCGTTCCGAGAGGAATGTTATTGCGTTACCGTCTGGCGTCCAGCGTGGACACTCGTCGAAGTAGCCGCTGCGGGTGATGTTGGTTATTTCTCCTCCTTGTGCGCTGACAATGGCTATGTCGCTGTACGGGTCATGCTTATTGTCGACAACCGTCAGGACAAACCATTTGCTGTCGGGTGACCATGAATAGTCAAAGCCGCCGTTGCGGCGGGCGTGTGTTTTACCGTCAGTAATTTGTCTTATCGCTTTCGTTTCAAGATTCATGACCATCAGCTTGTTCCTGTCTTGGATGAACGCGAGTTCTTTCCCGTCGGGAGAGAAAGACGGATAGGTACGTTCGGTCAAGTCATCGGCAGGGAACAGCGGTGTCTCCTCCACAAGTGTCGCATTTGGGAAATTCAGGTCGTCCTTGCGTGATATTTTTGCCATGTATATGTTCCAGTGTCCGTCACGTTCACTTGTATATGCTATCGACCGGTTGTCGGGGTTCCATGTTACATGACGTTCGGCTGCAGCGGTATTGGTGATCTGTTTGGTGGTCTTGTACTCGGCCGATGTCACGAATATCTCCCCTCGGTTGATGAATGCCACCTGCTTGCCGTCGGGTGAGACGGTAGCCGTTGTGGCGTCGCTTGTGACACTGAGTGTCCTTATCGGGTTATCGTCATCGAGTATGATGTCTATGTCAACTTTTTCAGGCGAGGAATATCCCGTCTTGGTGTATATCTCACCGTTGTATGTAAATGCCATAGTGCCGTTGCCTCCTGCCGAAAGGAATCGTACGGGATGCGTGGTGAACTCTGTGATTTGTGTCACTTTCTCCGGGGCATTGGTGGGGAATGAGTACACGTTGAATGTCTTTCCGTCCCGTTCGCTTAGGAAAAATACAGTCTTGCCGTCAGGTGACAGTATAGGGTTGCGGTCTTCTCCTGCACGGTTGGTGAGATTGGTGTGCTTTCCGGTTGTCAGGTCATAGCTCCAGATGTCGCGGGTTATTGATGACGTGTGATGTTTGCGCCACTCATCCTCCATCCCCTTTTGGTCCTGATACAGGAAAGAGTCGCCTGCGGTGTTGAAGCATATCATCTGCGCGGGAGAGCCGAGAATGCGGCTGATACGTCCGCCGGTCACCGCTATGCTGTAGACTTCGGTGAGGCGTCTTGACGGGAACAGTACGCTGCTTGCGGGATCTTGGATGTTCCCGGAAAATATAACCTGTTTTCCGTCAGGTGAGAATGATTCCGGAGTCTCGTTACCGGAATGGAATGTCAGGCGTGTGGCCGTCCCGCCTGCCGACGCCATCACGTATATATCCATGCTGCCGTTGCGGTCGCTGGCAAACGCGATCTGGCTTCCGTCAGGCGACCATATCGGGGTTCCCTCGTATGATTCACGGGATGTCAGCCGGGTGGCAGTACCTCCTGTTGTCGGTACTTTGTATATATCACCCTTATAAGTGAATGCTATTTCCTCTCCGTCGGGCGATATTTTTACATCACGCAACCATAGCGGGGTAATGGCTTCGGCACACAGTGCCGTCCCGGCCAATACGATATATGACAAAATTTTTCTCATCTCTGGATGTGACAGTTATTGGTTTATGAATATCTGGAATTAACGCCATCAAAGATACACAAAAAAATCCACCCGCCACATGCGATCCTGTCATACCCTTTTTAGACCAGGGTAACCGCATCAAAATTTAAGGAAAAGATTAAACTTCTGATAATCAATGATGATTAAGATAGTGATATTGACGACCTCTTGATCATAATTGAGTATCAATTAGTTGTAATTTTGGTGCAGTTGCCCGGCTTTTAGGCAGGGATGCGTGGTATTTCCAATAATTCTGCGTATCTTCGCGTATTCATTGTAATATGCTGTAAATTATCAGAAAAGTAATACAATATGCAGAACAAAATTAAAGACATCGACGGTGTCGACGTGAATGTTGACCCCGTGGAGTTGCCGGAGAATGCGTTCCGTGAACTTGCCGATGGCGAGGAGTACCGTCCGGTAATGCATCCTGCCCGTGAATATCGTGAGGTAACGCCCTATTCGGTAACTATGGGGCTTGTGCTGGCGGTCATTTTCAGTGCGGCGGCCGCTTATCTCGGTTTGAAAGTGGGGCAGGTATTCGAGGCCGCTATACCCATCGCTATTATAGCTGTGGGACTGTCGGGCGCATTGAAAAAAGAAAACCCTTTAGGCCAGAATGTTATAATCCAGTCGATAGGCGCATGTTCAGGTGTGATTGTAGCAGGGGCGATTTTTACGCTTCCGGCTCTTTACATCCTTCAGGCGAAATATCCCGATATTACTGTCAATTTCCTTGAGATATTCCTCAGCTCGATGCTTGGCGGTATTCTCGGAATCCTGTTTTTCATACCGTTCCGTAAATATTTTGTCAAGGACATGCACGGCAAGTACCCATTCCCCGAGGCTACGGCTACCACCCAGGTGCTGATCAGTGCCGAGGCAAAGGGCTCGGGCGGACAGGCCAAGACGCTTGTCATAGCATCGCTTATCGGCGGTATCTATGACTATATCGTTGCCACTTTCGGGTGGTGGGCAGAGACCATTACCACTACGGCCTCATCATGGGGTACGGCTTTTGCCGAGAAAACCAAGCTTGTGTTCAGCTGCAATACCAGTGCGGCGTTGTTGGGACTGGGATATATCGTAGGGTTGAAATATGCATTTGTGATTTTTGCCGGATCCATATTCGTGTGGTGGATTGTCATTCCGTTGATCGGGACATACGGGGCTCCTGAAATTGCCGCATTGTCCCCGTCGGCGATATTCAGTGACTATGCCCGCCTCATAGGTATCGGCGGTATAGCGATGGCCGGTGTTATCGGTATTGTCAAGTCATGGCCTATCATCACTCAGGCTGTAGGGCTTGCAGGCCGCGAGTTCAAGGGTAATGCCGCCGGAGTGAAACAGGTGCGCTGGCAGCTCGATGTCTCAATGAAGCACATCGTGTTCTTTATAATGCTGGCACTTGTCGCTGTGCTGCTGTTTTTCTGGCTCGGTGTGATACACACGCTTTGGCAGGCGCTTGTGGCATGGGTTGTAGTTGCCGTGATTTCGTTCCTGTTCACTACTGTAGCAGCCAATGCAATTGCCATAGTCGGGTCAAATCCTGTCTCGGGAATGACTTTGATGACGCTTATTATCGCATCTGCCATATTCGTGGCAATAGGTCTGAGCGGTACATCGGGTATTGTTGCGTCGATGATTATCGGTGGCGTCGTGTGTACGGCATTATCAATGGCCGGTGGTTTTGTTACTGACCTTAAAATCGGTTATTGGCTCGGTTCGTCCCCGCGCAAGCAGGAAACGTGGAAATTCCTCGGTACTCTTGTGTCGGCAGCTACCGTGGGTGGTGTAATACTTGTCCTGAACAAGGTTTATGGCTTTGCCGGTCCCGATGCGCTTGTCGCTCCGCAGGCCAACGCGATGGCAAAGGTTATCGAGCCGCTCATGATGGGTGGCGAGACCCCGTGGATCCTTTACATGGTCGGTGCTATCCTTGCTCTGATCCTTAATTGGCTCGGAGTGCCGGCTCTTGCATTCTGTCTCGGAATGTTTATCCCGTTATCGCTCAATACACCGATGCTTGTCGGTGGTGCTATTGCTTGGTTTGTAAACAGCCGCTCTAAGGACAAGTCGGTCAATGATGCACGTCGTGACCGTGGAACGCTGATATCTTCCGGACTTATTGCCGGCGGGGCGTTGTTCGGAGTCTTTGCCGCCCTTACACGCTTTGCCGGATTTGAATATGAGTTCGGCGCGTCGGAGTCGCTTGTGCAGACACTCGGAATCATAGTGTATGTACTGCTGATTGCCTATCTCATCTGGGATAGTATGCGTGTAAAGAAAATATAATTTCCTGCTGTATTGAACACATTCAATAAGCAGATACTGGCACTGTCCATACCTTCTATCATCACCAACATTACCACTCCGCTATTGGGGATTGTGGATGTCGCGGTGGTAGGGCACATGGGCAGTGCGGTGTATATAGCCGCTATTGCTGTAGGCGGGAGCATGTTCAATATGCTCTACTGGCTTTTCGCTTTCTTGCGCATGGGAACGAGCGGAATGACTGCTCAGGCCTGCGGGGCAGGTGATGGCCGTGCCTCATCGCTGATTCTCTATCGCGCCCTTGCCGTGGCAATGGCAATAGGTGCCGTTATATTGGTGATGCAGTCGTTGTTGTGTGAGTCGGTGCTTGATTTTATGGGTGCTGATACCGGTACACGGCTGTTGGCGTCACGTTACTTCATGATGTGTGTGTGCGGTGCGCCGGCGGTATTGGGAACGTATGCCCTGTCGGGGTGGTTTCTTGGAATGCAGGATTCCCGCTCGCCGATGTGGATTTCTGTTGCAATAAATGTTGCAAATATTGCAATAAGCC
Organism: Muribaculaceae bacterium; assembly: GCA_017462345.1. Lineage (GTDB taxonomy): Bacteria > Bacteroidota > Bacteroidia > Bacteroidales > Muribaculaceae > RGIG4079. The sequence goes on from JAFTRI010000030.1 coordinate 35,821, forward strand.
TGCTGCTCGTCTATGTGTTCGGCATGGGAATCGAGGGGGTTGCCACAGGAACATTTATGGCGCAATGGCTTGGTTTCCTCTTGGGACTGTTGCTGTGCCGGCGTTACTGTCTGCTGAGAATGCCTGTCGGTGAAATTCTGGATTGGCAGGAGCTTAAACGGTTCTTCTCGGTTAATCTCGATATATTTCTGCGCACAGTGTGCCTTGTGGCCGTCACCGTTTGGTTTACGCGTGCGGGATCTCAGCAGGGAACGGTAGTTCTTGCGATCAATACGCTGTTGATGCAGCTGTTCATGCTGTTCTCGTTTTTTATGGACGGTTTCGCATTTGCCGGGGAGGCTTTGTGCGGGAAATTCGTGGGTGCAGGCAATCGGGCTGATTTACGGAGATGTATAAAGTGCTTGTTCAGCTGGGGTGCAGGGCTTGCTCTGTTGTTTACCTTGCTGTATGGCGTCGGTGGCGAGTGGTTTTTACGGTTTCTGAGCTCTGATGTGGCAGTGACTGAAGGTGCCGGCAGCTATTTTGTCTGGGCAATGCTGATACCGGTCACCGGCTTTGTCGCATTCACGTGGGACGGTGTGTATATCGGCGCGACAGATACCCGCTCCATGCTGCTGTCGATGGTACTTGCCACCGGGGTGTATTTCGCCCTGTATGCAATGTTGTCCCCGTCGTATGGCAATCATGCCTTGTGGCTATCTTTTATATGCTATCTGCTGACGAGAGGAGCGGTTCAGACGGTTATCGGCCGTCGTTATTTTGTGTAAACCGGAAAGTTATGCGTAACTTTACACGGTAAAAATCGTAAAATACTCTATTATGGCGCAGATTGGAGATGTGGTGCGTTATCTGAATGCTGTGGGCGGAGGGCGCATCGTAAAGATAGAAGGGAATATCGCATACGTGGATGAGGACGGCTTTGAAACACCGGTGCTCCTTCGTGAATGTGTGGTGATAAGTCCAGCCGGTGGTGGTGAAGTGAAGAAGGAGAGTAAATATGTCGCTCCGCCGACAGTCGTTCCGGAACATCCCGTAACCCCGAAGGCTGAGGCGGTGGAGGAAACCGTGACCGGTGAGAAACTGAATGTGGTGCTTGCTTATCAGCCGGTCGAATTAAAGCATCTCACAACAACCTCCTACGACACTTATCTTGTCAATGATTCCAATTACTATCTGTATTTCACTTATCTGACACGTGCCGATAATGGTATAGGATGGATTACGCGGTATGCCGGAATCGTAGAGCCTAATATACAGGTGTTCCTCGGAGAGGTGACACATGCCGACTTGCCGGATATGGATCGTGTGGCGATACAATATGTGGCGTTCAAGCGGGACAAGGAGTTTGCCCTTAAAGCTCCGGTTGCAGTCGAGTACCGTCTTGATACGACCAAATTCTTCAAATTGCATTGTTTTCATGACAACGTCTATTTCGATACGCCTGTAATCGCGTTGGATATTGTGAAAAATGACATCCCGTGCCGCACGATGATGATTGACAGCGGTACGATGGAGATGGCAATGAGGGAAAAACGCTATGCCGATAAACCGTTGCGCCGTCAGGTACAGAAGAAAGAGAAGCGGCAGGGTGTTATTGAAGTGGATCTGCACATCAATGAGCTGCTTGATACAACTGCCGGTCTTTCCAATTCCGACATGCTTGAGGTGCAGTTGGGGGAGTTCCGCCGTGTGATGGATGAGAACATCCGTAACAAGGGGTGCAAGATCGTGTTCATTCATGGTAAGGGAGAGGGCGTGTTGCGCAATGCCCTTCTTAAGGAGTTGAAGAAATATCCCCGGTGTGAGGCCCAGGATGCCTCGTTCCGTGAATACGGATTCGGTGCGACTCAAGTGACAATCCGGTAAAAGGGTATGATATTTTGTTTCAGCGGCACCGGCAATAGTCGTTATGTGGCTCAGGTATTGGCTTGCCACTGGAATGACCGTGTGGAGATGATAGGCCCGGTATTGACGGACTCTCACCCGGTTTTCACGTTACAGCCTGAAGAGAAAGTAGTGTGGGTGTTCCCCGTGTATTCGTGGGGCGTTCCTCCGGTGGTGGTGGAATTTATGCGTAAAGTGACACTGGATGTCGTCAACGGATGCCACCATTATATGGTTTGTACCTGTGGTGATGATGTGGGGCTTGCCCATAGGCAGTGGCGACGGATCGTCAGAGGGCGCGGATGGAGCCTGCGCGGGACTTTTTCGGTGCAGATGCCGAATACCTACACGTTGATGAAAGGATTTGATGTCGACAGTCCCGATGTAGTGAAGGATAAACTTGCTGTGCTTCCGTCAAGGCTGGATGAGGTTATTGGCAGTATTGGTCGCGGGTTTGGCGGGGATGATGTCGTGACCGGAAGCTGGGCATGGGTAAAAAGCCGTATAGTATACCCGTATTTTGTGCGGTTCTGCATGTCTCCGCGACCGTTCCATGCAACCGGTGACTGTATCGGATGTGGAAAATGTGTGCGGGAATGTCCATTCTCCAACGTCACGATGGATTCCTGCTCGCACCCCCGATGGGGTAGCCGTTGTGCATTGTGCCTGCGTTGCTATCACATCTGTCCGCAGGGGGCTGTCCAGTACGGCAAATCCACTGCCGGGAAAGGCCAATACATCTGTCCCTTGGAAAAATAACCGGATTTATTCGATCAGTCTTGTTATGTCGGGTATCGTGTCTGTGGCTGTCTGGTCGGGACGGGCAGGAACGATGGTGACGTGCTTACGGTCGAGCCAATAGATGTCGGTCTCGTCCGACTCCGGCTCTTCATTGACGAAGTGTCCGGTCAGCCAATAGAACTTGCGCCCATGCGGGTCGGTATATTCAGCGTATTCCTCGCCCCAGTGCCCTCGTGCCGCACGGGTGATCTTTATCCCTTCCGGTTGACAATTTGCGGGAATATTTACATTTAGGCATACGTCTTTCGGCAGTCCGTGTTTGATTACATTGCGTGTAATCAGTCTGATATATCCGGTAGTCGGCGTAAAGTCGGCTTGTGGCGAGTGGTCAAGCAAAGAGTAGCCTATAGCCGGAATGCCTGCCATGCAAGCCTCTATGGCAGCTCCCATTGTGCCGGAATATATGATGGAGTTCCCTGAATTTGAACCGTGATTTATTCCTGACAACATCAGGTCGGGTTTTCGTACTACGATTGCATGCAGGGCCAGCTTGACGCAATCGACCGGTGTGCCGCTGACCGAGTATATCTGTGCGGTGTGATAATCCTTATGCTGTGTAATACGCAACGGTTTTTCAACGGATATTGCCGAAGATTGGGCGGAGTGGGGCATGTCGGGGGCGACAGCGATTATATCGCCCATCTCTTTAACGCAATCTATAAGGTGGAACAGGCCGCGGGCATTTATCCCGTCGTCGTTGCTTATCAGTATTAGCGGTCGTTCGCTCATGGGAGGAATCTGTTATAGTGATGGATTGAAAGTAAAAAGGCTGTCCGACAATCTCTTGTTTGGGGCAGCCTTGTATCTTTTCTATAAGTAATGTATTACTTGAGAGCTTCTTTTACAGCGTCGTTGGGTACCATTTCTTCTTTGAATACGTATGCTCCGGTCTTGGGTGATTTTTCCACTTTGATGACCTTGCTGTATGTACGTCCTTCACCTTTCTGAAGTGATGCTACGGTTTTCTTTGCCATATCTCAGTATTATTTAATTTCTTTGTGAACGGTTACTTTCTTAAGAATAGGGTTGTATTTCTTAAGTTCCAATCTCTCGGTGGTATTTTTTCTGTTTTTGGTAGTAATATAGCGGGAAGTTCCGGGCATACCACTTGCCTTGTGTTCTGTGCACTCGAGGATTACTTGTACACGATTACCTTTAGCTTTCTTTGCCATCTTCTTAGAATTCTAAAAATTTAATATCCTTTTCTGTTAAATAACCCTTTTCGGCTGCTTGCATCATTGCTGCATTCAAGCCGAGCTTGTTGATGGTGCGGAGACCGGCTGCTGAGATAGTCAGGCTAATCCATACCTGCTGTTCAACCCAGAAGAATTTCTTGTTGAAGAGGTTTACGTTGAATTTGCGCTTGGTACGACGCTTTGAGTGCGATACGTTATTTCCTACCATCGCTTTCTTGCCTGTAATTTGACAAATCTTTGACATGGCTGTTCTATTATCTTGATTGTTATTATTTACTTTTGGCATTTGTGGTACTCATCTCAGTCTCATATCGCGACTAAGTGCATCATTCAAAGCCGCTTTCAGGATGAGCCACAAAACAGAGTGCAAAGTAACGAACTTTTCTCGTATATACCAAATTTACCGGGATATAATTTTGCGGAATCACCGACGGTTAGCATAAGATGTGTAAAATTAACTAAAATTAACAATTGGGGGGGTAAAAACTGCTTGTAATGCGTATCTTTGCGGGCAGATTTCAAACCGATAAAAATTATTGCAATGGGAAAAATGAGATTTGTGGGCCTCGCGGTGGCAGCGGTGCTGTGTGCTGGCTTTGCTTCATGTAGTGATGACGATGACAAAGAACCGGATAGTTCAGCAGCCGGAGGAAATTCTTCAGTAACTGAAAATGTGAAACAGAACTTGTCGGAGGTATTTCCCAAGGGTGTGCCGGCTCAAGTTGGTGATGATGCTATAGAGGTCGATGCCAATGGGCTTGTGGCAGGAATTAACTCAGATGGGAATATAATTACTTTTAATTACAAAGATGATTCCGGTCGTGGTTATGATGTGGTAATGGATATCGATAACGAGTCGGTATGCTGTCTGCGTCTTAATAGTAGCGGTTTTGTGGAGTATTGTCTACAGGAAAAAACAGATGAATACGATGAATACGGTGAAAGAGAGATTGAAGAATGGTGGTTTGAATATAATTCATCCGGACAAATTACCAAGATGAAACGTACCGAGGGCGGCAATGAGATATTCACAATCACTTATACTAATTGGAACATAGGTAGGGTGGAGATGACAAGCGATGACCCTGATGAATTCGACGTGTCTGTAATATCCTATGGAGAAAGCCCCATTGAAAATTCATGTGGAATCATGCTGTTTGATGAATGTTTTGGCATAGACATGGATGAAATGAAGTATGCATATTATGCCGGATTGCTTGGAAAGGCGACAAGACATCTTCCTGTCAGGAATAACGATACATACAATGTTGATGTATTTGACTGGACTTTGGATAGCGAAGGTCGCCCTACATCGATGAATAATGGTCAAGAAACCGTTTATTTCTCTTGGGATGATAGCAGTTCTACTTCACCGGATGTCGACGAATATGGTATTACGATGTCACAAGAGGTTGACCTCGGACTTTCAGTCAATTGGGCTGGATGGAATGTTGGGGCAACCAGACCTGAGGAATATGGTGGTTACTATGCTTGGGGCGAAACTGAGGAGAAAAGTAATTATGAATGGTTCACCTACAAGTGGTATAACGGAGAGGAAGCGTATAACGCAATTGTATCTAAATACTGTGTTGACAGCACTTTCGGCGTAATCGATAATAGGACGGTTCTCGAACCGGAGGATGATGTGGCACATGTCAAATGGGGTGAGGGTTGGCGTATGCCTACTTCGATAGAGCAAGAGGAACTAATGAATAACTGTACATGGGCGTGGATAACGGTGAACGGTGTTGATGGTTACAAGGTTACAAGCAAAAGTAACGGCAACAGTATTTTTCTGCCTGCTGCGGGCTATATCGATGGCTCGTCACTTGACTACACAGGCTTTTACGGTTGCTATCAAAGTAGTTCACTCAGTGTATACTATAGCCTTTGTTCGTGTTTTTTGAGATTCTATAGTGGTTTTAATATCATATACAATGACTTCCGTTACTATGGGCGTAGTGTCCGTCCCGTCAAAGAAAAATAAGTGAGTTCAATTCTATTTATATCCCGTCAGGAGTGATTAATCTTCAATAATCTTATTTCGGTTTCCATATATTCTGGCAATCCATAGGGCAAAGAATTTGTTGGTCAGAGAATAAGTATTGTTGCTCTTAGTTATAATATCCTTCTCTAAAAGTTTTTTAGTCGCTGATTGGACGGAACTTGCCGAGGTTAGCCGGTGGCGTTTTACGAATTGTGCCGAAGTGATATTTTGCGATGTGCCATCCTTGGCGATGGCATACAGTACCTCCTTTTGTTTCTCCGAGATATTCGACAGGATTTCTTGATATAGAGTTTCGTTGGAATCGATGATGTAGTTTATTGCATTTTCAATTGTTGAACTGTCGCAAATGCCATGTTTTGGGGTGTCGGCAAACGATTCATTAAATGTCTTTTGGATGTAAAAAGTGTGTCCGTGGAATAGGTTGTATACCAGTTCGGCAGTTTTGGGTGATATGTTTTTATCTCCTTTTTTGAAATTTTCAACGATAAAAGGGATATAGATGTCCGCCGGAATCTCTTTTAGTTCAAGCATGTCGGTACTGTTGTAAAATGGCCGAGCCGACGAGGTGAACATCTCTTGCATAATATGTCGCTCGCTCCCGGCAAATACAAAATTGCAGTTCTGCAATTTTTGGATGTGCATACGCAATAGTGCCTCAATGTTTTTCTCGGGATATTTGGTAATCTGTTGGAACTCGTCGATTGCTACAATGCATCTTAAATCGGCATTGGCTAAATATTGAAAAATCTCTTCCAGTGTATATTCGGGGCGGGAGATGTCGCCTAATTCTATGTTGAAAGAAGGCAGATTGGTTACAGGGTCGAAGCCGAACTTGCCATTTATTGATTTCATGGCTTGAATGAATGCAATTACCATTTTCTTGCTTCGGGGAAGTAATGCCTTGAAAATTTCTTGCCCTAAGATATATGTAAATTCTCTCAAACTTGAGGTGTGAAGAATGTCTATGAAAAAAGTGTAATAATTATTGCGTATTTCAGGCTTGTCATAGCAAAATTGTATCAATCCGGTTTTCCCCATGCGTCGAGGGGAGATAAGCACCAGATTGTTCCCGTTTGTGATGGATTTGATCAGCCTTGCTGATTCATTTACTCGGTCGCAGAAATATTCAGGCTCAATTTTGCCTGTAACAATGAATGGATTAGGTCTGTTTGCCATAATAAAATGCAATAATATTGCAAATATAATAATCCGAATCGGATTATGCAAATCAAATAATCTGCCTCGCGCTCTGTAGTAATGGGTATTGTTTAATGTAAAACGTTTATAAAATTGTTTTTTTCGCCTGTTTCAGCTCTTGTATCAGCATGATTATTGCTGTGGTGGAGGCGCGGTCGATGACTCGGCTTCGATCTCCCGGAAAATGATATGTGCCGGATATGGTGGCGTCGGGCGTTTTTACCGCAATGCACACTGTACCTACCGGTTTCTCCGGCGTTCCTCCTTCGGGACCGGCTATGCCGGATGTTACGATGGCACAATCGGTACCAATTGCGTCGCATGCTCCCGATGCCATCTCTTCGACTGTGGGTATGCTCACTGCTCCATGTCGGGCAAGTGTTTCGTCCTTTACTCCTAAAATGCGGTGCTTCACTTCATTGCTGTAAGCCACTATGCCACCCGTAAATACTGCCGAACTTCCCGGTACGCTTGTGATTAGATGGGCAATGTTCCCGCCGGTACAGCTCTCGGCGGTAGATACGGTGAGGTTTAACCGGTTGAGGTGGTGTAGCAGTATCTCTTGTGGTGATAAATCTTCGTCGTGGAGGATGTCATTACCAAGCCGGTCGATAAGTTCGCTTTTAAACTTGTCGAGTTCGTTGTTGATAAAATGACTGTCGTGGTGTAAACCGTCGAGTCGCAGGCGTATAAGTCCCGGTTTCGGGAGGTATGCCAGATGCAGGTATGGAGGCAGGGAGTCTTCCCAGTCGGAAATGTCCATTGCCAGTTGTGATTCCGTGCGGTTTGTTACAAGAATTGTGCGGTGACCGATTGCAATGCCGGTGTGGAATTTTTCAAGAAGTTGTGGAAGTACAGCCTCCCTGAACATACGGCGTGTCTCAAAAGGGACTCCGGGCATTGCTACAAGAACTTTGCCGTCACGTTCAAACCACATCAGCGGTGCTGTCCCGACCTTATTCTGTATCACCCGACAGGAGGTCGGCACGATGGCTTGGGCTGCTGTGAGTCCGTTTAGTTTAAGCCCGCGTTTACGCACGACCTCTTTTACATTTTCGAGAGTCTCTGCATCTTCCTTTAGCTCACCGCCGAAATATCGGCATAGTGTTCCCTTGGTTATGTCGTCTTTTGTTGGCCCGAGACCACCGGTGGTCAACACCACGTCGCTTGTGGCAAATGCCCTGTCGATGGCACGCTTTATTTCTTCGGCATTGTCACCGATGATCTGTACGTCATTCACGTTCCAGCCCATCGGGTTTAACATGCGGGCAATATCTCCCGAGTTGGTATCTGTGACCTGCCCGATGAGCAGTTCATCCCCGATAGCGATGATAGAAGTTGTCATTTTTTTCTTAGATTGTAACTCTTGCGTATGGGACGTCGTTGTAACTGCAGAATTTGCGGTCAAGAAATTTATAGTATCCGGCAATTGCTACCATGGCAGCGTTGTCGGTAGTAAAAGAACGGGCGGGGATAAATGCCTTGAGACCCCGTTCGTTGCAGAAGTCTGATATAGCTTGGCGCACTCCCGAATTGGCTGATACTCCACCCCCTGTTGCCACTGTCTTTACTCCGGTAATATCCACCGCTTTGCGCAGTTTGTCAAGCAGTATGGTGATAATCGTGTGCTGGAGTGAGGCCGCAAGGTCGGCTTTGTTCTTTTCGATAAAGTCGGGGTCGATCTTCTTGGCATCACGCAGGGTGTATAGGAATGAGGTCTTTAATCCGCTGAAACTGTAGTCCAGTCCGGGAATGTGTGGACGGGCGAATTTGAACCGGGAGGCATCTCCTTCCGAGGCAAGACGGTCGATGTGCGGTCCTCCGGGGTAAGGCAGCCCCATAACCTTCGCGCATTTGTCAAAAGCCTCTCCGGCTGCATCATCTATTGTCTGTCCCAGCACTTCCATGTCATTATAGCCCTTTACAAGGATTATCTGGGAGTTCCCGCCTGAAATGAGCAGGCACAGGAAAGGGTATTCAGGCACTTCGTCGTCGGGATTGTTGCGTATGAAATGGGACAGGACATGTCCGTGCAAATGGTTGACATCCACCATCGGGATGTTCAGCCCGAGTGACAGTCCCTTGGCGAAGGATGTGCCGACCAGCAAAGAGCCGAGCAATCCGGGACCGCGGGTGAATGCTACCGCACTGAGGTCGTGCCGGCCGATACCTGCACGTTTCAGGGCTGTGTCTACAACAGGAACAATATTTTGCTGATGGGCCCGTGAGGCAAGCTCAGGAACGACTCCTCCGTACTCTTCATGTACCTTCTGGCTTGCGATTACGTTACTCAACAGTAATCCGTCCTTGATTACTGCCGCTGATGTGTCGTCACATGACGATTCGATACCGAGTATTATTGTGCTCATTGGGATAGCGATTGGATTTAATGGTTAGAATATATATCCGATACTTAGCGAGAACACCCCGCTGTCAAAGTCATCGATCCAACTGTATTTCCCTTCGGCCGATACCTTAAGGGTGGGGGTGGCATACCATTCCAGACCGCCACCGGCATTGAGCCCGAATTTGTTGGAACGTGTGGTTACGTCATCGGTGTTGTTGAGATCCGGCGATATGTGACGTATATTCCAGCATGAGTAGCTTATGCCGCCAATGGGGTATAGGTTTATTCCGGAAGTCCCGAGTGCAAACGGGAAGTGCATGTTGCAGTCAAATGCGAATGCGTCAACATTGTTGCGCTTGAACATGTAGTCGATGTCCGGGGCGATTCTGATATGTTCGGAAAACCGGTATTGGAAGTAAATGCCTGCAACAGCCGATTCGGTACAGCTGTTGTAGCCGGCTCTGATTCCTGCGCTTTTTTCCCCGCGCTGGGCTGACAATGGAATCAGTGAACATAGAATGATGATAAACGTTAGGACTGTTCTTTTCATACCTGTATTAAGAAATTGGGGTTTCTTAATACAAACTTACAAATTTATATCAGAATATTGTTTACCGTTGTGGCGAAAAAACGTGACATCAGTCGGGAATGCCGAGCACTTTTTTGCCGAGCGGGGTAAGGCAGTTGCCTATAGTGTGGGGATAGACAGTCACTTCCACCATCCCTAATGCGTATGGTCCGGCCTCGTAAGGCTGGTACACGAATGTTATCGATTGTCCGGAAATGTAGAAGTTCCGGTAATGGATTATCCCTTCAGTATCGAGCATCCCGCTGTCCTTGTATTTGGATGCGGCTTCATCCCTTATGACGGAAATAATCTCCTCTTTATCTCCCGGAACGAGTATGTCATCAGCTGTCAATACCTTGCCCGATGGGATATGGTAGTTGACGAATGTCGAGCCATACATGCCGTGTGCCGCGTGGAAATAGTAGCGGTAATAGTCGGCACGGAACGTAAGGATGACGGGTGTCAGCCTGAAAACATATCCTGATGTCGACAGGAATCCCGAATTTTGGTAATTTACGGCTGAAGATGGTATTTCCTTTACAGCCGACTCCTCTATTCCTGACGGTGATTCGAGAAAGTGCTCCGTAGCTTCGGCAAGGGACGGATTTTTGGCCCACAAGGTCTTTGATATGACACTGTCCTGTAATTCCCTGATGTCATGGTTGAATACCCGTTCGGGAAATACGATGGAATAGGATGTTACGGCATATACCGGATGACCGTATTCTTTCGTGAGATCAACCAGCTCGTAGTAAGAGGTGTCGGACAGGGTGGAGAATGAAATCATGTCGTTGCCGGTATCGGATGACGGCACGTCGTTGGTGCATCCGGTTATGGCTGATAGTGCCACAGGTATTGAAAGGAAAATGACATTTGTTCTCATAGCGTATTGTTTTGCGGTGTACTCTGATTGTAAACAAGTGAACAACTCATTTTGTTAAGGCGATAACTGTTTGTTTTCTGATTTTTGGTTAAATTTGTGCCGATACAATTGTATGATATTCTTATGAAGACCGGATATTTGAGAGTGGCATCGGCTGTACCGCCTATGAATGTGGCCGATTGCGGATTTAATACGCGTAGCATTATTGCAGTTTCCGATGAACTTGCCGCAAAGAAAGTGAAAGTGGCGGTGTTTCCGGAAATGTCTGTGACCGGATATACTTGTGCCGACCTTTTCCATTCGTCGTTGTTGCTCGAAAGCGTGCATGGTTGTCTGGCAGAAATTGCCGCTGCTTCTGAACGTTGGGACATGTTGGCTATTGTGGGTGCTCCGGTGTCGGATAACGGTGCTTTATACAATTGTGCCGTGGTAATAGGCGGCGGGCGTGTCATAGCTGCTGTCCCGAAGACTTATATCCCCAATTACAACGAGTTCTATGAAAAACGTTGGTGGGTGTCGGGACACGGTATCGATCGTGAAGTGACAATCGGAGGGTATGTAGTTCCGATGAGTTGTAACCTGATGGTTGATGTATGCGGCGTGAAGATAGGGATGGAGATATGTGAGGATCTGTGGGCTGTGATTCCGCCGTCAAGCCGTCTGTCAATGGCCGGCGCGCATGTCATTTTCAACTTGTCGGCATCCAATGATCTGATCGGGAAATATGATTATCTCACGGGGCTTGTAAAGCGGCAGTCGGCCGGGTGTATTTCAGGCTATGTGTATTCTGGAGCTGGATATGGGGAGTCTTCTACCGATCTTGTCTTTGACGGGAAAGCGATTATAGCCGAGAATGGGCGGGTGCTGGAAGCGAAGGAACGGTGGGATAACGGTTGCCATTATGTTGTTGCCGATATTGATGTGGAGGCAATTGTCCGGGATCGTATGCACTCCGGTTCGTTCAGCGATTGTGCCGTAAATGAAGTCACATCGCGGTATCGTGTCGTTGATGGAGGAATTGCCGAAGACGGCAGTGCCGACGATAGTCTATATCGTGTGGTGGAGCCGCATCCGTTCGTGCCTGCCGATGATAATGATGTCGATAACCGTTGTGGTGAGATTATCAATATACAGGTTGCCGGACTGGCTCGCAGACTTGATTTTACCCGGACAAAATCGCTGGTTGTAGGCATTTCCGGCGGATTGGACTCCACGTTGGCGTTGCTTGTGGCTGTACGCACATTCGATCGCCTCGGGCTTGACCGTAAGGGAATTGTCGGTGTTACGATGCCGGGGTTCGGTACAACGGGGCGTACCTATAATAATGCTGTCACTCTGATGCGTTCGCTTGGCGTCTCGGTTCGTGAAATCTCGATTGTCCCTGCTGTGACCGGGCATTTTGCCGATATAGGGCACGATGCGTCGGTTCATGATGTCACATACGAGAACGCTCAGGCTCGTGAACGTACGCAATTGCTGATGGATATTGCCAATCAGACAGGTGGAATGGTACTTGGTACGGGCGACCTGTCGGAATTGGCGTTGGGATGGGCTACATATAATGGAGATCACATGTCGATGTATGGGGTTAATGCAGGTATCCCGAAGACATTGGTGAAATATCTTGTGAAATGGTTCGCATCACGTTCCGCAGATGCCTGTGAGCGTGAGTCATTGGCTGATATTATCGATACTCCCATAAGTCCCGAACTGATCCCTGCCGACGAACAGGGGAATATCAGGCAAAGGACCGAGGATCTTGTGGGCCCGTATGAGCTGCATGACTTTATCCTGTACTATCTCCTGCGATACGGGTTTGGACCGCACCGTATCTTCTTCCTCGCTTGCCATGCTTTTGCCGGTGTATATGACAAGGACACCATAAGGCATTGGATGACGGTTTTCTTCCGCCGTTTCTTTAGCCAGCAGTTCAAGCGGTCATGTCTGCCTGATGGCCCGAAAGTGGGGAGCGTGTGCCTGTCACCGCGTGGCGACTGGCGTATGCCCTCTGACGCTTCAGCGGCACTGTGGATCGAACAGTGCGGTAATCTGTAATAATTGCCTGATGCTTATCGGATAACGGTGCTGTCTGCCGGTACTGCGGGTGTGTCGACTGCTGTGGAGTCTCCGGATGACGTTGTCTTTTTCTTGCGACGGTATGGGTCTAGAAAAGAGAAGATATTGTCGAAATTACGTTTATACACAATGCCCACACCCTGGGTTGTTGAGGCTGTTTTCAGGTAGTAGTTCTGGTCGTTGTAACGGTTGTAGGCTTTAAGCCGCAGATGTCCTGAATTGCTCAACAGGTATTCGATGTCGAAATCGCCAATGAAAGTGTTGTTGTTCAATGTCTTGTCTCTGTATCCGAAGTTCCCGTTGAATAACAGGCGGTTGTTGAGCAGGGTACTTGATAGTGCGAGATCGACTTCCATGTCCGAGAAGTCTCCGCGGTCACTGCGGAAATTCGGTGCAATGCTCCAATTGTCGCTTAGTTGTCCCAGTATGCTGCTCAATTGGGAGGATATTGTCGAGGATGCGACCGACACGAGTTCGCTACCCTTGGTGGTTGATGCCATGTATTCGGGCGTGTAGAAACGGTTGAGGGCAAGCAGATAGATTATCTGACGGTTCATCATGTCCTCTGTGCTTATGATGCTTTTTACTTTACGGTTCGTTTCCTTGGAGACTGTCGGCAGGTCGATGTCAAAGTTGATGTCGGGCTGCCTCATATCCCCGTTCACTTTCAGTATGGCATGTACCGGGACATTGGTGCGGTTGACATCTTTGTCCTGTAGGAACGACTCGTCAAGATCGGTTATGTTGGCGTTGACCGAGTATATGGCATCGATGTCAAGTTGTGCCGCGTAGGGATCGCCTCTGAAAGCAATTGAACTGCCGTTGATAATGCTGAATTCCTTGATGATGATGTCCTGTAGGGTGAAATTGTAGTTGCCCCGTTCAAGGGTATATGTACCGAACATCTTCAGCTCCTCGTTGGCCGAGTCATATTCCATGCGTAAGGTCCCTGAGCCGTTGGCGCGTATGCGGTCTCCTCCTATCGGGTCCATTACCAATATCATTTGGGCGTTGGGAGTGACATCGACCTGAATGTCCATCTTGTACACCGAGGAACTTTCGTTCTGGGTGGAGGCTATGCGTGCTTCAAGCTGTTTGATAATATCGGGGACAGTGTCTTGCGTGGCATCGGTTTGGACAATCGGTTTCAATGAATCCTTGTCGCGGAATGTCAGGAATGAGTATTCGTTTGCTTCCTCTGCATCCGACAGGACAAATGTGAATATCGACTGTGGTGCGGTTGACATGGTTACATTTATGCCGACATGACCGGGCCGGCCCGTGACAAATGCTGAGCCGTAACCGAAAATACGTCCGAACCAGATGGGGCTCATCTTTTCGGTAACATCGTAACACAGGAGGTTGGATGCGTCGGTTATGGCAAACTCAAATTTCGGGCGTTTGAAACATTCATGGGTCAGCCATCCGCTGAGCATTGCTCTGTTGCCGTAAATATCCTTTAGTTCGACGTTGTTGAATGTGATATGTCCGGGTGTGAGGTGTACCGAGTCGCTTGCGTGATAATAGGTATTGGTGAAATCGAGTTTCAGTTTAAGGTCTTCGGCATATATGTCTCCGGTCATGTCGATGTACTTGAAGTTACCCCACAAGCGGGCTTTTCCCGATGCCATTCCGCTGATGTCGGATGTGAACGCCTGCATGAATGGCTTCATGAACTGGATGTTTATCTTGTCGGCATCGAAATTAAAGTCAAGTGAGTCATTGAGAGGGAATATGGCACCGTTGATTCGTGACCGGTGTCCGTTGGCTTGGCTTATGTCGGCATCGATTGTTACTGCTTCCTCTTCAGGTCTCCATTGGCTCTTTATTACCGCGTCGCCGAGGACTCCATGGTTATAGCTCAGGTTCTTGACTTCCAGACCCGGTGTCATGGCGTGTGGGGTTTTGGAAAATATGTCTGAGGCATAGAATGTGCCTGTTGCAGTACCTCCGAATGTTACGTTTCCTATTGCAAGGGTTTCGAATACGTAGTCAAGGTCGATATTCTGTAATTTGAGACACAGGCTGTCGGCAGCATTCTGTGATGCAGTTCCCGACAGTGTGATGTACTGGTTGTCGCGACGGGCATCGAATCCGTCGACAGATATATATTTCCCGGCTATATCTATGTCGATTTTTGCTGGACTTATTGTCCATGTCGTATCGTTGAAAATCACCATGCTCGGGTTTATGTCTATTCCGGTCGCCAGGTTGCTCTCCTCGTCACGGCTGAATGCAGTAGAGAAGTTTATGTCACCCTTGAATGTCCGTTCTCGTTGTACTGTCCACGATATGTCGCTGTCGATACGGTCATTGTGACCGTTACAGTCGATGAGCATTGTCATCGGCCCTTTCTTGGTGGGAAGTACCGATGTTGCATATAGTTGGCATTGTTCATTAAGCCCGTCGACGTTAAAGTGTAGCGAGGTGTTTTTTATCAGTTTGTTTTTTTGCTGTATATATGGGGCGTTTATGTTGAAACTGAGGCAGTGGGCGGTGTGGCTCATGGCTCCGCTTATTGTGATGGGGTATATTATGTTCACCGGTGTGTTGAAGAATTTGCCAAGTTGTTCATTGTCCTTCAGTGTGAAATTATAGGTGAAGTCGTTTGAGCGGGAGACGGATTCATCGGTGAGGGTTTTGTGCAGATGCTCGAGTTCTTTTGAATCGCTTGCCATTAGTACAGGAAAGACATGTGACATTATATCTCTGATTGCGGGGGCTATGGTTGCGGTATTGTAACTCCCTTCCACTCGCCCGTCGATGACATCTGATTCTATTGACAGGTATTGCGGCAGCGACGTGTTGTCGGTCTCGATGGATATTCCGTCAAATATCAGCCCTACGTTCTCGTTATTGATGTATTTGATTCCTGTTATTGTACATTGTCCGTTGGTGTAGTCGGGGCTGTTGCCGGTGAAATCGGCGTCTATTGTTGCCGACAGCAGGTTGTCGGGGAATTTTTTCCAGATGTTTAGTGTTGCAAGGTTTATATCCTTGAGGTCGGCATGTAGTTTATAGCGTGACATTGCTTTGTCGAGAGTGGCCTCTCCTGAGACATTTGCACGGATGTTGTCATCGTCGATGTTAATAGTCCCGTTGTAGGCGTTGTTATCTGCCTCGAGATGGGCAGTGATGTCGGAATACCGGTAATCTTTGAAGTCTATGTTATTGACATTGCAATCGATATTGCCTTTACTTCCGGATCTGCTATAGGTTATGTCAAATGCTACGTCGGCATCGAGCGTCCCGAGGCTGTTATTCCCTGTGAGGTATTTCAGGTTGGTATCCCTGGTGACAATTTGCCCGCTCAGCATGACGGGTGATGTGGTATTGTCGCGGGCGTAGTCTGTATCAATGGCGATGTTTCCGGCTGAACTCGAAATGTTTCCGGAAAATCCGGCTTCTCTGGCTGAGCCTTGCAGTGTGCCGTCGGCCGATATTTTCCCGAGTCCTGCAATCATTTGGCACTGTTTTGGGGATATGCCGGTGAGTGAGTCGAGGAGTTCGGACAATTCATCTCCGTTTGCGTTCAGTCTGATTGTCGGTAGGTCGATATATGTATTGGATATGTCGGTTATGCTGTCGATGTGTCCGGCAATATTTACAAGGATGCTTTCATCGGGGGTCGTGACGCAGAGCCGGTCTATGTCCAGGTGGTTGAGCTGGCCGGATATGTTGCACGTGATGTCTACACGCTGGTCAAGCCCCTTCAGCATAGGTGCGATACTGCTGAGGTCATTTGGCGAAATGTGGCTGCCGGGCAGCAGCGACAGTTCAAAAGACTGTGTCGCAAATGCTGTTTTGATGCCGTCCCATCCTGAATAAGTAAAACCGATGTCCGACAGGCTTATTTCGCTGTCGGGCATGGAGATCCTGACTCCGCTGGCCGACAGCCCGTCGGCGGAAATATGAAACAGCCCTTTTAAGTCCTGTAAGGTGAAACCTGACTGTTCCTGTAGGGCAAACCGCTTGATGTCGATGGTAAAATCATCATTCTTGATACATGGAAGCATTATGTCGGCTTTCATGTCCTTGACTGCGATATGGTTCTTGTCAAGTCGGGTGGAATCACCCGGTTCCGACAGGATGTCATAGGACAGATTGCTTTTCCTTATGACGATTGTGTTTACACGCAGGTCAAAAAGTGTAGGCGGTTTTGTCTTGTCTTTGGGTTTAAGCGCGTCGATTATCGGTTGGATGTTAAGAGGGGAGTCGGGAGTGGGTTTTGACAACCGGGCATCCATGCCTATGAGTTCTGTATAGGTGATTGTTATCCTGTCGCCTGATACAAGGCTTGGCAGGCTGATCCCTGCTCCTATACGGGATACGTGCAGGGCAGTGTCCTGATTGGAGTCGAAAACCGTGACATCGTTGAGTGTTATCCGGTTGAATGGAGCTATGGATACGCGACCTATCCTTACCTCGGTGTCAAGCAGCCGGCTAAGTTCATCTTCGCCTGTCGTGCATATCTTCTCCTGTACCGATGGCAGTGAAAGCGTGACATACAACGTCACGGGCACTAACAGTATTAGAGCCAGCAACGAGACAATGATTGCGCGTATAATCTTGTAGGTCCGCTTCATGCCTTAAATCCACTGCGAAGATAGCTAATTTAATCCACATCCGGCATATTGTAAGGTTTAAATCCGCAAAAAGAAAAGGGATATTCCCTGTTTTGTGAGAATACCCCTATGCCTTGAGATAAGTGTTGTATTATTTTGCAAGGAATGTTGCAACGTTTTCATTTTTCGATGTGTTCCATAGAACCAATTGGACACCGGGTGTAACTTTTGCCGTTAAAATTGCAAGATTGCTGGTTTCGTTATCGTTTGTTGGTGTTAGAACGGCTGTGTTTTGTTCCGTTGAATAAGTATAGGTATATTTGTTTTCATGCATTGGGTATGTGCTAGTCCCTCCAAATGAATACTTGAAAATAAGTTCATATTTCCATATAGCAGTAGTCCCTGTGAATTGCAGTGTATGTGAATATATTGTTTGGTCTCCGTCTTCATCTGTTGATGTCTCTTGATAAACCCACGTTGTACCGTCAATAGTGTATGATGGAGTGGTTACGGGTGCTGGTTCGTCTTCATCGTCATCGCTACAGCTTGTCACGGGAATGCACATCGTAAGGAGGATGAGCATTGTCGAAAAGAATTTTAATGCTTTCATAAAAATTGAAGTGTTTTGTTAGAAATTAGTTTTTGCAAAGGTATTTAATGAATGTGATAAAAGTTTAAAAAGGATGTTGCGGGTCTGCCTCACTTGTGTTGCGTATTTTGCAGCAGTCGCTTTTCTTGGATGGTTTCGGAAATTTCCGAAAAGAAATCCCGGTCGAGGATGGATGAGATGCGTATGAGCAGGTCGGTGTCGATACTTCGTTTCTGGAACAGACGGTAGATGTTGGAGCGGTCGCATGACAGTTTGCGGGCAAACCATGACACGCTCCGCTCCTGCCGTTGGAGTTCCTCCTTGATGAGTGATCCTATTGGCTTCATGAGTCAGGATAATGTCGCAGCTCCTGCATCCCCTCGGGGCTGCCTGAAAAATATGGTAATAGACGAAACGTGGGATGCTGAACAGGCTTATCCCACACGTAGGCTTCTCGCATTGCCTCCAACAAAAGATAAGCAACTCAGCAGCCCACGACTATATATGACAACACCGCACGTGGCTTTAGCGGCTCACGTGGAGTGTGTACATACACGTAGCGGACGTCTCCGTTGCAGCATCTTCATTGTCGGGTAAATTTTGCGAGAATTTACGTGTGGAAGATTTGCTTAGTAAAACGTCTGTCTTAAAATGTTCCCGACCGTTCTCTAACGGTCTTGGGTGTCGCAAATTTACAAAAATAATTGTTATTTTTGCGGAATAGTATAATATCTTGAAAATATATATCGACCATGAAACTGATTCGTGTTGCGTTTGGCTTTCTGTTCAGTATAGTTGTATCCTCGGTAGCTCATGTGGCGTATGGCGGTAATGCCTGTGCCGGTCGTGTGAACCCGGCTTCGGTGGGCATTGCTCCCAAGCAGTTAATGTTGTTGTATGACTCGTTGATGACGAGCGATTTGACCGAGTTGCACCATCTTGTGGTGATGGTCGACGGTAAGATTGCCGGGGAACTGCATCCGCGCCCGTTCGGCAGGGATGACAGGCACACTCTTTATTCCGTGTCAAAGACGTTTGTTGCGGTGGCCGTAGGTCTTGTCGTGGATGACGGGCTGCTGTCGGTTGATGACACGCTGACGAAGTTCTTCCCCGAATACTCGTCGACAATCAGTGGCGTGAGGATAAAGGATATGTTGACGATGCGTTCCGGTTTCAAGACCGAGGGCGGAATGCGCAACACGCAGCGTCATTGGGTCGACTATTACCTGTCGCGTCAGTTGGCGGCTGAGCCGGGGACAAGGTATTCCTACGATTCTATAGAGACTTATCTGCTGTCGGCTGTGGTGCAGAAGATTACAGGTAAGACTGTGCTCGACCTGCTCAATGAGCGGGTGTTTGCTCCGATGGGCATCGCCGATGTTGAGTGGGAACGCTGTCCCGACGGTATCGTTACAGGCGGATGGGGTATATATATGTCGGCTTATTCGCAGGCGTTGTTCGGGCAATTGCTGTTGAACCGCGGGGAATGGAACGGACGGCAACTCGTGTCGCGGAAGTGGGTCGACGAAATGATGACCGTGCATGTGGTGCGAGATGCCAATGATTACGGTTACCAGATATGGCTCTGTGAATATCCCGGTGCATGGCGTGCCGACGGGGCGTTCGGACAGTATATTATCGTTGTCCCCGGGAAAAACATGGTCGTAGTCTTGAACCAGTGTTCGCGTAGCAAGGGTTGGCCTGAGCGTGGAAATATATGGAATACGGTTGTCGGGCATTGCATGAATTGCCCCATTGAGACAACCCCGGCTGAACTTGATTCGCTGGCACGGTATGAGGCGTCGGCGTCGCTTCCGTTGCTCACGGGCGATGCCGATAATGCGTTGTCAAGGAAGTTTGACGGAAAGGAATTCCGTCTGTCGGAAAACCGGTTGGGCTGGCGGTCGTTGAAGTTCAATTTTGAGAAGAACTTGTTGGCGCTCGACATTGTTGATGCCGGTGGCAGGACATCGACTATAGAGATGGGGTATAATGAGTGGCTGAAATCGCAGCTTGCCGGTTATCCTCACTATTCGATAGGGGCGCAGAATCGATTCAGCGGTATTACCGGCCCGTTCTATGCCGGTTCATGCTACGCATGGCAACCCGACAGCACTCTTTCGGCAAAAATCCATTACACCAACTGGGTCACATCGCTGTTGCTAAACTTCGATTTCTCTGGCAAAACACCGGTAATAACCGTCTCGGAAAACTTCCCCTCCAAACCTTTCACCATCACCGCCGAATAAAGAAGTCAACTCTCTAAACCGGCACTCCCTGGATGAAAGTCCACATCCATTGCATCGCGAGTCGAGGCTCTCGACAATTCCTCTCCCTACGAGGGAGAGGAGCCCGCAGGGCGGAGAGGGTCTCCTGTCTCCACCCATTGTTCCCCTTTTTGCGGGATCGCGAGTCGCGGCTCTCAACAATTCCTCTCCCTACAAGGGAGAGGTGCCCGCAGGGCGGAGAGGGTCTCCTGTCACCGCCCATTGTCCCCCTTTTGCGGGATCGCGAGTCGATATGCTCGACAATCCCTCGCCTATGGCCTGTTAATCAGCTTGTATGGGCGACCGTCGACAGTGACAATGTACACGCCCTTGCCCGGAAGCTCCATGGTCGCGGATGATCCGCCAGCAACCATGCTCCCCACCGTCTTTCCGTCATCTGAGAACACCGCAATCCTTATCCCGGCACTGATCCCGGTTACCGTCAGCCGCCCGTTGGCACTTGCCACCGAAACAGCCCCGGCTTCCACCTCCTCGACACCGCTCTTGTTCCCTCCGATGAACTCCACCTTCGTCTCAAGATTCACGATGTCATCGCGGTATTTCGCGCTGACACTGCCGGCCGGAAGCGTCAGGGTATATTTGACGCCCTCATCAAAATACATCTCCTCTGTGAGGTAGGCATACAGATAGTGGTCACGGATTTCAAACGGGATTTCTATGGGTTCTTTCCATTCTTGGCTTAAAATCAGGAAGCAGTCTGACCCTATGGCTTTTATGTCCGTGGGGAAATTTAA
>JAFTRI010000031.1 GCA_017462345.1 Muribaculaceae bacterium
AGGACATTGACATTGTTAACATGAAAAGGGCTGTGCCCGAACTGAGGACACCGCCCATGGTCAGTTATGGGGTTGTCGGGTCAGATTGATGTTTTCAGTGTTTCTTACTTTGGGGATGGGAGACCCTCTCCGGCACTGCGTACCACCTCGCCCTACGAGGGAGAGGACTTGCCGGATGGAGTAGCCTTCTGTTAGTCTGGGTGACGCCATAGGCTATGGCATAGGGTGGTCAGATGTCGCTGGCGGTGGAGTCTTTGGTGTCAATAGGCAGTGGCTTGTCGGACGAGAACAGGCGGGAGAGGTATTTCTCTCGGAAACGTTCGAGCAGTTCCCAAAAATTGGGAATGAACAATGTGCCGATAATGGCGTTTACCGCCATGCCGAACACTACTGCGGCTCCGAGTGATATGCGGCTTTCTGCTCCTGCGCCAGAGGCAAACAGCATGGGCATTACTCCGAATACAAACGCCAGTGCCGTCATCATGATAGGACGGAAACGTATGCGTCCTGCATCGAGTGCCGCCTGTCGTATCGGTAATTCCGCTTTGCGGAAATCTATCGCGTATTCAACGATAAGGATGGCATTTTTGGCAGAGAGCCCAAGCAGCAGTATGATACCAATCTGTGTGTAGATGCTTATGCTTTGGCTCATCAGGATACATCCGAGTATAGTGCCGAGTATGGCTGTCGGCATCGAGATTATCACGGCAACAGGATCGGTCCAGCTTTCGTATTGGGCGGCAAGTACGAGCAGCGTGATTATCACGGCAAAAATCAGTACCATGCTGATGGTTGTCCCGGATTGCGTTTCCTGATAGGCTTCACCTGTCCAAGCGTATGAGTAGTTGTTGCCGAGGGTCTGCCGGACAATTTCTTCCATAGCCTTGATGCCTTCTCCCGAGCTTATACCAGATGCCGGTGTGGCTGTTACTGATGCCGTGTTGTACATGTTGTAGCGACTTACTGTCGATTGTCCCATTGACGGTACAATTTCAGTGAATGCAGCAAATGGGACCATGTCACCGTTGCTGTTGCGTACGCTGAGTTTCCTGATGTCGTCGATATTGCTTCTTGAATGTGCCTCAGTACCGAGCTGTACTTCATAGACTCTCCCGAATTTAACGAAATCGTTCACGTATGCCCCACCCATGTAGGATGACAGAGTGGAGAATACCGTGCCGAGCGACAGCCCTTGCATCTCGACCTTGTCGCGGTCGATGTTGAGTGTGTATTGCGGCACTTCTCCCTCATACAACGATGTTACTGATGCAATGCGGCTATCATGTAGTGAAGCCTGTTGTATTCCGGTAACAGCCTGCTGCATCTCCTTTGCCCCGAGGTTGTTTATGTCAAGCAGTTGCATCTGCAGTCCCGATGACATCCCAAGCCCCGGGATTGCCGGCGGGTTGATTGAAAATATCACTGCTTCCTGAACACGTGATGTTATTGCATAGGTTTTCTCTATTACTGCAAATATCGATTCATCCGCGGCTCTGCGTTCTTTCCATGGTTTCAGTACGACAAACAATGAGCCCATATTGCTGGCCGCACCGCCTTGCAGGAACGAAAATCCCGATATTGAAATTACGTCGGCAACTTCGGGCAAGGCCTTGATGCTATTGGAAACTTCGTTGACTATCCTGTCGGTGCGTTCAAGTGATGCTCCGGTAGGGAGTTGTACTGAGGTTATGAAGTAGCCCATGTCCTCCTCCGGGATGTAGGATGTCGGCCATCGGGATAATCCCCAGAAAGCAAGTGCAGTCAGGATAAGGTAGGATAGAATGGCAATGACCGGACGTTTCAGGAAGCGGTCCACGATTGCCGTGTATCCGGTGAGGCTCTTTGCATATCCTTTGTTGAACCATCTGTAGATGAAGAATCCCGAGGGTTTTCCCGGCTTTAGGAACAGCGCACACATTGCGGGGGTGAACGTGAGTGCATTTATGCCAGAGAATGCTGTTGAAACGGCAATGGTCAGGGCAAATTGTTTGTAGAGTTCTCCGGTGATGCCACTGATGAATGCCGTGGGAACGAATACCGACAGCAGTACAAGTACTTCACCGATAACCGGACCCTGAAGTTCGACCATAGCTTTTTCGGCAGCTTCCCGTGGGGACAGCTTGCCCTCATCGACAATGCGGGCGCAGTTCTCCACTACGACTATCGCGTCATCCACCACGATTGCTATGGCGAGCACGAGTCCGAACAGTGTTAATGTGTTAATGCTGAATCCCAACAGTTTCATTACGGCAAATGTCGCAATGAGTGACACGGGAATCGTCAGCATGGGTATTATGACAGCACGCCAGTTCTGCAGGAAAATGAGTATCACTGCCATCACAATCAGTGTGGTCTCAACGAATGTAACCAGTACTTCGTCGATCGACTCTGTGACAAATGCGGTGGTGTCCATTATCACACGGTAACGGATACCGTCGGGAAAATATTCCTGAAGTTCGGCGAGTTTGGCTTTAACCCCGTCGGCTACGTCGAGGGCATTTGCTCCCGGAAGCTGGTATATGCCGAGCAGACCTGCCTGTTTGCCTGATACACGCGAAATATTCCCGTATGTTTCGCTGCCAAGGTCGATTCGTGCTACATCCCGTAACCGCAGCAGACTGCCGTCGGGGTTGGCGCGTATAACGATGTTGCCGAACTGTGTTGCCGAATCAAGCTGCCCTTTTGTAGATAGTGTGAATTGGAATGCCTCATTGGACGACTGGGGAGCGGCTCCGACATTTCCTGCCGATACCTCCATGTTCTGTGCCTGTATGGCCGACATGACATCAGACGGAGTCAGTCCACGAATACGCATCAAATCGGGGTCGAGCCATACTCTCATGCTGTACTCTCCCGAGCCGAAGGCATTGACTCCGCCTACTCCCGGCAGACGGGACAGTTCGTCGACAATATTCAGTTTGGCGTAATTGGTCAGATACAGTTCGTCATAGCGACCCGAACCGTCCCCTTCGATGGCAACAAACAGAATGATATTGGTGGATTGCGACATAACCGAAATCCCTTGCTGCTTAACCGGTGACGGCAGACTTGCTTCGGCAAGAGATATGCGGTTCTGTACCTTTACGGTTGCCATATCGAGGTCAGTTCCGGTCTCAAATGTCACTGTCAGTTTGTAACTGCCGTCGGAACTCGACGTGGAACTCATGTACATCATGCCCTCTATACCGTTGACCTGTTCTTCAATGGGTACGCCAACGGTTTCGGCCACGGTAGTCGCATCGGCTCCGGGGTAAGTTGCCGATACCTGTACCGTAGGTGGTGTGATGTCCGGGAATTGTGCGATTGGCAGGCTCTTGACAGTAATGAGCCCGACGATAATCATCAGTATCGCCACGACGGTGGCGAATATAGGTCGTCTTATAAAGAATCGGGATAACATGGTCGTGTGGAGGTTGGAAAGTTTATGTTATTTTGTCAGTACGGGTTTCACTGTCATTCCGTCACGCACTTTCAGCAGGGCTTTTGTCACATATCGTGACTGCGGGGAAATCCCGCTGTTGACGATGCGCATAGTGTCGTGAACGAGTTCACCTGCCGTAATCGGGGTATATACAATTTTGTCCGAGTCGCTGACGGTGTACATGTAGCGGCCTGCCTGACCGTTGCCTACCGATGCGTCTCTGACGAGGATAGCGTCAGGTACGGTGGCGTAGGGCAGGGCGACTGTCACATACATACCGCTACGCAGTTCGCCGTATGGATTATTTATGCGTGCACGCACTCTCATTGTGCCGGTCTCTTTATCAATTTCCGGTGACAGGTAGTTTAGATCACCGGTGTAGGAGTGAGGCAATTGTTCATTGAATTTTACCGGTACACGGGTATAGTCGATGCCGTCGCGAGTGCCGGTGGAGGCAAACATTCTCATGTAAATGTTGTCTTCGATTGCGATATAGGCGTTGACGGTGCTGTCGTCATACAATCTGGCAAGTGTCACAGGTGATGCCTCTCCGTTGAGGTAGGTGCCGGCATCGACTTCCGATGCCGAGATGTGTCCTGTAAACGGTGCGCGTACCGTACAATAGCCCAGATTGGTCAATGCAGTCTGTAATAAAGCCTCGGCATTCTTGATAGATGCTTGAGCTTCAAGCATGGAACTTTCGGCCTGAATAACGTCCATCAGTGATACGGCGTCGGATTCCAATGCCTTTTTCATCGCTTCATACTGGCTGGAAGAATAGGAGTAGGAACTGCGGGCTGTTTCAAGTTGCGCCTGTGCTTGACGTACTGCATCCCTATACCTGGTATCTTCAATGCGGAAAAGTATCTGTCCTTTGCGGACAATGTCTCCGGCTTTATAGTCTGACGCTATCAGATAGCCATCGACACGTGCTACAAGCTCAACTTCAAGATTGGCGGCCAGATATCCCGGGTAGTTTCTGTATAAGGTCACGGAGTCGGTAGCGGGGTATGTGACATCGACTGTAGGAATAGTAATGGCAGTATTGTTCCCTTGTTTCCCTGAACATGCAGGAAGCATGAATGTAACGGCCGAAATGATAAGGATTACGTGTGGTTTCATTGTCTCGGAACGTATTTTAATTGTTGTAGAGAGTTATTGCAGGCGTCCTGTCTCCCAGCCTCCACCAAGGGCTTCATACAAGGTAATGAGTGAGGTGAGAGCTTGTCCTTGCGCCATGATAAGTGAATTCTGATTTTCAAGCAGGCTCATCTGGGCATCGACTACGTTGGAGAATTGTGCCAGTCCGCGCTTGTACAGATCAACTGACAGTTCAAGTGATTTGCGGCTTTGACTGATAACGTTGTCAAGAAGGTCGATATGGCGCAATGAGTTGACGTAGCTTGTCATGGCATTGTCCGCTTCCTCAACAGCGGTCATGACAGTGAGATTGTAGGATTCGACCGCCATCTCCATCTGTTCCCGGGCTGCGATGGTGCTGTAGCGACGAGAAAATCCGTCGAAGATGGTCCATGTCAATGTAGGTGTAATGGAGTAGGTGAGGCTGCGGTTCCTGAATAGGTCTCCCGTATGGTGAGCCTCAGTGCCGATCGAGCCGTTTAATGCCAAAGCCGGGAGGAACTCTTTTTTTGCTACACCGAGAGCAGCTGCGTATGATGCGATCTGGAATTCCGACTCTGCAATATCGGGCCGGCGGCGTAGCAGTTCCATCGGGATACCAGTGGCAACGATGTGGCGGTATTCAGGTAATGGTTTTACTGAGGAAAGTTCAGATGTCAGACTGTCGGGGTATACTCCGATGAGTATCGCCAGAGAGTTTATCGCTGAGGATATGGATGTCTCAAGAGAAGGAACAGATGCACAGGTCGAATAGTATACCAATCGGGCCTGGGTGACATCGAGCATGGATGCAATGCCTGCCTCATGCCGTGCTTCGGTGAGTTTGACGATCTTGTGTTGCGATGTAATGTGTTCTTGGGCAACAACCCATTCCGCTTGCCATGTGCGTAATTGCGCGTAGGTCTTGGCAATCTCACTGCACAAGGTTATCATTGCTCCGGCATATTGGGCTTGCGAAGCCTGCCACAGAGCCTTTTTCTCACGTGCTTGCGATGTTATTTTACCGAACAGGTCGATCTGCCAACTCATGTTTATTCCCATGGAAAAGTAGTCGGCGGCCGACGGCTGAGTGCCGGTAGTGCCGTTCATCCCTGATGAGCGGACTTTATTCCAACTTGCATTGAGGTCAAAGTAGGGTAAATATTGAGAACGCGCGTTGTTGAGGTTCTGTCGGGCGATGGTTATGCGCCGTGCAGCCATCATCAGGTTGTAGTTGTTCTGTACTCCCTCGTAAATGAGTGAATCGAGCAAATTGTCGTCAAGGCATTTCCACCAATTGTCCTCGGTAGGTATAGTTTGAGTGAACGGGCTCTCATAGCTCCACTTTTCAGGTAATTTCTTGTCAAGGTAACCGTTGTCCTTTGCCCCGGTAGAGATTATTGCCGACAGACATAGTGGCAGGATGGTGAGTTTCTTATAGCGCATAACCAAGATTTAATGGGAAATAAGTTTCAACCTATATAACCCAAGGACTGGTGAATGCGTTTATCCCGGAATGTGTGATTTAGGAATATTTAAGTAAAAAACCGCAGGGCTTATTGAAATGTCCTGCGGTTGTATAGAGGTGAAAATCTGAGTGAAGTTAAATTTACCGGTCAATCAAGACACGTGTTGCTTTCCCATTTTGGACTTTGATGTAAATGCCTGGTTTCATGTCGGTATTATTCATTCTCACTCCTTGCATGTTGTAGTACACGGCATGGGTATCGGTGTCGGACTTGATATTATCGATTCCAGTGCTTGATGCAAACTCAAGCAGTTGATCAGACTTTGCCTCGGAGCGTGTCAGTCGGGCATCGGTGCGCACCACATAGACAAGCAGACCTTGCTGACGGGAGAATACATACAAGTTTCCTGCGATGTCAAAATCCATCTGGTTTATCTCGGTTGTCCCATCGATTGTAATCATGTATTTGTGGGTAAATGATGGTGTAGAGCCGTTCCATGCCAGAGTGAAAATGTCAATGTTGCCATCACCGTTGACAATGGCGAATATGTCTCCGAATATTGCCATGCCTCCACCGTTACACCCGTTGAGGGAAGAAAGAGTCCCTGAATTGAATGTAATTGTCCCGTCGGTACTCATTACTGCAAAGGCCGGAACATCGGTAGTGTTGTTATTGCTATAACGGGTCTGTGAACAGAATATTCCGTTTGCCGTAGCAAGAATCTCGACGTTGGCATTGGCCATCTTGGCAGATATTGCGTCAAATTGAGCAGAAGGTGCTGAAGTCCATGAATCAGACTCGCCGATGTCATAGCGAAGCAGTTTGTTGCTTGCATTTACAGTCGGCACATCCTGACTGAAAATATACATTTTGCGGTCAGCTCCCTCTCCTGTAAAGGTAACAGTTGTAGCCTGTCCTCCTGTTGCAGTAGAGCCGTTAACGATTTGCCCGTTACCGTCATTTGTCCCGACAAACATGTTGGTGACCGATTCTCCGGCTGCCGGATCATATACCCACACACCTGCATGACCGGCACTATGGTCGGAGATGTATAATTTGCCGTTATTCACTTCGATACGGTAAGGAGAATGGATATTTGTGCCGAATCCGGTTCCAAGTATTGCGTTACCGTTCTTTGTCAAATCGGGATTGAATTTCTGTATGCCATAGCTGCCACCGGTCGAGGTGTATATAGTACCGAAGTTGTCGCTTTCCGGATCTTTATCGATGGCAACACCTCCGCGACAATCGTATGAACCGTTGTTATAGTAAATGGAATTGTCGGCAAGTATCTGCTCTACAGAAGGACTTGACGGGTTTTCTATTTCAACAGCCCATCGGAACTTGGTATCCTGAGCGAGTTCTGAACGGTCGATCACCACAGTGTTATCACCCTCGACAACTGTTCCGATACCTATTTTTGTCTCGGTGTTATCACTTGTGTCAATGAGAACAATATGGGCGTTGTCGGCCGCTCCTGTTGACTTGAATGACAGGGTATAGTTAGTTGCCGATGTTTCTGTCGACAATGCGTAGGCATAGTGTCCGCGTACTGACGGTTGTGCTTTTCCCTGGATTGTAGAGGTTGCCTTGGTAACGGTCTGCCGTGCAGGATTTTTGATCGCATAAACAAGCAGCCCTTCTTGTTTTGAGTAAGCATAAAGATTACCGGCATGGTCAAATGCCAACTGATTTATGACGGTCGTGCCTGATAATGTGATTGTGTAAAGGCTCGTGAATGACGGAGTAGAACCACTCCATGACAGAGAATACAGTTGAATGTTGCCATCTCCGTTCACAATAGCGAATGTATTATCATTGTACAATGCCATGGCACCTGAATTACACCCGTTAAGAGTCGTGAGGCTTGTACCGGAATTGAATGTAACTGTTCCATCGGTACTCATTACGGCAAATGCCGGAGTCCCAGTTGAATTACTTCCACTATAACGGGTCTGGGATGCAAAAATTCCGTTTGCTGTAGCAAGAACCTCAACATTGGTATTGGCAAATAGTGTCGATGCTGTCATAGTTGTAAATGCCTGAGAAGGAGCTGCTGTCCAAGTGTCGGAAGTCCCGATGTCATAACGCAATAGCTGGTTGCCTGCATTTCCGGAAGGATAGTCTTCACAGAATGCGTACATTTTGCGGTCAGTCCCTTCACCAATAAATGACACACCGGTTGTTCCACCACCTGTTACCGTAGAGCCGTTTGTGATTTTGCCTGTCCCGTCATTGGTTCCGGTAAACATGTTGGTAACGGTTGCGCCGGCTTTCGGGTCATATACCCAAACTCCTCCGTGCGCATCACTCCAGTCGGTAATATATACTTTACCGTTGCTTGTCGCTATGCGGTAGGGAGAGGAGGAATTAGAACTATTGAAACTGCTGCCAAGGATGGCATCACTCTTCGTTGAGAAGTCAGGATTGTAGGAACGGATGCCTTTGCCGTATCCGGTGGAGGTGTAGATTGTCCCAAAATTAGTGCTTGTTTCATCAAGGTCGATAGCAACGCCGCCATTGGCGTAATATGACCCCGGCATGTAGGCGATGTTGTCACTGTAAATGAGTTCGGTTGCTGTACTTTTGGGGTTATCGATAGCTACCGACCATGAGAACAGGGCATTTTCGCCAAAAGTGTTGGCATCAACGGTAACCGAGTTTTCGCCTTTCACAATCGCACCGGTTGGCATGGATTGTGTCGCACCGGTTGAGGTGTTGGTAAATATTATCGATGCGTTGTCAAAAGCTCCTGTGGATTTAAATTTTAAAGTGTAAATGTCGCCGTTTTGAGAAGAACTCAATGCATAGGCGAAATGTCCCTGTACCGCTATTTGCTCATCCGATGTGGAAATTTGCGGAGTAGGGAACACGGTTTCATCTGCAGTAACCGTAACGGTTTCGCTGAGGTCTTTATAGTCAGGATGTGAATATACGATAGTGTATGTTCCCGGAGTCACTTTATTAAAGACGAAAACACCGTTATATTCATCATCGGTGGTATAGGTAGAGACGACAGTCCCTTCGCTGTTTTTAAGTGTTACAGTAGCGTTGTTGATGGGCAGGTATCTGTCGAGAGTCGTGTCATTCGGGGTATAATAGGTGTGGGTGAACGTCTGTTCTGCATCACGAAGCACTCCATATATTGTCCCATAGGAGTCTTTCTTACCGAAACCAAAATAGTCGTTAACTCCCTTGGCATAGGCTTCCCCTTCCCAACGGCATGCATCCCAGTTCATCGCCTTGTGGCGTGCCGGTTGATAGGTGTGGAAGAATCCTTCTACAAGAAAGCCGGGGACACCTTGACGCAACACGCCATAGTAGCCGGTATATGTTTTTCCGTTGGAGTGGGTTGTAGAGTAGGATGCCCCCATGTGTGAGACATCTCCTCGTATGTTGGTAGAGGTTTGATAGCGAGTCCACATCATGTGTGGATTCTTTTGCCAATGCGGCCAACAGGCAGTCGCCATAGCTTTGCTTCCGGCATTACCTTCAGCGGCATCAGTTCCCCGATAAAGGAATAGCGGAAAGTTAGTCGTTGATCCTTCGACTGTAGCATTGGAGTGGATTGAGATGAACATGTCGAAATTATTCAGTTCGGCTTCTGCTGCAATTTCGGATAAAGGCCTGTCGTACAATCCTTCATGAACATCACCGCTCTTGTTACGGCTCATCACAAGGTTTTGTGTCAGGTCAAGAGCTGATGAGGCATTGTGTTTCACTCCGTATTCTTTCAGCTTGTAAAACATCCCGAAACCTTTCTGTAGATTGGTGTTTGATTCGTAGAAACCCGCGGTATCGGTATAATTGGCTGCTCCGTGGGTTACAGTTCCCATGTGACGGCATTCGGAACACCATGCTCCGTGTCCGGGGTTGATATAGATGCGCACATCTTCAATGCTTGCCGATGCGGTTGCGGCACAAAGTGCAACGGCTGCAGACAGTATTAACTTTTTCATTGTCGTAACGCTTAATTATTTTACTTCAAGGATGTGAATTTCGCCGTAGGCTGTGCTGTAGGAGATTTTGGAGCCGTCGGCACTGACAGTCGGGTACATGGCCATCGATGCATCGTCGGTCAGGGCCTGTGACATTGTCCCGTCGGCCTTGGCGGCAACGATTTTGGAAGATGTTACCACTTGTCCGTTGTCCTTGTCGTTCATTCCCACGACGATGTCGTTGTTGTACCAGCGCGGAGCACGTATCGAGCCGAGGAACACCGGATTGGAACCGTCGATGTTGCACACGTATGCCCCGTGGCGTCCGAGATAGTAGGCGATGCGTGTCCCGTCGGGCGAAATGCTCGGCCACAGGTAGCTCTGGCCTTCAACTCCCTGAGGAGCGATTACCTTAGTCTCGCCATTGACGGTGAGCATCATGCGTCCCTTGTCGATAGAAACCACCGGGGCGACAGTAGCTACGCCCGAGAGAGCTTTTGTTGTCAGCTTGCCCTTGTTCATGGCCATGACAGTCGCGCCTTTTATGGCAAATCCCTGAAGGTCGCGTGTCGGCTTGACGATGGTTGCGACGCGTCCTGTTGCCATGTCGGCCGATTTCAATGCCGTCCTGCGCAGCCGGTCTTTCCCGATAGTGCTTTCACGGAACAGCACAGTCTTGCTGTCATCGGAGATCTTCAGACCGAAACCTGTTCCGGTCTCGGAAATTGTTGTTACGGCAGATGTCTCAAGGTCTAATCGGAACAGACCGTTCTTCTCGTTCGGGGAAACTACCATGTAGCTCCCGTCGGGGATTATTGTTGCGGTATTTGCGGTTACACCGTCGGGCAGCGACACCTTTACATTCCTGGTGACGCTGAGCAGCTGGGAATACCCGTAGATACCTGAACACAACAATAAAGCCGAAATGAATACTTTTTTCATAGTGAATCTTGATTGGGGGGTGGTTAGTAATATCTTAGTGTAAGGATGTATTGCGTATGCGCCATACTGTACCTTCTATCAATGACAGATAAATGTCGCCATTTGTCGGGTCGATGTCAATGCCGTTGACTTCAGATACCCCGAGAGGCAAGCTCCAAAGCATTAGCTGACGGACCGGGTCGACTGCAGTGACGATACCACGTCGGGAACCGGCATATACGATACCGTCACGCTCGACAATCACGCAAGGCGCATGTTCATAGCCTAATTCCATGTCGATTTTCCATAACAGTCTGAATGTGTCACTCGCAGCATCGACAGCGACAAGTTCCCCGTCCATAGTCTTGGCGTAAACGCGACTGCCGTCTCTACTGCATCCGAGACTTTCGCGGTATTTGAAATCCTTGTTGCGCCATAACTGACGTCCTGTCTTGCGATCGACGGCTGTCATATAACGGTCGGGAGCGACAATGATAACCTTGTCATCGGTGACCACTGGTACTACATTGCCTGGCCCGAGCATATTGGCATTCTTGCCATTGTTCCATTTCCATCGCATTCTGCCTGTCCTGTTGTCAATGCAGTACAAGTAAGAGTCCCATGCCCCGAAGACAATGTCATTGCCGTGTATGGCAGGAGCCGCCTGGCAGTAGTTGCCGATGGAGTCGAAGCGCCATAGGAGTTCTCCTGTCGCTACATCCCACTTTTCCATCTTCTTGTAGCCGCCCTGATACAGTGCCCCGTTGTGGTATAGCCCGTCGGCAACGTATGGGCCAGTTGACGGGGAGCGATGGATGATGTCTCCTGACTGCTTGTCAACAGACAATAATTCTTTGTTGGCCGACGGGATAAACAGTTTATTGCCGGCATCGACAGGACGGGCAAACATTGATGCTCCTGTCTGTAACTTCCATCGTACTTTACCGCTATGCTTGTCGATTGCTTTGGCTTCCCCGAGAGAATTGCCGAAATAGACGGCTTCACTGTCGATAGCGAGGCGGGTGAATATTGAGGCACTGTCGACGTAGATACGTGTTATCTCGAATCCGTCGGGATTGGTAATACCGGATTGAGACTCTGAAACTATGGGGGTGAGATTGCGTTTGGCTGCGAATGCTTCTACTCTAACCGCATCCCGACCGAGCTGCTTGTTGCTGAATATAACCGAGTCGGCGGTTACATCCATTATTGTGTAACCGAAATCGCCGTGCTTACGGTCGAGGGAACGTACCATCATGCAGTCGATGTCCCCTCCCAAATACCGCTCAAACTTGTGGTAATGACCGTTGACATGGATAATCACGGGGTACTGTTCAAGTACTTTGATATAATCAATATAATTGTCAAGATCGTTTTTCAACGGGTAGTGATTGAACGATATGACGCGTTTGCCATGGGTAACCTCCCTGTCAAGTGTAGTTTTGAGCCAATGCAGGTCTTCCTGCTTTATGTGACCGTCGCCCATTTTCATGTAAGGCCCGCAGTTTATCCCGACAATGACTAAAGAATCCACTTCGGTGGCAAACCGGTCGTTACCCCAGAGGTCGATGAAAGTCTTGGTGGCACTTTGTGACCATGTCGTCTCATGGTTTCCGGGAAGGACATACAGCGGATGGCTTATGCCGTCAAGTATCGACTTCACGTTACTCAATTGTTCGTCCGATCCCTCATTGGTCAGATCTCCGTTCATGACAACGATGTCGGCATCGGTAAGGTTTATCTCTTTTACCGCTTCTTTCAGCCTGGCCTCGCATTCATTGCCGGGAGTGACGTGAACGTCTGAAAGAATCACGATGCGGGTAGCCTGCATCATTATGGGCGAAAGCATTATTGCAGTGCCCAGTATCGATTTTAGTATCTTCATCATAATTGTGAGATGTAATCAAGTGTAAATTTCCGGTAAAGATAGGTAAAAAATCGATATACCGTAAATGTCGAGGCTAATCGTTAAGAGAAAATAAGTTGGGACAGTTATTGATTTAGGGATTATTTGGGGTTTGTATGGGGTAAGGTAGGGAGGAAACCGTTATCTTTGCAGTCAGATATTATTTATTATCATGGAGTATAATGTTTTAAAAGATTTATATAGGAAAGTGACCGGACAAGAGCCGACAGCAGTTGTTGAAATGCCTTCGTCCGGGTCTAACCGACGTTATTTCCGGTTGACCGGAGTACAGTCGTTAGTGGGGGTTCTCGGGACTTGCGTTGAGGAAAACAAGGCGTTCTTATATATGGCAAAACATTTTGCCGACAAAGGTCTGCCGGTTCCGGAAGTGTATGCCTGCTCTGACGACGAGATGGCATATATCCAGCAGGATCTCGGTGACACTCTCCTTTTCAATGCGATAGAAAAGGGCAGGGCGACAAGCGTGTTCAGCGAGGAAGAACGGCAGACATTAATCAAGACCATAAGACTGTTACCCGATATTCAGTTTGCCGGCGCGGTAGGCCTTGATTTCAATATGTGCTATCCGTTACCTGAGTTTGATTCACGCACGATACTATGGGATCTGAACTATTTTAAATATTGTTTTCTGAAAGCCACCGGGCTTGAATTTCAGGAAGATAAGTTAGAGGATGATTTTCATGCAATGGTGGAAGTGCTTATGCGCAGCCAGTCAAGTACGTTCATGTATCGCGATTTCCAATCACGAAACGTGATGATCCATAACAACGAGCCTTGGTTCATTGATTTTCAGGGAGGACGAAAAGGTCCGTTATACTATGATGTTGCATCATTCCTTTGGCAAGCCAAGGCCAATTTCCCAGACAGCCTTCGTCAGGAACTGATAAAGGAATATATCGATTCATTACACCGATATAAACCGGTTGATGAGGCATATTTTCACGAACAGTTACGCCACTTTGTATTGTTCAGGACATTACAGGTGCTTGGTGCGTACGGATTCCGCGGATATTTTGAGAAGAAACCTCACTTTATCCAGAGTGTCCCGTTCGCGATAGCAAATCTCCGCACATTGTTACAAGAACCCTATCCCGAGTATCCCTACTTGAGTAAGGTGCTAAAGGAACTTGTTAACCTGAAACAATTCAGTGATGATCTCCAGAAGCATACCCTAACGGTGAAGGTGATGAGTTTTGCCTACAAGAAAGGTATTCCTAATGACACCTCAGGAAACGGGGGAGGGTATGTGTTTGATTGCCGCGCGGTAAACAACCCCGGAAAATATGAGCGGTACAAGCCGTTTACCGGACTTGACCAGCAGGTAATAAAATTTCTTGAGGATGACGGCGAGATTGTACAATTCCTTGACCATGCTTACAGTCTGGTGGATTCGTCGGTAAAAAGATACATTGAACGTGGATTTTCCAATCTGATGGTGTGTTTCGGCTGTACAGGAGGACAACATCGTTCGGTATATTGTGCGCAGCATACGGCAGAGCACATAAATAAGAAATTCAATGTGAAAGTTGAACTCGTTCACCGTGAGCAGAATATAGAACAGACCTTCAAGGCAAAATATTAGAGGACTGTAAAAATTCTGTTGAAAAGGTTTTTGTGACCTTTGTGAAAAAATGGTTTCGGCTTCATCAGGGCTTTTCCGGTTACCTTACGAAATTGTTTATTGGTATACCCTGCGTAATCTATCAAAAAATCATACAAATCGCTTTTAATTATCTCGAAATAAAATTTAAACAGCTTATAAATGTAAGATGAAAGCAATGGTTTTTGCCGCAGGCCTTGGCACACGTCTGCGACCGTTAACCGACAGCAGACCCAAAGCACTTGTCGAGGTAAACGGAGTCCCGATGCTTGAACATGTCATCCGTCATATCGTTGCATGCGGTTTCTCTGAAATAGTTGTCAATGTTCATCATTTCGGTGATATGGTTATCGATTTCCTGCAATCAAAAGAATGGGATGCCAAAATATTCATCAGTGATGAACGGGGTGAATTGCTTGATACCGGGGGAGGAATCCTGAAAGCACGTGAATGGCTTGACGACGGCAGGCCGTTTCTGGTGCATAACGCTGACATACTGACCGATATTGATCTGATGATGATGTACCGTCATCATCTGGATTCACATGCTGATGCAACTCTGCTTGCCGCAAGCCGTGAGACATCGCGCTATCTTCTGTTTGACGCGAAAGGGCAATTGCACGGATGGATAAATACAGCCACGGAAGAGGTCAAGCCCGCCGGTTTCGTGTATGACAAGAAAATATACCGCCCGTTGGCATTCGGAGGTATACATGTTGTAAGCCCGACAATATTCCCGTCACTTGAGAAGTATTCGAGCGAACGAAAGTTCTCAATCACGCCATACTATGTGTCGGAGTGTAGGAAACT
This sequence comes from Muribaculaceae bacterium, assembly GCA_017462345.1. GTDB lineage: Bacteria > Bacteroidota > Bacteroidia > Bacteroidales > Muribaculaceae > RGIG4079. The sequence goes on from JAFTRI010000031.1 coordinate 15,206, forward strand.
CAGTATAATGGGATATTCACCCAAAGAAAGCTACCGGTGGTTTGATATAGGCAAGCCGGAAACGTTAAGGCTTGCGGAATCCTCATTCTGATGTCAGTTCCTCACGCAAGTATGGAGCAGTGGGGGAGTCGCCTGCGGCAATCTCTTCGGGAGTCCCCTGTGCGATTATGTATCCTCCATTTTTACCGCCACCGGGTCCCATGTCTATAACGTAGTCGGCACTCTTTATCACGTCAAGGTTGTGCTCTATAACCAATACTGTGTTGCCTTTGTCCACTAAGCGGTTGAGTACCCCGAGCATTACGTTGATGTCTTCAAAATGTAATCCGGTTGTAGGCTCATCGAGTATGAACAGAGTCTTACCGGTATCCCGCTTTGCCAATTCAGTGGCAAGCTTGACACGCTGGTTTTCTCCTCCGGAGAGAGTGCTTGACGGCTGTCCGAGTCTTATATATCCGAGACCGATATCCTGCAGGACTTTTATCTTGCCAAGAATGCCGGGTATGCCGGAAAAGAAATCGACAGCCTGATTTATTGTCATGTCAAGAACATCGGCAATCGATTTTCCTTTAAATCTCACTTCAAGTGTCTCGCGATTATATCGTCGGCCGCCACATACCTCGCAGGGAACAAGAACATCAGGGAGGAAGTTCATTTCAATAGTCTTATACCCGTTTCCATTGCAAGCCTCGCAGCGTCCACCTGAAACATTGAAAGAGAACCGTCCGGGTTTATATCCGCGTATCTTGGCTTCAGGAAGTCCGACAAACAGAGAACGGATATCGGAAAACACGCCGGTGTAAGTGGCCGGGTTGGAACGCGGAGAACGCCCGAGCGGAGACTGGTCGACAGTCACAACTTTATCAATATTCTCTATTCCGTCAATCTCCTTGTAGGGCAAGGGCTCTTGTTGTGACCGGTAGAAATGACGGCTCAGAATGGGTTGCAGTGTAGCATTGACAAGGCTTGATTTACCGCTGCCCGAAACTCCTGCCACACAGACCAGGCTTCCTAATGGCAGAGACAGCGTCACATCCTTCAGATTATGTCCCGTACAGCCAGAAATTGTCAAGAATTTACCGTTCCCGTTACGTCTTACGGACGGAATCTCTATTTTCTTGTTTCCATTAAGATAATCGGCAGTCAGCGTATCGGAAGCAAGCATCTCTTGAGGTGTCCCTTGAAAAACCACTTCTCCTCCACGACGTCCTGCTTTAGGGCCAATGTCTATGACATAATCGGCTTCAAGCATCATCTCCTTGTCGTGCTCGACAACAATAATCGAATTGGAAGCATCGCGCAGTTTTTTCAGAGAATCAATCAGCCGCTTATTGTCCCGCTGATGTAATCCGATACTCGGCTCGTCAAGGATATACAGCACATTGACCAGTTCCGATCCGAGTTGTGTCGCCAATCTTATACGTTGGCTTTCTCCACCTGACAGTGTTGCCGAATTCCTATTCAAAGACAGGTAGTCGAGTCCCACATCGATAAGGAAACTCAGACGTGTGCGTATTTCTTTCAGGATTTCCTTTGCGATAATTGCATGGGACGGACTCAGCTCTTTTTCAGCAGTCAATGACCATTGGTACAGATCGGAAATGTCAAGACGCGCCAACTGGGCTATATTCTTATCTCCGATAAAGAAATGTAAAGCCTCCCTGTTCAAACGGTCACCGTTACACTCCGGACATACGGTGCGGGAAAAAAACTGACCGCTCCATTTTTGGGCTGCCGAAGTCGCATCTTCGGACTGTTGCATCTCGATATACTTTATCAGACCCTCGTAGGTCATGAAATAGTTGGATGTACTCAGGGTCTCAGTCTTGATTGCCAACCGTTCTGTTGTCCCGTTAAGGATATCGTTGATTGCATCTTCACTCAGTTCCCTGATAGGGGTCTTTATTGTAAAACCGTATTTTTCGCAGATAGCCGAAATCTGCCAGAAAATCATGGAATTCCTGTATTTCCCCAATGCGACAATCCCTCCGTCATGTATCGACATCCTGTCATCGGGAATTATTTTAGCACGATCGACAATATTCACATATCCGAGCCCTTTACAGCAATGGCAGGCTCCCTGTGGAGAATTGAAAGAGAAATTGTGCGGTGCCGGTTCACGATAGGATATGCCGCTAACGGGATCCATAAGCATTTGACTGTAATGCCCTATGGAATCATTGTCCACATCGTAAATCATCAGCTGGCGACTACCCTGCTTCAATGCATTGCTGACCGTGTCGCGCAACCGGGCGTCATCTTTGTCGCTGACTTTGAGCCGGTCGACAACGAGTTCAATTGAATGGTTCTTGTACCGGTCGAGTTTCATGCCGAAAGTCATTTCCCTCAGTTCTCCGTCAACCCTAACCGTTATATATCCTTTTTTACGCAGATTCTCAAACAGTTCCTTATAATGCCCTTTCCGGTTCTTTATAAGGGGAGCCAAGACGTATATTTTCTTGCCGTTATATCTGGAAATGATGAGTTCGACAATCTTTTCCTCTGTGTATTTGACCATCGGTTCGCCCGAGATGTAGCTACGGGCCTGTCCGACGCGAGCGTACAGCAGTCGTAGAAAATCATATATTTCGGTCGTTGTACCTATCGTGCTTCGCGGATTCTTGTTGATGGTCTTCTGTTCAATGGCAATAACAGGACTCAGTCCGGAAATATTGTCTACATCGGGGCGTTCCAATGCTCCGAGCATGTTGCGAGCGTAAGAAGAGAATGTCTCGATGTATCGCCGTTGCCCCTCGGCATAGATGGTGTCGAATGCTAATGAAGACTTGCCGCTACCGCTCAATCCGGTAATCACCGTAAGGCGATTATGCGGTATGGTCACGTCTATATTTTTCAGATTGTGAACTCTTGCCCCGTGAACATCAAGGGTTTCGGTAACCGGCTGTTTTTCTTCGGACTGCATTATTCTACGACCCAATTTTTATTATAAACCGTTTTCTTCTGTGACGAACGATACAGGGCATCTTTATGTGGAATCCTGACATTGTAGATCTTTCCCGACTTGTTTGGCAATGATTTTGCACGAATCCACGGATTCAACTCCTTGAGCTGGTAAAATGTAATGCCCCGCTCCTTTGCCCATGCCGGCCAATCCTCTATCGCGCTGTCAACTTTTTCCGTATGGTAGGATATTGGTTGGTAAAGCTGATGCCGGGACAACCTGAAGCCGTATTTGGCGGGACTTTCCATTATCAGTTTTGTCGCTAATATGCGGAACATGTATCGGGAGGTCTCATCGGCAAGATAAAGATCAAATGCCGAACCGGCAAGCTGTTTTGACAACTCGGTTGAGATTCGTGTCATCCCTCCATTATAGGATGCTGCCACCGACTCCCAATTGCCGTATTGTGAATACGCTTTCCTGAAATATCGACATGCTGCCTCAGTGGCTTTCTCAATGTCATAGCGCTCATCCACATAGTCGTTGATCTCGAGACCGTACTGCTTTCCGGTGCTCGGAATGAACTGCCACAGCCCGGCAGCCTTGGCCGGAGAGTAGGCGCGGATATTCAGTGTGCTTTCAACGCAGGCAAGGTACACCATGTCCTGCGGCACTCCGTATCGTTTCAGTAACGGTACCAGCTCGGGGAAAAAACGGTTGGCACGTTTAAGCAGCAACAATGTATTGCCATGAGTATATGTCAGAGAGGTCAGTTCCCTGTCCATGCGCTCAAACATGTCGATACGGTCAAGATTGATACGTTGTCCGGCAAATTCAACGGACAATGGTATTTCCGGATTTTCAACCGTCGAGAAGATGTCGTTTTTCTTCGGGATACCGGTTGTTACAGCTTGTATGTTACCGCCTGTCAGAAACATCACTGCCGCCAAAACAATCTTGTAAATATATTTATTCATTGTGTTTCTGTTCAATTGGCAGATGTCTTCTGCGAATTCTTGTATTTGATTATGTTGATGTCGCCTTTCAGCTCATAATTCTTGCCGTCGGCACCGGTGGCCTTTATCACGTAGTAATAAACTCCTGAAGGTACGTATTTTCCGCCATGTTTGCCGTCCCAGCCTTGGGACGGATCGGTAAATTCTGCAACCTTGATTCCCCAACGGTTGAATATGTGGCATTCAAATGATATTATCGACTTATAGCTTACTTTCCACTCGTCATTAATCCCTTCGGTAGCCCCGGGCGAGAACGCATTCGGGCAATCTATGCTTGACTCACCGATAAATACCTCGTATGTAGGGCTGAAGTAGTCGCATGTCCCGGCTGCATTACTGGCCATGAATCTGACGTAAGTAGTCCCTTGGTTGCGGAATGTATAGGTTACATCCGGTTCGTTCATCCTTAATGTTATATTCTCAAATTCCTGGTCGGTTGAGAACTGCCATTCCTTGAATATTGCCGCATCGCTGCATACGGCACGAAACTCGATTTCTGACGGGGCAGAACCTCCGAGAGCTTCACTTTCCTCTTTCTTTTCGTTTGAATTGTCACGCGCTGTCTGCGTTGCACTTGTCTCGGCGCTCACAGCCGTTGTAGTGAATGTGGGACTTACGGCTGACACCTCCTCGCCCCATGTCCTCAGAAAACGGTCGCCTGACATCTGGAAATCAGTGTCGCACAATGGCGCTTGTGTATGGATTGTGGTTGAAAGATACGAAAGTGACTCTATTTTCTCTATCTGGTTGTACACCCCGTTGTCACCATCCCATTCAAGAGTCATGTAACTCAACTTTATATCGCGATCCAATTCCTTGGCTTGACCGTTGATTGTGTAGTACAGGATTTTATCACCTGAACCAGTCGGTGTAAGGAATGTGACGTCACATTCCTGTTCCTGCGAAATTGACAGGTCGGACAGTGAAAAATAATGTTTTGAGTAGTCCACCACCCAAAGGTAATAGCGGGACGTTCCTTCCTCGATTATGTATCCCATGTCGGAGTCGATCTTCGGCAAGGTGTAGGTATTCCCGTTGCGTATCACCCCGTTCACCTGTTCTGAATATGCTCCGCCGAGATTGCTGTACCGGTACCATGTCACAGCCGATGATGTCGTGGCAGTATATTGCATCGACACTCCTGACACATCATACAGTATATATATTTGATCCAGCCCTGTTGATGCCTCCGGCGTTTCGGTTATAACCTGCCTGCTGCTACCCGTAAACGAAACTGCGGCTTTCACGGTCCCGAATATCGTCAATAATACGATAAGAATTATACTTTTCCTCATTCCTTAATTCCAATGTCTTGATTATACAAAGATACATAGAAAAAACGGAAAAATGTACTCACATATTATTATTTGCACGCATTTGCCCGTAGGATAAATTCTGCGTACATTTGTAACAGGTAAAACGCCACAGATGAAAGTTGTTGCAATAAATACCGTTGCCTCTGCCGACAATGCACCGGGACGTATAATGACAGGAATATGTACTGCCATTGCCGATGCCGGACATGAGGCAATCGCTGTCTATGGCAGGGGAAAGGCTCCGGATGCCGGCGTAATCCGTTCAGTCAGGATGGGGTCGGATGCGGCAGTGCTGTGCCACACACTCATGAGCCGGCTGACCGACAGTGAGGGACTGCATTCAAAATGCGCCACACGTCAGCTTGTAAGGGTTCTCGATAGGGAGCAGCCTGATATTATACATCTCCACAATCTACACGGGCATTACCTCAATTACCCGTCATTGGTCTCATGGATAAACTCGGTCGGGATTCCGGTTGTGTGGACGCTGCATGACTGCTGGCCGATGACCGGACATTGCGCATACTATCACGATTGCCGCAAATGGTTGTCGGGATGCAATGATTGCCGACAGTTGTCATATTATCCCAAGAGTATGCTGCTGTGCCGTTCCGGGCGTAATTCCCGGATGAAACGGATGCTGTTCGGCTCTATCAGGAATCTCACGGTTGTCGCCGTTTCACGATGGCTTGCCGATGAGGTGGGGCGGTCGTTCCTTGGAGACAACCCTGTAAGGGTAATACCCAACGGTGTCGAAACGGATTGCTTCAAGCCTCATGTGGCAGCTATAGGCAATCGGCGTTTTACGATTCTTGGCGTTGCCTCCCGATGGGAGCGGCGCAAGGGACTTGACACTTTTGTCAGTCTTGCCCCGCATTTAGAGGGGTGGGGTGAAATCATCCTCGTGGGTGTAGACAAGCATGAGCCGTTGCCCCGACCGGTAAAGGCGATTGGTCGTATTACATCCCCGCAGGAACTTTCCCGAGTATATTCCTGTGCCGATCTGTTTATCAACCCGTCGAAAGCCGAAACGTTCGGCATGACCACTGTCGAGGCGATGGCGTGTGGCACGCCGGTGATAGTCAATAATTCAACGGCGTTGCCTGAATGTGTTGCGCATGATACAGGAATTGTCGTGGATACCGGCAATATCGACGCGCTGTTACGCTCCATCAACGAGATACGTTCCAAGGGAAAGGCATACTATTCCGCACGTTGCATCAGTCACATCCGTGACAACTATTCCATAAAACGTATGACTGACGCCTATCTGTCTCTGTACAATTCCGTCCTTGGCCGGTAATATGGTCTGAGACAATCTGTTTTTCAACGAACCGAATCGGATTCACTCTGTCGTATTTAGACAAATATTGGCAAGGTGGACAAAAATAGAATAAAATATCTACAATAGTTTGATATTCATATCTTTGCAAAGATAATCATTGATATGCTGAAAATGCTGTTATTACTTCTCCTCCAATGTGGTCAAGAATGGCGTAAGAGGGCGAAAACAGATGTACAAATGCAAGATGGTGTTTGATTCGTCCTAACTTGTAGGCAAAGACAAACGTTAATTCCGGAATAATGATATGTGCAGGCGGATTATTTTATGTCGCGGATGTCATAGGGGGTTTCCTGATAGACGAAGTAGTTGAGCCAGTTGGCGAAGAGAAGGTTGGCATGAGAACGCCAGCGCACAATGGGGGGATTCTGCGGGTCGTCGTTGAGGTAATAATTGGTGGGAATGGAGGGGTTCATCCCTTTCTCAAGGTCGCGCCTGTACTCAAAGTCGAGTGTGTATGGCGAGTATTCGGAATGTCCGGTGATGAAAAATTCGCGGCCGCCACGTGCCATGACCATATAGATGCCACTTTCGTCACTTTCGGCGATTATTTTTAATTCGTGCACTTTTTCGATATCTTCACGGCGCACCTCACTGAAACGGCTGTGCGGTACATAAAATTCATCATCGAATCCGCGAAATATGGGATTGAGCTCGTCGTCAATGTGGTGTTTGAAAACACCGGAAATTTTTGTGTCAAGTACATATTTCGGAATGCCGTAGTGATGGTATAATCCGGCAAGTGCAGCCCAACAGATGTATAAGGTGGAGGTGACATGTTTTTTTGCCCATTCAAAAATCACAGTCAGTTCGTTCCAGTAGTCAACGGCTTCAAAATCGACTTTTTCTACGGGAGCGCCTGTTATGATAAGCCCGTCGTAGTTGTTGTGCCTGACTTCGTCGAATGTCTTGTAGAATGCTTCGATGTGTTCGCGCGGAGTATTTTTTGATACGTGACTGTCGGTATCGATAAAGTCAAGTTCAATCTGTAGAGGGGTGTTGGATATGAGACGCAGCAGATCAGTCTCTGTCATTATTTTCAGAGGCATGAGGTTGAGGATGGCAATGCGCAAAGGGCGGATGTCTTGCGATGATGCGCGTTGTTCATCGATTACGAATATGTTTTCTTCTTTCAGTGCTTCTACGGCCGGAAGCGAAACGGGCACTCTTACTGGCATATATTTCCCTTTCAAATATCGTATGCAAAGGTACACAATTAGCTCCGTAATGGCAAAAATACACGGACACTGCATGAGCCTAAAGAATAAAAGAAAGAAAAAATATCGGGAATGTTTGGTTTATATTATAAACTAATTTGTGTAACGATAAAGCAGTAAGACGATGGAAGAGAAAAAATGACGGAAAAGGAGAGTTTTGAACTGATTGCATCAATGATTCAAAACACTAAGAAACGAATGGAACTCGGTTCAGGTAATATCCTTATCGCATGGGGATATGTAACGGTAATTGTGGCACTTGTTGTGGGATGCGGTTATATGGCGACTGGTAATGTGGCATGGTTATGGTGCTGGTTTGCCGTCCCGTTAGTAGGGTGTCCGTTGCATTGGGCTTTGGCAAAAAAGAAGGATCGAATGGCTCTTGTCAAGACAGTCGTGGACGGTTATGTCTCACGGATATGGGCGGGAACCGGTATACTGTTCGTGTTAATGATGGTGTTATGCCTTGGCTTTGGTCTTGGCGGATATAATGCCTGGGGAGTGATGTACTTGATGACGTTGCCGCTTTGCGGATTGGCTTCGATGGCAACCGGTGTGATACTTAAAGAATGGTCATTGATGACAGGAGGGGTCGTGAGTGCCATTACCGGTTCATGGTTTATTATCTGCCAGATCTGCCGGATTGATATTTTCGGGTACGACGTATTTGCATTCGCATTTTGTTTTGCCGTGATGATGGTAATCCCCGGACATATTATTAACCGTAAAGCGAGAAAGGCATGTTAGGGGAATTGAATCCGGTGCTGCATTCGCAGTTGCGATTGGCGATAGTGTCAATCCTGATGAGCGTTGAGGAGGCTGATTTCGTTTTCCTTAAGGAACAGACCGGGTCGACATCGGGAAACCTGAGTGTTCAGATTGACAAGCTGCGTAATTCCGGGTATATCACGGTGGAGAAATGTTTTGTCGGTAAAAAGCCACGGACGGCATGTCGCATAACCCAAGCCGGACGTCAGGCTTTTGAGGAATATGTCAATGCGTTGAAAACTTATCTCAGGCTGTAGCTGATGGCAGGAGGCGTAAAGCCGTGTCACGGGAGGCATTGATGAGATGAGGGTAGTGGGCGTCACTGTTGACAACGATGGGGACGTGGTGTTTCAGCAGGTACGGAATCCATTCGGTTCCAGGAAACATGCGGTGATGGTCATTCCATGCCTTGGTGTTTATTTCCACGATAACCCCTTTCTCGATAATCAGGTCCATCAGGTCGTGGACCTGATTCCTGTACCACGGCTCCTGTTCAATGCCATCACGGTAGTGCCCGGCATTGTGTCCTATTTTGTCGAAATGCCCGATGATGTCGAACCCTCCGGCTTCAAGCATCCGTGCCGACTGCCTGTAAAAAGTATTGACAACATAACGTATGTCGTTGTGGAAATACCGGGTCATTTTTATCCTGAAATTCTCATAGCTGCCATCAACATCGATGTATCCGGCATCGGACGGGATGAAGTGGACTGAACCGATACGGTAGTCAAGCGGGATGGTGTCAAAATAGGGATTGGACGGTCCCCATTCATCACCGAGATAGTCAATCTCCATTGATGCAAATAGTGTTATACGGTCTTTGTAGGCATTTGCCAGCCGGTGATATTCGGCTATGTATGCCGGAACGTCATCGCTGTTCATGTTGCAGGGGGATTCTATCGGGACTGGGGAGTGAGGGGAGAAGCCGTAATGGGAGAATCCTTGGGCGACCGCTTCTTTTACAAAATCCTCCATCCCTGCGCGCCCGTCACAGAACTGTGTGTGGGAGTGCAGGTTGTATTTGAGGCTTGTCCCTAATGAGTCGAGCAGATTCATCAATAGCTGAATTCACGTTTTATTTTCCCGTTAGCTATGCGGCGCATATAGTTCAGGAACATGATAAACATGGCTATGGCAACCATGCAGCCGGCACCTACTGCTACCGGATAGTCCAGACCGAAACCTTCGGGTCGTGGCGCATACAGGATGTAGGACACGCTTACCGCCGACATGAACATTGCCGGAATCAGTGTTATGATATAGAGTTTCTTCTTGCGTGCAAGATATACCGTTACCGCCCATAGTGTAAATACGGCAAGAGTCTGGTTGCACCATGCAAAGTAGCGCCACAGTACACTGAAGTCAATCATCATGACAAGGAATGTAAGGACGAATATGGGCACTGATACGACAAGCCGCTTGAGAATCCCGGATTGGTCAAATTTAAGGAAATCGGCGGCTATCAGGCGGGCACTGCGCAGTGCCGTGTCTCCGGTAGTGATGGGGGCGGCAACTACTCCGAGCAGCGCAAGGATGCTTCCGAATGAACCGAACCATGATCTTGAAAGCTCGTTGACAAGTGCTCCCGCATTATTGCCGTGTTGTGCCATGTACTGTGTCAGCCCGTCGTAGCCTCCTGTGAAAGCGATGGCGGCTGCAGCCCATATCAGGGCTACAATACCCTCGGCCACCATTGCACCGTAGAATACGGGACGAGCCAGCCGCTCATTCTTGAGGCATCGTGCCATCATGGGTGACTGTGTGGCGTGAAATCCCGATATGGCGCCGCAGGCAATGGATACGAACATCATGGGGAATATCGGGAGCTCCTTGGGATGCCGGCAGTACAATCCGTAGTTGAACCCGTCGGGTATTGTGCAATCCCCGAATAGGAGTATGCCGAGTATCCCTACCGCCATAAACAGTAGGGCGAAACCGAAAACAGGGTACAGGTTGCCGATCAGTTTGTCGATAGGGAGGATGGTGGCGAGCATATAGTAGACAAAAATCACAACGACCCAGAATGTGCGGTCGAGTGACTCCGGAGTGATTCCGGCAATGAGGTCGGCTGGCTGGCTGACAAATACCGCTCCGACAAGCACCATCAGAATGATTGAGAACACACGCATTACTTGTTTTATCCCTGTCCCAAGTTCGTTGCCGACTATCTCGGGCAGGGATTCACCCCCGGCACGTATTGAGACGGCACCGGATATGAAGTCATGTACCGCTCCGGCAAATATCGTACCCACTACAATCCAGATAAATGCGGATGGACCGAACATGATGCCCATTATCGCTCCGAAGATAGGGCCAAGACCGGCAATGTTCAGGAACTGGATCAGAAATACTTTCCATGTGGGCAGTGGCATGTAGTCTACGTTGTCGCGTTTGGAGTAGGCAGGCATCGTGCGTTTAGGGTCGATGCCGAACACTTTTTCCACAAAAGCCCCATAAATGAAATAGCCTCCAATGAGGATGGCAAGTGCGGTCAGGAATGATGTCATGGCGGTAATATGTAAAATTGTATATATTAGCGTGTGAAATAATCGGTCTCAAGTCTTATTACTTCGTTTTTAAGTTGCTTCAGCGACTCGCGGGATGTGAGTAGCTTACGTTCGAGTGACAGTATCTCGTTGGAGCAACTGTCATCTCCTGAAGCATAGCGGTGGCGCATGGTGGCAAGTGCCTTGCAGTCCGCCTCGTAATCGTCCATTGTAGCCATATATCTCTCCATCATGAGGCGTGCCTGCTCGTTGCTGAAGTCGTCCCATGAGGTGTATATGCGTCCGCCGGGGAGGGCAAGGCGGAAATCGTCCGATTGTTTTTTACGGGTCGGGTCGATGTTGTCTATCTGCCGGAGAAGATCGGAGTAATCCGTTCCATCGCTCCATGTGTCACGATATGAGCGTACCCGGGCAAAATCCACTAAGCGTGGTTCGTCTACCGGATAGTTTATACGCAGTTCTCCCGGAATGAACTTGTATATGGTGACCTTGTCATCAATGCAGTTCCGGTCGGTAGCCCACCATCCTACGCCTGTGACTTCATCGATAGCAAGCATATAGTCATTATATGGTGAATTGTATGGCATCCCTATGTTTTGTGGCTGTAGGAATCCGTCCTCACCGCGTCGGGAGATGAAAATGTCATATCCGCCTATGGTGTTTTCACCATCGTTGGCATAATAGAGTGTGACACCGTCACTCATGAGGAAAGGGAAATTGGCGTCGCCGCCTTCATTAAGTGCATCGCCAAGAAGGCGGGGAGTCTCCCATTGCCCGTCGGCAAGCAGTGAGGAGCTGACCAGCATATAGTTTTCAAGAGAGTCGGGTGCTGACCATATCATCGAGGATTTGTCCTCGGTCATGTAGACTACTGCAGGAATAGCGGCATTGAATCCGTCTGGCAATACTTCGTCGGAGTTGAGTGACCCGCTCTCGGGCGCAAGCCGGTAATATCGGAAAAACGAGTCCCTATCGACAGAAATGCTGTCGATAATCACAATGTTCTCGACACGGTCAAACATTGTGCGCATACGGTTTATGCAGTTCACGGTATATCCTACTTCCTCGGGCATATCCTTACGGGCGTCGTCAAGTGCTTTCCGGTAGCGTTCCATGTAGGAATCGGCATCATCCAGACGGTAGTCCCTGTAGGCGATTTCGGCAAGATAGCGTGGCGCCTCGACAATCCCTTTCTTGTCGGCATATTCCAATAACGGTATTGCTTTCCCTACTTGTCCCGACTGTAGCAGGCATACACCCATCCAATGATTCAGTGAGGCATTCCTGGGGTCTTTTTTCAGGTGGGACTCGAATACCGGCAATGCGCTTGCATAGTCACCGGCAATATACATTTCCTTGGCTTCATCAAGTGATACGGCATGGGCGTTTATTCCAACCGATAGAAATATGACGGCTAAATATCGTTTCAGTGATAGGGCATTCATTCCTGATTCCAAAAAGTAAACCCAAAGGTAGCAACAATTCATCTAACTGCAAAATCAACGTGAATATCGGGAATGACAGTTTCGTGAACGGAACGAGTATATGCAATTATAGTCGAGGACAATAAGTCGGTAGCCACTTTCCCATGCTGTATATTTGTAAATTTGCCGACTTTATAAGGTTTGGACCGATAGACCATAACGATTTCAGATTTATAAAACACCATTTTTACGTAAAAATCAACATGATATATTGCAAAAACTCAAAAATAGTTTTACATTTGTGTCGCATATCGCAAGCGGAGTCCCGATATGGGGCAATGCGGGCGGGATGCGAACATAAATAAAAAGCGTTTATCGACGCTTGTTCTTGATGGTTCGAAATTTGGCAGTTTCTTTATCCAAGTCAAGAATGAGGCAACGATAGGCAGTTTCAGGTATGATAATTATGCAGCCGTTTACACGAGAGTGTGAATGTTGTATTTGTTGTTGTACAGCGTGAGGCTCCGCGTTGCTCGTTCAGCTTGGATGGGCATATGCCAAAGCCTCGAACCGTGGGACGAGTAACACATACAGACTCTCACGCTTTTTTTTTATAACGTTTTGAGCCGGAATCGGGGGAGTCTATACGGTAGGGAAAAGAGGGCACAGTAGTTATTTAGTGTGGGTAAGCGTAAAGCTTGGCAATGCGCAAGAGGAAAAATTTCTTATCGACGACACCCCTCAGATTGGCTCTGAAAAGTTTGATTTTAGCATTGAATGATTCCACCAATGCGTTTGAGGAACGATTGCTGTAAAAGTTCAGAATCTCGTCATAGTGTTCGTAGAAGGTTGCGGCAATAACGTTGAATGGGTGAAGTCCTGCCTCTTCAACCTTGTTGTACCAACGGGCCATCGAAAGCCTGGCTGCGTCTTTAATCGTATTCTTGGAGAAGGTCATCCGTAAAGAATGGCGCAAGCCGTAAGCTGCCTTAATGTCGGGGTAATTATCAAAGAGGATGGCCGCTCTTTCTTTTTGTGTCGAAGACCATTTGTCAGCAGGTTTAAAAAGCAGATAGCGTGACCGTATAAGCAGTTCTTTTCTCGTGTCGCCATTGGAATAACGAAAAGGCCCATACGGTTTACCCGAAAGCTTTGCCTCTTCCATTTCGTCATTGCACTGCTGTATCGCATCCCACCGGTGTTTGATACGAAGTTCCTGTACGGCATCGCAGGCTAATTCCTGTATGTGGAATCGGTCTATAACGCGACTGGCCTTCGGGAACGCTGTGCGTACAATTTTACGCATTGAATCCGACAAGTCCAGCGTAACTTCCTCCACTTGGTTGCGTTTATCCCCGTCAATCAATTTTAAGACTTCTATGACATCTTCTGATTTTGTCCCGGCAACAACGGCTACCAGGCTCTGGTCTCGTGTGCGGGCGTCTCTGTTGGTTAATAAAGGTGTATAACTCTCCGTTGGACAGCGACGATTCATCAATCGCCAAACGGGGGCCAATGTTATCGGCAAACAGCATCCATTCTTCTGCATGGTCCAATTGCTCCCAGCTGCGAAAGCCACTTAGCATCTCCTTGTATTGTCTATCAAACAAATGTCCGTCTATGTGATAAAACTCCTCAAGCGTACGGCAAGTCACCGGGGATGTCTCCATACGTCTCTTTAAAAAAAGCCGCAAACTTTTTTGAGTAGCGGGTGCCTTTCTCCGTTACGCTGATTCGTCCTACAAAGCTTCTCCCGTTTGTTTATTCTTCCATCTGCGACGCCGTAATTTTAAGACTACTTTATGATCCCTGATAGGAAAATCTGTAACAGAAACTGCATCCATAAACCCAAGTGACTCATATCCGTCACTCTCTTGATACGCTGTATTCATTCGTTCATCCAAATGAATCGTCATTGACATCGCGTTTATGTCTCGCTCATCAGTCTCGATTTTAACTATCGCAAAGCGTTCGAGTATTTCTTTGGGCAGTACGATACCCGCTAATTGTTCCAATATCTTTGTTCCCATATCCATGCAAAGATAACTGTTTTATCTATTCCCACACCTTTTTGCTACTGTGCCGGGATATGTCCTTATTGTGGAGGCAGTGGAAAAGGAGTCGAAAAATGTAAACAATGTAATTAAATTTATTTGTATTATGAAAAAATTAGTTGGACAAGTTACAACAGAAGAGAAAAATGAAGTTCAAGCTCTTTTTGAACGCCGTAATGGGTTGAATGAGTTGGCGAAAATCTTAACTGTCGAAAATGAAGCCTTGGATGATAAACTTGTAAAAGATATGGGTGAGGCAGGCACGAAATTCCAAAATTGGTGGAATGCAATGGCTCAAAAATATCAGTGGGAAAGTGTTGATGGTGGTAATTGGGAAATAGATTTTGACACTTGCAATATTTATTTAATTGACAATAATTGATTTTATGTTAGGAACAACCGAACTACTGCTTTTAGGTGGACTGGCTTTGTTGATTTTTGGAGGTAAGAAAGTCCCAGAACTGATGCGAGGGTTGGGGCAAGGTGTCAAAGAGTTCAAGAAAGGTATGAGTGATTGTGACGATGTGATGACTTCGAATAATGAAGCCCTCCTATCTAATGAAGAAAATGTGAATAATATTCCATTAGAAGAAAAAGATTGTTCGAATAATGTGGAACAAAAATGATAATCAGTTACTAACATTCGGCGGACGCTTAGAAGTGCTTCGCCGAATGTTATTTCGGATTTTGGGCGTAACTGCTATTATTGCAGTTGTCATATTCGTAATTAAAGATGTTGCATGGGGGATTCTGTTAGCTCCAAGCGAGTATGACTTCGTGACATATCGTTATATGGAAAATTTCATACAATGGTTTGGTATTGATTTTTCGTTTGATAAGTATGTGGTTGGTTACCTGTAATAATTTACTTATTGGCAAAAATGGGGATGGTGAATTTCCAGATATTGTCAAAATATCGAAAATATGCACTTTTTATCATCACGGCTATATCTGCTATTATAACACCTCCGGATATAATGTCATGTGTTCTTGTCGCCTTACCTCTATATGCTCTGTATGAGTGTAGTATATGGATAGCCAAAAAGGTCAATAGAATAGTATAATCCATATAATTTCAATTGTGCTATTCGGGAATAATGGTTTTATATCTGCTATGGTAAGCAAAGTCTCAGAATCGTAGTAAAACGAAAACTATAACGATGATAAATTGGGGGGAGATGTTTTGAGTGGGGGAAATTTTGTGTTACTTTGCAGGGAATTACAGATAATTGAACTGATGGGATTCCTGAAATATTTTGTGTCTCTTGTGTTGTCGTGTACGGCTCTGGCTGTTATGGGACATAATGATACGGTGAGGGTGAGCATGATTACCTGTCATGCCGGCAGCGATATCTATGAATTGTGCGGGCATTCGGCTTTACGGATACAGGCAGGGGGTGATGATATTGCCGTGAATTATGGCATGTTTGATTTTGATGCGCCCAATTTTGTGTACCGTTTTGTCAAAGGAGAGACTGACTACATGGTCGGGGCATATCCGTTCGAACGTTTCTTGCGCTCTTATCTGAGGGATGGCCGTCGTGTCGTGGAGCAGGAACTGAATCTGACCCAACAGCAATCCCGCAGGATGTTAAGGCTTGTGGAGGAGAACCTGTTGCCGGAAAACCGTGTGTACCGTTACAATTATGTCAAGGATAATTGTGCCACACGACCTGTCGCAATAATAGAACGGGCGATAGGGGACACCATAACGTTTCCTGTGTCAGAAACCGGTGGGGTTGGACTTTCGAGTTTCCGCGATGAGATGAGGCGATTCCACAAAAATTATCCGTGGTATCAATTTGGGATAGACTTGTGTCTCGGGAACGGTATCGATTACGTTATCACGGCGAGGGAAAAGGGATTTGCCCCGGAAACGCTTGAACAATTGCTCTGTTGTGCTACAATACCTGACTCGGCCGGTGTGACAGTCCCTCTCGTAAAGAGAACAAGCATAATAAACGAGGGTAAGCCCGGAGGGGTGGTTGACGGTCCCACGCCGTGGTATATTACGCCGATGGCTGTGGCATGGCTGTTGCTTGCCGTGATTGTGGCCGTATCGGTTTATGACATCAGGAGGAGGGGTATATTTCGTGTGGCCGATACATTACTTTTCGGTATCGAGGGGCTGGCGGGATGCTTGCTGACATTTCTGATATTCGTGTCAGTGCATGAGGCCACGTCTCCCAACTGGCTGTATCTGTGGCTTAATCCGTTGTGTTTTATTCCCGCAGTCGTAGTGTGGACAAAAAAACATGTCAGGCTGTTAATGTCATGTCATTTTGCTAATTTTGTGGCATTGTTTTTGTTATTGATATTGTTGGGCTGTGGTGTCCAGTCGGGTAACCCCGCGTTCATTCCGCTGATACTTGCCTCTGCCATACGTTCAATAACCTGTCTGTATAATATCCGATGTTCTGTAAAGACAAAAGCATAACCAGTCGCGTAGCGCTTGCCATTGTTGCCTCGATGGTGACCATGACTGCCGTTGCACAAGCCCCGGCAAAGCGTCCGGCACTTGTGGTGGGTATCATGGTCGACGGATTGCGCTCGGAGTATATCGAGTTACTCAAAGGGTATTTTACCGAGGGGGGATTCAAGCGCATGATGCGTGACGGTGTGGTGCTTGAAAATGTCGAGTACGGGAATGGGGTAGATGCTGCAGCAGCGACCGCAATGATATACACCGGTGCTCCTGCGTCGGTCAATGGGATTCCTTCCTCGGTCGTATATGATCCCGAAAATAAACGCAGTTACCCGATACTGCTCGATCCTACCAAAATAGGTAATTATACCGATGAGACTTATTCGCCGGGTGCATTGCTTGTGTCAACCCTTGCTGACGAGATACGCATAGATGACAATGGCATGGGATATGTATACTCGGTATCACCCGATGCCATACAGTCGATACTGATGACAGGTCATGCCGGAAACAGTGCCTTCTGGATAAACGACGTGAGCGGCAAGTGGGCTACCACAACCTATTATAAGGACGTGCCTGCCGCGATACAGTCGCGTAATTTAAAGACTCCGTTATCTTCCCGTTTAGACACGTTGTCGTGGATTCCGTCGATGCCTCTTGAGCAGTATCCGGATCTTGCCACGTACAAACGCTACTATCCGTTCCGTCACATGTTCCTACGCAAGGATAAAGACCGTTACCGGAACTACAAGCAGTCGGCTCCTGTCAATGCCGAAGTGACCAGTGTCGCTACTGACTACATAACCGGTATGTCTCTCGGTAAACGCGGGACAATGGATATGCTCAATATCGGTTATACGCTTGAGCCGTTTCCGCAATCCAAGGATGCCGACCACCGGCTTGAAATGATGGATTCCTACATCAGGCTCGACCGGAATCTCCAGCAGCTGTTTTCGGCAATCGACCGGAATGTGGGGATGGAGAACACGCTTGTGTTCCTTGCCGGGACACCGGTCCAGTCAAACGGCAAGCGCGATGACGAGAAATGGGGTATCCCTTATGGTGAGTTCCTGCCACGCCGCGCCGTGTCGCTGCTCAACATGTACCTGATGGCGATATATGGTAACGGGGACTGGGTTAACGGGTATCATAACGGTCAGTTTTTTCTCAATCACAAGCTGATTAAGGAACAGGACAAGAATGTTAAGGAAATGCGTGCTGAGGCTGCCGGATTCCTTGCACGTATGAGCGGAGTCAGCGAGGCTTTCACAATCGATGACATCACGTCGGGAAATAGCGGGATAAATGCGCAGGCGCGCAAACGCAATACACATCTGGCTCATGCCGGCGACGTGTTCGTGACGGTCAATCCGGGATGGGAGACAGTTGAGGATGACGGGGTGACAGAAAAACGTACCGTGTCAAGAATAAATGCCTTGTCGTCCCCGGTTTTCATAATGGCTCCGGAGTTGGCTCCGCAGCGTATCGGTGACGGTGTCGATGCCCTGGCCATATCACCGACGATAGCCCGTCTGTTGCGTATACGTTCACCGAATGCAGCGTCGTTATCGCCATTGCATCTAAAATGATGCGATTTATATAGGCGAGACGCACTTATTTCTCAAGGATTTAAACTATCTTTGTGCCGGCTTTGCCCTTTGGCGGGTGGGGTCATTAAATTCCCAAACAAGTAAAAAACAATAAAACATAACAGAATAATGTCATTTACATCATTCCTAAACAAGATTTTCGGCAACAAGTCACAACGGGACCTGAAAGAGATCCAGCCGATTGTCAATAAGATAAAAGCACTCATCCCACAGATGCAGGGGCTGAGCAATGATGAGCTGCGCGAGACGGTAGCGAATGTGCGCAAGTCGTTGGCCGACAGTATTGCCGCAGATGAGAATGCCATCGCCGAAATAAAGGCTAAGGTGGAGGAACTGCCGTTTGACGAACGTCAACCGCTGTGGGACGAGATAGACAAGCATGAAAAGAATATACTTGATATTCTTGAGCGAGGGCTTGATGAGAACCTGCCCGTGGTGTTTGCTGCAGTACGTGAGACCGCAGCGAGGTTTGCCGCAAACGAGACCGTGGAAGTTACTGCCACTCAGATGGACCGGGATCTTGCCGCGGCAGGAAAGGACTTTGTCAGTATAGAAGGAGACAAGGCTTTGTACAAGAATCACTGGATTGCCGGCGGAAACGAAATAGTGTGGGACATGGTACACTATGATGTCCAGCTCATAGGCGGTATAACGCTTCATCAGGGAAAGATTGCCGAGATGGCTACCGGTGAAGGAAAAACGCTTGTGGCTACGCTTCCGGTGTTCCTCCGTTCGCTCTCTGGCCGAGGTGTGCATGTCGTGACAGTCAACGACTACCTGTCAAAGCGTGACTCGGAATGGATGGGACCGTTGTACATGTTCCACGGGTCTACTGTCGACTGTATAGACAAGCACCAGCCCAATACTCCCGAACGTCGTGCGGCGTATAATTGTGACATTACATTCGGTACAAACAACGAGTTCGGCTTTGACTACCTTCGTGACAATATGGCGATGTCACCGCTTGATATGGTACAGCGCAAGCATTATTATGCAATTGTCGATGAGGTTGACTCGGTGCTTATAGATGATGCCCGTACCCCGCTTATCATCTCCGGTCCTGTGCCTAAAGGCGATGACCAGCTGTTTAATGAATACCGCCCCAATGTGGAAAAAGTGGTGCAGGCACAACGTCGTCTTGTCACCCAGATATTGAGTGAGGCGAAGACAAAGATTGCTTCGGAGGACAAGGAGGTACGCAAAGAGGGGGCATTGCTGTTGTTCCGTGCCTACAAGGGGCTTCCTAAAAACGGTGCCCTCATCAAGTTCCTCAGTCAGGAGGGTATGAAGCAGATCCTGCTTGACACTGAGGCATACTACTTGCAGGACAATGCGCGTGAAATGCCAAAGGCAACCGATCCGTTGTACTTCGTTATAGATGAGAAGAACCGTAGTGTGGAACTGACGGACAAGGGTATCGACGAACTTACCGGAAAGAGCAGTGACCCGCAATTTTTTGTGCTTCCGGATATTGCCGCCCAGTTGTCGGAACTCGAGAATATTGCCGATGTTGCCGAGCGTCAGCAACGTAAGGACGACCTGATGCAGAACTATGCCGTGAAAGCCGAGCGTGTACACACGGTGACACAGCTCCTGAAGGCGTATACACTCTTTGAAAAAGATGTCGAATACGTTATAGATGACAACAAGATCAAGATTGTCGACGAACAGACCGGACGTATTATGGAGGGACGTCGTTACAGTGACGGGCTGCATCAGGCTATCGAGGCCAAAGAGGGTGTAAAGGTGGAGGCCGCTACACAGACGTTTGCGACCATTACATTGCAGAACTATTTCCGTATGTACCACAAGTTGGCCGGAATGACCGGTACTGCCGAGACTGAGGCAGGCGAGTTGTGGGATATCTACAAACTTGATGTGGTTACAATCCCGACTAACCGTCCTATTGCGCGTATCGACATGAACGACCGTGTATATAAGACCAAAAAGGAAAAATATGCAGCGGTAATCGAGGAGATCGTCAGCATGGTTGAAAAGGGGCGTCCGGTACTTGTCGGAACAACTTCGGTAGAAATCTCGGAACTGTTAAGCCGCATGCTGACCCTGCGGCATATCCCTCACAATGTGCTTAACGCCAAGTTGCATCAGAAGGAGGCCGACATCGTTGCCCTTGCCGGTAAGGCTGGAACGGTGACTATCGCAACCAATATGGCGGGTCGCGGTACCGACATCAAGCTGCCGGCAGAGGTAAAGGATGCGGGAGGTCTTGCAATCATCGGTACCGAGCGTCATGAGTCCCGCCGTGTCGACCGCCAGTTACGCGGACGTGCAGGACGTCAGGGCGACCCGGGCTCATCAGTGTTCTATGTGTCGTTTGAGGATCAGCTCATGCGCCTCTTTGCCACTGACCGCGTGATGAAGATGCTTGACACTCTCGGACTTAAAGAGGGAGAGATGATTGATTCCAAGATGGTGACGCGTGCTATTGAAAATGCGCAGAAACGTGTCGAGGAAAATAACTTCGGAATACGTAAACGCCTGCTTGAATATGATGACGTAATGAACAAGCAGCGTACTTATATCTATTCCCGCCGTCATCATGCGTTGCTCGGAGAACGTATAGGAATCGATATTGCCAATATGCTTTATGACACGATTGAGAATATTGTCAATACCTACGATTCACCAAATGATTATCAGGATTTGACTCTCGAACTGTTCAAGGTGCTCACTATTGAAACGCCGTTTACTGAGGACGAGTTCAAGAACATGAGCAAAGAGGAAATGACAGATAGGATCAATGTGGCTGCCAATGAGGCATTTGCCCGTAAGGGACAGCGCATTGTCGAGATTGCACAACCGGTAATCAAGGATTGGGTGGAGAACCGTGAAGCCAAGGGTAAGATTCTTGTTCCTATCACTGACGGTAAGCGTATTTTTAATCTTCCGGTAGACATCCTTGAAGCATATAATTCAGAGTGCAAGTCGATCGTGAAGGAATGGCATAAGGCGATCCTGCTTGTGACAATCGATGAATTATGGAAGGAACATTTGCGTGAACTCGACCAGTTACGCCAGTCGGTTCAGAATGCGTCATACGAGCAGAAAGACCCGCTGGTAATCTATAAAGTGGAGTCTTTCCATCTCTTTGAGTCAATGCTCAATAATCTTAACGTCAAGGCTATGTCGGCACTGATGCGCGGGCAGATATATGTCCAGCAGCGTCCTGCCGAGAGTGAGCAGCCCAAACAACCTGAGGTTAAGGAGGCATTACCGGAGCGCCCCAATGACTATTCACGTTACCAGGCATCAAAGGAGCAATATCCCGGAGAGAGCGCGCAGCGACAGGCGGCATCGGCTCCGCAAGGTCAGCGTCCTGCTCCGCAACCGGTAAAAGCCGGTCCCAGAATCGGGCGAAATGACCCGTGTCCCTGTGGAAGCGGCAAGAAGTACAAGGCATGCCACGGCAAAGGGCTTTAACGGACAATCATTGTGATATATAGACGCGATGGCGGCTTCCCCTGCACAGGAGTGCCGCCATCGCCGTATATGGACCGGTCGGGAATATAAATAGACCCTGCGAAAGGTCTGTCAATGTGTGTCTATTGTAAAAGTCAGTTACTTCAATAGCTTTGTCATCTTGTCAATACAACGCTTCTTTTGTTCAAGGTTTGGGTGAACATATAAGTTTAGGGTTGTGCTTATATTGGCGTGTCCCAAAATCACGCTTACTGTTTTATAGTCGCATTGGCTTTCAATGCAGCGTGTGGCGAAACTATGTCGCGCAACGTGGAAACTAAGTAGCAAAGCAAACGATTTCAGAATTGAATAGGCTAAACGTAAATGGATGCGAAACAACAAAAAGCGATTTTCCTGCATAGTGTAGGTTATGCAAGAAATTACGGATTTAGGCAAGAGTTCTGTTACCAAATCGTTAGCTTTGCTGTTACCGAAAGCCGAGAGGTAACGAAATAATCTGTAACGACATCGCATTGCGTTGATTGTCATCATTTTGCATAGCAAAGAGCGCTTATATATGGGCTAACTTAGCAACCAAAAATATAAGCGTATGAAAGTGGAAAAATTCAAGGTGTTGCTCTACCTTAAAAAGAGCGGATTAGACAAGTCGGGTAAGGTTCCAATCATGGGACGAATTACCGTAAACCGAACGATGGCACAGTTCAGTAGTAAATTGTCGTGTACTCCCGAATTATGGAATCCTCGTGAAAGCCGCCTCAATGGCAAAAGTAAAGAGGCTGTAGAAACTAATGCCAAGATTGACAAGTTGCTGCTTGCCATAAATTCGGCATTCGATTCTCTTTTGGAACGCAAGATTGATTTCGATGCA
>JAFTRI010000032.1 GCA_017462345.1 Muribaculaceae bacterium
CTCACAACAGTTTCGTGGCAAAGGTGATCGAACATTGCCATACGGGTTCAGATATGAAGCATATTGCAGTGGCTTTGATGTATGCCGAAATCGAGTTGCAGTTTCATCAGGTATCGGATGATGGCGAAATGTCGGTATATATCCGCAAGGCTCTTGCCTTTGTGAAGAAGATGCAGCGACATTTGTCTGCCGTTGCTACCCAAGTGCCACCACTAAATCCATCCAACCATAAACCAGAATCAGCCTACCGATGGACAGGAAGTCTTGTTGAACTTGTTGAAATTATCTACGCTTTGGATGAAATGCGTTGTATCAATGACGGTGAGAATGCCATCAATGAATTGACCACCTTCTTCGGCAACTTGTTCGGGCTGGAGATAAAGGACAACATCTGCTATAATGCCTATGCAGATATGAAGCGTCGCAAGAATGACAGCCGTACCTATTTTCTTGACAAGCTCAGCCAACGCCTGAATCTGCGTATGCAGCGTGATGATGAGAGGGAAAGAATGAGAAGATAAATCCATACTTTACACATTTTTTTGTTTTTCATTTTATTTTTTGGATAAGGGACTGCGTGATGCCGTTCCTTATCTTTTTTATGAGGTTTCGTAAAATAATTCTCAGAAACCATTATTCTGCCACAAATTTTTCATATATTTGTGGCAGAATTGGAGTTTAATATGGCAACTAACAGTGCATATACAACCATAAAGAACAAAATAGACTCCTCCGAACGAGGGACATTGTTCTTTCCAGATGACTTTGCTGCATTCGGTTCATCCGATGCGATAAGGTCAGCATTGGTGCGTTTGTGCAGGAACGAAACACTAATCCGAGTGGCACAAGGCATCTACTATTATCCGAAGATTGATACAAAATGGGGAAGCGGGATTATCCCTCCCTCCATTGAAGAAATTGCAGGTGGGATAGCGAAACGTGATAAAGTCAGAATAGCACCTACCGGTGCTTATGTCCTTAATTTATTAGGACTATCTACACAAGTTCCTGCTAATGTTGTCTTTGTTACCGATGGCTCACAACGGCGAGTAAGTATCGGTAAGGGCAAAGGTATCTTCTTCAAGCATACATCAGAAATGCGTCTTTTTGCTTACAAGTCACATATGATGCAGTTGATTGTAACAGCGATGCGTGAAATAGGCGAAGGAAATGTGACGGATGAACATCTGAATGTTCTTCGTGAACATTTGGCGAATGTGCCAAAAGAAGAATTTAATCAAGATATACAACTTGCTCCGATATGGGTGCGTAAACTATTGACCAACATATGAAATATACAGATTTATCAGCGGACGAGCAACGGGAAGTGATTCAGCGTGTGCAGGCAGAGAACAGGTTGCAATTGCAGATTATAGAAAAGGATTGGTGGGTAACTGCTGTATTGAGGGCATTGTTTTCTTTACCGTATTCAGAGCATATTTCCTTTAAGGGCGGAACAAATCTGAGCAAGTGCTGGAACTTGATAGAACGCTTTTCAGAAGATGCGGATATAGCCATTGACCGTGAATATCTTGGTTTTGGAGGCACGCTTTCAAAAACACAGATAAGCGACAAGTTGCGTCGTGCAGCTTGCTCCTTTGTTCGTGAAACATTACAATATGATTTAGCAGAAAAACTCATTGAGAATGGTGTTTCGGCAGACAAATTCAAAGTTAATGTAAATATTACCCCTGTAACCACTACCGACCCGGAGATAATAGAGGTGGAATATCAATCAGCATTTAACACTCTACCATATATCCGTTCCAAGGTAATCATTGAGGTCAGTGGCCGTTCAATGAATGAACCTGTAGTTTCTGTTGGGGTATCATCATTCATTGATGATGTCTTTACGAATGCCCCTTTTGCGGAGCCCAAGTTTGATGTGCGTGCAGTTGTCCCGGAACGCACTTTCCTTGAAAAAGTATTCCTGCTTCACGAAGAATTTTCCAAACCTTCTGGTATGATACGCACAGAACGGATGTCCCGCCATTTATACGACATTGCACAAATGATGGACACTCCGATAGTGGAGCGGGCTTTGTTAGATGAGAATCTTTATAAGACCGTTATAGACCATCGCCGTATGTTTATCGGGTTAAAGGGTTTTGATTATTCCACTTTATTGCCTCAAACGCTTTCTATAGTCCCTCAAGGAGAAATCCGTGAACAATGGAAAGAAGATTATAAGGTTATGCAAGAAACTATGATTTACGGAGATTCGCCATCCTTTGATGAACTGATTATAAAGATACAAGCCTTGAATGATAGAATCAGACAACTGAATTATTAGATAGTATCGGGAGAATCATTGCGACTCTCCCGATATTTTTTACTTCTTCTGCAATAGATGACTCAGATTCTCATCGTTGGCTATTCGTGCCAACTCATCCTTGACTATCTGTTTCACTTCCTCCTTTATACGGTTGTAGTTCTCGTGTATCATTTCACGCATACAATCCTTTCCGTTTTCATTCGTGAAGTCGGTAATGACAGGTATAGGCTTGTAAGCCTTTGTTTCGGCTGCGACTTTCTCATTGTCCACTACAATCTCCGCGTGGAAAATCTTCTGCTCGATGCGTTCGTCAAAGTTATCCGATACGGCTCCGACAAACATACCCTGCGTAAGGCCGGAAATCTTGCTCGGCGGAATAAGGCTATCCATCTGCGTGTTGATTGATGTGGACTTGTCCTGTCGGTTGATAGTGATTGACTGCCTTTTCTGCAACACCTTTCCGAAGCGTTCAGAAAGCGTCTTTGCCGTTTCACCCACCACCTGACCGGAGAAGATGTTACCAACGGTGTTCATCACGACTTTGGCTTCCTTGTCGCCATAATCACGCACCAGCTGACTGAAATCCTGAAAGCCCAA
>JAFTRI010000003.1 GCA_017462345.1 Muribaculaceae bacterium
AAATATCTCATATCCATATTTGAATGAGACAATAAAAGTAAATGATTTGAGATGGAGTGTATATGCAAACTTGGAATTTACTATCGCTAATAAATATATGTTAGGCACTAAATTTGGATATAATTCAAAATCAAATGAAGGATATTATGTAATGGCTCCAACAGCAACAGTTGATTTAAGTGCTATGACAATCTTGTGTAAAGGTAAGTTGTTAGTTGGAATAACTGCTAATGATTTATTGCGAAGAAGTATGGCTAAATGGAGTGAGAACCGTTATCATAATACATATATTTATAATCACAATATAAATGACACTCGAGGAGTTACGATAATGGCTCGCTACACATTCAATATGATAAATAATCCGTTTAAGAAAAGAAGCAATAATGATAATATCTTAAACCGAACAGATGAAGAACATTAGTCCCACCCCTTATTTGGCCAGTACCCGCTTGAGCGTGCGTTGGATGATGGGCATCATCACATCGTAGCCTTTGCGGGTGGGGTGTACACGGTCGTAGGTGTATTCCGGAATCATTGCTCCGGTCTCGGTGCACATCGAATCGTAGTAGTTTACGAACTCGTAGCCCTTGGCTTGGGCGAGTTCCTTGATCATGCGGTTCATTTCTACAATGCGCCGGGCCGGTTTCAGGTCTTTGCGCCACTTGAAATGATCGCAGGGCAGGATCGAGCATAGGACCGGGGTGATTCCGTTGGCTTCGGCAAGCTGGCACATTGACATGATGTTGTTCAGGATGTTCTCGTTGGTGATAAGCCCGTTGTTCTCGGCAATGTCATTGGTGCCGCAACAGATGACAACCGCTTTGGGGTGCAGGTTTATCACATCGGGACGGAACCGGACAAGCATCTGTGAAGAGGTCTGCCCGGAGATTCCCCGGCAGGCATAATTGTTCTCCGAGAAGAACTCGGGGACGGTGTCGCCCCATATCTCTGTGATGGAATTTCCCATGAATACTACATCGGGTGTAGTTTCCAGACGGCTGTTTTTCTCGGCATAAACACCGAACTGTGCCCAGTCTCCTGTGACTTTCTGTGCAAAGGCCGAACTGTAAGAAATCAGAAACAGGGTAAATATTGCAATAAATTTCATATCTGTAAAATATTGGTTGTGTCAGACGGTAAAACCGGAGGCAAAATTAAGCATTTACCCCGGTTTTTCAATATTTCCTCTAAAATATCTGGAAATCCGCATACTTTTTCGTATTTTTGTAAAACAGCAATCACTAATATCCGATGACAGATGCCATTGCCAAAAATTTCAGTCATAGTTCCGGTTTATAATTCAGAGAAGTTTTTGGAACGGTGTGTTGACAGTATATTGGCTCAGACTTTTACTGATTTCGAATTGATACTTGTCGACGACGGCAGCGTTGACACATCTGGGGAAATATGTGATAATTACGCAAAATACTATGCGAACATATCGGTATTACATGTCGAAAATAG
Organism: Muribaculaceae bacterium; assembly: GCA_017462345.1. Lineage (GTDB taxonomy): Bacteria > Bacteroidota > Bacteroidia > Bacteroidales > Muribaculaceae > RGIG4079. The sequence goes on from JAFTRI010000003.1 coordinate 1,468, forward strand.
TGGAGCTTCAATAGCTCGTAAGATTGGAGTGAAAAATGCAAAAGGCGAATATGTTGCATTTGTTGACAGCGATGATTATGTTAAAGGCAGTTATTTGGAGAGTTTGTTCAGTCTTATAGTTAGATACAATACCCGTATCAGTGCGTGTGGGGTTTGTTGCCTAAAAAATGAAAATAAACAAAATGAAACAGGCAGAGAATCAGATTGTGTATTAGATTTTGATTCATTAATGTCGAGGTTTTTTAAATATGAATTTTGGGGATTTCCCGGAAAATTGTATAAAAAGAATATATTTGAAAATATAATATTCCCAGTGGAAACAATAAGTGAGGATTATTATGTCATGGCTCAGATTTTTCTTAAAGAGAAGATTATGCCTGCGACGGATTCTCAATTGTACTATTATGAGAAACATGAAAATAGTTTATCTAATATGAACTTATCTATTCGGTCATTTGAAGAATTTTATAACGTGAAAAATACATATAATATGATAAAGACAGAGTCCCCGGAATATAGGTGTTTCGCTTTGGGTAATGCAATGGAGTCCTGTATAAAATTGTTATGGCAGTCACGTTATAAGAAAAAAGAATATAGAAAAGAAAGAGGTATGATGTTGTCTTTTTTAAGAGAACATTTGTGTGAAATATTGTTTGCAAAGAATATATATTGGAAATATAAGGTAGTGACTGTTAAAATATTGTCGGGCTTATGATATGCAGATATGCTATTACTGTTTTTACTCCAACCTACAATCGCGCTCATACACTTCCACGGTTGTATGAGTCGTTGGTTAGACAGGCTACACCTGAATTGTTTGAGTGGCTAATTATAGATGATGGTTCGACAGATGATACGGAAAGTGTTGTGAACGAGTGGATTGGAGAAGGGATTATCCATATACATTATGTAAAAACCGAAAATGGAGGGAAACCTCGGGCTATAAATAACGCTGTTGGTTATGCACGTTCTCCGTATCTGTTTATTGTTGATAGTGACGATTTCTTGGTCGATGATGCAATTGAATTTATGGTGGCAAAATGCAATGAAGTTAGATGTGAGCAAAATATTGCCGGAGTAGGTTGTTTGCAAGGGGATAAAAATAAAATAGCAAAGAAAAAGGTGCTGATTACTGATTATGTTGATGCAACGAATCTGCAACGGAGCAAATATGGATTAGATGTTGACTGTAATGAAGCATATAAGATAGATATATTAAGAAGATACCCGTTTTATGTATGGCCAGGAGAAACTTTTGTGCCTGAAGAGATTGTGCTTAATGAAATGGCATTGGACGGTTATATTATCAGGTGGCATAATAAAGTGAACGTTATTTCAGAATATCTTGATGGCGGGCTTACAAAAAGCTCATGGCAATTGGTGAGAAAAAATCCTATGGGGTATGCTATGTTGTATGAGCATAAACTTAAATTTGAGAGAAGTCTGCAACGGAAAATATATAATACGTTGCAAATGATAGCTCAAAGTATTTTGGGGCATAATCCAGAATTCCCATTTAGAGGTAAACACAAACTGCTCGCTATAATGTGCTTCCCTATTGGAGCATTACTTGCAGTAAGAAGAAAATATCAATATCGGCATCTGTAATGAAAAAAATAAATAACCCGTTTTTGTCTATAGTCATTCCTGTATATAATAAAGAAAAATATGTAGAAGGCTGTATTTGCAGTGTCTTAGCTCAATCGTACGGTAATATAGAAATAATTGTGGTAAATGACGGGTCTACCGACAATACTGCAAAAGTGTTAAATTCATTCAGTGATTCCCGAATGAAGGTGATTGAGACAGATAATAATGGAGTGTCAATAGCCCGCAATATAGGAATAAAAAATTCGAATGGAAAATATATAATATTTATTGATGGTGATGATACTGTTGCTTCCGATTATTGTGAGAGAATTGCCAATGCAATTTTTAAGTATGATTATCCTGATTTGTTGATATTCGGGTTGGAAAAAAGATATCCGTCAGGAACCATTAAACGAATACTGCCATTTGCAGAGGGAAAAATAACGATAGACGAATTCAAGAGTTCTTTCATGTTGGAGACCTCTGAGAAGGAAGGTATTTATGGGTATATATGTAATAAGGCGATAAAACGTGAGATTATAATTAAAAGTGGTGCAGAGTTTAATTCTGAAATTAAACTTGCTGAAGATTTTGACTTTTGGTTGCAGATTTATTCTTCGGTGAGCTCTCTTGCGATGTCTTTATATTCAGGATATAATTATATTCAAGAGACGGAAGAATCTTCGGTGTTTTTTGTTAATAACTACAGCCAGTTAATTGGTATATGGCTAAGATGTTATAAATATTTGTCTCTATGTGGAGGCAGCAATAGTATATTATTGCAGTGTAGGATATGGGGACTTTGTGAGGCAAAACTATTGGAATTGCCACAATGTAATTATACTTCAGTAAAAACAGATATGCAATACATCTCAACAGTTTTATCAGAGATTGAAGATAATGACAGATATAACCCTAAAAGTTGTTTGCAGTATCTGATGAAAATAGGTAGCGTAGGATTGGTTTATTTGTATCTTAATGTTCGAAGGGCATATCATAAGTTAAGGTTATGAGTAAAATAAGTATAGTTGTTCCAGTCTTCAATTCAGAATTAGATTTAAGACGATGTCTTGATTCAATTTCCAGGCAATCGTATGATGATTTTGAAGTGATACTTGTAAATGATGGGTCTACTGACAATAGTGCGCAGATATGTGATGAATATGTTGGGAAAGATTCCAGATACAAGGTGATTCATTGTAAAAATAGTGGAGTTTCTATTGCAAGGAATATTGGAATTGATAATGCATCCGGAAAATATATATCATTTATTGATTCTGATGATTGGGTAGAGGGGGATTTTCTGAAAAAAATGGTTGATGCTGTGGAATCGTCTGTAGACATAATAATCTCTGGAGTGGTTTGTGATTATTCTGATGGGAGTTGTAAAGACTTATTGGTAGATGATAGCATATCAGATATTAGTAGCTCAAAAAATTTCCATAGGTTGGTAAAAAGCAGATTGTTATATGGCCCTGTTGCAAAATTATATAAATCAGATATTATAAAATTAAATAATATAAAATTCCAGAAAGGTTTGAATTATGGTGAAGATCGGTTGTTCAATTATGAGTATATGCGTTATGTAACTACTGTTGCAACAGTTGGCGGATGTCGTTATCATTATGTAATGCATAATAGTAATTCTTTGACATCAAGGATTTACCACAACATGTTTGATTTGGAATACGTGCAGTGGCATGCATTATATGATATATATCAGTTTCATGGAAATTTAACAAACGAAGCCAAGTCTGATATATATGCTGAACTATTTTGGATTATAAATGATAATATTTTTGACTCTGTACAACGGGGCGATTATAAGTTGGTTAAAAGAATATTGTCAATTCCTGACATTTCCGATTGTAAAACAGTATGTCATAAAATAAAATGTAATCCGATTCTGAAATGGTGTATATTTGAACGGAAAGCATTATCTTTATACTTTATAATATTCCTTATAAAGTTATGCAAATAATACTATATCCACACGGTGGCAGTGCAAATCATGGTTGTGAAGCTCTTGTCCGTGCATCCCGTAAAATATTATCTGAATATGAAATTGTATTATCATCTCAAAATCCAGATGAGGATGAACTCTATGGTTTGAAAAATATATGCAGAATCATTAATGAACGAAATAAAATAAACCGTTATAGTCTGACTTGCTGGATTGCAAGGTCGCGTTTTTTTTTCGGTGATAATGATGCTTTTGAGAGAGTCACATACAAAAAACTTCTGAATGCTATAACATCTGAAGGCATGGCATTGTCTTTTGGGGGAGATAATTACTGCTATGGCAAGCCTTGTTATATATATATAATGAATAGGTTGTTGCGTAAAAAAAATGTGCCGACAATATTATGGGGGTGCTCAATTGAACCTGATAATATTGATGATGAGATGATTGCAGATCTGAAAGGTTATAAGCATATTTTTGCAAGGGAAAGTATTACATACTGTACATTAATAGATAATGAATTGAGCAACGTTTCATTATTTCCGGACCCGGCTTTTCAATTGGATAGGGTGGATTTGCCTTTGCCGGATGGTTTTATTGAAGGCAATACGGTTGGGATAAATGTCTCTCCAATGATTATAAGTTATGAAAAAAATAAAGGACAAACATTGGAAAACTATATAAACATGATGCAACATATCATTGATAATTCAGATATGAACATTGCTTTGATACCTCATGTAGTATGGGCTGATAATGATGACCGTGTTCCGTTACACATTTTATATGAACACTTTAAGGCTACAGGTAGGGCTGTTGTAATTGAGGATTGTAATGCCGAGGAAATGAAAGGTTATATTGCCCGTTGCCGCTTTATGGTTGTTGCACGGACTCATGCTTCAATTGCGGCATATTCGACTTGTGTGCCTACATTGGTAGTCGGATACTCGGTTAAAGCGAAAGGAATTGCTAAAGATATATTCGGTACATTTGAGAATTATGTGGTTCCTGTTCAAGCCCTCTCTGTGGGAAATGAATTATCTACTTCATTCCGTTGGCTACAGGATAATGAAAAAAAGATTAGAAACCATTTGTCCGATTTTATGCCGGGATATTGTAGCCGGGTATTGATGATGTCTGATGAGTTAAATAAATTAAGCTCATTATGAGACCTCTTGGGATAGTACCTGATGAGATGTGCTGTGGATGTGCGGCTTGTGCTAATGTTTGTCCTCAGAAATGTATTACATTAAATTCCGACAGCAAAGGATTTATATATCCTTATGTTGAAATGGATAAATGTATTCGTTGTAAACGATGTGAAAGTGTATGTCCGGTATTAAATAATCGGAAATGCAGTAGCCTGAAGCCTTTACATGTATATGCTGCGAAGAATCCTGATGAGGGGATTCGCATGAAAAGTTCATCTGGAGGGATATTCACGATGCTTGCCGAAAAGGTGATTGAGAAAGGCGGGGTCGTGTTTGGCGCACGGTTTGACGAGAATTGGAATGTAGTACATGATTATACTGAATCGCTTGCCGGAATAGGGCTTTTCCGTGGTAGCAAGTATGTCCAGTCAAGAATTGGAGATTGTTTCAGAAAGGCAAAACAGTTCCTGGACGACGACCGAGAGGTGTTGTTTAGCGGTACACCTTGTCAGGTTGCCGGATTAAGGCAATTTTTGCATAGACCGTATGCAAATCTTTATTGTGTTGAAGTTGTTTGTCATGGAGTACCGAGTCCATTGGTGTTTAGGCATTATATCAGTTCACTTGAAAAAAAACATAATGGAACTGTGTGCCGACTTAAATTTCGAGATAAGAGTAATGGTTGGAAAGCATATGAAATTGTAGTAGAGTTTGATAATGGGAAAATTTATCGCTCACGAGGACGAGACAATGCGTTTATAAAAGGGTTTATTGGAAATCTGTTTTTGCGTCAATCATGTACTAAATGTGTATTTAAGAGTTTTAAGAGCGGAGCAGATATTACATTAGGCGATTTTTGGGGAAGTGAAAAGTTCGGACAAGAATATAATGACGATAAAGGAATATCTTTAGTTTGCATAAATTCTAATAACGGGTTAAGATTCTTTGACTTGATTAAGTCTGATGTCATAGGATTGATTGAGTCGTCATTGGTCGATGCCATTACATATAATCTGTGTCTTGTTGAAAGTGTGAAAATGCACCGTAAGGAGCACAAGTTTTACAGATCATACACAGGAAAGGAGTTTGATGTAATTGTGAGCAGATTATTGCATAATTCAAGATTCTGGATGCTGTTAAATGAGATAATACCATATTATTATGGAATAATTATTGGTAAGGTAAAAATTATGTTATGTCGCAGATAATAAAAGAATATAATTTTACTGAGGGTTTGTCTTCAATAGTAATGTGCTGTTATAATGGAGAACGATTTATTCATCGTTCGGTCGGTTCAATTTTGGCACAGACCTATCCACATATAGAATTGGTGTTTATTGATGACGGATCTACTGATAATTCATTGGAGTTAATAAGGACGTATATCCCAAAATTTGAATCAAAAGGATATAAATTGACAATTGTTCATCAGGAAAATCAAGGTCAAGGATTTGCTGCCATAACAGGAATTGAGATGGCGACTGGTGAATTCCTCTCATATTTGGACGTGGATGATTATTTAATGCCGGAATCGGTTGCCAAGCGGGTTAATGCTCTGATGAAATGTCGGAATGCAAATGTTGTGCGGACTAATGCATATCGAGTTTTGGAAAGTGATTCTGAAAATTGTAGAATATTAGTGAGGTCAAATAAGGAAAAATATCCTACAGATATATTTGAAGGAGTTCTGATGGGAGAGATTAATAATTATGCAGGCACATATATGGTTAGGGCAAATGTCATACACGAATTCTATACGGACCGGGCAATTCCACGCTCAAAATATGGTCAAAATCTTCAGTTGTTATTACCGTGTGCATATAAATCCGCGTCTGTTTTTATAGATGAACCTCTGATGAAATATATTATACAGAATGATTCTCATTCCAATCCAAAATCATTGTCTGCAAAGATAGATCTTATTCAAGGGTATATGGACCTGAGATTTGAAATGTTGAATTTATTTGACTGTCAGGATAAAAAACGTTTAATTAAGAATATTGGTATTTCTTGTAAAAAAAATGTACTGAACATGATATTATCATATCATGAAAATGATGATGAAAAAGCAGAAAAAATCAGTCTGTTCAATAGATATTATGAAAAATTGAGGTTGGAAAAATCTGTGAATATTGAACTGAGGTACTATAATGCTTATTTGAATAATTTGTCTTCAAGGAATTTATATAGAATCGTATGGCTGTTAAGTCGGATTGTCGCAAAAAAAAAGAATAAATGAGGACATTGAATTCGGCAAAAAATTTATTCTCAGGAATCGGGATTTCCATAATAACGATTTTACTTGGTTTCTTTACCCGAAAGATTTTTGTGGATAATATTGGAGTCGAGTATTTGGGCTTGAATGGACTACTTCAGAATATACTTGGTGCAATGACAATTATTGAAAGTGGTTTTGCAACAAGTGTTGTGTACAACATGTACAAGCCTATCGCAAATGATGATCGCCCTCGGGTAATAGCTTTGTTGCAACTATATCGGAAAGTTTATAGGTATATGGCATTAGGCGTTTTTATATGTGCTATGGCTATATATCCGTTTATTGATTTTTTCATAAAGGATGCTGAATCGTTACACTATCTGTCAATAGTGTACATGATATTCCTGTTTAATTCACTAATTCAGTATTTTACGGCATATAAACAGGCTATAATAAATGCAAACCAGAAGAATTACAAATTGGCACTGATAAATATTGTTTATCAAATTGGATTATATGCAGCAAAAATATTCATATTGTTTTATACCCAAAATTATATATTATACCTTGTAGTCGAATCGTTGTTTGGTCTTTGTCTTAATGTTGCTATTGTTCGTAAGGCTGACAAATTATACCCGTATATAAAGACGAAAGTAAAATATATCGTTGAGCCTGATGTAAGGAAAAATATTATAACAAATATGAAAGCTCTGTTTTTCAGTGTTCTTGGCGGGTATTTTATGCATTCGACAGATAATATTGTTATGTCGGCGTATATTGGGGTTGTTGTTGTTGGATTATATTCTAATTATACATTGTTGTTAAGTACAATAAAGACTCTTGTCTCTCAGGTTTTGAATAGCTATTCGGAAAGTGTTGGTAATTTGATTGCTGTAGAGACGAAAGATAAAATATATGATGTGTTTCGGACTGCCTTTTTTGTAAATTTTTTAGCAGTTTCAATTCCAGTTATTGTCCTATATAATACTATAACTCCATTTATTGATTGGTGGTTGGGTGAAGAATACGAACTTCCATATATAACAATGTGCATAATTCTGTTTAACTTCTATGTCGATATGATGAGAAGCAGCGCATTGACATTTAAGTTTAAATCGGGTATTTTTGTCCCTGATAGGTTTACTGCTCTTCTACAAGGTCTGATTAATTTGGTACTGTCAATATGGTTTGTGAAATATTGGGGAATTTCGGGTGTGCTGCTTGCAACTGGAATCAGTATAATGGCTATCGGCTTTTGGCAATGGCCTCGTCTTATATATAGGCACACATTTGAACGGCCGTTGTACAATTATTTCAGGACATATTTTATATATACAATTATAGGCCTTATCGCTCTTGTTGTGTCATCTGTGGTATGTAATACGTATGAAATAGAAAACAGATTATTATATGCAGTTTTTTCCGGATTGGTAACAATTATAATTACAGTTACAATATATTTTATAGCATTTCATAAAACTTTCCCATATAAAGAATTACAGCATTATGTCAGAACAGTTATCCAAAGAAAAAAATAAAAAGAGAATTGAGTACATCGATGCTTTAAGAGGTTTCACCATGATATTGGTGGTCGCCAATCACGTCAGCTCATATTGTTCGGTAAATATATATATAACTGATTTTTTTGAATTATTTCGTATGCCATTGTTTTTCTTTATAAGTGGATTTATTCTGTATAAAAGTGAATTTGTTTGGAGTAGAACAAATTTGTACATGTTTTTGAAGAAAAAGTTTGTAATACAGATTATACCGACAATTGTATTTTTGGGATTGTATAATTTTGTGTTTTCAATACCAGATATAAGTCCGACATATAATGGATATTGGTTTACGCTCGCGTTGTTTATGCAATTTCTTTTATGGTCAGTTACCCGATGTGTATTCGGTAAACACGAGAAAATAGCATTATTATTATTATTATTATGGGGAATAGTGAGCTGTATTGTCAGTTTTAAGATGGTGCCTGTTGCGGTCCAATATCTAACATTCCCTCTCGGGTATCTGATTTATTTTTTAGTTGGGATTGTTTCAAAGAAGTATTATGGGATTGTATATAGAATAATGAATAATACAAGTTTTATGGCAGTGGTAGTTGCGATGTTTTTCATTATCTCAATACTTTTTATCAATGATTATTTGGTATGCCTGCCAATAAGAATTACTCTTAGTCTGGTTGGGTTATTCTCGATATTTTATTTTTTCGCAAACAATGCGTTATTCATGAAAGAAACTATTGTCGGAAAATCATTACAATTTATCGGACGCCGCACATTGGATATTTATTTGTTGCATTATTTCTTTATTCAAGATTCAATGTCGTGGGTTAGGAATTTTTCAATTGAATCTCCGTTGATTTTGTTCGTAATATCATTATGTACGGCGTTATTGATTATTGGCGTGTGTTTGATTATAAGTAAATTCATTCGAACAAATCGTTTGTTGGGAAAACTATTATTTGCTGCTAAATATTAAGAAATAAATTTAGTGTTTAATGGCTTTGGTATATAAAGAAATCATGTGAAAAATAAAGGCGGGAAAATGTTGCCGTGAATGAAATTCTTTGTAATTTTGCCGGAGTAAAATTTGTCCGAAGGAAAGATGCCGGAGTGGACGATCGGGACGGTCTCGAAAACCGTTGTACCCTTACGGGTACCCAGGGTTCGAATCCCTGTCTTTCCGCTAAAGTCGAAGATGCAGCATTGGCGTGTGTCTTCGTTTTTTTTTATGGAGTTGTGCCGTTATTGGCGTGCCACAGTGAATGGGGGCAGCAGGGAATCACTTTGCAGTAAACTGTTTTAACTGAAATGTTGTTATAGTTATGACACGTTAATAATAATAGGCTATGAAAAAGTACCGATGTACAGTATGTGAATGGGTGTATGATCCGGAGACGGGTGACCCTGATGGCGGGATTGCTCCCGGAACGGCTTTTGAGGAACTTCCCGACAGGTATGGATGGGTATGTCCGGTGTGCGGAGAGGGCAGGGAAATGTTTGAGATTGTGGATGAGGAGTAATGTCATAGCCGGAATCTATTGGCTGATAGATATTATCGTTTTGCCTGTTTCACTGATCTGTTTACCTTTGTGATAGAATATTAATCTCTTAAAATGAAATGGATATGAAAAAGTACCGCTGTACAGTATGTGAATGGATATATGATCCCGAAGTAGGTGACCCTGATGGCGGGATTGCTCCCGGAACGGCATTTGAGGATATTCCCGATGACTGGACTTGCCCGTTGTGTGGAGTAACCAAGGAAGATTTTGAGTTAGTGGATGAATAACAGTATCCTGCTGATTGCGTTATGGGCTGCATCATGATTTTATGGTGTGGCCTTTTAAGTGTGCAGTGCTCTCCGGCATTTGTATGATTGGCTATTTATTCCTAAATTTGGGTCAGAATCACTTATTGCAAAAAAATGAAAGGAATTAAAATCGGGCTTTTGGCTCGAATAGTCATCGCAATTGCCCTTGGCGTCGGAGCCGGATGCGTCCTGCCTGAATGGCTAGCACGGATATTTGTCACATTCAATTCGATATTCAGCGAATTTCTGGGTTTCATGGTTCCTCTGATTATTGTCGGCTTTGTCGCTCCTGCTATTGCCGATATCGGGAAAGCCGCGAGCCGTATGCTTTTGTTGACTGTGGTTCTGGCCTATACGGCAACGCTTTTTTCCGGATTTTTCTCATATTTTTCGGGCCTGGCTATTTTCCCGTCGATGATAACTGAAGGCGTTCTGACTGCTCAGCCTGAAGGAGGTGCGGTTCTTGCCCCGTATTTTACTGTGGCTGTACCGCCGTTAATGTCGGTGATGACCGCTTTGGTTCTGGCCTTTGCTGTGGGTATCGGGTCTGCTCAACTGTCGTCTGTGGCGTTGCGTAATGTGATGTCCGATTTTCGTGATGTGGTTAATTTTACTATTGTCAAGGCCGTAATCCCGTTGTTGCCGGTGTATATCTTCGGTATATTCATGAATATGACCGTCAGCGGTCAGGTGGGGCAGATTCTGCTTACGTTTGTCAGGATATTCGCTGTGATATTTTTTATGCACGTCGTTGTACTTGTGTTCCAATATTGTGTAGCCGCTCTGTTTGACCGTGAAAACCCGTTCCGGAGATTGGGAACGATGTTGCCGGCCTATTTTACTGCTCTTGGAACTCAGTCGTCGGCAGCCACGATTCCGGTAACATTGCGTCAGACGGTGAAAATGGGTGTGAAAAGCAATGTGGCGGGTTTTGTGATTCCATTGTGTGCAACAATACACATGTCGGGCAGTACATTGAAGATTGTTGCGTGTGCGCTTGCCCTGATGATGTCAGGTGGAATGGACTGCGGTCTGATGACATTTGCCGGCTTTATATGTATGCTTGGGATAACGATTGTTGCTGCTCCCGGTGTCCCGGGAGGGGCGATTATGGCATCTCTCGGGCTGTTGTCATCGATGCTGGGATTTACCGATGCCGACAATGCTCTGATGATTGCGCTTTACATTGCAATGGACAGCTTCGGCACGGCATGTAATGTGACAGGTGATGGCGCTATTGCTCTGATTGTTAACCGTTTCTTTGGCGCGCGTGCCTTGCGGTGACTTTTGTGTATAAAAAAGTGCCGGAACATTACCCCCGTTCCGGCACTCATGAAGTCTTGTGGTGATATGTGATCAGTATTTTTCGTCAAAAGACATTTCGTCAAAACCTTCAGCGTCAAATTCATCTTCGTTGAATTCGTCCGAGCCGTAGAAGTCCTCATCAAGGTCTTCGGTTGCAAGTGCAGCTTTAGCTTCTGCTTTCGCCTCAAATTCCTCGAAGTCCATATTTTGGGGAGGTGGTGTCCCCATTGAACATGTGCATACGGGATCTTTCAGGGTCTTTCCGGTAATGGTCTCTTTCATTTCGATGAAAAATGCGCGGTCGGTCATGTAGTCAAATACAAACATGAGTCTCTGTCCGTCATCGATGTAATCGCTGAGAATGGTTTCCTCCATCAGCCATACGTCCTGATCGGAATCTGTGTCCATGTCTTCGAGCGTGATTTCTTTCTCTTTTTCCCAGTTGTTGTCACACAAGAAGAATGAGCACATCTGGTTCTTGTCATATCCTACTGAGTCACAGATTGCATTTCGCAAATCAAGAAACGTTGCATCAGCGTCAATCTTAATTTCTCTCTTGAAGTTGTCGACTTCATCCGAAACAATGCGAAAATTAAATATCATACCTTTTTCCTAAATGTAATTTTTCACTAAATACAGCCCCGATTGCATGATCGGGAAATATGGTGCGAATATAATAATTTTACTGATACAAATCCCCAAAAATCCCTCCTAAATCTGCAAAGAAAAAATCATGCCGATTCATTCCGTATCAGTAACGGCTTAGACCGCAATAGAAAAGCGGAACTGCCGCTTGTGGGCAATCCCGCTTTATCCTAATGTGGTTTAATTTGCTGTGTTACTTCACCTCCTCAAAGTCCACGTCGGTCACGTGGTCGTCGCCGGCATTACCTCCCTGAGGTGCTCCGCCTTGAGGATTGCCTCCTTGTTGGGCATTGGCCTGTGCCTGTTGCTGTGCATTGAGAATATCCTGCTGGGCAGCTCCGAATGAGGTTTCTATCTCCTTGATTGCGGCATCGATTGCAGCGATGTCCTGTGCTTTGTGTGCATCTTTTAGCTTACCGAGGGCGCTTTCGATTGCCGAACGCTTGTCGGCCGGTATCTTGTCGCCAAGTTCGTTGAGCTGTTTCTCGGTCTGGAAAATAATGGCATCGGCCTGATTCAGTTTGTCGATACGTTCTTTTTCCTTTGCATCGGCTGCTGCATTGGCTGCCGCTTCATCTTTCATGCGTTTGATCTCTGCGTCGGTCAATCCGCTTGAGGCTTCGATACGGATGCTCTGTTCCTTACCGGTGGCCTTGTCTTTTGCCGAAACATTGAGAATGCCGTTGGCGTCGATCTCAAATGTGACTTCGATCTGAGGGATTCCGCGGGGTGCGGGAGCAATCCCGTCGAGATGGAAGCGTCCGAGAGTCTTGTCGTCTTTAGCCATGGGGCGCTCACCCTGAAGTACGTGTATCTCAACTGATGGCTGATTGTCGGCAGCTGTTGAGAACACCTCGCTCTTTCGGGTCGGGATTGTTGTGTTGGCCTCGATAAGTTTGGTCATTACCCCGCCGAGAGTCTCTATCCCTACTGACAAGGGTACGACGTCGAGAAGAAGCACATCCTTTACTTCTCCTGAGAGTACACCGCCTTGGATTGCTGCTCCGACTGCTACGACTTCATCGGGGTTTACTCCCTTTGACGGAGCTTTCCCGAAGAACTTCTCTACAATCTGCTGGATTGCAGGAATACGTGTCGAACCACCGACAAGGATAACTTCGTCTATGTCGCTTGCAGAGAGGCCAGCATCGCGCAGAGCCTGCTCACAGGGCTTGATTGTGGCCTGGATGAGACGGTCGGCAAGTTGCTCGAATTTTGCGCGGGTAAGTGTTTTAACCAAGTGCTTGGGAATACCGTTGACCGGCATGATGTACGGCAGGTTGATTTCAGTGCTTGTCGTGCTTGAAAGCTCGATTTTGGCTTTTTCGGCAGCTTCCTTGAGACGTTGTAACGCCATCGGATCCTGACGGAGATCCACTCCTTCGTCTTTCAGGAATTCGTCAGCAAGCCAGTCGATGATTACGTGGTCGAAATCGTCTCCGCCGAGGTGGGTGTCACCGTTGGTGGATTTTACTTCAAATACGCCGTCGCCGAGTTCGAGAATTGAAATGTCGAATGTGCCTCCTCCGAGGTCAAATACCGCAATCTTCTGGTCTTTGTTGCTCTTGTCAAGACCGTAGGCAAGTGCTGCGGCTGTAGGTTCGTTCACGATACGCTTTACTGTGAGGCCTGCAATCTCACCGGCTTCTTTGGTTGCCTGACGCTGGGAGTCGTTGAAGTAGGCGGGAACGGTGATGACCGCTTCGGTTACGGACTGTCCGAGATAGTCTTCTGCGGTTTTCTTCATTTTCTGGAGAATCATCGCCGAAATTTCCTGCGGAGTGTATTCGCGGCCGTCAATGTCGACGCGCGGAGTGTTGTTGTCGCTGCGCACAACTTTGTATGGCACGCGGTCTGTCTCTTTTGCTACCTGATCAAATGTCTCACCCATGAAACGCTTGATTGAATATATTGTGCGTTTAGGGTTGGTGATGGCTTGACGTTTGGCGGGATCCCCCACTTTGCGTTCTCCACCGTCAACAAATGCCACTACTGAAGGGGTGGTGTTACGTCCTTCGCTGTTAGGGATAACGACCGGATCGTTACCCTCAAGTACTGCAACACATGAGTTGGTTGTCCCTAAGTCAATACCAATGATTTTTCCCATAGTTCTAAATGTTTTATTATTGTTTGTTGTTTTATTGTCGTAATTGTTTTCGCCATCGTTTTCACGTTGACATCTTACATAAAAACAAATCTTGTGCCAAAAAGATTTCCAAATGGATAGTATATTAATATATAGATTGTTAACTATGTCAGTCGACTGACACGAAAACTGACATCCGTCTGCCAAAAACTGCATGCTCCGGCATCTTCCGTAAGTCTGTGGGAGGAATGGTTTGGCTTGATGTATGGAGTTATAGTGTGTATGTAATAGTAGAGAAAGAAATAAAATCGCTATATTTGTGAAAATTAAAAATAGCGGGTGAAGTATGAATATTAAACGAATAGAGAGGTTTTTTGTCGGCATTTTATTGATGAATGCCGTGGCTGATTCTTATGCAATTCAGTTTGAGACGATTTCTGCCGGCGAAAGTTTCAATAAGAGAACCGAAGGGGATTCGGCAACACTGTATACCATAACAGGAAATTGTGTCCTTGATGGCGATGTGACACTTGCTCCCGGGTCTATGTTGAAGTTTCAGGGTGGATCTATTACGGGAAGTGGCTCAATAACGGCAGAGCGTTTGATTGTAGATGCTATGCCGTATAAAATATTTGGAGACAGTGTGGCGATTAGTGGCTTTGGCAACGATGAAGTCTCGGCTCATTGGTGGGGTGCAACAGGAGATGGCGTTACCGATGATTCGTTTGCGGTGAATCGAGCCTTGCAGTGTGCCGGCACATCTTGGGTTGTCCTTGAGAATATGACATATAGGATTGATTCCACGATCCTTCTTGATAAGAGAGGACAGCGGTTGCGATGTCACGGAATAATGACGTATTCGGGAAACGGAGCGGCTGTGGATTTACGGAATTCTTATCTTGAACTTGATATTAACGAATTAAGGCATTCGCAATGCTGGGAGTTCAGCCAGCATGACACTTTCGTGGGAAGTGGTGTGCGTTTCTCTTGGAATGTGTACAACGCCAATGTGGATGTAAATAAGATATGCTTTTTCGAACGGGGATTGGATTTGTCTCCTGTGCTGACTAATGACGCTACATATAGTGGTATCCAGTATTGTAAGATTTCATGGCAGTATATCGTCAGCCGGTATGGGATTTATATGGATATGGTGTCAGGGGTAGGGGATAAGCTGACAGGGAACAGAATCTGGATTAACGAGAATCAGTTTAATGGTGGCAGACTGCTATGTGATTACGCAATATATTCAACTGAGGTTGACGCGAGATACAATGACGTTGTAGGGCTGATAAATGGCAATGTGTTCAATTGTATTGGAATAGAAGGTGAGGGCGAGATAAAGACAACGGCAATTACGTTACATAATGCGTGGCACAATAAGTTTAATGATATAAGGCTCTCGGAAGGTTATGTCCCTGTTGGAAATCAGTGGATAATATTAAGCAAGTGTGGATATAATGATTTCAGTTTTAAGAGCCAGATTCCATTTTCGTCGGTGTCGGCAGTTAACTGTAGCCATAATAAGATTGATGCGGCTATATGCGATGATGGGTTGGGTTATTATACGGAGTTTGACAGGATGTATATATTGAACGGAAACCCAAAGTATAACCCGTTAAATGACTCGACCGGAGTGGATGGGGGTACATTTAAGCTGGTTACCCGTGATTATGTCCCGTCGTCAGAGATAAATCGCATTTATCTTGGTGCGACAGAAGAATCTCCTGTCGGGAATAAGTCATTGACGATAGGGTTTAATGAACTGTTCTATCTTCATGATTATAACGGTGATGAAAAGCAGATTGTAATGACTGATAAATGCTTTATTACCGTTAACGATAATAGCATACTCAATATAATAGTGGAAAACTCATTGGCTCATTCTTGGCTGAAACTGGAGTTGTTTTGCAATGTGTCTTCCGGCTCATCGATTGTTATAGTAAATTCAGATAACACGACAATTACAATTACTGAGAGTGGAACTTATAGGGTTAGGCCGGTTGGTCCCTCAACGATTGGATTGTTCAAAATGACCGATACAAAAAGTGAATTTGTTGATGCAAAATGATATGGTTATGGGAATTATGAGTAATGTATCTTATGAAAAACAGCGGTTGGATTATGTGGATATCGCAAAATTTATGGGTATCTCGTTGGTGATTTTCGGACACATGAAAATGCCCGATTATGTGCTGCAATGGATTTATGCCTTCCACATGCCGTTGTTTTTTGTGTTGTCGGGATATACCTATCGAGTACAAAAGTTGAATAAAGAGTTTTTCGTAAAGAAAATCAAGACTATATATGTGCCTTTTTTGCTGTTTGCCCTCATTTTTTGCCAAGGAGAAATGAGCAATTGGGCATATATCGTTTACGGCAGTAGGAATACGTTAAGTATGGCCGGCACTTATACTGTGTTGTGGTTTTTACCCTGTTTCTTTGCTGCGGTGATAATATTCTCGTTTTTGATGAGTGCCTGCAATAAGTCGAAGCTAAAGGTGTGGTTAATCATGGCAGGAGTGGTGCTTCTGTTAGTGGGTGCAGTGGTATGTGACTATTGGCGAGGAACGCAGCCGATGCTAACAAAATATGGCTATCCGTTGAATGTTGACGTGGCATTAGTGGGCGCGGTGTTTATGGTTGTCGGGTATTATTCCCGGCAGATGATTGACTGGTTTAACACTCAAAAACAATGGTTGCCCTGGTTGCCGATAGTGATGGTTGTGGCTTCGTTTGTCGTGACAGGATTCACGGCGTATATGAATTTGCCCGAGTCGTTAAATCCGGTGTGCGCTCATGTGGAAATGTCGGTAGGCGCATATGGAGATTGGGGGCTATTCTTTGTGAATGCACTATTGATGTCGGCGGCATTGATAGGATTGTCGGTGTTGACTGATAAATGGTTGAAAAATAAGAAATTGCCGCTTTTTATTGGACAAAATTCGTTGACAATATTATGTATTCATGGCACAATCTTGTTGGCGGTGTCAAAGGTGTTGCCTAAAATCGGTTTAACCGGGGTGGACGATATGTCGTTGATAATTCAAGGGATAGTGTCGTATGTGATTGTAATAGTGGCATCGATTCCGGTAATAATTGCTATTAAACGCTATGTGCCTAATCTTGTGGGAAAATAGTGCCATGAGTTGCTCGTTGGAGGTCTTGTGTTTGAAAAACCGGAATAGCCAAGGAAAATATACGAAAATTTTGTTACATTTGCATCGTAAAAGTGGGAAAGGGCTTGTTGCGGTCTTTTCTCTTTTGCGTGTTTAAAATAAGAAAATATTAACCATTCATTAAATTACACTATTATGGATATTTCACATATCGAACATGTGGGTATAGCTGTCCCCAGTCTGGATGAGGCTATTCCTTTCTATGAAAAAATTCTTGGACTTAAATGTTTTGCCATTGAAGAGGTAGCTGACCAGAAAGTCCGTACCGCATTTTTTAAGGTCGGACAGACCAAAATTGAACTTCTTGAAGGAACAAGCGAAGACAGTGCAATCTCCAAATTCATAGCCAACAATGGCGGTAGAGGAGGCATTCAGCACATCGCATTTGCAATGGCTGATGGAGTAGCCAATGCTCTTGCCGAGGCAGAAGAAAAAGGTTGCCGCCTTATTGACAAGGCTCCCCGTAAAGGTGCTGAAGGTCTCAACATCGCATTCCTTCATCCGAAATCGACTTGCGGAACACTGATAGAACTCTGTGAAGATCCTAACAAGTAATAGCCGTAACACAACTGATAATTACCATTAAAACAAATTTTTATAGTAATGAGTACTCAGCTTGAAAAAGTACAGGAGCTTATTGCGTTACGTAATGAAGCTCGCTTGGGTGGTGGAGAAAAAGCCATTCAGAAACAACATGAAAAGGGCAAATACACTGCCCGTGAGCGCATCGCCCAATTGCTTGATGAAGGCTCTTTTGAAGAACTTGACATGTTTGTGCGCCATCGTTGCACCAACTTCGGTCAGGAAAAGAAAAGTTATCTCGGTGACGGCGTCGTAACCGGTTACGGAACAATCGATGGACGTCTCGTATATGTGTTTGCCCAGGATTTTACCGTTTTCGGAGGTTCGTTGTCTGAAACTATGGCATTGAAAATCTGTAAGGTAATGGATATGGCCATGAAGATGGGGGCACCGGTTATCGGTCTTAATGACTCGGGCGGTGCGCGTATTCAGGAAGGTATCAACGCCCTTGCAGGTTATGCCGAGATATTCCAGCGCAACATCATGGCATCGGGTGTCATACCCCAGATTTCAGGTATCCTCGGCCCCTGTGCCGGTGGTGCGGTATATTCTCCCGCATTGACTGACTTTACCATCATGACCAAGGGCATTTCATATATGTTCCTTACCGGTCCGAAAGTAGTGAAGACCGTGACAGGGGAAGATGTTACCCAGGATGCGCTTGGTGGAGCAGAGGTTCACTCGTCAAAGAGCGGTGTGGCACACTTTGCCGCTGAAGACGGGGAAGAAGCCCTGAAGATTATCCGTAAATTGTTCAGCTATATACCTCAGAACAATCTTGAAGAGCCGCCGTTGGTAGAATGTAATGACCCCATTGACCGTCTTGAAGACTCGCTCAATGACATTATCCCTGATTCTGCCAATCGCCCATACGATATGTATGAAGTCATAGGGGCTATCGTGGATAATGGTGAATTCCTTGAAATACAACGTGATTACGCCAAGAATATTATCGTTGGCTTTGCCCGTTTCAATGGACAGGCCGTCGGTGTCGTTGCCAACCAACCCAAATATCTTGCCGGTGTGCTTGACAGCAACGCTTCTCGCAAGGGCGCACGTTTCGTCCGTTTCTGCGACGCGTTCAATATTCCTTTGGTAACCCTCGTGGATGTCCCGGGATTCCTTCCGGGAACGGGTCAGGAGTATAATGGCGTTATCCTTCATGGAGCCAAACTCCTTTATGCATACGGTGAAGCTACCGTGCCCAAAGTAACGGTGACATTGCGTAAGAGCTATGGCGGCAGCCACATCGTGATGAGCTGCAAGCAGCTCCGTGGTGACATGAACTATGCATGGCCTACTGCTGAAATTGCAGTTATGGGCGGTGCCGGTGCTGTTGAGGTTCTTTATGCCCGTGAGGCCAAGGAATCAGAAGATCCCGCAAAGGTACTTGCAGAGAAGGAAGCCGAATACAACAAGCTCTTCTGCAATCCCTACAATGCTGCAAAATATGGTTACATCGATGATGTCATCGAGCCGCGTAATACCCGTTTCCGTGTTATCCGCGCACTCCAGCAGCTTGCAACCAAGAAAGTTACCAACCCTGCCAAGAAGCACGGTAATATACCCTTATAATAGACGTGGTTTCCGATATGAAAAAGAATATATTATTAGTGATCATTGCCGTTATTGTATGTGCGATGACCTCATATGCGCAAGGGCGTAAGGGATTGTACATAAATGAGGTGATGGTGCAGAATGACAGCAGTAGTGTAATCGATGACTACGGCTTGTACCATGCATGGGTCGAGTTGTTCAACTCTACTTATGCTCCGATGGACATATCAAGCGTGTTCCTGACAAATGATCCGGCACAACCGAAGAAATACCCTGTGCCGCTTGGTGACGTGAAGACCGAGATCCCTCCACGTCAGCATGTGATCTTTTGGGCTGACAATGAGCCTAACAAGGGGACATTCCACTTGAGCTTCAGGCTGGAGCCGGGGATAGACAATTGGCTCGGAATATATGATGCCGATGGTATAACTCTGATTGATTCCGTTACAGTTCCCGCTTCTCTTGCCGCAAATTACACTTGGGCCCGAGAGACTGACGGTAAGTCGGGATGGGAAGTGCGCGATGGGAGTGATGCAAAGTATATCACACCGAGCAGTAACAATATCATTGTCGACACCAACAGTAAAGTCGATATGTTTGCAGAGAAGGACGCAAGCGGAGTGGTGATGACACTTATGGCGATGGCTATCGTTTTCAGTGCGCTTCTTGTGTTGAGTATCTGTTTCTATATTATCAGCAAGATTGGAGAAAAGGTTTCCAAGGTCAACAAGATCAAGGCTCAGGGTATCGCTCCTGAAGAATTGCCCAAGGGTGAGAAAATCAACGATTCGGGCGAGGAAATTGCCGCTATCGTTATGGCTCTGCATGAACATCTTGATGCCCATGACCAGGAAACTACCATACTCACAATCAACAAGGTGAAACGCGCTTATTCTCCGTGGAGCTCCAAAATCTACGGGTTGCGTGAACTGCCTCGCCGTTAACTCATCTATAACTTAAAAACTTTACAGAAAAACAATGAAAGAATATAAATACAAGATCAACGGCAATCTCTATAAGGTTGCTGTTGGGGACATCGACAATAACATCGCACAGGTGGAGGTTAACGGTACTCCTTATACTGTGGAACTCGAAAAGAAAGAAACTGTTACGGTTGTCAGCAAGCCTCGCCCCGCTGCTGCCCCGCGTACCGAATCGGGTGCTAAGGTCATTACCAAGCCCGCAGCAGCTTCTACAGGCGGTTATGCTGTGAAAGCACCTCTGCCCGGTGTTATCGTTTCAATCAGTGTTAAGGTCGGTGATACGGTAAAGGCTGCCGACACTGTAATCAGTCTTGAGGCTATGAAGATGGAGAATGCCATCCATGCCGGTCGTGACGGAAAGGTCGCTTCGATTAATGTGAATGCGGGCGACTCTGTCCTTGAAGGAAATGTATTAATCACTCTTGAATAAACATCGGAATTATGAGTGAACAATCATTAAGTGAATTTATGGCGCAAAACCTTCAGACGTTCTGGAATCTGACAGGTTTTAACAATGCCACATGGGAGCATTTTGTCATGCTTGCCGTGGGAATGTTCTTCTTGTGGCTTGCCATCAAGAAGAATTTTGAACCGATGCTTCTTGTGCCGATAGGATTCGGTATTCTCATCGGAAACATCCCGTTTGATGCCGAGGCGGGTCTTGAAATCGGTATCTATGAGGAAAATTCAGTGCTAAATATCCTCTACAACGGTGTGCGTGCCGGATGGTATCCTCCGCTGATCTTCCTTGGTATCGGTGCGATGACCGACTTTACTGCATTGATTGCCAATCCTAAGCTAATGCTTGTTGGTGCGGCAGCACAGTTCGGTATTTTTGGCGCCTATATGGTCGCCCTTGCCCTCGGGTTTGCTCCTGATCAGGCAGGTGCCATCGCCATCATCGGTGGTGCCGACGGTCCTACGGCTATCTTCCTTTCATCCAAGCTCGCTCCCAACCTGATGGGTGCAATTGCTGTTTCGGCTTACTCCTACATGGCACTTGTGCCTGTAATCCAGCCACCTATCATGCGACTGCTTACCACCAAGAATGAGCGTCTTATCAAGATGAAACCGGCTCGTGCCGTGTCTCAGAACGAGAAGATTATATTCCCGATCGTAGGTCTGCTGCTCACATGCTTTGTTGTGCCTACGGCCCTTCCGTTGCTTGGTATGTTGTTCTTCGGTAACCTGTTGCGCGAGTGCGGTGTGACCACACGTCTTGCCAAGACGGCAAGTAATGCGTTGACTGATATAGTAACGATACTTCTCGGTATGACGGTCGGTGCGTCCACTCAGGCATCTGAATTCCTTACGTCAGAGACAATCGGTATCTTTGCACTCGGATTTATGGCATTCATTATAGCTTCGGCTTCAGGTGTGCTTTTTGTCAAGTTGTTCAACCTTGTGTTGCCAAAAGGCAAGAAACTCAATCCGCTTATCGGTAATGCCGGTGTGTCGGCTGTGCCGATGTCGGCACGTATCTCGAATAACCTCGGTCTTGAGTACGATCCGTCCAACTATCTGCTGATGCATGCAATGGGACCCAACGTTGCGGGTGTTATCGGCTCGGCTGTTGCTGCAGGTGTGCTTCTCGCATTCCTCGCGTAAATAGCTGAAGCTGTTTCAGATAAAGGACCGGTGATTGTGCAGTAATGCACGGTCACCGGTTTTCTTCTTAATAATGGTTAACGTGGAAAACATTCTAATAATGCTTTGCGTTATTTAGGGAAACATGGGAGCTTACAGTGCAGCACTCCGGTATTATGTCTGATTCTTAACTATTGTTTCATGATTACAAAGAAAGTCATAGACGAATTGTATAGAAAATATAGCAAACGGCCTTCCTGCACCGATGACCTTGACATCGGTGTACTGTTTGACAATGTGGCGGATGATCATGGAATAGAGATCGATGAGAAATCGTTGGTGATTAACAGTGTCGATGCAGGGTCATTGTTCCATAAGATAGAGCTGGAACGTATTCATGCGATTGTCAAGTTTGAGGAGGCGGTGGCCATTGTGCTGCGTGCTTCGATCCTTTTCCTGAATATAGGCAATAACGGGGTGAATGTCCATGTAAAAGTAAATCCGCCGACGTTGTGGCAAAAGATACTATGGTGGTTCCGCCGTAATTGAGACATTGTGGGGCGAAAGGTGCGGGCTTTTCGGCGTTTTGTTGTATCTTTGTCAGTCAGAAGAATAAAACAAATCGCGATATGTATAGAAGCAATACTTGCGGAGAACTCCGTCTCGCTGATGCCGGCAAAGAGGTTACGCTTGCCGGTTGGGTACAGCGAAGCCGTAAAATGGGCGGTATGACATTTGTCGACCTGCGTGACCGTTATGGTATAACCCAGGTGGTTTTTAACAATGAAGTGGATGCCGAACTGTGCGAGTCGGCCAATAAACTCGGTAGGGAATATGTGATTCAGGTTGTAGGCATGGTTGCCGAGCGATCGAGCAAGAACCCTCATCTTCCCACCGGTGATATAGAGATAATCGCCCGTCGTCTGACAGTGCTTAACCGTTCGGAGGTACCTCCGTTCACTATCGAGGACGATACCGACGGTGGTGACGACCTGCGTATGAAATACCGTTATCTTGATCTGCGGCGCGGATGTGTGCGCAGTAATCTTGAATTGCGCCACCGCATGACGATGGAGGTGCGCCGTTACCTTGACGGCAAAGGTTTCCTTGAGGTGGAGACTCCTATGCTTGTTGGCTCTACGCCTGAGGGTGCCCGCGATTTTGTAGTGCCCTCACGCATGAACCCCGGACAGTTCTATGCTTTGCCTCAGTCCCCGCAGACATTGAAGCAGCTCCTCATGGTGTCGGGAATCGACCGGTATTTCCAGATAGTCAAGTGCTTCCGTGATGAAGATCTGCGTGCCGACCGTCAACCTGAGTTTACCCAGATTGACTGTGAAATGAGTTATGTGGAGCAGGATGATATAATTAACCTGTTTGAAGGAATGGCCAAGCATCTGTTCAAGGAATTGCGCGGGGTGGAACTCACTGAGCCGTTCATCCGCATGCCATGGGCTGACGCAATGAAATATTATGGCAGTGATAAACCTGACTTGCGTTTCGGAATGCAGTTTGTCGAGTTGATGGATGTGATGCGGGGACACGGATTTTCCGTGTTTGACAATGCAGCATACGTGGGCGGTATCTGTGCCGAGGGCGCTGCCGTCTATACACGCAAACAGCTTGACCAGCTGACGGAATTTGTCAAACGTCCTCAGATAGGGGCGAAGGGCATGGTGTATGCCCGTGTTGAGGCTGACGGAAACGTGAAATCGAGCGTTGACAAGTTCTACACTCAGGAGACATTGCAGGAGATGAAAGGGAAATTCGGTGCAAAACCGGGGGATCTCATCCTGATTCTCAGCGGTGATGATGTAATGAAGACACGCAAGCAGTTGTGCGAGTTGCGTCTTGAAATGGGACGCCAGCTCGGATTGCGGGACAAGAATAAGTTTGCCTGCCTGTGGGTTGTGGATTTCCCCATGTTTGAGTGGAGTGAGGAGGAGAACCGCCTGATGGCGATGCATCATCCGTTTACCCATCCCAAAGATGAGGATATTCCGTTGCTCGATACTGATCCGGCAGCGGTGCGAGCCGATGCGTATGACATGGTGATCAATGGCGTTGAAGTGGGAGGCGGTTCTATCCGTATTCATGACAGCGCATTACAGGCCAAGATGTTTGAAATTCTCGGATTTACTCCGGAGCGCGCACAGGAACAATTCGGCTTCCTGATGAATGCGTTCAAGTATGGGGCTCCACCTCATGGCGGCCTTGCATACGGTCTTGACCGGTGGGTTTCTCTGTTTGCCGGTCTTGACAGCATACGTGACTGTATCGCATTCCCCAAGAACAATAGTGGGCGTGACGTGATGCTCGATGCGCCGTCGGCTCTTGACGTGGCGCAGCTTGACGAACTCTCACTTGCTATAGTGTCCCCAACAGAGGATTGATGATACTTGTAAGGGACATAATTTCGGAAATAGAGCGGTTTGCTCCTCCGCAGTTGCAGGAGGACTATGATAACAGCGGATTACAGCTCGGGGACAGGAACGCAGAATGTACAGGCGTGCTGCTGTGTGTCGATGTGACACCTGCGGTTGTCGATGAGGCAGTGTCGCGACGGTGCAATCTCATTGTGTCGCATCATCCGTTGCTGTTCAGGGGACTGAAACGTATTGTCGGGGCGTCACCGGTGGAAATATCGGTGATGAAAGCGCTGGCGTCGGGAATTTCGGTATACTCGTGCCACACTTCAGCCGACAATGCCACTCACGGGGTGTCGTGGATGATGGCCCGTAAGCTCGGGTTGAGCGGGATACGTGTGCTCGAACCGCAACCCGGCAAGTTGATGAAACTTGTTACGATGGTGCCTGACAGCCATGTCGAGAGTGTGAGCGCGGCATTGTTTGATGCCGGGGCAGGCAAGCAGGGCAATTATGACCGGTGCAGATATACTACGAAAGGGGAGGGAACATTCCGTGCCCTTGATGGGGCGAACCCTTATGTCGGAGGCGTGATGCAGTTGCATCATGAGCCGGAAACACGGTTGGAGGTTTTGTTGCCGACGTGGCGCAGAGGTGATGTGGAGCAGGCTTTGTGTGGCGCTCATCCTTACGAGGAGCCGGCATACGATTTTATCAGGCTTGACAACCGGTCGATGTACACCGGTTCGGGTGCAATAGGAGAGTATGAGCCCCCGGTTACGGTTGATGAGTTTGTGTCACGTGTGAAGGATGTGTTTTCCTCTCCGGTGGTACGATGTACGACGCCGCCGGCAGGTAATGTGCTTGTGAAGAGCGTCGCGATGTGTGGCGGAGCCGGTTCGTTCCTGCTGGGTAAAGCTGTCTCTGAGGGGGCGCAGGTATATGTCACATCCGATACGCGTTATCATGATTTTGTGGATTATGCCGACCGTATCTTTATTGTAGATATTGGACATTTTGAGGGTGAACAGTGCACAAAAGAGATTTTTTATCACGTAATTAAAGAAAAATTTCCTACCTTTGCACTCTATTATTCCGATTTAGAAAAAAATCCGATAAATTATTTGTAAGCTATGGCTACCGATAAGACAATTAATGAACAATCACTTACTGTTGAGCAGCGGTTGAAGTCGCTTTATGAACTCCAGACACTGCTTACGGAAATAGACCGTATCAAGACTATACGCGGAGAATTGCCTCTTGAGGTAAAGGATCTTGAGGACAACATTGAAGGTCTACACACCCGTATCGATAATTATCGTCAGGAAATAGACGAACTCAATAAAAAAACTGCTGCCGAGAAAGAGAAAATCAATGAATCGCAGAGCAAGATCGAGCGTTACAAGACCCAGCTTGACAATGTAAGAAATAACCGTGAGTTTGATCTCCTTTCCAAGGAAGTCGAGTTCCAGACTCTTGAAATCGAGTTGAGCGAGAAGCATCTTAATGAATATGCCCGTGTGATTGAAGCCAAGAACCGCGACATTGCGGCTACCGAGGAGGCTCTTCTCGACCGTAACCACATATTGCAGGAAAAGAAGGCCGAACTTGAAGAAATAGTTTCGGAAACACGTCAGGATGAGGAGCGTATCCGTGAGCAGGTAAAGGAAATCGAGCCGCTTATCGATGCACGCACACTGACCGCGTTCAAGCGTATCCGCAAGAACGCACGTAACGGGCTTGGCGTGGTATATATACAACGTGATGCTTGTGGCGGTTGTTTCAACCGTATACCTCCACAAAAACAGATGGAGATCAAGATGCACAAGAAAATTATCGTGTGTGAATACTGCGGACGCATCATGATTGACCCCGAATTGGCCGGTGTGGCAGAGGTTTCCCAACAGTAAGGATTTGGACGGAAATGTATAGGAGGGGGAGCGTTTCAGCGAAACGCTCCTCTTTTCTGTATGATTGCATGGAGTCAGGCCGGGATACTGGCGCTGATGGCGCTGATGCTGACTGCTATCTGGAATTGCGCAAAAAATGTTGGAGTGCGCAAATTTTAGTGTTATGCGTGTGAGTATTGTCGCTAATTTTTCTTATCTTTGCATTCTGGTTAAATTTATAATAGACTGAAACGGATATTTGTCTCAAAAATCTATAGTAATGAAGCTATTACAAGCTAAACTCGCAAAATATACCGCACCTCAAGAAGCAAAGGCTCTCGGTATCTATCCCTATTTCCGCGCCATTTCAAGTGAACAGGATTCGGAAGTGATCATCAACGGCAATAAAGTGCTGATGTTCGGTTCTAACTGCTATTCCGGTCTTGTCAACGATCCGCGTATAAAGGAAGCTGCCATTGAGGCGACAAGAAAGTACGGTACAGGATGTGCCGGTTCCCCTTTCCTGAACGGAACGCTTGACTTGCACAAAAAGCTTGAAGCACGTATTGCCGAATATATAGGGAAAGAGGATGTAATGATTTATTCGACCGGATTCGGGGTGAATCTCGGTGTCGTGTCGACACTTACCGGTCGAGAGGATTATATCATCTGGGACGAGCAGGATCATGCCTCTATTATCGAGGGTCGCCGCCTGTCATTCTCGCAACAGCTAAAATACAAGCACAATGACATGGAGTCGCTTGAAAAACAGCTACAGAAGTGTGAACCGGATAAGGTGAAGCTGATTGTTACCGATGGTGTGTTCTCGATGGAAGGGGATGTTGCCAATCTGCCTAAAATTGTTGAACTTGCAAAGAAATACGATGCGAGTGTGATGGTTGATGAGGCACACGGTATTGGCGTTTTCGGACGTGGAGGACGAGGAACATGTGACCATTTCGGTGTTACAAATGATGTGGATCTCGTGATGGGTACATTCAGTAAATCTTTTGCTTCTCTTGGCGGATTCATTGCCTGTGACAAGGAGATAACCAACTTCCTGCGTCACCATTCACGTTCATATATCTTTACTGCAAGTATCACGCCGGCTTCTACCGCTGCTGCACTTGCTGCAATCGATATAATGGAACAGGAGCCTGAACGTCAGGAGCACCTTTGGACTATAACCAACTATGCACTTGAGGGATTCCGTAATATGGGATGTGAGATAGGGCATACGTCCACTCCCATTATTCCGTTGTATATCCGTGACAACAACAAGACGTTTGCCATTACGCGCGACTTGTTGAATGAAGGGATTTTTGTCAATCCGGTTGTTTCTCCGGCAGTTGCCCCTCATGATACGCTTATACGTTTCAGTCTCATGGCAACACACACCAAAGAACAGGTTACCGTTGCTCTTGAAAAGATACAGAAAGTGTTCCGCGCTTACAATCTGATTCCTTAAGAAACGGGTATTGAAACATACTGATACGGGCTGCATCTTGTATTGAGGTGCAGCCCGTGTTTTATTCAGGATAGCCGGCTTGTTAACGGATGGCGATCCCTATCGTGTTATGTTGAAGCCATGGCGGATGAGAGTGTCAAGCATGGTATAGTCCATTGCCTGACGGTAATAGTCGATGATGTGGGCACACCAGTCGTTGTCGCTTGTCGCTCCTGAGCGTGTTGCGTTGTAGCGGTGTATTGCCGCATCATAGTCGAGCAATTCTCCAGTGAGGTCATCGTTCCGGTAGCGGTTACGGTGGATGACAAGTGACTTTGGCTGTTTGGGCTTTAGGTCGGGTAGTTCTCGTGGAATACCTATTGCCAGACCGCACACGGCAAATGTCTTTAGCGGAAGTCCGAGCAGTTCAGCGATTGCCTCGGGTGCTGCCGTGCGGGCATATCCGATGCAGCATGTACCCAACCCGCGTGATTCTGCCGCTGTAACCGCGCTCATCATTGCAAGAGAAGCGTCAACGATGCCCACTATTATCCCGTCCATTGTGCCGGTGAATGTGGGCATAACGATACCTTTGGCTTCGGCAAGGCGTGTTATCTTGTTGTAGTCCATGCAGAATAGCAGGAATCTGCTGCAAGTCTTGATCTGTTTCTGTCCGGTCAGTTCGTACAGTTTTTCTTTCGTTTCCCGGTCGTCGATGTCGATTACCGAAAACTGTTGCCCGTTGTAGCTTGTCGGGGTGTTGCGTATTGCCTCATGGATCAGCGCCATGTCGTTTTCCGATATGCTTTCCCGTTCATACCGGCGTATGCTGCGACGCTGCAGCAGACTGTCTTTTACGTTTTTGTCCATAGGTGAGAGTGTGGGTTATAGGTTAATAACGTGTCTGATAGGTTGAATGTTCATAAAAAGGGGATATGCCGGTGCCGGCATATCCCCCCAAAGAATAGAGTTGAAAAGAGGTTATTTGCGGTAAGCGACTTTAGCGGTGATGATGTTTCCGTCAATGTCGGTTACCTGAACAGCGTAGATGCCGGCGGGCAGTGCGCTGATGTTGACCTGCTGTGTATTGTTGGCTTGAGATGCAAGCTGTCCTGTGGCTGCGAATACATTTATAGTTTCAGCTTCAACGCCTGAAACATTCAGTATTTCACCGTTGATGTAAATGCTTGCTGCATTATCGCTGCCGATTCCTGCATTGTCGATTCCTGATGTCAGTTTCAGCTTGAATGTGTATTGTGCCGCGAGCTGACCGGGAACGTACTGGTACAGATTGGCCTCATAGTCACCTACAACCTCGGCTGAAATACAGTTGGCATTGGGGGAGTAGGCCGGTGTTGTAAACTGGGCTGAGTGGGTGGCAACAATCTCGTTCTTGTCGACATCAACAATCTGGAATCCGTCAAGATAGTTTGCACCTATAGGCTCAACAGCATAGAGTGTCTCGTTGAGGGTGAAGAATGTGCCGCCTTGGGTCTTGTTGATACCGTTATTGTTGTATGCAACAAATTCAGTGCCGTTGTGGTAGTAGAAGTGGTTGCTACTGCGTACGCGGGCAGCGATTGCGTCACTGTTGGGGTCGGATGTCAGCGGAACGGCAAATGATTGGGCGTCGGCAGTGATTGCGGTTACATCAATCTTTGTGGCTGATGCCTGAGCACCGTTCTTGATCACGATCTTGGCAACCGATGTCGAGGTGTTGGGGAACAGTAACAATGCGCCACCGGTTGAACTCATCATGTCACCGGCAACATGTCCGATGTACTGGATATAGTTGCTGCTCATTCCGTCGGGCAGGGTGACTGCAAGATCCTGGAATGTAGAGCTGCCGGCAGGGAGGATCTTCCAGCTGTTGGCCGCAGCCGTCCATATAGTGGTGCCAAGGATGATATTACCCTTGTCGTCATGTGCGATTGCTGTTCCGGCAGCGGATGAGCCAACGGTTGTGCGTCCTGACTGGGTATAATAGTACAGGGTGGAACTGCTGTGGTCGTTGACATAGATTTTGCCACCCATCCCTGATGCCCAACGTGAATTGGTCTGTGCGGTAAGGATATCGGTGGTGTTGGCCCAATCCTGGGTGAGTTCCGCTCCTGTAACCACAAGGACTTCTTCTCCGGTACCGGTGAGGCTTACTGTTACGTCGTCAGCACCGGCTGATGATGCGGTGAGCGTTGCGGTGTGGGTTCCGGCTGCAGTCGGGGTATAGGTGACTGTTGTTGAAGCTCCTTCGGCTGCGAGTGAGGTTGTTGACAGAGAGAACATGCCAGCGTCGGTTCCCGAAAGGGCGAGTGTGATACCTTCGGTCAGTGAACTTCCTGTGAACGTGATGGTCTCGCTTGTGCTTGACCCAACTGTCGCTTTCATCGAGGCTGTGGTCTTGCTTGCGGTTATCGTGGGTGAGATAGGCTTGATCTCTTCAACAGTGTAAGAGGGGACAGTGCCGTGTGTGTAGTAGGCAATACCCTGATTGGTTGAAAGTACCCATGCTTCAACACCGCTTGTGCCGTTGACTGAAGCAATTGCATTAGTGGTACAGTTGGAGTTCTGGCGAGTGTCGCTCAGACCGGCTGCAGGATAGTCACCGCAATCGGCTGCATTTGCCCACCCGTCATCATTGCGGAGCAGTTTCATGCGGCCGCCGGTATAGTTGAGGGCTTTTTGGGCATCGGTCTGAGTACTCCAGCTTTCGCCTTCCATGGGGTTGAACAGGGTGGTTAGGGCATATTCGGTACCTTTCCATGTAAATACTTCAAATGCGTTGCCCCAAGTCTCGTCGGAGTCAACATAGTATTCACGTACGGCGGAAGTGTTAAGGCGGGTAGTGTGGTTGTTTTTACCGTCAAACCAGTAACCTGTAGCATCGGGATAGACGCGTACCGATGTACCGGCATTAAGGACGGTTGTCCCGTCGGTTGTCGCATTGATGACAGTGGGAGCGGTCGCACATACGCCGTTGGTGATAGCGTACGATATTATGCGGGTGGCTTCGGTGGTGTATTGTGAGAATACGAGTTTGCCGCTTGTCCATGTGCCGTAGAATCCGATGCAGTCACCGATGCGGGTTGCCCCTCCGAAATCGGTGGTGCTCAACAGTACACGCGGGTTGGACTGGTCGTTATCCCATACGTAAACCTTGAATGTGCCATTGGTGACTGCAAGGTTGCAGGCCACGATTTTCCCGTCGCAGCATTTTACGTCACAGAATGTGAGTGTGCCGCCTTCGACGCCGCCCTTGTTAAGATTGCCGAGGTCAGCGCCTGTCTGGGCATTGACAACCTTAATGTCGCTGTGGTTGTAGACAAGGTAAAGTTTACCGGCATTATAGGCCATGTTGCGGACCAAACCGGCATCCCATCCGAATTTGGATATCGTGCCGGACTTATCGGATGCGTTCCATTTCTCGGTGAATGTGAGGGGAACTGCGGTAGCAGTACCGGTCAATGCCACTTTCTGGCTAAGTGTGCCTGACTTCAAAGTTAACGTTCCTGAGTAGCTGCCTGTGCTTGTCGGAGCGAATTTCACTTTTACCGTGCTGTTTGTAGTAGTAAGGCTGCTGCTTGCAATGGAGAATCCTGTGCCGCTTATAGTTGCAGTTGGTGCAGCGGTGAGGTTAGAACCCTTGATTGTCACGTCGACGGTCGATGAAGAACCTTCAGCACAGGTGAATGCCCATTCGGTAGGGCTTACTGTCCAAGTGGGATCGGGTGTGGTGGTTGTAGTCCCTGACGGGTCGATGATGCCGCTTTTATAGAGGACAAGGCGGTCATAGAATCCATAGAGGTGACCCTGTACCCATTTCTTGAAACCGTCCTTTGAATTGTTGTTGATGATGCTCCATTCGGTGGAGTTGTCAACGAAAAGCCCCTCGGTGAGAATTGCCGGGACGCTTGCCGAACCGGTGATTACGGTATAGGCTGCTGTCTTCACTCCACGGTTGGTGGGTGTGAACCCGCTTACGGTCTTGAAGTTGGCGATGAGCTGAGCATGTACTTTATTGGCGAGCAGGGAGCTGTTGCCGGTAGTGTGGTAATAGTAGGTCTCTGTTCCCTTGGCTGTGCCGTTAAATGCATTCAAGTGGATAGAGCAGAAGATATATGGGTCGTAAGATACGGATGAGGCCTTGCGGGATGAGAGGGAGATGAATGTGTCGGTTGTGCGGGTCATCTTTACCGTACCGTTGCACTCATTTACGATTCGGTCTCTCAATGCCAAGCCGCAGCGAAGGGCAAGAGTGGCTTCGTGGGGCGCGGTCGGCCCTGATGCGCCGGGGTCGGTACCGCCATGTCCCGGGTCAAGCATTATCCTAAGTCCTGACCAGTCTGTGGCTGCGTCAACATTGAATGTCATGGATGAAACCATGAATAACGCCAATATCAGATATATTTTCTTCATAATCGTAGTCATTTAAGGTTGATGTTATTTGAGGTCGGCAACGTATATCTGTCCGTCGGTAAATGAGGTGAACACTACTTTCGAGCCGTCGGGCGATACGCACGGGTTCATCTCGATGAGCCTTGAGGTCGTGGTCAAGGGCTTGTAGCCCGTGCCGTCGATGTTGATGATGTAGAGCTCACCGGAAGTGTAGGTGTGCCCGTCATCGGTTGTCAGCTCGTAAATGATCTGGCTGTCGTTTACCCAGGAGGGGTTGAATCCGCGTCCGAGGACTTTCTTGCCTGTACCGTCGATGTTCATTACACACACATCGTCCATCTGGTTGAATGCTACTTTCTTTCCGTCGGGAGACAGGACCGGGCAGAATGATGCTCCTTCGTTTATGAGTTTTTTGTCCCCACGGCTGTTCACGATATACAGGTTGTCACTGTCGACAATGAAACTGATGTTGGTCGAGGGGTTCAGTGCGACCTGCCGTGAAACGGACTTTGGGAGAACGCTCAGGGCTGATCCGGAGATTATTCTTGCATCAGGAGCGGCAATGCTCTTTGCCCCACTGACCGAGTATCGCCATGCGGCCGGTTGCATGTATTCGGCATCTTCGGTCAAGCGCACCTTGTCGCCGGAGAGATCTACCGCCCATGCTGCGTGGTAACGTCTGACACCGTCGGCAGTCTCTTCCCAACGGGTGTCCCTGACGAGTATCTCGCGGGAGTCGGCACTCCACTGGAACATGTATCCGACACCGGATGCGTCAGAGATCTGTTTCTTGGACAATCCGTCGGCGTCCATTATGTACAGCCCGTCGTATCCAAATCCGGTAAAGGCGATTTTGCTCCCGTCGGGAGACCAACGCGGATTTTCATACTTAGCGGCATCCGAGGTGATGCGGGTGACATTGTCAAGCTTACCTTGCTTTAATGTCTGAGCTGAAGCTCCCTGAGAGAGGAGTAATGCAGCTGTCATGAACAGAAATTTTTTCATAAGCGTTTTTGGTTAAATGATATTTGAATTTAGGCAGTTAAAAATTTGAATCTTGATTTTGCGAATTTAGAAATAATCAATTTATTTAGGAATAAAAATTTGATATTTTTTGAAAAAAATAATTTGTGTCATCGATAGGTTTTCAGTGACGGCATGAATGCATCGGGAATATGCTCGACCGTGTGGCTTTCGGCTGTGCCGATTACGGTTATGATGTCAAACTGGGCTTCATGGGAGATGCCATTGGCGCGGATGTAGGCGTCGGCGGCATGGCATATCCGTGAAATTTTTTTAGCGTCGACTGCATCCAGCGGATCGGTGTATGCAATAGAGCGTGTCTTGACTTCCACAAAGATTATGCGGTTGCCTTTCATCGCGATAATGTCAATCTCGTAATTCCCTATGCGGCAGTTGCGTCCGGTGATCGCATAGCCTTTTGCAATCAGGGTTTCACAAGCGATATCCTCGCCCCATGTCCCAATATCGTTGTGCTTGGCCATTATGAACTGGTATAATGTTACAAATATAGGCTAAAATATTTGTATGTCGAATAATCTTTCAGGCTTTGGATGAAAAATTAAAAAAATACTTGTATGAATAATTATTTTTTATTTCCTTTGCAAAAATGATAAAAATGCATGTGAATTGTATAAATCTTAAATAAATATCGAAAATGGAATCTAAGAAATTTTTATTGCAAGAACGAGATATTCCCGAGAAGTGGTATAATGTGCTGCCTGACATGCCGGTCAAGCCGCGTCCCATCCTGAATCCGGCAACAAAAAAGCCGTTGTCGGCCGAGGATCTGTATCCACTCTTCGCCGAGGAACTGGCGCGTCAAGAACTGAATGATACCGACAGGTGGATAGAGATACCTGAAGAAGTAAGGGACATGTATAAAATATGGCGTCCCACTCCGCTTGTGCGTGCCCGTGGGCTTGAGAAAATGCTTGACACTCCGGCACATATATATTTCAAGAATGAGAGTGTGAGCCCTGTCGGTTCACATAAGCTGAATTCGGCGATAGCTCAGGCCTATTATTGTAAGAAACAGGGGGTGACAAATATTACGACCGAGACCGGAGCCGGACAGTGGGGTGCGGCGTTGTCGCTGGCTGCCAAGCATTTCGGATTGGAACTGGCTGTGTATATGGTGAAGGTCTCATATCACCAGAAGCCTTATCGCCGTTCCATTATGCAGACTTACGGTGCGCAGGTTATAGCGTCGCCGAGTATGTCAACCAAGGCCGGACGCCGCATTCTGACGGATACTCCGAACTATCAGGGTTCGTTGGGTACGGCCATTTCCGAGGCTGTGGAGCTGGCGATGTCAACGCCTAATTGCAAGTATACGCTCGGTTCGGTGCTGAATCATGTTTCGTTGCATCAGACGGTTATAGGTCTTGAGGCAGAGAAGCAGATGGAGATGGCCGGGGAATATCCCGATGTCGTAATAGGCTGCTTCGGTGGTGGCAGTAATTTCTCAGGAATCTCGTTCCCGTTTATCCGGCATAATTTCAGCGGAGAGCATAGTGCGCGGTTTATCGCTGCCGAGCCGGCGTCCTGCCCGAAATTGACGCGAGGTGTGTTCCAATATGATTTCGGTGATGAAGCAGGATATACTCCTTTGATCCCGATGCTTACTCTCGGCCATAATTTTTCGCCTGCCAATATTCACGCCGGAGGGTTGCGCTATCATGGCGCCGGTTCGATTGTGAGCCAGCTGAAGCAGGACGGGCTGATAGAGGCTGTGGATATCCCGCAATTGGAGACGTTCAAAGCCGCGACAATGTTTGCCCGGGGCGAGGGTATCATTCCTGCTCCTGAAAGTTCGCATGCGATTGCTGCAACGATACGTGAGGCGCTCAAGGCCAAGGAAGAAGGCCGGGCAAAAACAATTCTGTTTAATCTTTCCGGACACGGGCTTATCGACATGGCCGCATATGACAGCTATATCGCGGGAGACTTGTCAAATTACGAAGTTACCGATGAGGACGTTGCCCGTAATACTGAAAGTCTGGAGCGGATAATATGATTGGGAGTATATTGGTAATATGATGATGGTGCTGTGCCGGTTTTCCGGTGCAGCTTTTTTTATGGTGATTTTTTTTGTGGGGTGTATCTTTCTGGCGGAAAGGTAGTTGGTGCTCCCGGTTGATTTTTTTGACGAAAAAATATGCGGAAATATTTGGTGGCTGAGGGAAAAGGTTGTACCTTTGCACTCGCTTTCGGGAAGGCGCGGCGGAGGCCGGCCGGAAAAGGAAGGGAGGCGACTGGAGAATGGCCAGTTTTGAAAAAAAGTTTTCCCG